>NZ_JZKF01000016.1 GCF_000962825.1 Actinoplanes rectilineatus
CGCCAACCCGCGCCCGTTCATCTGGACCAAGACCGCCGAGGAGATCCTCGAATCAATCGCCAGATTTTGTGACCGAATTTCCGGCGCAGGACACTAGCCGCGCCCGTAGAGGTGCCTTGGACGACGGCTGCGTGGGTTCGCCCGTCGTTCAGTGCTGTCCCGCGTTCGCATGTGCGCCGTGACCGACGGCCGGGGTCTTGCAGCCCGTTGGTTGAGTGTTGTCTGGCAGGCTTGAGCGTGCCGTGGTGGACGGCTGCGGGTGCCCGGCCGTTGTTGGGGGCTGTTCGGTGGGCTTGGGCGTGCTGTGGTGGACGGCTCGGGGTGGGCGGCCGTTGTCTGCGGCGGTTTTGCCGGGCTGAGGGAGCCGTTGACGACGGCTCGGGGTGGGCGGCCGTCGTCCGCGGCGGTTTTGCCGGGCTGCGGGAACCGCTGACGACGGCTGGGCAACGCGGATCGGATCGAGCGGGGCGTCACGGAGCCGCCGGGCGTCACGGAGCGGTTGGGCGCCACGGAGCCGCCGGGCGCCACGGAGCCGCCGGGAAGTGCGGATCGTGTCGGGCGCCGTGGATCGGGCCGGGGCCGCCGAGCTGCGTCAGACGGTGGAGCGGGCGTCGGCGGGCGCTCTCACTCGTACCCTAAGGAGAGGGTGACGGGAAGTCCGTGGCCAGCGCCTCGCGGATCAGCAACTCCATCGCCTGAGCGACGATCTCCAACTCCTCGGCTGAGAGCCGGCTGAGGAGGACGCGCTGTTTCTCCGCGCCGGCGGTGATGATTCCCTCGATGAGCTCCGTGCCCGCTCTGGTGAGGCCGATGCGGCGCACCCGGCGGTCCTGGAGGTCTTCCGTGCGGGTCACCAGGTCCTGCACGACCAGGCGGTCGATCATGCCGGTCAGTGCGGCCGCGCCGACGCCGACCATGCGGGCCAGTTCGCTTCCGGCGAGGGCGCCGTTGCGGGAGAGCAGCAGCATGATCTTGAGTTGCGACATCGTCAGGTGCGAGGAGAAGAGCGGGTCCGACCGATCGTCGGCGAACAGGTGCTCGAGCCTGATCTGCGCGCCCATGATGTCTGCGATGAGCTTCTCTTTCTGGCTCAGCGCCTGCTCCTTTTGTGACGTGTTGATGGCGTGTGTGCTGCCAGCTGATGACGGACGCTACCAGGAGGCCCCGGTCAAAAACCATTTGTTCGCGTCAGGCAAACTATCAGTATCAACCGAACTTTCATCGGGGGAGTTCCCATGTCCGGTCTGACACGGCTCAGCCTTGCCAACCGAGGTCTGGTCGCACTGATCGCCGTCGTGATCAGTGCGTTCGGCCTCTACGCGATCCCCTCACTCAAGCAGCAGCTCTTCCCGTCGATCGAGCTGCCCGCGGCGTTCGTCAGCGCGGTGCTGCCCGGCGCGTCGCCGGAGACGGTCGAGGAGCAGGTCACCAAGCCGATCGAGGACGCCGTCAAGGGCATCGACGGCATCGACACGGTCACGTCGACCTCGCGGGAGAACGCCTCCAGCGTGGTGGTGATGTTCGAGTTCGGCACGGACATCGAGTCCGCGGTCAACCAGGTGACCACCTCGCTCAACCGGATCCAGGCGCAGCTGCCGGAGGGCGTCGACCCGCAGGTGTTCGCCGGCGGCACCGACGACATCCCGGCGATCGTGCTCGCCGCCACCGGCGGTTCGGACGAGAGCGACCTGCTGCGGCGCCTCAACGAGACCGTGGTGCCGGAGCTCAACGCCATCGTCGGCGTCCGGGACACCCAGGTCACCGGCGCCCGCGCCGAGCAGGTCGTGATCACCCCCGACCTGGCGAAGTTCGGTGCGGCGGGTGTCAGCCCGGCGTCGCTGACCAGCGTGCTGCAGGCCAACGGCGTGTCGATCCCGGCCGGCGCGGTGACCGAGGGGGAGCAGTCGCTGACCGTGCAGGTCGGCACCCCGATCACCACCGTCGAGCAGCTCGAGGGCGTCTACCTGACCGGCTCGAAGGGCCCGGTGCGTCTCGGTGACGTGGCGAGCGTGGAGAGCAAGCTGCCGGCCGCCGAGTCGTACACCCGCACCGATGGGGTGAACAGCCTCGGCATCGCGGTCACCGCACGCCCGGACGGCAACCCGGTGGAGATCTCGCACGAGGTCCGGGACATCCTGGCGAGCCTGGAGGAGTCCTCCGGCGCCACCCTCACCGTGATCACCGACCAGGCGCCGTACGTGGAGCGGTCCATCGAGAGCCTGACCACCGAGGGCCTGCTCGGCCTGCTGATGGCCGTCGTGGTGATCCTGGTCTTCCTGCTCAGCATCCGGTCGACCCTGGTCACCGCGGTCTCCATCCCGCTGTCGGTGCTGGTCGCGCTGATCGCGTTGTGGATCGGTGACTACACCCTCAACCTGCTCACCCTCGGCGCGCTCACCATCGCGGTCGGCCGGGTGGTGGACGACTCGATCGTCGTGCTGGAGAACATCAAACGCCATCTGGAGTACGGCGAGGAGAAGGTGCACGCCATCCTCGGCGCGGTCCGTGAGGTGGCCGGGGCGGTGCTCGCCTCCACCCTGACGACGGTGGCCGTCTTCGCCCCGATCGCTCTGGTCGGCGGCCTGGTCGGGCAGATCTTCTCGTCCTTCGCGATCACCGTCACGGTGGCGCTGCTGGCCTCGCTGTTCGTGGCGCTGACCATCGTGCCGGTGCTGGCGTACTGGTTCCTCAAGCCGCCGGCCGCGGGCGCCGACAGCGAGGCGGTCCGCAAGGCCGCGGAGGAGAAGGAGCTGCGCAGCCCGCTGCAGCGCGGCTATCTGCCGGTGATCCGGTTCGCCACCACCAAGCGGTGGACCACGGTGCTGATCGGCATCGCCGTCCTGATGGGTACGTTCGCCCTGTCCACCCGGCTGGAGACCAACTTCCTGGACGAGTCGGGGCAGGACAGCCTGACGATCAGCCAGGAGCTGCCGGCCGGCGCCAGTCTGGCGGCCACCGACGCGGCGGCCAAGAAGGTGGAGAGCCTGCTCGCCTCGCGGGAGGGCGTCAAGACGTACCAGGTGACGGTCGGCGGCAACTCGGCCAACCCGTTCGCCGGTGGTGGCGGTGGTGGCACGGCCAGCTTCAACGTGGCTCTCGACGAGGACGCCGACGTTGAGAAGATCACCGGCGATCTGCGGGACGAGTTCGCGAAGCTGACCGACGCCGGTGAGATCAAGATCGGTCAGGAGAGCTCCGGTGTCGGCAGCAGCGGCCTCTCCGTCCAGGTGAACGCCGCGGACACCGACGTGCTCGCCGACGCCACCGAGCAGGTGCGGGCCGCGATGGCCGGGATCGGCGGGGTCACCGACGTGGACACCACGCTGTCCACCAGCGTGCCGCGACTGCAGGTGGTGGTGGACCGCAAGGCCGCCGCGGCGGCGGGTCTCACCGAGGCTCAGATCGGTCAGACGGTCGCTTCGATGTTCCGGTCCGCCCCGGCCGGGCAGATCGCGGTGGACGGCTCCACCCAGGACGTGGTGATCTCGTTCGGCACCGCGCCGGCCGACGCCGCCGCGGTCCGGGCCCTGCCGCTGACCACCGCCAAGGGCGTCGTCCCGCTGGACCAGGTCGCCGACGTCGAGGAGGTGGCCGGCCCGGCGACGGTGAACCGGGTCGACGGCGACCGCACCGCGACCGTCACCGGCACGGTGACCGGTTCCAACCTGTCCGCGGTCAACGCCGACCTGACGAAGAAGCTCGAGGCCATCAGCCTTCCGGCCGGCGCCGACTACACCGTCGGTGGTGTCAGTGCCGACCAGCAGGAGGCGTTCGAGCAGCTCGGCCTGGCCGTGCTGGCCGCCATCGCGATCGTCTTCGTGATCATGGTGGCGACCTTCGGCAGCCTGCTGCAGCCGGTGATCCTGCTGGTGTCGATCCCGTTCGCGGCGACCGGCGCGATCGGCCTGCTGCTGCTCACCGGCACCCCGCTCGGCGTTCCGGCGTTGATCGGTGTGCTGATGCTGGTCGGCATCGTGGTGACGAACGCCATCGTGCTGCTGGACCTGATCAACCACTACCGGGCCGCGGGCATGGGTGTGCAGGAGGCGGTGATCGAGGGTGGCCGGCACCGGCTGCGCCCGATCCTGATGACCGCCATCGCGACCATCTTCGCCCTGATCCCGATGGCGCTCGGCCTCACCGGCGAGGGCGGCTTCATCTCGCAGCCGCTGGCCATCGTGGTGATCGGCGGTCTGGTCAGCTCCACGCTGCTGACCCTGGTGCTGGTGCCGACGCTCTACACCCTGGTCGAGAACCGCAAGGAGAAGTCGCGGGCCAAGCGGGCGGCGAAGCGGGCCGGCAAGGCCGCCCCGGAGCCGGCCGGGGACGAGGCGCCGGCCGAGGAGGAGCCGGTGACCGTGCCGGACGACTCCGCGGTGAAGGACGGCGGGGCACTGCGCGGTTACACCGACCAGTTCGAGGTGCTGAAGATGCCGAAGAAGCAGGAGTGACCACCTGATGATCAGCGATGCCCGGTCCTTCGCGGCCGGGCATCGCCGTGTCCGGGGACCACGTAAAGTCGCCAGGTGCCACCCACCCTTTCGGTCCTTACCCGCAATCGTGATTTCCGTCGCCTTTTCGCGGCTGAACTCGTGGTCTTCGGCGCGGACTGGTTCGTCATGGTCCCGCTGTTGGTGCTCCTGCCGGAACTGACCGGCAGTGGCGCCTGGGGCGCTCTGGTGCTCGCCGCCGACACCGGGATCACCGCGCTGCTCCTGCCGTTCACCGGCACCATCGCCGATCGGCTGGACCGGCGCCGGATCCTGGTGCTGGCCAATTTCGCCTCGTTCGCCGCGGTGCTGCTGCTGTTCGCGGTGCGGTCCGCGGCGACGGCGCCGCTGGCCCTGGTCGCGGTCGGCGCGATGGCGGTGGCGAAGGCGTTCTACTCGCCGGCCGCCTCGGCCGCCCTGCCCAACGTGGTGGACCCGGTGGACCGGCCGGCCGCCAACGCCGTCGCCGGGTCGGCCTGGGGGACGATGACGGTGGTCGGCGCCTCCCTGGGCGGCGTGGTCAGCAGCGCCGCCGGGCCGTACGTCTGCTTCGCGGTGACCGCGGTCCTGCTCCTGGCCGGAAGCCTGCTGACCGGCCTGATCCGGCGCCCGTTGCAGGCGCCGCGCGCCGGCGGGGCACCGCAGCCGACCATGCACGCCCTGCTCGAGGCGTTGCGCTACATCGGCGCCCGGCCCCGGCTGCGGGCCCTGGTCACGGTGAAGTCCGCGGTCGGCCTGGGTAACGGCGTGCTGACAGTCTTCCCGCTGATCGCGGCGGCGCACGGGGCCGGCGCGATCGGGGCCGGCCTGCTCTTCGCGCTGCGGGGCGCGGGTGCGCTGATCGGGCCGATGGTGATGCGGCCGGTGCTGGACCGGCCGCGCTGGCTGCTGACCGCGCTGGCCCTGTCGATGGGCCTGTACGGCGTCGGCTACCTCGGCGTGGCGTTCGTCCCGTGGTTCCCGGCGGTGCTGGTGCTGGTCTTCGTCGCGCACTTCGCCGGTGGCAGCAACTGGGTGCTGTCGAACTACGCGCTGCAGGGTGAGGTGCCGGACGAGCTGCGCGGCCGGGTGTTCGCCACCGACATGATGCTGGCGACGCTGGCGATCGCCATCAGTCAGCTGGGCGCCGGCGCGGTGATCGACCACGTCGACCCGTCGGTGGTGATCGCCACCTGCGCCTCGATCACCATGGTCTACGCGGTCGGCTGGTGGATCGTGACCCGGTGGACGGCGGGCACCCCCGTCGCGAGTGAAAAGGCATGAATCCGGAGCGTCGTCGATTCGACATGCGGGATTACCAGGGGCGGGGCGCTTCGGTTGAGATGATCACCCCATAGCATGTGGCGATGGGTCTGTCCTTCGTCACTGAACCGGTCTCGGTCAGCACTCCGGCGACCAGCGCCAATCTCGGGCCCGGCTTCGATGCGCTGGGTCTCGCGCTGACGCTCTACGACGATCTGACCGCGCGGGTGACCGACGGCGAATTCTCGGTGACCGTCACCGGTCAGGGTGCGGGGGAGTTGCCGACCGGCGCCGATCACCTGGTGATCCGTTCGATGCTGGCGACCTTCGACGAGCTGGGGCAGCGTCCGCCCGGCCTGGCGGTCGAGTGCGTCAACCGGATCCCGCAGGCGCGCGGGCTGGGCAGTTCGTCGGCGGCCATCGTCGGCGGCGTACAACTGGCCCGTGGCCTGGTCCGGGGTGGTCTGGAGCTGCTCGACGACGCGGCCGCGCTGCGCATCGCGGGCCGGCTCGAGGGGCACCCGGACAACGTCGCGCCCTGCCTGCTGGGCGGTTTCACCATCGCCTGGACCGAGGAGACCGGTTCCCGGGCGGTACGCCTGTCGCCGGCCGACGGCGTGCGGCCGACGGTGTTCGTCCCCGCCGAGCGCGGGTACACCGCGACCGCCCGGGCCGCGTTGCCGGCCGAGGTGCCGCACGCCGACGCGGCCTTCAACACCGGCCGGGGCGCGCTGCTGGTGCACGCCCTCACCCGGGACCCGTCCCTGCTGTTCCCGGCCACCGAGGATCGGCTCCACCAGGGTTACCGTGCCGCCGGGATGCCCGAATCGGCGGCCCTCGTGGCGGCGCTGCGGGCTGCCGGGGTGGCCGCGGTGATCAGCGGCGCGGGTCCCACCGTGCTGGCGTTGTCCGAGGTCCCGGCCGATTTCGCAGCGGGTGCGCAGTGGCGCGGCGAAGTGCTGGGCGTGGATGACGCCGGTGCTCGTGTGAAAGGGGGTATGGTGGAACACGCCGAGCGGGGCCCTGTTGCCGCAGGTCGCACGAGTTGACTACGCTCAAGACCTAGCACAGCCGCGAAGCAAGCGATCTCTGCGGTTCGGCGCACCCCCGAGATTTCTGGGCCTTCATGGCCTGTCTCAACTCTCATCAAGGCACACGCCGGGCAGCAGTTGATAATCGCTGCAATCGCCGAGACCTACCCGTCAAGCCCTGACGGGCAGGGATACCGGTCGAGCTGCCGTGCTGCACGAACTCCCGCGCCGCTGCTGCGAAGCGGGTTCCGAGGGCACCCGGCCCAGGCTGCAGTTCCGGGTGATCTCGGTTTTTTCCGACGGAAGGAATCCATTGAGCGACACCACCGACGTGACGTCGGGTGTTTCTGACGTCGCTGACGGCGCAGGCACCACCGCGACTGCCACGAAGCGCCGCCGTGGCGGCACCGGGCTCTCCGCGATGCTGCTGCCCGAGCTGCAGAGCCTCGCCGCCTCCCTCGGCATCTCCGGTACCGCCCGGATGCGCAAGGGTGAGCTGATCACCGCGATCTCCGAGCGTCAGAGCGGCGGCTCCGCCCCGGCCGAGACGGCCCCGCGTCCGCGCTCCAACAGCTCCGAGACCGTCACCACGGCTCCCGCCCCGGCGCAGGCCGCACCGGTCAAGGCCGCCCCGGCGGAGACCACCCCCGCGCCGCAGACCGCAGCCGCCCCGGCCGTCACGGCCCCTGCCGCCCCGGCCGAGCAGCCTGCCGCTCCGGCGGCGGAGCGTCCGTCCCGGAGCCGCCGTGAGCGTGGCTCCCGGCAGAGCACGCGGGAGACCGCGCCCGCCGAGAGTGTGGAGGCCGCGCCCGCCGGCGCCGCAGCGGCGGCCCCCGCCGCGACCTCCACCCCCGAGGCCCCGGCCACCGAGCCGGTCGAGCGTGCCGAGCGCCCCGAGCGGGGCGACCGCCCGGAGCGCGGCGAGCGCAACCGGGACCGGCAGCGCAACCAGCGTGACGGTCAGCGCGACCGCAACGACGACCGTGGTGACCGCGGCGATCGGGGGGACCGCGGCGACCGCGGCGACCGTGGTCCGCGCGCCGACCAGGGCCACGACGACGACGGCGACGACGACGCCGGCCGCCGGAGCCGGCGCAGCCGGTTCCGTGACCGCCGCCGTGGCCGGGACCGCGACGACAACCAGCGCGACGACAACCGCCGCGACGGTGGCGGCCGGGAGCCGCACGTGTCCGAGGACGAGGTTCTCGTCCCGGTCGCCGGCATCCTGGACGTGCTGGACAACTACGCGTTCGTGCGGACCACCGGTTACCTCTCCGGCCCGAACGACGTCTACGTGTCCATGTCGCAGGTCAAGAAGTACGGTCTGCGCCGCGGTGACGCGGTCACCGGCGCGGTGCGGTCCGCCCCGCGGGACACCGGTGGCGAGCAGCGCCGGGACAAGTACAACCCGCTGGTCCGTCTGGACACCATCAACGGGATGGAGCCCGACGAGGCCCGCCGGCGTCCCGAGTTCTACAAGCTCACGCCGCTCTACCCGCAGGAGCGTCTGCGGCTGGAGACCGAGCCGCACATCCTCACCACCCGCATCATCGACCTGGTGATGCCGATCGGTAAGGGCCAGCGCGCGCTCATCGTCTCCCCGCCGAAGGCCGGTAAGACGATGGTGCTGCAGGCCCTGGCCAACGCCATCACGCACAACAACCCGGAGTGCCACCTGATGGTGGTGCTGGTGGACGAGCGGCCCGAAGAGGTCACCGACATGCAGCGCACGGTGAAGGGCGAGGTCATCGCGGCCACGTTCGACCGTCCGCCGCAGGACCACACCACGGTCGCCGAGCTCGCCATCGAGCGGGCCAAGCGGCTGGTCGAGCTGGGCCACGACGTGGTCGTGCTGCTCGACTCGGTGACGCGTCTCGGCCGGTCGTACAACCTGGCCGCGCCGGCCTCCGGCCGGATCATGTCGGGTGGTATCGACTCGACCGCGTTGTACCCGCCGAAGCGCTTCCTCGGCGCGGCGCGCAACATCGAGAACGGTGGCTCGCTCACCATCCTCGCGACCGCGCTGGTGGAGACCGGGTCGATGATGGACACGGTCATCTTCGAGGAGTTCAAGGGCACAGGCAACGCCGAGCTCAAGCTCGACCGCAAGATCGCTGACAAGCGCATCTTCCCGGCCGTGGACGTCTCCGCCTCCAGCACCCGTAAGGAAGAGATCCTTCTGGGCAAGGAGGAGCTGGCGATCATCCACAAGCTCCGCAAGGTGCTCAGTTCGCTGGAGTCGGGCGCTGCTCTGGACCTGCTGATGGACCGTCTCAAGCAGACGCGTACCAACATCGAGTTCCTGATGCAGATCGCCAAGTCCACTCCTGGCGAGTAACCACGCAAAAGCGACGCAGCCCACCCGATCGGGTGGGCTGCGTCGCTTTTGTCGCACAACTTGTCTGATTCGCCCCGTACGGGGTCGTGCGAACCTCCGGTATCCATTCGCTACCTCGGAGGCGCTCGATGACCGTGCCCGGCTACCGGGACCAGCCCACCGAACCCTGGGACCGCGATGCGCCGGCCGATCCCGAGGAGGCCGAGGACTTCCTGCGCCGCTGCTACACCGAGAACCCCCGGCTCGGGCCGGTGGAGCCGCGGCTGGCGATAGTCCGCGCGCAGATCGCCGCCACCGGCACCTACGTGCACACCACCGAGGAGCTGACGCACGGCGCCCGGATGGCGTGGCGCAACGCGAGCCGCTGCATCGGACGGCTCTACTGGCGCAGCCTGCTGGTGCTGGACCGGCGCCGGGCCCGTACCGCCGATGAGATCTTCTCGCTCCTCGTCGGGCATCTGCGGGCCGCGGGCGACACCGCGATCCGCCCGGTGATCAGCGTTTTCGCCGCCGCTCAGCCCGGCCTGCCGTACGCCAAGGTCTGGAACGAGCAGTTGATTCGCTATGCCGGGTACCGCACCGACGCCGGGCAGACGATCGGCGACCCCCGCCAGCAGGCGCTCACCGCGGCGGTCCACGCCTGTGGCTGGCGCGGCAAGGGCGAGGCCTTCGACGTCCTGCCCCTGGTCATCGAGACCCCCGCCGAGGGCGTCCGGCTGTACGAACTCCCGGAACGCGCCGTCCGTGAGGTGCCGCTGACCCATCCCGAGTACGCCTGGTTCGCCGAACTGGGCCTGCGCTGGCATGCCGTGCCGGCGATCGCGAACATGCGGCTCACCATCGGCGGGGTGCACTACCCGCTGGCCCCGTTCAACGGCTGGTACATGGGCACCGAGCTGGGTGCGCGCAATCTGGCCGACGGCGACCGGTACGACATGCTGCCGCTGCTGGCCGCCCGGATGGAGCTGGACACCAGCCGGGAGTCGACGCTGTGGCGGGACCGCGCCCTGGTCGAGCTGAACCGGGCGGTGCTGCACAGCTTCGAGCGGGCCGGGGTGAAGATGTCCGACCACCACACCGAGTCGCAGCGGTTCCTCACGCACCTGCGCAACGAGGAGCGGGCCGGCCGTCCGGTGCCGGCCGACTGGACCTGGATCGTCCCGCCGATGTCCGGCGGCATCACCGGGGTCTTCCACCGTTACTACCAGGAGATGGACCTGCGCCCGGCGTTCTATCTGGACGACGAGGCCGCGCGCCTGGCCCAGGGGTGTCCTAGGTTGAGCGGATGACGTCGTTCATCTCACACACGACCGTGAACGCCACCGATGCCTACGCGCTGAGCGAGTGGTGGCGGCAACTGCTGGACTACGTCGACGACCCGGCGGATCCCAACGAGCCGGGCCACGAGGAATGCCTGATCATGTCGCGGGACGGGCGGCACAAGGTGCTCTTCATCGAGGTGGCCGAACCCAAGGGCGCGGAATGGAACCGCCTCCACTTCGACCTGCGGCCGGCCGACGGCACCCGGGACGCCGAGGTCGAACGGGTGATCGGGCTGGGCGGCAAACCGGTCGCCGACCTGCGTCAGCCGGACGGCACCGGCTGGGTGGTGTTCCAGGACCCGGAGGGCAACGAGTTCTGTGTGCTGCGCAGCGAGGAGGAGCTCAAGCGAACTCGTTGAGCGGGAAGTCGTCCCGGTGCCGCCAGGACGCCTCGGTGCGGACGTGACCGGGGCGCACCCATTTGAGCACCTTGCGGTCGAAGTCGGCGGCCGTGATCCGGCCGGCGGCCCGGATGACGAAGCCCTCCGAGGTGTCGTCGTCGCGCTGCGCGGACCAGGCCGTCCGGGCCTCGGTGATGCTGCCGCCGCGGTAGAGCACCGGCACCATCGGCAACTCCAGGCGCCGGGCCCAGTCGACGGTGTCGTCCCAGCCCAGCAGGGTGTCCGTCTCGTCCCAGATGCCGAAGACCAGGAAGACGCCGGGTAGGTCGGCGTAGGCGACGCTGCGGCGGGCCCACATGGACTCGCCGCAGACCCGCCACTGATCCGGGATCCGGTACGCCGTCATCGCCCACAACGCCTTGGCCGGCCGGTCCCACGGGTGGGTGCCGGAGTCGAGCGACCGGGCGTACATCGAGTCCCGGGTGAAGGTGAGGTTCCCGCCGTCCATCTTCTCGGTCACCACCAGTTCGCCGTCGAGCCACGACAGATCCGGCTGGATCCGGTCGTCGCCCGAGGCGCCGGGGGAGTCCGGCAGGTGGAACGTCCGCGGGTACTTCACCTAGAAATCACCCTCCGCCACCTGGAACACGGTCAGGCCCAGCGATCGCCACATACGTACCACCTGCCGGCGGTCGTCGAACACCCCCACGACCCGCCAACGATCACGGATCTGCTCGTCGAAGATCTCGCGCTTGACGATCGAGTCCTTGCGGCTGTCGCCCTCCGGCCGCATGAACAGCGCCTCGTAGGGCACCCCCACGAACAGCTCCAGCCAGGCCTCGGTCTCCGCACGGCAGGCCGCGTCCCGCCCGGAGCAGAACACGATCGCGTGGCCGGCGGCGTGCATGGCCCGGACGGCGGCGATCACCGCCGGGTTCGGCGAGTCCTCACCGACCCGGGACCATTCGTACGGGCTGCGGTCGCCCATCAGCGCGACGGTGCCGTCGATGTCGACCAGTACCACCGGCGGCAGCGACTCGTCGGCCTCGTAGACCACGCCCGGACCGCCCCGGTCCACGAACGGGATCGGCAGCGGCAGGTTCTTGCCGGCCAGGTAGCGCTGGTGCATGCGGCGGATCGGGTCCTCGCCGACCCGGTCGTCCTCCGGCCGCTCCGCGTCGCGCCGGACGCACTCGTCCACCGGCACGTCGGTGAAGTCGTGCACCTCGAACGACGCGTTGAACCGGGCGGCCATCTCGGCCCACTCGCGGACCGTCTTGGCGCGCAGGTTGGTGTCGTCGACGATGACGCTGGCGTGCGCCCGCAGCAGGGCCTCGACCGACGACCGCTGTGCGTGCGTGACCTGCGCCTCGGCCGCCTGGGTGAAGAGGCGCCGACCGTGCAGCATGCGCCGCAGGTCGTCCCGGTTGACCCGGAGCACGTCCGGCTGCAGTTTGCGGGCGAACGTGGTCTTGCCGGAGGCGGGCAGCCCCCGGGTGATCAGCAGTCGCGTCATTCCTCGTTCTCCCCCATGCTGCCGTCACCGGCCGGCCGCGCACGCTGCCACAGGCCGGGACGGTAGTCCTTGCCGTCGAGCCGCAGGAAGAGCTCGCCCCGGAAATCGGTGCGCAGCGCCTCGGCGGCGAACTCCTTGCGTCCCCAGCCCTGCGGGAGGGTGGCGACGATCTTCTCGTAGGCGGCCTCGACCGCGGCGGCACGGGCGTCCACGAGGGCGGTCAGCTCGGCGGCGATGCCGAGGACCCACCGGTGGAACTCGTCCGGCAGCGGGGCGATCAGGTCGTCCAGGTCGCCGCCGGCGGCGAGGATCTCCCACACGGTCCGCGGCGTGAGGCCGGTGACCAGACGGTGCAACCGTACGTAGTCCGCGTACTTGATCTTCACGCGCTGGTCGGCCTCGGTGAAGTGCACCACCAGGCCCTCCCGCCCGGCACGGGGCTCGGCGGCCAGCGCCTCGGCGAGGGTCGCGTAGGCGAACGACTCGACGACCGGTCCCGGCCAGCCGGGCACCGCGGACGGCCCGTACGAGCGGCCGGTGGCGATGTCGACCGCCCCGAGCAGCACCAGATCGTCGAGTCCGCGGTAGTCCACGACGATCCGGTTGTCCGGATAGATGATCTCCACGAGCACGGTCAGGCCGGCCGGCGGACGGAACTGCGCATAACGCGTACGCAGAAGGTCGGTGGCATGAACGGCCTGAGCCGACGCGAAGGACCCCCGGGTGGCGACGGCGTAGCCGGAGCCGTCGTGGTAGATCACCCCGAGGCTGCCGTCCGCCTTGTCGGTCACGCTGACCGCGGCGCCCGGATCGAGCACCGGAGCGTGCCCCTCGGTGTGGTTGAAGAACTTGGGGAACGGGCGTGCCAGCACCCGGCCGTCCGCGTCCACGATCAGACCGCGGCAGGCCAGCGTCACCGGCGTCCAGGCCGCGGCGTACTGGCAGGCTTCGGTGTAGTTGTGGATCCGCAGGTCGAGGGTGGGATGGCGCTGCACCCTGACCAGGCCTCCGTCGATGGCGGCGGCGAGTTCGGCCGGATCGAGGACGTCGTGGAGCAGGGTCATCACGGTGCCTGTTCTCTGCGGGAATTCCGGAAGGGGTGCTCACGTTATCCAGGGCGTATCCAGTTGCGCCGCCTGATTTCCGTCGGGTACGGAGGTCATGGCAGACTGATACATCGGCCAGTAGGGGTTCCGGTTCACGCCAATCGTGGAAGAACGGCGACCCGGCGACCCGATCATCGAGAGGGACCGAGAAGACATGAAGAGCGGCATCCACCCGGAGTACACGACCACCAACGTGATCTGCTCCTGCGGCAGCACCTTCACCACCCGTAGCACCGCCAAGGGCGACGAGATCCGCGTCGAGACCTGCAGCGCCTGCCACCCGTTCTACACCGGCAAGCAGCGCGTCCTCGACACCGCGGGCCGGGTGGCGAAGTTCCAGGCGAAGTACGCGAAGGTCAACGCCGCGAAGAAGAAGTAACCGCTTCAACGGCGCCCGTCCCGGCTCTCGGGACGGGCGCCGTTCGCGTGTGTCCGCGTCCGTGTCGCCGCTGGGGGAAATTCGATGAGCACCGACCGTCTGACCATGCTTCTCGACGAGTACGCCGACCTGGAGAAGCGGATGGAGGACCCCTCGATCCACACCGACCAGGCGCTGGTCCGGCGGGTCGGCCGCCGGTTCGCCGAGCTCGCGCCGCTGTACGCCGCACACACCGAGCTGGAGTCGGCCCGCGCCGACCTGGCCGCCGCCAAGGAGCTGGCAGCCGAGGACCCGGCGTTCGCCTCCGAGGTCGAGGCGGTCGCGGCGGTGCTGCCCGCGCTCGAGGAGAAGCTCGGCGAGATGCTCATCCCGCGCGACCCGAGCGACGCCAAAGACGTGATCATCGAGATCAAGGCGGGCGAGGGCGGCCAGGAGTCCGCGCTCTTCGCCGGCGACCTGCTGCGGATGTACACCCGGTACGCGGAACGCCGCGGCTGGGTGGTCGAGGTGATCGACTCGCAGGAGTCGGACCTCGGCGGCGTCAAGGACATCTCCTTCGCGGTCAAGACGAAGGGCGCGCCGGAGGGCGGCCACGGCGTCTGGTCCCGGATGAAGTGGGAGGGCGGCGTGCACCGCGTACAGCGGGTGCCCGTCACCGAGTCGCAGGGCCGCATCCACACCTCCGCGGCCGGCGTGCTGGTGCTGCCGGAGGCCGAGGACGTCGAGGTCCAGATCGAGCCCGGTGACCTGCGCATCGACGTGTACCGCTCGTCCGGCCCGGGCGGCCAGTCGGTCAACACCACCGACTCCGCGGTCCGGATCACCCACCTGCCCACCGGCACCGTGGCCAGCTGCCAGAACGAGAAGAGCCAGCTGCAGAACAAGGAGGCCGCGATGCGCATCCTGCGGTCCCGGCTGCTGGCCCAGGCACAGGAGGCGGCGGACGCGGCGGCCGGTGACGCCCGCAAGGCGCAGGTCCGCACGGTCGACCGTTCGGAGCGGGTCCGCACCTACAACTTCCCGCAGAACCGGATCACCGACCACCGGGTGGGGTACACGGCGTACAACCTCGATCTGGTGCTCGGCGGGGAACTGGACGGTGTGCTGGACGCGCTGGCCGCCGCCGACCGGCAGGCCCGGCTGGCCGGCAAGGCGTAGGCGACGACCAGGTCCTAGTCGCCGACCGCCAGCACCACCAGGCGGTCGTCGCGGTCGCAGACCAGGTGCCGCCCGGCGGCGTTGCACACGCCCTGCTCGACCGACTCGAGGATGCCGGCCCGGACATACCGCCCGGTGATCGTGTCCAGGACGCTGATCACACTGAGCGGGGCCGTCGCGCCGACCACCTTGTGGAACAGCACCAGCCGGTCGGCCTTCTCCAGTTCCAGGCCCAGCGGGTAGCCCGGAGCCGGCCCACCGATCCGCCGGCCGGTGGCCGTGTCCAGCAGGACCTGCTCGGTGCGCGGGGCCGAGGCGGTCGAGGCCAGCACCCGGTCCGGGCCGATCGTGAAGGCCAGGTGGAGCCGCTCGCGAACCCACCGGGACCGCCCGGTGGCGCCGTCCAGCCCCAGCAGGGCGTCACCGGCGTCGACGCAGATCACCGGCCCGCAGCCGGCGAGGAACCCGACCGGACCGCTCGGCGTCTCCCAGACCTTCTCCAGGGTGTCCGGGCGGTACCCGGTGAGCACACCGTCGGCCGACCGCATCTGCCCGACCACCAGCAGGCCCCCGTGCAGCAGGAGGACCGTGTCGCGGCTGTCGCCCGGGAGGCTGGCCTGCCACGGCACCGTCCGCTCGGAGAGCACCGAGCCGTCCGCGTAGCGCAGCAGCCGCAGCCGTCCCCGGCGGTCGCCGGTGACGATGTGCTCGCTGCCGGCCGCCAGCACCTGGGAGCCGCCGAGGTCACGTTCCCAGAGGATCGAGCCGCTGCGCGGATCGATCCGCCGGAGCTTCTCCAGACCACCCGTCTCGTCCCGGTCGGCCAGCAGGAGCCCACCGGTGCCGGACGGCTGGACATCGCCTTTCTGCCGCCACAGGTCGGCCCCGGTCCGCGGATCCAGGGCCCGGGTCGCGGCGGCGAACATCAGGCTGCCGACCGAGCCGTCGTCGTATCTGACGGTGTGCACCTGCTCGTCCTCCGGTGCCAGCAGCAGGCCGCTGCGCTCCCCGGAGAGCCAGGTCAGCGGTTCCGGATAGTCGCGGGCCCACCGGACCGTGCCGGTGGCCGTCTCGTACGCGGTCAGCCGCGCCCGGCCGTCGACGGTGGTGTACGCGAAGAGGCCGTCGTCGCGGGCCACCACCCAGTCGTCCGGCTGCATCGGCGCCGACCAGACCTCACGGACCGTGGCCGGCTCGGCCGAGCCGGCCGACGCGCCGAGCCCCAGCGCACACAACAGCACCACCCCGGCGGTCAGCAGACGCCGGGACGCCCGCGGGCCGGACCCGGACCGGCGTTCCCCGGCCTCACCGATCTCGCCCAGCTCGATGACGGTCACGAGGGCACCGCCGCCACGTCCAGCCGGCCCAGACCCTCGCAGACCAGATAGCCGGGTACGGTCCGGCAGCGTTGCAGCGCCGGTGTCACGGCCAGCGCCCCGAGGGTGACGTGGCGGCCGCTGACCATGTCCAGCCGGGTCACCGCCACCCGGTCCTGGAGATCGGTGATCGGCCGCAGCAGCAGCACCCGGGAGCCGGCGTTCTCGTCGTCCACCGGCCGGCCGCGCAGGTTCTCCACCAGTCGCCTTCCCGTGCGGCTGTCCACGAGCGTGTGCGCCGTCCCGCTGTCGTCGTCGAGCAGGATGCGGTCGACGCTCAGCCCGGACCAGCCGTTCGCCTCCGGGTCGGACCAGAGCCGCCGGCCGGTGCCCGGGTCGTACGCCGCCAGGCCCGACCTGGTGAACGCGCACAGCACCGTCCCGCACCCGGAGAGCGGACCGTCGCCGGCGTCGATCGCCCGGACCTCCTCCAGGCTGTCCAGGTCGTAGACGCTGGACACGGTGCCGTTCCCGGCGTCGTGGTACGCCAGCAGCAGCCCCTGCTCGGCGGTCAGCATCACGTACCGGTTGGCGGCCGGATCGGTGGCCAGTGCGGGGATCCGCCGCCTCGTCAGGACCGCGGCGTCGGCGTAGCGCAGCACCGTCACGTCTCCGCGGGTGTCGGTGGTGACCACCCGGTGGTCGCCCACCACCACGTCCGTGGACGCCTCGGTCCGTGTCCAGAGGGTCCGGCCGTCGGCCACGTCGATCAGCCGCAGCCGCCCGTCCTCGGTGATCAGCATGCCGGGGTCGGCGAAGTCGGCCGGCACGATGTCGCCGCTGATCCGCCACGCCTCCGCGCCGCTGTCGGTGCGCAGCGCGACCGTGACCGCGGTGCCGTCCTGCGGGTAGAGGCCGAGCATCAGCAGGCCGGCGTCGTCCCGGGTCTGCTGGAAGCCGACGGTGTCCGTGGTGTTCCAGCGCCACCGTTCGGCGCCGGTGGCCAGGTCGTAGACGATCAGTTCGGTGTCCGCGCCGTCCCGCCCGCGCAGCAGGTAGGCGGTGTCGCCGGCCAGTTCGAGTCCGTCACCGTCCTGGAACACGGCACTCCACAGCGGACGCACCCCGGGCTGGCCCGGCCGGACCGAACCGGTGCAGCCGAGCAGGGTGAGCGCCGCGACCAGGGTGACGCCGGCACGGCGTACCCCCTGGGGGTCCGCTCTGATCCGACCGTCCGGGCCGGCACCCGGCTCGCCGAGGTCGATCAGCGTCATCTACGTCGGCTTCCGGCTCGCCGCCGCGGAGGCCAGGGCGGCGCTGAGGCCCCGCCCGTTGGCGCCCACCTCGGACCAGCCGGCCGCCAGGCCGATCGGGGTGCCCGGGACCAGGGCCTGCCAGTTCTCCGAGGTGGCGGCCGCCCCGATCCGGCGGGCCACCTCGGCCGCCTGGTTCGGCCCGGCGCCCGGCAGGACCAGCACGAACTCGTCGCCGGCGAACCGGGCCACGAAGTCACCGCGGCGCATCACCCGGTGCAGCACCCCGGCGATCCGCTGCAGCACCAGGTCGCCCAGGTGCCGGCCGTGCCGGGTGTTGACCGTGGTGAAACCGACCACGTCGCAGACGCCGACCGCGGCCCGTTCGCCCCGCGACAGCAGGGTGTCGACGTAGCGTTCCAGCTGGCGGCGGTTGGGCAGGCCGGTGAGCGGGTCGACCATCGACTCGTCGCCGTAGCGGTGCGGGTCGCGGTGTGTCTCCTGCGCGTCCAGCCGGGCGGCCACCCCGTCGAGGTAGCCGTCGCGCAGCTGGTCGATGCGCTGGGCGGCGAGGCGGAACGCGTAACGGTCGGCGAGGTGCGCCGCGGCGTGGTCGCCCGCGGCGGCGTGGCAGATGCTGCGCAGCCGGGCCGGTTCGGGGGCGCCGAGGACCTGGGCCGACACCGCGACGGCCTCCAGCAGGGCCAGTGCGCGTTCCGGTTTGCCGGCCGCGATGGTCAGGCAGACCGAGCCGAGATGCCGCAGGTCACGGGTGCGGACGCTGTCGCCGCCGCCGGTCAGCCAGCGGGCCGCGTCGGCCTCGGTGGGCTCGCCCAGCGCGGCCCGCCGGGCCAGGGCGTAGCCGTAGACGGCCCGGCTGCTCGGCCGCAGCTGGTCGATGGCGACGTAGCGGGACAACTCGGCGTCGATGTCGCGCAGCACCCGCAGGCAGCCGTCGGTGTCGCCCTGGTGGTCGAGGGCGACGGCGTTGCGCAGCCGGATGCCGGGCGCGGCGAAGACCTCGGGCGTGATGCCGACGCTGGCCCCCACCTCGCGGGCCTGCTCGATCGCGGTCAGCGCCTGCCCGTGGAAACCCAGGTAGGAGTAGGCCATGGCCAGGTCGTGCCAGCCCCAGGCGGTCTCGGTGTCCCGGTCCGGGACGGCGGCGAGTGCCCGGGAGGCCTGCACCAGGTGGGTGACGCCACGGTCCAGATTGTTCTGCAGGTGGGCGCCGAGCGCCGCGAACGCGTGCATCTGACCGCGCAGGTAGGGGTCCGGCACCTCCCGCACCGCGGCGGAGGCGGCCGTCATCGCGGTGGCCAGCTCGGCGACACGGCCGAGATTGATCAGTGCGCCGAACCGCTGGACGAGCGCGTATGCGCGGGTCGGCGGATCGTCGGTGGCAGCCAGCACCGCATCGAGGATCGGTAGTGCCTGCGCGGACTGCCCGTTCTGCTGCAGTTGCTCGGCCCGCCGCAGATCCTCGACGTGTTCCGCGAGCTGGTCCAACCAACCCACCCGGCGCCTCCCACGGCCTCGGCGCGTCGCCGGGTCACCCGGCCGGTCCCCAGCGTTCGCGACGTCCCATGATTATGCCGTGATGCAGCCTGACGAACACCCCCGTACTCGCCTGAGCCCCGCGCTGGCGGCCGCCGTCGCGGATCTCGCGGCGTCCGGGGTGGAATCACCCCGGGTCGATGCGGAGTTGTTGGCCGCGCACGTGCTCGGCGTGTCGCGCGGGCGCCTGCTGCTCATCGACACGATCCGCTCCGCCGAGCTGGACCGCTTCCGCTCGCTGGTCGCTGACCGGGCCCGCCGGATCCCGTTGCAGCACCTGCTCGGCACGGCCGCCTTCCGGCACCTGGAACTCGAGGTGGGCGACGGGGTGTTCGTGCCGCGCCCGGAGACCGAGCTGCTGGCCGGGTGGGGGATCGAGCACGCCGCCCCGGGGTCGGTCGTGGTCGACCTGTGCAGCGGCAGCGGGGCGATCGCCCTGTCGGTCGCCGACGAGAGCGCGGCCGGCCGGGTGATCGCGGTGGAGCGGTCGCCGGCGGCGCTGGCCTACCTGCGGCGCAACGCGGCCGGCTTCGCGGCGGTCGAGGTCGTCGAGGCGGACGTCACCGCGCCGGGGCTGCTGTCCGAACTGCACGGTGCGGTCGATGTGCTGCTGTGCAACCCGCCGTACGTCCCGGACGACACGCCCGTCCCGCCCGAGGTGTCCGACCACGACCCGGCCGAGGCGGTGTTCGGCGGCGACGACGGGCTGGACGTCATCCGTCCGGTGATCGACCGCGCCGCCGAACTGCTCAAACCGGGTGGAGTGGTCGGTATCGAACACGACGACGTGCACGGCACGGCGGTGCCCGGCCTGCTCCGCGCGGACGGCCGGTTCACCGAGGTGACGGCCCACGACGATCTCACCGGCCGTCCCCGCTACGCGACCGCCCGCCGCGTCTAGGGCAGCGGAAAGGCGCATGGCAGACTGCATCTCGTGATGCTCTACGACTGCGCCACCGTGGCGGACCGGGACCGTGGCATCGCCGCGGCCGTCGAGGCGGCCAAGAGCGGCGAGCTGGTGGTGATGCCGACCGACACCGTCTACGGGGTCGGCGCGGACGCCTTCACCCCGCACGCGATCACCCAGCTGCACCACGCCCGCGGGTCGGACCGCCGGGTGCCGCCCCCGGTGCTCGTCGGTTCCCGGCACACCCTGGACGGTCTGGTCTACTCGCTGCCCCGCGCGGCCCGCGAACTGGCCGACGCGTTCTGGCCGGGCGCGCTGACCATCATCGTGGAGCATTCGCCCAGCCTGCGATGGGATCTCGGCGACACCGGCGGCACCATCGCGGTCCGGATGCCGCTGCACCCGGTCGCCCTCGAGGTGCTGCGCGAGGTCGGCCCGATGGCGGTCACCACCGCCAACAAGGTCGGCTCGCCCGCGCCGGTCACCGCCGACGAGGCCCGCGACCAACTGGAGTATGCGGTGCGCGTCTACCTGGAGGCCGGCCCGGCCGCCGACCCGGCGCCGAGCACCATCGTCGACGTGACCGGTGACGTGCCCCGGTTGTTGCGAGCCGGCGCCATCCCGCTGGAGAAACTCCGGGACGTCGTGTCCGACATCGTCGACGGGCAGGCCTGACGTGGCGCCGTTCACCGTTCTGCACGTCTGCATGGGCAACATCTGCCGGTCCCCGATGGCCGAGCGCCTGCTGGCCCGCGCCGTCCGCGACCGGTCCGGTGACGTCGACGGCGAGCAGCTGCTGCGCAGTGTGAGCGCCGGCACCGGTGGCTGGCACGAGGGCGAGGAGATGAACCCGCCGGCTGCCCGGCAGGTCCGCGCCCGCGGCGGCTCCGACGACGGTTTCCTGGCCCGCAAGCTGCGCGGCGACTTCCTCGACGACGCCGATCTGATCCTGACCGCGACCGCCGACCAGTTCGACTATGTGGTCGCCCTGCGGCCGGACGCCGCCGCCCGCACGTTCGTGCTGGGGGAGTTCGGCCGTCTGCTCGCCGGGGTCGACGCCGCGGCCCTGCCGCCCGCCGGGGTCAAACCCGACGAGGTGCACGCCCGCGGCACCGCCATCGTCGAGGAGATCGCCCGGCTGCGCGGCGCCGACGCGCCCCAGGCCGGCGACGACCTGGACGACCCGTGGGGCCGCGGCGACCAGACCTTCCAGCGGGTCGGCGACGAGATCGAGGACAGCACCGTCCCGTTCGCCGTCCTGCTGCTGCCGTGACCGTCGTCCGCCGGCCGGACGAGGAGGGTCTGCGGCGCGCCGCCGAGATCCTCCGGGCCGGTTCGGTGGTCGCGTTCCCCACCGAGACCGTCTACGGGCTCGGCGCCGACGCGTTCACCGAGTCCGCGGTCGCCGAGATCTACCGCCTGAAACAGCGCCCGTCGTGGAACCCGCTGATCGTGCACGTCGCCGACGTGGCCGCGGCCCGCGCGCTGGCCGACGTCTGGCCCGCGGCCGCCGACGAACTGGCGGCCCGGTTCTGGCCCGGCCCGCTCACCATGGTCGTCCGGCGGGCCCGGCACCTGCCCGGCATCGGCGCGGCGAACGACACCGTCGCGGTCCGGGTGCCCGCCCACGACGTGGCGCTGCGTCTGCTGCGGGAGTGCGGTCTGCCGCTCGCCGCGCCCAGTGCGAACCGGTCGGAGAGCATCTCGCCGACCACCGCCGAGCACGTCCGGCGCAGCCTGCCCGACGTGCCGTTGATCCTGGACGGCGGCCCGTGCGCCTGGGGCATCGAGTCGACCGTCGTCGACCTGACCGATCCGGTGCCGGTGCTGCTGCGTCCCGGGGCGCTGGGCCTGCGGGAACTCCGTGACGTCACCGGCACGATCGGTCTGCCGTCGTCCGCGACGGCCGACGGGACCGCCCGGCCGTCTCCGGGGATGAGCCGGCGGCACTACGCGCCACGGGCGCGGGCGGTGCTCGTACCCGATGTCTCGGATCTTTCCGATCTTCCGCCGGATGCCGGGGTGCTGACCCACGAGAAGGCCCCCTACCAGGGCGGGGCCGCGAAGCTGGAGATCCTCTCCGCCGATCCGCGGGAATACGCCGCCGATCTCTACGCGGCCCTGCACCGCCTCGACGACGCGGGCGTCAGCACGATCCTGATCCAGTCCCCACCCGGCTCCGAGGAGTGGTTGGCCGTGCGAGATCGTCTCTCGCGCGCCACTGCCGTCTGAAACCCTCAGGGGGTACGCGTCGAAGGCCGCCAGTGGTGGCCCCGAGCGCGGCCGCCTGCCCGGTCCCAGCCGTCCGGCGGCCGCGGCCCCTTGCCGGGTCACCCGGAGTGCGCGCCGACCGGTTCGTTCGGCGCCGACTCGGCGGACCGGGTGATGTTGCGGGCCATCCCGTTGAAGACGATCCCGTGGAACGGCAGCACCGACGCCCAGTACAGATGTCCGGCCAGTCCCCGGGGCAGGAAGATCGCGCGCTGCCGGTAGACGCTGCCGCCCGCCTCGTCCGGGACGACGGTCATCTCCAGCCAGGCCCGCCCGGGCACCCGCATCTCGGCGCGCAGCCGCAGCAGCGACCCCGGCGTGATCTCCTCGACGCGCCACCAGTCGAGGGCCTCGCCGACCCGCAGCCGGTGCCGGTCCCGGCGGCCGCGCCGCAGGCCGACGCCGCCGACCAGCCGGTCCAGCCAGCCGCGCACCGACCAGGCCAGCGGGAACGAGTACCAGCCGTTCTCGCCGCCGATCCCCTCGACGACGTGCCACAGCCGGTCCGGGGAGACCGGCACCTCCCGGCAGCGCTCGTCGATGTAGACGCTGGCGCCGGCCCAGTCCGGGTCGCTGGGCAGCGGATCGGCGGCGGTGTCCCGGCCCAGCGCGCTGGACCAGCGGGTCTCCACGTCGGCGTCGCGGATCCGGCCGAGGGCCAGGCGGACCGCCTCGTCGAAACCGAGGACCGGCCCGTCGATCAGGTCGGCGATGTCGTTCTCCCGGGCCACCGCCTCGTGCACCAGGCTGGCGACCAGCGGGCGGGCGATACCGCTGGGCA
Organism: Actinoplanes rectilineatus; assembly: GCF_000962825.1. GTDB lineage: Bacteria > Actinomycetota > Actinomycetes > Mycobacteriales > Micromonosporaceae > Actinoplanes > Actinoplanes rectilineatus. The sequence goes on from NZ_JZKF01000016.1 coordinate 23,009, forward strand.
CCGGGGTGATCACGCCGACCCAGTGCGCGGAGAGCCACGGGCTGAGGACCCGGGTGGGCACGATGATCCGCGGCGGGAGTCCGGCGACGCGGGCGTACCGGCGCATCATGTCGGCGTAGGTGAGCACGTCGGCGCCGCCGATGTCGAAACCGCGGTTCACCCCGGCGGGCAGCCCGGCCGCCCCGACCAGGTACCGCAGCACGTCGCGGACGGCGATCGGCTGGATCCGGTTGTGCACCCAGCGCGGCGTGATCATGGCGGGCAGCCGTTCGGTGAGGTGGCGGAGCATCTCGAACGACGCCGACCCGGAACCGATGATCACCGGGGCGCGCAGCACCGCGGTGGGTACCCCGCTGTCCAGCAGGATGTGCGCCACCTCGGAACGGGACCGCAGGTGCGGCGAGGGCCGGTCGCCGGCATCCGGCTCGGGACCGCCCAGGTAGACGATCCGCTTCACCCCGGCGGCGCGGGCGGCGTCCGCGAAATGGTGTGCCGCGTCCCGATCGCGGCGCTCGAAGTCCCGCTGGCCGAGCGAGTGGACCAGGAAGTACGCGACGTCGACACCCTCCATCGCGGCGCGGAGCGTGTCCGGTTTCAACAGGTCGCCCTCGACGATCTCGACCCGGTCGGCCCACGGCACGTCCCGCAGCCGGCCGGCGCTGCGGGCCAGACAGCGGACGTCGTGGCCGGCCTCGAGCAGACGCGGGGCGAGGCGGCCCCCGATGTAACCGGTCGCGCCGGTGACCAGGCAACGCATCAGAGTGAACCCCTTCCGTATCGGGAGACCGATGTCGTCCCGTACTCGAGACTGTGCCCGCCGACCCCGGGTGCGAAGCCATATGCTCGTTTCCGGCGGGGGATGCGGTACGGCCGAAGAACGCGGGAGGCCTGATGGGCACCTTCTGGGGCCCGGATTTCGCCGCGCTGGAGCGCGCCGATCCGGACATCGCCGCCGTGCTGCTCGGCGAGCTGACCCGGCAGCGGGAGACCCTGCATCTGGTCGCGAGCGAGAGTTTCACCTCGCCGGCGGTGCTCGCCGCGCTCGGTTCGACCCTGGCCAACAAGTACGCCGAGGGTTACCCCGGGCAGCGTTACTACGGCGGCTGCGAGCAGGTCGACCGGGCCGAGGAACTGGCGGTCGACCGGGCCCGGGAACTGTTCGGCGCCGAGCACGCCAACGTCCAGCCACACTCCGGGGCCTCGGCCAATCTGGCGGCGTACGCGGCACTGGCCGAACCGGGCGATCCGGTGCTGGCGATGGGCCTGCCGCACGGCGGTCATCTGACCCACGGCAGCCGGGCCAACTTCTCCGGCAAGTGGTTCCATCCGATCGGCTACCACGTCGCCCGGGACACCGAGGAGATCGACTACGACGAGGTCCGTGATCTCGCCCTCGCCCACCGCCCGAAACTGATCATCTGCGGCGCGACCTGCTACCCACGCTTGATCGACTTCGCCCGGTTCCGGGAGATCGCCGACGAGGTGGGTGCCTACCTCCTGGTCGACGCGGCGCACTTCATCGGCCTGGTGGCCGGCCGGGCCATCCCGTCGCCGGTCCCGTTCGCCGATGTGGTCACCTGCACCACGCACAAGGCGCTGCGCGGCCCCCGGGGCGGCATGATCCTGTGCCGGGCCGACCTGGCCAAGCGGATCGACAAGGCGGTCTTCCCGTTCGCACAGGGCGGTCCGATGATGCACGCCGTCGCGGCGAAGGCGGTCGCCCTGCGCGAGGCGGGGACACCGGCCTTCCGGGGGTACGCTCTGCAGACCGTCCGCAATGCGCGGGCGCTGGCCGACGGTCTGGCCGGGGAGGGGATGCGTCCCGTCACCGGCGGCACGGACACCCATCTCGCCGTTCTCGATCTGCGCGGGCTGGGCGTCCACGGCCGGGATGCGGAGGCGCGCTGCGCCCGGGCCGGGATCGCGATCAACAAAGCCGCGATCCCGTACGACCCGGAGAGGGCGGCGGTGGCCTCCGGCATCCGGGTCGGCACGCCGAGCGTCACCTCGCAGGGCATGCGGGAGGACGAGATGCGGCGGATCGCGGCGCTGGTCGGCGCCGCGGTGCGCAGTGATCCGGACACCATGGGCGGCACGAGTCGCCTCGCGGAGGTGGCGGAGGAGGTGTCCGGGCTCATCCGGCGGTTCCCCTGCTACGCGGGGCAGGAGGAAGGGGCGAGGGTTTGACCGGCAGTCGGGACGATCTGGTCGAGGAGGTCCATCTCCCGGAGGAGGTGGACGACACCCCGTTGCCCGACCTGCCGGCGTTGCCGGCCGACCCGCGCTGGCGGGTGGAGCATCTGCCGTTCCTGTCCGCCGTCTCCGCGGCGTTGCTGCTCTGTGCCGCGTCGGCCGGCTTTTTGGCGCAGGGGCCCGCCGGAGCGGTGGGCGCCGCGACCGGCGTGCTGGTCGTGATCCTGAGCTACACGATGTCGACGCTCGTCATCGCCTGGGCGGACACCGTGCGGCCATCTCTGCTGATGCCCCTCGGACTTCTCACATATATGGTCAAATACACCTTGTTGGGAGTCGTTCTGGCCTTCGGTGTCTCGGCGGACTGGGAGGGAAAGACGGCCCTCGGTCTGGGCATCGTGGCCGGGGTGATCGTCTGGACCGGTGTGCAAGCCTGGTGGATGTACCGGCGAACCCGCCCTGAGGTGATCTAGAACACTCATGTTCCCCCTGTTCCAAGGGGTGGTGCTCGATCAGAAGCCACGAAACGGTGACCCGTTCGGCCGTGCCGTGTTCCCTTTGTGCGCGACAGGAGTACCGTGTCCTCCAGTCGCGAGACCCCTGACGCCTGGACAACTGCGGTTGTGCGGGGGGTCCCCCTTTGCTTCGTGTTACCTGCTGATATCGTTCGGGCCGTCATGACCGGCCAAGAACCTCCCCACGAATCCCGCGGCGACAACGGTCCGAACCCACCCGACACGGGTGTGGGCATGACCGCGGTCTCCTACCTCATCGCGGGCATGGTCGTCTGGGGCGGGATCGGCTGGCTTGTCGACCACTTCGTCGGCACCAGAGGCATCTTCGCCGGATTCGGCGCGGTCCTCGGGGTTGCCGGGGGTGTGTACCTCATCGTGCGCCGGCTCGGCGCCTGACAGGAAAGGGCCATGGTGATCGGTCAGTCGACGGTCCTCGCGGCAGAGTTCCCGCCCAGCGTCGAGGACTTCTACCTGCCCAGCATCCTGCCGTGGGGCGCGGAGAACAACTACTGGTTCACGAAGGTCACCCTCCTGGTGTGGGTGGCTGTCGCGCTGATCATCGTGTTCTTCCTGGTGTCCTACCGGAAGCCGCAGCTGGTCCCGACGAAGAAGCAGTGGATGGCCGAAAGCGCCTACGGCTTCGTTCGTAACAACATCGCGGTCGAGATGATCGGCCCGGCGGGTGTGCGCTTCGCGCCGTACCTGACGACGCTGTTCCTCTTCATTCTGGTCAACAACTTCTTCGGCATCGTGCCGCTGGTCCAGATCTCGCCGATGTCGCACATCGCGTTCCCGGCGATCCTCGCGGTGATCAGCTACGTGATGTTCATCTACGTGGGCATGCGGCACCACGGTCCGTTGAAGTACTTCAAGCACGCTCTGATCCCGCCGGCGCCGTGGTTCATCCTGCCGCTGCTGGTTCCGATCGAGCTCTTCTCGAACTTCATCGTCCGGCCGTTCTCGCTCGCCGTTCGTCTGTTCGCCAACATGTTCGCCGGTCACATGCTGCTGCTGGTCTTCACCCTCGGCGGCTTCGCGATGATCAACGCCAACGCACTGCTCGCGCCGATCTCCCTGCTCTCCTGGGTGCTCACCATCGCACTCACGATGCTGGAGTTCCTGGTGATCTGCCTGCAGGCCTACGTCTTCACGGTGCTGACCGCGAGCTATGTCCAAGGCTCGCTCGCGGACGAGCACTGAGCACCACCCAGGAACTCCGTAACACCCCGTTGTCGTCCCGCGTGACAGTCACGCGAGATACCAGGAGGAACTAGCAATGGACCTTTTCGCCGCCGTTGAGGGCAGCACCGCCGCCATCGGTTACGGTCTCGCTGCCATCGGCCCCGGCATCGGTGTCGGTCTGGTCTTCTCGGCCTACATCCAGTCCACCGCTCGCCAGCCGGAGTCGTCCCGCCTGACCCTGCCCTACGTCTGGATCGGCTTCGCCGTCATCGAGGCGCTGGCCCTTCTGGGTATCGCGTTCGGCTTCATCTGGCAGGGCCCGATCGTCTGACCTTCTGCCTTGTTAGGAGGTGGTTATGATCGACTTCTATCTGGCAGCTGAAGAAGGCGCCAAGACGGTCCACAACCCGATCATTCCTGTTTGGCAGGAGATCGTCGTCGGGTCGGTGGCCTTTGCCGTGCTGTGTTTTGTACTGATGAAGTTCGTCTTCCCCATGATGGAGAAGACGTTCCAGGCTCGCGTGGACGCCATCGAGGGCGGACTCAAGCGTGCCGAGACGGCTCAGGCCGAGGCGAACGAGCTGCTCGAGCAGTACAAGGCTCAGCTCGCCGAGGCTCGCACCGAGGCCGCGCGCATCCGTGACGAGGCCCGGGCGGACGCCGAGGGCATCCGTCAGGACGTGCTGGCGAAGGCTCGCGAGGAGTCGGACCGCATCATCGCGGCCGGCAACGAGCAGCTCGCCGCGCAGCGTGAGTCCATCGTGCGTGAACTGCGCACCGAGGTCGGCAGCCTCGCCGTCGACCTGGCCAGCAAGATCGTCGGCGAGGCTCTCGCCGACGAGGCCCGCACCCAGGGCACCGTCGACCGTTTCATCAACGAGCTCGGCGCGGCTGACGTCGCGGGTGGGCGGCGCTGATGTCGAGCGTGAGCCGCGAGGCCTACGGTGCGGCGTCGGAGCGGCTCACCGCGGACACCGCGTCGGCCTCGGCCGAGCAGCTGGCCGCGGTCGCCGACGAGATCCTGTCGGTGGCCGGGCTGCTGCGCGCCCAGATCCCGCTGCGCCGGGCGCTGACCGACCCGTCGCGCCCCGGTGAGGACCGTGCCGAGCTGCTCCGCTCGCTGGTCGCCGGAAAGGTGGGGGAGACCACGGTGAACGCCGTGGCCGCCCTCGTCGCCGGCCGGCACGCCAAGCCCGGCGCGCTGCTCGACTCCACCGAGCGTCTCGGGGTCGAGGCGCTGCTCGCGGCGGCCGCCCGGGACGACAAGCTGGCGGAGGTCGAGGACGAGCTGTTCCGCTTCGGCCAGATCGTCGCCGGCAGCCCGTCCCTGGACGTCACGCTCAGTGACGCCAATGCTCCGACCGCCCAGCGGGTTAAGCTTGTTCAGGACTTGCTCCTGAGCAAGGCTCACCGGGTGACGGAGCGGCTGGTCGAGGTCGCACTCGACGGTTTCGGCGGTCGAGGCTTCGCCGCCTCGCTCAACCGGCTGATCGAGCTGACCGCGTCCAAGCGGGACCGCGACGTGGCGTACGTGACGGTGGCCAAGCCGCTCACCGAGGCTGACGAGCAGGCCCTCGGGGCGAAGCTCGCGACGCTCTACGGCCGCGAGGTCTCGCTGAAGGTCGACGTCAACCCGTCGGTCCTCGGTGGCGTCAGCGTGCGGATCGGCTCCGACCTCTACGACGGCACGATCCTGCGTCGGCTGAACGCCGCCAAGCAGGCGTTCGCTTAGCAGTCCTTTCCCCTCGATTCCTTATCGAGAAGCCCCTCGGTGGCGGCGACGTCCCGAGCTAGACAGAGAAGGCAGAGGATGGCCGAGCTGACCATCTCCTCGGACGAGATCCGGGGGGCGCTAGAGCGCTACGTCTCGTCCTATTCGCCCGAGGTCTCCCGCGAGGAGGTCGGCATCGTCTCCGATGCGGGCGACGGCATCGCACACGTCGAGGGCCTGCCCTCGACGATGGCGAACGAGCTGCTCGAGTTCGCCGACGGCACCCTGGGTGTCGCGTCGAACCTCGACGTCCGTGAGATCGGCGCCGTGATCCTGGGCGACTACGCGAACATCGAGGAGGGCCAGCCGGTCAAGCGCACCGGCCGTGTCCTCTCCGTCCCGGTGGGCGACGCCTTCCTGGGCCGCGTGGTGGACGCCCTCGGCAAGCCGATCGACGGTCTCGGTGAGATCGCGAACGAAGGCTTCCGCGAGCTCGAGCTCCAGGCGCCGAACGTGATGGCGCGCCAGCCGGTGAAGCAGCCGCTGCAGACCGGTATCAAGGCGATCGACGCCATGACGCCGATCGGCCGCGGCCAGCGCCAGCTGATCATCGGTGACCGTAAGACCGGCAAGACCACGGTCGCGCTGGACACGATCATCAACCAGAAGGCGAACTGGGACTCCGGCGACCCGGAGAAGCAGGTCCGCTGCATCTACGTGGCGATCGGCCAGAAGGCCACCACCGTCGCCAGCATCCGGGGCACCCTCGAGGCGCAGGGCGCGCTGGAGTACACGACCATCGTGTCCGCCCCGGCGTCCGACCCGGCCGGCTTCAAGTACATCGCCCCGTACACCGGCTCGTCCATCGGACAGCACTGGATGTACAACGGCAAGCACGTCCTGATCGTCTTCGACGACCTGACGAAGCAGGCCGAGGCCTACCGCGCCGTGTCGCTGCTGCTGCGCCGCCCGCCGGGCCGCGAGGCGTACCCGGGTGACGTCTTCTACTTGCACTCCCGCCTGCTGGAGCGTTGTGCCAAGCTCTCCAACGAGCTGGGTGGCGGTTCGATGACGGGTCTGCCGATCATCGAGACGAAGGCCAACGACATCTCGGCCTTCATCCCGACGAACGTCATCTCGATCACCGACGGCCAGATCTTCCTCGAGACCGACCTGTTCGCCTCGGGTGTCCGCCCGGCGATCAACGTCGGCACCTCGGTGTCGCGGGTCGGCGGTTCGGCGCAGGTCAAGGCGATGCGTACGGTCTCCGGCCGTCTGCGTCTCGACCTCGCCCAGTTCCGTGAGCTGGAGGCGTTCTCCGCCTTCGCCTCCGACCTGGACAAGGCGTCGCGTGCTCAGCTCGAGAAGGGCGTCCGCCTCGTCGAGCTGCTCAAGCAGCCGCAGTACTCGCCGTACTCCACTGTCGACCAGGTCATCGTGATCTGGGCCGGCACGACCGGCCAGCTCGACGACGTCCCGGTCGGTGATGTCCGCCGCTTCGAGCAGGAGTTCCTGCAGTGGGTGAAGCAGCACCGCAGCGAGGTCTACACCTCGATCGAGTCGACGAACCTGCTGAGCGACGACAACATCGAATCCCTGAAGTCTGGGGTGACCGAGTTCAAGCAGGTCTTCCAGGCCGGCGGTAACTAAGCATGGCCGGTCAGGTACAGGCGCTACGGCGGCGCATCCGCACCGTCAAGTCGACCAAGAAGATCGCCAAGGCGCAGGAGCTGGTCGCCACCAGCCGCATCGCCAAGGCGCAGGAGCGGGTGAACGCCTCCCGGCCGTACTCGGAGGCGATCACCAAGGTTCTGGGCGCGCTCGCGTCGAACGCCTCGGTCGACAACCCGCTGCTGGTCGCGCGTGAGCGCGTCCAGCGGGCGGGTGTCCTGCTGATCACGAGTGACCGGGGCCTGGCCGGCGCCTACAACGCCAACGCCATCCGGGCCGCCGAGCAGCTGATGACTCAGCTCCGCTCGGAGGGCAAGGAGGTGGCGCTGTACGTCGTGGGCCGTAAGGGCACCGGCTACTTCCGCTTCCGTAACCGGGACGTGGCCGCGAGCTGGACCGGGTTCTCCGAGCGTCCGTCGTTCGCCGATGCCAAGCGCATCGGTGACGCGCTGATCGAGGCGTTCTCGGCCGGTTCGGCCACGGAGGGCACGTTCGGCCCGGAGGGCATCGCGGGCGTGGACGAGCTGCACATCGTGAGCACCGAGTTCAAGTCTCTGATGACGCAGACCGCACAGGCGAAGCCGCTCGCGCCGGTGCAGGTCGAGGACGAGCCGGAGGAGAACTCCTCCGAGCTGCGGCCCGCGTACGAGTTCGAGCCGGAAGCCGACGAGCTGCTGAACGCACTGCTCCCGAAGTACCTCAACACGCGTCTGTACGCGGCGTTGCTGGACTCGGCCGCCAGTGAGTCGGCATCGCGGCGGCGGGCGATGAAGAGCGCGTCGGACAACGCCGACGATCTGCTCAAGCGGTACACGCGCGAGATGAACTCCGCGCGGCAGGCTGCGATCACCCAGGAAATCAGTGAGATCGTCGGCGGCGCCAACGCGCTGGCCGCGGCGGGAAGTGATGTGTGATGACTGCTGTAGCTGAGCCCATTAAGAAGGCGGAGACCGCTGTCGGCCGCGTCGTCCGGGTCATCGGCCCGGTCGTCGACGTCGAGTTTCCCCGTGACGCCATGCCGTCCATCTTCAACGCGCTGCACGTTGATGTCACCCTCTCCGGTGGCACCAAGACGCTGACGCTGGAGGTCGCCCAGCACCTGGGTGGCAACCTGCTCCGCGGCATCGCGATGCAGCCGACCGACGGCCTGATCCGCGGCGCCGCGGTCACCGACACCGGCGCGCCGATCTCGGTGCCCGTCGGCGACGTGACCAAGGGCCACGTGTTCAACGCCCTCGGCGAGGTGCTCAACGTCGACCCGTCGACGCTGGACATCCAGGAGCGCTGGTCGATCCACCGCAAGCCCCCGGCGTTCGCCGACCTCGAGCCGAAGACCGAGATGCTGGAGACCGGCATCAAGGTGCTCGACCTGCTCGCGCCGTACGTGCGCGGTGGCAAGATCGGCCTGTTCGGTGGCGCGGGCGTGGGTAAGACGGTGCTCATCCAGGAGATGATCATCCGGGTGGCCCGTAACTTCGGTGGCACCTCGGTGTTCGCCGGCGTCGGCGAGCGTACCCGTGAGGGCAACGACCTCATCCTGGAGATGGACGAGGGTGGCGTTCTGGACAAGACCGCCCTGGTCTTCGGCCAGATGGACGAGCCGCCGGGCACCCGTCTGCGGGTCGCGCTGACTGCTCTGACCATGGCGGAGTACTTCCGTGACGTCCAGAACCAGGAGGTGCTGCTCTTCATCGACAACATCTTCCGGTTCACCCAGGCCGGCTCCGAGGTCTCCACCCTGCTCGGCCGTATGCCGTCCGCCGTGGGTTACCAGCCCACGCTGGCCGACGAGATGGGCGAGCTCCAGGAGCGGATCACGTCGGTCCGTGGCAAGGCGATCACCTCGCTGCAGGCGATCTACGTGCCCGCCGACGACTACACCGACCCGGCGCCGGCCACCACGTTCGCCCACCTGGACGCGACGACCAACCTCGAGCGGTCGATCTCCGACAAGGGCATCTACCCGGCCGTGGACCCGCTGGCCTCCAGCTCGCGGATCCTGGCGCCGGAGTTCGTCGGTGTCGAGCACTACACGGTCGCCCGTGAGGTCCAGCGGATCCTCCAGAAGTACAAGGATCTGCAGGACATCATCGCGATCCTCGGCATGGACGAGCTCTCCGAGGAAGACAAGATCACGGTCGCCCGGGCGCGCCGGATCGAGCGTTTCCTGTCGCAGAACACCTACGCCGCCGAGCAGTTCACCGGCGTCGCGGGCTCGACGGTCCCGCTGAAGGAGACCATCGAGGCATTCAAGAAGATTGCTGAGGGTGAGTACGACAACTACCCTGAGCAGGCCTTCTTCATGTGCGGTGGCCTCGAGGACCTCGAGAAGAACGCGCACGAGCTGATGAAGGGCTGACGTTTTTCGTCACCCTGAGGGCCGTTCCGCTCACTGAGCGGAGCGGCCCTTCTGCATTCTGTTTCTTTGTCCGGTTTGGGCTTCCTGGGAAAGCGTTATGAGATACCGGAGTTTGCGTTTTGCTTGGGTATGCTTGGCCGCGCATTGGGATGATCCTGCGAGCCACCCGGGGTCATAGAACGGTTCCGGACGAGTTTGGGGATCGCGTTGGCCAAGATCAAGAAAAAGTCGATGAGGCGTCGAGCCCCGCTGTGGGCCCGGATCAGCGCCGTCTTCGGTTGCGTCCTCATGGTGGGCAGCGGCGTCGTCCTGGTCGGCGGTCAGGCCGTCCTGGCCAAGTACACCGGCTCCGTGGACGCCGGCGGTGGCAGCCTCATCGGTGATTCCGCCGAGGCCAGCACCAAGGAGTCCAGCGAGATCAAGGGCCCGATCAACATCCTGCTCGCCGGCATCGACCCGCGCGACGACAAGACGGCCCCGCTCTCCGACTCGATCATCGTGGCGCACGTCCCGGCGAGCATGGACCAGATCTTCCTGTTCTCCATCCCGCGCGACCTCTACGTCCAGATTCCGGCGTTCTCCAAGACCGGCTTCAACGGGACAAAGTCGAAGATCAATGCCGCGATGTCCTTCGGCAGCTCGGTCGGCAACGGTGAGCACGACGTGAAGCAGGGCTTCCAGCTGCTCGCCAAGACGATGACCGAGCTGACCGGCGTCAAGGAGTTCGACGCCGGCGCGATCATCAACTTCGGCGGCTTCAAGAAGATCGTCGAAGCGATGGGCGGCGTCACCATGACGATCGACCAGAACGTGAAGTCCGAGCACCTCAAGCCGAACGGCAAGGCCCGCGACCGGCGGCCCGAGTGTGCCGACAACAGCTGCGCCCACCCGTACATCGGGGAGCAGAAGGTCTACAAGAAGGGGACGTACCACCTGGAGGCCTGGGAGGCGCTCGACTACGTGCGTCAGCGCTACGGCCTGCCCAACGGTGACTACGACCGCCAGCGGCACCAGCAGCAGTTCGTCAAGGCCATCGCCAAGCAGGCCATGAGCAAGGACGTGGTGACCGACCCGACCAAGCTGCTCAAGGTGCTGGACGCCGCGGGCGACTCGCTCACCTTCGACGGCGGCGGCAACGGCCTCGTCGACTGGGGCCTGGCCCTCAAGGGCGTCAACACCGACGACATGACCCTGATCAAGATCCCGGGCGGCGGTCTCTTCGAGGGTTCGAAGTACCTCGGCGAGCAGTTCGAGCCGTCGTCGGCGGACTTCTTCACGGCCGTCAAGGAAGACCGGATCGCGGAATTCCTGCTCGACAATCCCGATTATGTCGCCCAGGAGAGCTGATCAGGCACCCCGTACCAGTGCGGTGCGGGCTGCCGTTTAGACTTCACTCGTTAGATTCTGCAGCGCACAAGGGGAGACAGCGTGGCCAACCAGCTGCACGTCGAAGTCGTCGCCGTCGAGGAGAAGGTGTGGTCCGGCGAGGCAGAGATGCTCGTGGCGCGCACCACTGAAGGTGAAATCGGTGTGCTCCCCGGCCACTCCCCGCTTCTGGGCCTGCTCAAGGAGCCTTCGCAGGTGCGGGTCAAGCTCGCCGGCGGAGACCAGCTGACCTACGACGTGGCCGGTGGGTTCCTCTCCATCGACGCCAACGGGGTCACGATCCTGGCCGAGAGCGCCACTCCCGCCACGCCCGAGTCTCACTGACACCGGCGATGCGGATTCTGGAAGTCTTCGGAATCTGCGTCGTCGCGCTGCTCGCGCTCCTGTCAGCAGTCTTCTTCCGCCGCCGCCTGTTGATGGTCGGCGGCGGAACCATTCGGCTCCAGGTGCGGATCAGCACCATGGTGCCCGGCCGGGGCTGGTCGCCCGGCCTGGGCCAGTTCGCCGGTGACGAGCTCCGGTTCCACCGCATGTTCAGCCTGGCCATCCGCCCCAAACGGGTGCTCGACCGGCGCACGCTGACCGTCGAGGAACGTCGCCTGCCGGTCGGGCCGGAACGCCTCGGCATGCCGGGCCACTGGGTCGTGCTCCGGTGCCGCACGGGTGACGTGGATCTGGAGATCGCGATGGCCGAGACCACGGTCACCGGCTTCCTCTCCTGGCTCGAGGCAGGGCCGCCCGGAGATCCGGGCAGTGTCTCCGGCCGTCCGGTGTTCGGGCCGCGGCCGGCCGAGAGCTGACGCGGTGTTGGGCCTCGCCCCGCCGAGAACTGCCACGGTCTTTGCGTCCTCGATCTAGTTCGCGTCGATCCGGTTCCGCGTCGATCCGGTTCGCTTCCTTGATCTAGACACGTTTCGTCATCAGGGTCCGCGTGGTGACTTCAGCCGCCCATCCCGCCCGTATTCACCACACCTCCACGGGTGTGTTGATTTGGGGCGTCCAGCGCGCCCGTATTCACCACACCGCCACGGGTGTGGTGATTTGGGGCGTGCAGCGCGCCGGTATTCAACACGCCCCCACGGGTGTGGTGACTTCGGGTGTCCAGCGCGCCCGTATTCAACACGCCCCCACCGGTGTGGTGACTTCGGGTGTCCAGCGCGCCCGTATTCAACACGCCCCCACGGGTGTGGTGATTTGGGGCGTGCAGCGCGCCCGTATTCAACACACCACCAGGGGTGTGGTGACTTCGGGTGTCCAGCGCGCCCGAAATCACCACGCGGATGGGCTTCGCACCCGAAACGTGTCCAGTCGCCACGCTCAACTTCCGTGTGCTGTCTTGTCGGGCTATCAGCGTGGCTGGTCCGTCGTCGGGGCCACCGGTCGGGGATTGGGTGTCGGAACGGGGCCGGGACACGGTTAGCGTCGAGGCATGCGGATCAGGATCGTTGACGCGTTCGCCGAGCAGGCGTTCGCGGGGAACCCGGCAGGGGTCGTCGTCCTGCCCGGTGACGGATTCCCGGCTGACGACTGGATGCTCCGGGTGGCCGGCGAGGTCAACCATTCCGAGACGGCGTTCGTGCACCGGCTGCCGGAGGGCGGGGACGCCGACTGGGCGCTGCGCTGGTTCACGCCGGCCGTCGAGGTGAACCTCTGTGGCCACGCGACCCTGGCCACCACGCACGTCCTGGCCCGGTCCGAGAAGATCACCGAGGCGCGGTACGCCACCCGCAGCGGAGTGCTCGTCGCCCACGTGGCGCCGGACGGTGCGATCACGATGGACTTCCCGACCGAGTCGCTGACGGCGGTCCCCACCGATCCGGCGCTTGCCGAGGCGTTCGGCGTGCCGATCCTCGGGGTGCACCTGGCCGGCCCGAACACCAGCGATCTGATCGTCGAGGTGGCCGACGAGGCGACGGTCCGCGCGGTCGTCCCCGACATGCGAGGTCTGGCGGGGGTCTCGAAGCGGGGCATCGCGGTGACGGCCCTGGCCGGTGACTCCGGGGGCGGCTACGACTTCGTGTCCCGCCTCTTCGCGCCGGGTGCTGGGGTGGACGAGGATCCGGTCACCGGGTCGCTCCACGCGGCTCTGGCGCCCTATTGGGGGGAGCGTCTCGGGCGTACCGAGCTGACCGGGTTCCAGGCTTCGGCCCGCGGCGGACTGGTCCGGGTGACGCTGCTGGGTGACCGCACCCTGATAGCCGGCCGCGCCGTCACCGTAATCGACGGCGAACTCCTGCCCTGACCCCCATCAGCCGAGCACCCGTCGCGCAGACCACCGACTCCACCAGAACGCGCCGGCGCTTCCAGCCGCGGAGTGAGCCGGTGGGTCGTACCGGTGAGCGGGCTCCTAACGAGATCCGCCGGGGACCCACGTGACGTCGCCGCCGGGATTGGCCACCCGGGACAGGATGAAGAGCAGGTCGCTCAGCCGGTTCAGGTATTTGGCCGGCAGCGTCGCCGTCCGCTCCGGTTCCTGCTCGATCAGGGTCCAGGCGGACCGCTCCGCCCGCCGGGCCACCGTGCGGGCCACGTGCAGCAGCGCCGCGCCCGGGGTTCCACCCGGGAGGACGAAGCTGCTCAGCGGGGTGAGACGGTCGTTGAACTCGTCGCACCACCCCTCCAGCCGGGTCACATAGGCTTCGGTCACTCGCAGTGGCGGGTACTCCGGTTTCTCGTCGGTGAGCGGGTTGCCGAGATCGGCGCCCAGGTCGAAGAGATCATTCTGAATGACACCGAGCACCGCGCGTACGTCCTCGGGCAGCTCACCCAGGGCGAGGGCCACGCCCAGCGCGGCGTTGCACTCGTCGGCGTCGGCGTAGGCGGCGATCCGTGGCGCGGTCTTCGCGGCGACCTCGTTGTTGACCAGCCGGGTCTGGCCGGCGTCGCCGGTGCGGGTGTAGATCCGGGTGAGATGCACTGCCATGGGTGCCACCCTACGAGGCGGATGCGGCGGGCGGCTCCTACCATGGCCCGCGTGGATGTGATCAGGGTCAAGGGTGGAGCACCGCTCACCGGTGACGTGACGGTCGGTGGCGCGAAGAACTCGGCGCTCAAGCTGATGGCGGTCGCGTTGCTGGCCGAGGGACGCAGCGTGGTGTCGAATGTTCCCCGGATCACCGACATAGCGATCATGGCCGAGGTGCTGCGGCGTCTCGGGTGCGACGTCGAGCTGCGGGGCACCGAGGCGATCATCGACGTGCCGGCGGAGCCGGGTGCGGAGGCCGACTACGACCTGGTGCGCCGTCTGCGGGCGTCGATCTGTGTGCTCGGGCCGCTGCTGGCCCGCCGCGGTCACGTGCGGGTCGCGCTGCCGGGCGGCGACATGATCGGCTCGCGGGGGCTGGACATGCACGTCTCCGGCCTGGCCCGGATGGGCGCGGAGATCTCCAACGAGCACGGTTTCGTGATCGCCAAGGCGCCCCGTGGCCTGCGCGGCACCAAGATCTGGCTGGATTTCCCGAGCGTCGGTGCGACGGAGAACCTGTTGATGGCGGCGGTGCTGGCCCGCGGCGTCACGGAGATCGACAACGCGGCCCGCGAGCCGGAGATCGTCGACATCTGCGAGATGCTCACCGCGATGGGCGCGAAGATCGACGGTGCCGGTTCGTCGACGCTGATCATCGAGGGGGTGCCGGGGCCGCTCAGCCCGGTGCGGCACACCACGGTCGGTGACCGGATCGTCGGCGGCACCTGGGCGTTCGGCGCGGCGATGACCCGCGGCGACGTGACCGTGCACGGGGTGCGGCCGGAGTTCCTGGACATCGCACTGGACAAGCTGGTCACCGCGGGCGCGACCGTCGAGCCGGGCGACAACCGGTTCCGGGTACGCATCGAGGACCGCCCCAAGGCGGTCGACATCGTGACCCTGCCGTACCCGGGGTTCGCGACCGACCTGCTGCCGATGGCGATCGGTCTGGCCGCGGTGGCCGAGGGGTCCTCGCTGATCACCGAGAACATCTTCGACGGCCGGTTCATGTTCGTGAACGAGATGGTGCGGCTGGGTGCGGAGATCCGTACCGACGGGCACCACGCGGTCGTCAACGGTCAGGCGCGGCTCTCCGGGGCGCCGGTGCGTGCCACCGACATCCGGGCCGGGGCGGGACTGGTGATCGCCGGGTTGTGCGCGGACGGGGTGACCGAGGTGGGCGAGGTGCACCACATCGACCGTGGTTACCCGGACTTCGTGGCCGACCTGAAGCGTCTGGGCGTCGAGGTCGAGCGGACCGACGTGCCGGAGCCGACGTTCGACTTCTGAACGGTCGCCGGGCGATGCCGGTGGGCGGGTCCCCGTGGGAGCCGTCGAGTGGTCACCGGGTGGGGGAGTCGCCGACCAGCCGGCGTGCCTCCTCCACCTCCTCGCAGAAGACCAGCACGGTCACCCGGCCGTCCCGCCGGACGGCGCTCGTCGCTCGAATGCCCGCATCGGCGAGCAGCCGCCGGATCTCGTCGGCCACCTCGGGGTCGTCGGTGACGGCGGCGGGCCAGAGCAGACCGTAGTCGTCGCGCTCGCCGAAGATCGCCAGGCCGTCCGCGTACCCGTCCCGGACCGTTTCCCGCCCGGGGGTGGGTTGCAGTCCCATGCGCCAGAAGACCGCGCCGAGGAAGCCGACCAGACCGACGGCGATCAATGGTCCGATGAGGTACCAGCCGTCGCTCGTGGCCATGCGCACAGTGTGGCACTCCCGATCTCCGATTTCCCTGGAATCGCCCCGATCGGGATCGGAGGCTGAATCTTCGTTAAGCGGCTCGCTAGACTCCTCTCGGTTCGGTTGTTCTCGCGTGGGAGGTTGCGGCATGGCGGGTCGGCTCGCGGTCATCGGTTCCGGATTGATGGGTTCCGGCATTGCGCAGGTTTCCGCGCAGGCCGGCTGGCAGGTGACCATGCGCGACGTCGACGACGCGTCACTGGGCCGGGGCATGAGCGCCATCAAGGACTCGCTCTCCCGGTTCGCGGCCAAGGGCCGGATCGCCGCGGACGACGTCGAGGCCGTTCTCGCCCGGATCACCCCGACCACCGATCTCGACGCGGCCGCCGAGGCGGATGTGGTCGTCGAGGCGATCTTCGAGAAGGTCGAGGCCAAGCACGAGGTCTTCAAGGCCCTCGACAAGATCTGCAAGGCGGATGCGGTGCTCGGCACCAACACGTCGGCCATCCCGATCACCCAGATCGCCGCGGTCACCGCCCGCCCCGAGTCGGTGGTGGGGATCCACTTCTTCTCGCCGGTGCCGATGATGAAGCTGGTCGAGCTGGTCCGCGGCTACCAGACGTCGGACGCGACCCTGGCGGCGGCGCGTGACTACGCCGAGGGTGTCGGCAAGACGTGCGTCGAGGTCAAGCGGGACGTGGCCGGGTTCGTCTCGAACCGGTTGTTCTCGGCGCTGCTGGGTGAGGCGATCCAGTTGGTCGAGTCGGGTGTGGTCAGTGCCGAGGACCTGGACACGGTGATGAAGCTGGGCTTCGGTCACGCCATGGGCCCGCTGGCGACCCTGGACCTGACCGGTCTGGACGTGATGCTCAACGCGATGGGCAACATCCACCGGGACACCGGCGACGCCAAGTTCTTCCCGCCGGAGCTGCTGCAGCGCATGGTCACGGCCGGCGATCTGGGGCGCAAGACCGGCCGAGGCTTCTACCAGCACTGATCCTCCCCGAAACCAGCACTGATCCTCTCCGAAACCAGCCCCGATCCTCCGAAACCAGCCCTGATCCTCGGAGACCAGCGGACGGCCGCGTCCCGCCTCCGGTAGCCGCCGGAGGCGGGGGACGTGGCCGTTGCGGTTGAGAGAGGTGTGGCTCGTACGAGAAAAGGGACCGTCAGCGGGTCGCGGCGAAGGACAGGGAGAGCAGCGTGGCGGCGATCATGCCGCCGACCAGGGTCAGGGCGATGCCGCCGATGTCCATGCGGGAGTGCAGGCGCTGGTGGGCGAGGAACGCCGCCACCGGGACGCCGGCCGACGGGGCGACCAGGAAGGTCACCCAGCCCAGTCCGCGGATCAGCGGGCCACCCAGCGGTGCCGTCTCGCCGAACGTGACCAGGCCCGCGGCGACCAGGCCGGTGAATCCCGCCGCCAGCGCGCCGACCAGCGGCAGCAGCAGCATCGTCGTCCATCGGGTCGGGCCGCGACGGCCGGCCGGGCGGACGATCACGTCGTCGATGCGGTCGGCGGCACGGGCGAGCAGGACGCGGGGTGACTGGCGGCCCGGGTCGGGGGTCTCGTCGGGTCCGGGACGGCGTTGCAACGCCACCCGGGGCAGTGCTTCGACCGGGGCGGGTTCCGGCATCTCGCCCAGTGCGCGGACCCGCATGCCGCGGGCGCGGCGCAGCTGGTCCCAGAGCCGGGCGGCCTCCCGGTCCACGTCGAGCACCTGAGCGGCCGCGGCGCCCGCCCACCGGTCGGCGGCCAGGGCGTCGCTCTCGGCGCGGGCCACCTCACCGGCCGCACGGGCGGCACTGTCCTGGTAGGCCTTTTCGGCATGGTCGAGTTCGACGTCGCGGCGACGGTTCACCTCGGCGAGGGCGCTCACCATCAGCTGATAGTCGCGGCCCAGCGGCTGCCGGTCACGTGTGGTCACTGTTCACCTCGTACGGGATGATCACTTCGGGTGTGCGGTGGACCGAGCGGTCGAAGAACAGCGCGCGCCGGGTCCGGGGCTGCCAGACCGGTCCGCCGGTCTGCGGGTGGAGCGCGGCCAGGTCGGACGCTTCGACGTCGAGGGCCACCCAGGCGCCGATCGCGTCGAGGTGCCCGGCCAGCGGCGCGGTGGACCGCCACCAGCCGAGCACGTGGACGCGCTGTTCGGGTCCGTCGGTGAGCAGGGTGTGCAGGGCGGTCCGGTGTTCCGGCGCGGTGGCGTCCAGGCCGTAACCGATCAGGTACCGCGGCACCTCACCGGCCGTCAGGTCGAGGCGCAGGTCGGCGGTGTCCTGCCGGTCGGCGTCCGGCAGGTCGGCGACCAGTCGTGCGGCGGCGTGTTCCGCCTCGGTGGCCAGGCAGACGACGGTGAACCGCGCGGGCCCCTGTGCGGCCAGGCTGAGTGCCGCGGCCGCCAGGATGTCGCAGGCTTCCGGGGTACGCGTACCGGCCACCGCCAGATTCCGTCCGGCCATCCGCCCGAGCCGCAGCCGGGCCGGTTGCGCCGCCACGTCGATCCGTTCGCCGAGGACCGCCCCGGGGGAGGAGCCGACGGTGTTTCCCGTGCGGCGGCGGTAGGCGGACGGCAGCCGGGGCACCGCGTCCCCGTCGAACAGCCGTGGCTCCTCGCAGCCGGCCGGCCGGTCCCGCCACAGTCGCCGTTGCAGGGTGCGCCATGCGGCCGGATCGCCGGCGTCGGGCAGCCGGACCACCCGGTTGGCGCCCGGCGTGCCGGACTCGGTGTTCACCACCGCGTGGAAGCGGGGGATGACCGCGGCGGCCAGGTTGTCGTCGGCCAGGACCCGCCGGGCCTTGGGCAGCGCGATCCGCAGGGTGAACTGGCCGATCAGTCCGGGGCGTCCCCACAGCGCCTGGATGCCGGAGACCTCCTGGGAGGCGAGGACCAGGTGGATGCCCTGGGCCCGGCCGCGGCGGGCCAGGTCCTCGAGCAGGTCGGCGGCCTCCTCGGCGGCGGCGTCCCGCCCGGTCAGCAGCACCGGGAACTCGTCGATCACGGCGACGATCCGCGGCCAGTGCCCGGCCGGGTCGCGGGTGCGCAGCTCGGCCAGTTTGCCGGCGCCGCAGCGTTTCGCGGCCTGGGCCCGGGCGCGTAGTTCCTCGCCGAGGTGGCGCAGTGTGGCCAGGCCGAACTCGCGGTCTCCGGCGACGTTGACGCCGGCGAGCCGCAGCTGCGGCAGCCAGCTCGGGTCGCGGGGGCCGGGGGCGTACCGGGCGAACGCCGCGTCCTGTTTGAAGTCGAGCAGGTAGAAGGCGAGTTCTTCGGGGCCGTACCGGGTGGACAGGGCGGCCAGCCAGACGTGGATCAGGTTGGTCTTGCCGGAGCCGGGCGGACCGCCGATCAGCGCGTGCGGCGGGTCGTCGCCGAGCGGGACGTCGACCAGGGTGCCGTCGGTGCTGTCGCCGATCGGGGCGGACAGGCCGTACCGGGAGGACTCGGCCCAGGGGCGTTCCGGTTCCAGGTCGTCGAGGGTGGGCGCGGCCGGGTTGGCGTTCTGGCGGTCGGCGATGCTCCGGCAGTGCGCGGTGACCCGGTCGGCGGGGGGCAGCGGGTCGAGCCGGACCTCCAGGTCGCCGAGGGAGGAGCAGGTGACGGTCTCGTCGCCGGCGACGATCCGTTCGACCGTCGGGTGGTCCTCCAGGTCCAGCCCGCGGACCACCAGGTGCACCCCGCAGGCGACCCCGGTGCGGACGATCCGGTCCAGCTGGGCCCGTTGCGGGGCGGTCAGTTCGGCGGCGGTGGCCCGGTCGGCGAGGAGCACCACCACGCGCCACGGTTCCGGGCCGGTGGTGGTGTGGTTGGCGACCCTTCGGCAGATGTGTTCCACCAGGTCGTCCAGGAGGGTGCCGAGGCCGCCCGGTCCGACGAACGAGACGCCCAGCGGCGCGAACGGGGCGAGCGTGCCGCCCAGGTGCACCGGGTCGTAGACGGTCAGCCGGACGTCGCCGGGGCGGACGCTGCCGAGTGCCCGCAGCAGGATCGCGGTGACCATGTCGGCGACCACCGTGGACGGCCCGTCCAGGTGCAGGTGGGCGGCGCCGAGCAGGGGGATCAGGGCGGGCAGTCCGGCGGTCTCGTCGAAGGCGAGGGTGCCGATGCGCAGCAGCCCGGGCGAGTCGCCGGGGTCCGGTTCGGTCGGGGACCACAGCCGCCAGGAGGCACCGGCCGCCCCGGCGGCGCTGACGGTGGCCAGCCCGCGCAGATGACCGGCGAGTTTGACGGATTCGCCCCGGTAGCGACGCTGGATGTCGCCGCGGGTCGACTCGCGGGCCTCCGCCAGCTGGTTCAGACAGGTCGTGTACGCGTCCCGTACCAGACGCCGGCGTTGTTCCGCCTCGTTGCGCGACGATTCGGCCGCGGCCAGCACCGCCCGCGCCGTGCCGCGTGCCTCGGCGAGCTCCTGCCGGACCGAGGCGACGAGCGCTTGGTGGTTACCCACGCGTTCCCCCGAGAGCCATATTGGGGGATTTTAGACACTATGGCCGTTTTATCAGGTTCAGTGGTGGCGTGTCGTGATCACGCACCTCGGCCCACAGCCGTCCGGCCACCACCATCGAGGCCTCACGCTGCCACTGGCGGGTGACGTCCCGCGGCACGAACCGGCGGAACCAGTCCACCGCCAGCCGCGCCTCACGGCTCAGACCGTCCGTCCGTAGCCGCCGCGCATAGGGATCGAGGCCGAGCACACAACAGAACTGCAGCACGTTGTAGAACCGCCAGTCCTCACCGGTGCCGAACGGGCCCGGCGGGCGCAACACCGACACCGACTCCCGCAACACCGCCCGCAACTCCTTCGCCCGGGCCCGCGGCTGATGCTCCCGGCCCGCCAGCCGGCGCTCCACCCGCGGCAGATCCGTCAACGGGCTGCGGGCCAACCGGTCCAGATCACCGAAGTCGGCGAGCGCCCGCCGGGTCAGCCGCAGGAACTCCGGCTCGCCCAACGCCCCCAGACGCCGGCGCTCCCGGTGACGCAACAGCACATCCGCGTTCAGGAACAGGGCCGCCCGCTCGGTGCGCAACGAGCCGTCCTCACCGAGCGCCAGACGATCCAGCAGACGGCGGACCCGGCCGGCGAGCCCGGCGACCGACGCGGCCACGGCCAGCACCACGAACTGCGCCACCACGACCGGGCCGTCGCCGGAACGCGCCAGGACCACCGCGGCCGGCCCGCCGATCAACGCCGCGACGACCACGGCGGCAGCCAGCGAGCGGCGCAGATCCGGACGCAGGCGCTCGCCGTTCTCCACGGCGTGGGCGACCGCGACCAGGTAACCGACGACCAGCAGATCCACGCCGATCGCGGCGAGCGCGACACCCTCGCCGTCGAGGAGCAGCAGGGCGAGGGCGACGGCGTACAGCCCGGCCGTCGCCGTCAGCGCGAGCGGCAACCGCGCCGGCCGAATCTGATCATGCTGCTTCCACAGCAGGACCAAGCCGCCGGCCAGCGGGGTCAGGGCGAGCAGCCGGCCCGCCCCCGGCAACGCGATCACCACGGCCAGGAAACACACGCCGAGCGCCAGCGCGCCCCGGTCGATCTGCCGCCGCTCGGCCGGCGTCAACGGCAGCATCGCCACCACGGCACCGGCCCAGGCGAGCGCCGGCAGGCAGAGGGAGATCCGGGCGAGCGCGCCGCCGGGTGCGAGGACCCAGATCAGCAACCCTGTCGCGTACGCCCAGAGCATGGCCGCCGCCCATCGCAGCACCCACCGCCGGGGATCCCGTCCGATCAGGTAGCAGCCGAGCCACCAGGTCAGGACGAACAGCGGTACGGCGAGGGCGGCCACCGGAGAAGTCAACCAAACAACTGACGGGTGTCGACAGCCTCGAGCCGCTCCCGTTTGCGGCGGCTGCGGCGCCGCACCACCCAGACGGCGAACCACACCATCACACCCAGACCGATCAGGACCAGCACCGGCAGCACGATGGCCAGCAGCGACAGCACCACACTGCCGAAGTCCTCGGCGGTGCTGGCGACCGGAGCGCCGAACCCGGCGGTCGACGCGTTGACGACCGGCCGGGCCGCGGCCTTCACGCCGTGCACGCCCAGCGCGATCACCATGCCGGCGACGATCGGCACCCACTGGTGCGAGGTGAAGAACGCGCCCGGATCGGCGACGGTCACCGTCTCCGACGCGGAACCGGCACCGAACGCCAGACCGCCCGCGGTCGGCCGGACGAACGTCTGGACCATGTCGTTGAAGTGGTCCACCACCGGGACCTTGTCCGCGACCACCTCGATGGCCAGCAGAATCGCCAGAATCGTGAGGGTCCAGCCGTTGGCGAGCCACGCGGAGGCGGCCGGAAGCTCGATGGCATCGGTGTAACGGGCCAGCAGGCCCATCGTCAGCAGGGGGATGTAGGCATTCAGTCCGGCGGAGGCGGCCAGACCGGTGCCGGTCAATACTTCGAACACGATGCCAGCATGGCACCGCCATGCGAACGCCGCCGAACGGCGGTCGGATAGTGTCGGCCGGTGCGCCTGGTCATCGCGAAGTGTTCCGTGGATTATGTGGGGCGGCTGTCCGCCCATCTCCCGCCCGCCGTGCGGCTCCTCATGGTGAAAGCCGACGGGTCGGTGTCCATCCACGCCGACGACCGTGCCTACAAGCCACTGAACTGGATGAGCCCGCCCTGCAAACTGCAGGAGGCGCCGGGCGTCTGGAAGGTGCGCAACAAGGCCGGCGAAGAGCTGCGGATCACCCTTGAGGAGATCTTCCAGGACATCCGGTACGACCTGGGCGTCGACCCGGGACTCGTCAAGGACGGGGTGGAGGCGCACCTGCAGGAGCTGCTCGCCGAGCACCCGGATGCGCTGGGGGACGGGTTCACCCTGGTCCGGCGGGAGTTCATGACGGCCATCGGGCCGGTGGACCTGCTCTGCAAGGACGCATCGGGCGGTTCGGTGGCGGTCGAGGTGAAACGCCGCGGGGAGATCGACGGGGTCGAGCAGCTGACCCGGTACCTCGAACTGATGAACCGTGATCCGCTGTTGTCCCCGGTCAAGGGGGTGTTCGCGGCTCAGGAGATCAAGCCGCAGGCTCGGGTTCTCGCCACTGATCGCGGGATCCGCTGTGTGGTCGTGGATTACGACAAGCTTCGGGGCATGGAGAGCGACGCTCTGACCCTGTTCTGAGTGGGCCGGCCGGCTGCGCGCCGGCCGGGACGGTTCCGGGCCGAGTCCACCTGAGCCGCTCACGGCGGCTCAGAAGACGTGTCCGCTGGACGGTTCAGCGGCGGGAGAGTTCCGTTCGGGTGGGAGCTGTGGTCAGGGAGAGGTAGACGAAGGCGCCGGCGATGGCTGCGGTGGTGTGCAGGAGAGCCGCTGCGGGAGTGGGCGGCAGACCGGAACCGATCAGGATGAGGGCGGGCAGGGCCAGCAGGAGCATGAGGTCCGGCCCGGCCACGGCGTTCAGGATCGGGCCGGGGGAGAGGGCGCCCATCGGGGTGTCCAGGGAGAGCATGTCGTTGCGGACGAAGCCGGCCCGGCCGTGACGCATGGCGGCGACGGCGGCGGCCGCGCCCAGAGCGGGACCGAGCAGGGGCCACGGTCCCGGCGGCAGGGTGCCGGCCAGTGACAGCCAGATCAGTGCCGTGGTGGCCCAGAGAGTGCCCAGGGCGGCCGGGACCAGTAGCCGCTGGGTGACGGCCTGACGGGAGGTCAGGCTCAGCATGCGGAGCAGGACCGGGTTGGCGGCGTCGGTGCGGACGGTGGCCGAGGTGGTGCGGGCGGCGATCAGGGTGCCGATCAGCAGGGCCGCGGCCAGGGACCAGTGCGGACCGCGGGCGACCAGCAGCGGGACGGTGGTGGCGGCGGCCAGGCGGAGCAGGTGGGGGACCCGGCGGCGCGCCAGCAGGAGATCCTGCGCGGCCAGGACCGGAAGCCGCGGAACGAGCCGGGAGAAGGACCGCCGGCCGGTGACCGGGGAACCCCCGCTGGGCGATACCCAGCGGGACAGGTGGGCGGAGCGTAGGCGCCGGGTGGACCAGTAGCGGCGGGTCAGCATGTCGGACAGGAAGCTGGGTTCCATGGCGTACGCCGTGTCGAACAGGGTGCCGGTGGTCGCGGCGGCCTCCAGGAGACGGTCGTTCGGAGTCTGCGCCGCGCGGCGTACCCCCAGAAGGAGGAGCACCACGACGGCGACGGCGAGGGCACCCGCCGCAGGGACCACGACGGAGGTCCGGGGCCACCCGGCCGGAGTGGGCGGCGTCCACCCGGCGGCCTCGGCGACCAGCGCGGCCAAGCCACCGGCCGCGGCGACGGTGACCACACGATCGGCGGCGCGACCGTTGCCGGAAGAGGCCTGGACGATCGCGGCGACCAGGGAGAGCGCGGCACCCGCAAGCAGGCCGGCGACCGTCAGCGTGACCGAGACTGATCGGTCCAGGGAATCGGGTGCGGCGTTGCCGAGCAGAGCCGCGGCTATCGCGGCACCGACCAGGCCCGCGCCGATCGTGCCCGTCGACAGCGACGGGAGCAGCAGGGAACGGCGGCTGATCGGGGCGGTGAGCAGGAAGTACGCAGCGGGGCGGGAGAGGGTGACCGGTCCGGCGCGGCGCATCCCCAGAAAGAGCAGGGCGAAACTCAGGACGGCCCCGGCGACGGCGCCGTACTCACTCATGCCGGCGGCCACCGGGCTGAAGAGCGCGGACAGCCGCTCGTGGAACATGGCCGCGGCGACAGCCAGGCTCAGCACGATCACGTAGATCGTGGACAGCGTCTCGCCGCGATCACGATGGGCGGACTGGGTACGGCGGATCCAGGAGCGGACCTCGCGCAACGGCACGACGGTGGTCACGGCGTGACCGGCGTTCCCGACACGTTCGGCGACTCCGGCGTGCTCGGCCCGCTCAACGTGTCCATGGTGACCAGTGCGGCGCCGGACGCCACAGCGAACCTGTCGTCGTGGCTGGCCAGCAGCAGCGAACCGCCGTCGGCCAGGTAATCGGCGAGCATCGCGGCCACGGCGGCCCGGCCGTCCGGGTCGAGACGCTGCTCCGGCTCGTCGAGGATCAGCAGCGAACTGGGGCGCAGCAGGGCCATCGCCAGAGTGAGACGCTGCTTCTGTCCGGAGGAGAGCGACGGCGGGATCGCGTCGGCCTGCGCGGACAACCCGAACCGGTCCAGGGCCTCGTCGACACCGGAAGCGTCCGGGTCGACCCCGTGCGCGATGCAGACCAGCTCGGCGTGCTCCCGGGTGGTGAGACCGGGATACCAGGTCGGCGGCTCGACCGTGGTGACCACGGCACGCCAGAAGTCCGGGGTGTCGGTGGCGTCGCCGCCGAAGACGCGGATCGTGCCCGCATCCGGCCGCTGCAGGCCGCTGACACAGCGCAGCAGGGTCGACTTGCCGATGCCGTTCTCACCGGTCACGCAGACACCGGTGCCGGCCGGGACGGTGAGTCCCACGTCGACGAGCACCGGCGTCGAGCCGTAGTTCACGTGCAGACCGCTGACCTCGACTGCCGGATGATCGACCACCCGGTCAGCCTAGGTCCTGGGTCGCGGGTCGTGCGATCCGCAACCCGGGACCTGCTCTACGGCTTACGGCCGTAGAGCAGGCGCAGCGCCTTGACGATCTGCCGGACCTGGGCCGGGGTGCGCTCGAAGGTCATCGCGGGGAGCAGGGACGGTCCCCGGCGTACCGTGATCGACTTGGCGCGGGCGAACTCGCGCAGGCCGTCCTCGCCGTGGATGCGGCCGAAACCGGACTCGCCGACACCGCCGAACGGCAGATTGCCCATGCCGACGAAGGTGAGCGTGCCGTTGACGGCGACCATCCCGGAACGCAGCCGGCGGGCGATGCGGATCGCGTCCCTCTTGCCGAAGACCGCGCCGCCCAGGCCGTACGGCGAATCGTTGGCCCTGGTCACCGCCTCGTCGGCGTCGGCCACCTTGGTGATCGTCAGGGTCGGCCCGAAGGTCTCCTCGCGCTGCGCCGCCGCGTCGGCCGGCACGTCCACGAAGACGGTCGGCGAGACGTACGGCGCCTGCACGGCGTCCGCACCGCCGAGCACCGCCCGGCCACCCTTGGCCAGTGCGTCCTCGATGTGCTCGCGGATGATGCCGAGCTGCTTCGGCATGGTGATCGGGCCGATCTCCTCGCCGGTGCGCAGCGTGGCGGCCTTCGCCACCACGGCCTCGACGAACCGGTCGTAGACCGGGGCGACCGCGTAGACCCGCTCGATGCCGACACAGGTCTGCCCGGCGTTGGTCATCGCACCCCAGACCGCGGCGTCGGCCGCCGCCGCCACGTCGGCGTCCGCGTCGACGATCAGCGCGTCCTTGCCGCCCGCCTCGAGCACCACCGGCACCAGGTTCTCCGCGCAGGCGGCCATCACCCGTTTGGCGGTGGCGGTCGACCCGGTGAACGCGATCTTGTGGACGCCGGCCCGGCAGAGCGCACCGCCGACGTCGCCGAGACCGTGCACCACCTGCAGCACCGGGTGCTCCGGGACCACCTCGGCGAAGGTGTCGGCGAGCCACTGGCCGACCATCGGGGTGTACTCGCTGGGCTTGAGGACGACGGCGTTGCCGGCGGCGAGCGCGCCACTGATCGGGCCGACCGGGGTGAGGATCGGATAGTTCCACGGGCCGATCACGCCGACCACGCCGTACGGCTGGTACTCCAGATGGCCGGTGTGCTCGGCGACGAGCAGCCGGGTGCGGACCCGCCGGGGGCCGAGCACCCGCTTGGCGTTGCGGGCCGCCCAGTCCAGGTGCTCGATCGCGGCGGCGGCCTCCATCAGCCCGTCGGTGACGGGCTTGCCGGACTCGCTGTGGGTCAGAGCGGCCAGCTCGTCGATGCGGTGCACGATCAGGGAACGCCAGCGCAGCAGCCGCGTCTTGCGGCCCTCCCAGCCCAGGCCCTGCCACCACAGGCCGGCCGCGCGGGCCCGGGTGACGGCGTCGGTGACCGCCGTCTCGTCGGCGACCGGCACCCGGCCGGCCTCCTCGCCGGTGGCCGGATTCGTCGAGATCAACTGCCCGTCTTCGACACGGGGCAGCCCGGGAACGTGAGTCGCCGTCATGAACGGCAGTCTACGTACTCTTGAGTAGTGAGCCCCCGCCGAAACCGTCCGCGTCGCCCGGATCCCGACGACAACCCCGTCCACCGTCCCGGCCTGACCGAGGATCGTGTTCAGCAGTGGCGGGACGGTGAGTGGATGGTGCGCAACATCTTCGGTGGGGCGGCGGCCAAGACGTATCGTTGCCCGGGCTGCGTGCAGGAGATCCGGCCGGGCGTGGCACACGTGGTGGCCTGGCCGGCCGACGACTTCGGGGACGCCGCGGACCGGCGGCACTGGCACACGGGCTGCTGGCGGGCCCGTGACCGCCGTGCTCCCGGCGTGGAGCGCTCGCGCAACGCCCCCCGCTACGGGTGACCAACCGACCGCCCTTGAAATCGACTGAAGGCGTTATGACTAGCAACCAGATCCGTGCCAACTCGATCCTGCCCGCCCACCGCGAGGACATCGAGCTGCACACCGCCGACGGCGTGACCCTGGTCGGCGAACTGGCCCGGCCACTGGACCGCGAACCGGTCGCCACCCTCGTCTGCCTGCACCCGCTGCCCACCCACGGCGGGATGATGGACAGCCACGTCTACCGCAAGGCCGCCTGGCGGCTGCCCGCCCTGGCCGGCGTCGCGGTGCTGCGGTTCAACACCCGGGGCACCAGCAGCATCCGCGGCACCAGCGGCGGCAGCTTCTCCGGCGCGGTCGACGAGAGGTTCGACGTGGCCGCCGCCATCGAGTACGCGGAGTTCGCCGACCTGCCGAACATCTGGCTGGTGGGCTGGTCGTTCGGTACCGACCTGACCCTGATGTACGGGCTGGACCCGTCGGTCACCGGCGCGATCCTGCTCTCCCCGCCGCTGCGGTTCTCGAAGCCGGAGCACCTGGCCGCGTGGGCCGCCGAAGGCAAGCCGGTCACCGCACTGATCCCGGAGTTCGACGACTACCTGCGCCCGGACGAGGCCGCCGAACGGTTCGCCGCGATCCCGCAGTGCGAGGTCGTGCCGATGGCCGGCGGCAAGCACCTGTGGGTCGGCGACGCGGAGAAGGTCCTCGACGAGATCGTCCGCCGGGTCGCCCCGGAGACGGCGTTGCCGCTGCCGCGGACCTGGGACGGGCCGATGGAGACCGGGGACGCGTCGGCGTACTCGGACCGGACCGTCGCCGCGTTCGCCGACGTACCCCGGGACTAGACACGTTTCGTGGCCAGGCTCTGGTGAGGGCTGGACATGTTTCGTCATCAGGGTCCGCGTGGTGACTTCGGGCGTCCAGGGCGCCCGTATTCATCACACCGTGAGGGGTGTGGTGATTTGGGGTGTCCAGTGCGCCCGTATTCATCACACCGTGAGGGGTGTGTTGATTTGGGGTGTCCAGTGCGCCCGTATTCACCACACCGTCAGGGGTGTGTTGAATTGGGGCGTCCAGGACGCCCGAAATCACCACGCGGATGGGCTTCGGACGCTGGCCACGAAACGGGTCTAGCGCCGGGCCATGCTCGGCACCAGCACCTCGCGCATGATCAGTTGGATGGCGGCCACCATCGGGATGGCGACCAGGGCGCCCACCACGCCGAACAGTCCGACCCCGAGCAGGGCCGCCACCAGCGCCGCGACGTCGCTGACCTGCACCGAGCGGCGCATCACCCGCGGGTAGATCAGGTAGTTCTCCACCTGCTGGTACACGATGAAGAACACGATGCAGACGATGCCGTCGGGCACCGACGAGGCCAGGCCGACCAGGCTGACGATCACGGCGCCGAGGGTGGCGCCGATCTGCGGGATCAGGTCGCAGACCGCGACCACCACGGCGAGGGCGAAGGGGTACGCCAACCCGAGCACCAGCCCCAGCGCGAAGGTGCTCGCCCCGGCCAGCACCGCGATGGCCAGCGCACCGACCATGTACGCGCCGACCTTGGTGAGGATCTCGTCGGTGAGCAGGCGGACCCGTTCCCGCCGTGATGCCGGGACGAGCAGGTATCCGGTGGCGGCGATCCGTTCGAAGGCGGCCAGGAAGTAGATCGTCAGCACCAGCACGGTGAGGATGTTGAAGAGCGTCCCGAAGATCAGCCGCGCGCCGCCGACGACGCCACCGAGCGCGTTGCCGATCGTGCCGGCGTTCACCGCGCTCTGCACCTTGCCGGCGATGTCGTACCGCTGGATCAGGTCGTTGATCGTGGGGTTGTGCCGCAGGCTCTCCACCATGTCCGGCGCGTTGTTGATCATCTCGGTGGTCTGCGTGACCAGGGGCGGGATCAGCGCCACCACGCCGCCGATGAGCAGCAGCACCACGGCCAGCGCGACCACCGCGACGGCGATCCCGCGTGGCACGCCCCAGCCGTGCAGCCGGGCCACCGCCGGGTGCAGACCGATCGCCAGGAACAGCGCGATGAAGATCAGGATCAGGATCGAGGCGGCGTTGCGGACCCCGAGGAACAGCGCGTACGCGAGGATGACGCCCAGCCCGAACAGGAAACCGAAGACGAACGGGCTGCGCCGGTTGATCGGCTCCCCGGGCGAACCGAAACGGTTGTCGTCCCCGTTCGGCTCGTCCGGAGTGGTCTCCTCGGGAGGTGCAGGCGGCTCGGCTGACATCGGATCCTCCACGAATTACATCGAAGGAACGCTATCGCCGCAGCCGGGGCGTGTCTATTCCGCGTCGGCGGGCACCCGGCTCGCCTGCGGCACCGTCACCTTCGCCGAAGCGCTCACCTTGCCCGGCTGTCCGCCCGGCTCCGCGGGTGCGGCCGGAGCGACCGCCGCGGCCGGCACCGAACCCGGCACCGAGGCCGTTCCCGAGACGGACCCGGTCGCCGTGCCCGGCGCCGACGACGATCCCGGCACCGAGGCGGTGCCCGACGCCGTCGTGCCGGCGGACACCAGCGACGTGGTCCGGTCCTTCTCCGCGTCGGCGTCGTCCTCGTCGGCCGGCGACGCCGCCGCCGCGAGCACCGCCGCGGCGGCCAGCTCGGCCACCCGCTTCGCTTCCTTCTGCACCTGGCGGCGGACCTCGGCCGCGTGCCGCTCGGCTGCCTCGCCGGCCCGCTTGGCCTCGCTGACCCGCTTCTGCTCGGCTTCCAGCTGCTGCTTCGCCTCGGTCAGGCGCTCGGCGACCAGCTCGGTCTCGCGCTCCGCCGCGGCCGCGCGCTCCTGGGCGGTGGCCCGGCGCTGCTCGGCCTCGGCGACCTTGGCCTGCGCGGCCTCCAGCTCACGGCCGGCCTGACTGATCTTCTCCTGCTGGGCGGCCATCTCCTTGCGGACCGCGGTGGCCTGCTCGTCGGAGCGGCGCAACACGTCCTCGGCGTACTTGTCGGCTTCGTTGCGCAGGTCGGCGCACTGCTTCTCGACGCCGGTGCGCATCTGGTTGAGCTCCTCCACGACGGAGTGCCGGCGCTGGGCCACCTCCTGCTCGGCGGCCGCCTTGAGATCGCTCTGCTGGCGTTCCGTCTCGGACAGTTTGGCGGCGATCTCCTGCTGCGCCTTCTCCCGCAGGGCCTTGATCTCCTGCTCGGTCTGGACGCGAGTGGACTGCACGTATCCGTCCACTTCGGCCCGGGACCGGGCGGCGTCCTGGGCGGCCTTCTCGGCCAGGTGCTGCCCCTCGCTGCGGGCCCGGTTGAGCACCGCCTCGGCCTCGGAGCGCATCTGCTCGGCGCTCTGCCGGGCGGCGGCGACGGCCTTGTCGGTGGCGGACCGTTTGGCGGCGTCGGCCTTCTCCTCCTCGGCGCGGCGGGCGGCGAGGGCGATCTCGAAGTCGCGGACGGCGTTGTGGGCGTGCGCCTCGGCCTCGGCCCGGATCCGCTCCGCCTCGGCGAGCCGGCCGGCGATGTCGTCGGTGGCCGACGCCTTGATCGCCTCGCCCTGCTCCTCGGCGAGGGCGAGGATCTGCTCCACCCGCGGGCCGAGGTGCCGGAAGGAGACCTCGCCGGTGATCCCGGACTCCCGTCGGGCCTGGGTGATCTCCTGCTGGAGGCGCTCGATCTGGGCGGCCATCGCCTGGATCTGCGAGTAGGCCTGCTCCCGCTCGGCGGCCAGCGCGGCGATCTCGTTCTCGGCGCGGGCGACATAGCGCTCGACCTGCTTCTTCTCATATCCGCGCAGCGCGGTCTCGAAGCTGGGTTCGGAGGCCGCGTCCCCGCCGAGACCGAAGATTTCACCGCCGTGCGACATGCTGTCCATCCTCACATACGCATCGTCCCGTGGCATACCGGTACACACCGAGCAGGCGGGGACTCTGCGGGTAGTTGCGATTTGTCTGACCTCGGCTTGCCACGAACCACCCAGGCTACGCGGCGACAACGAACGAGGCCGTACCGGAGAAACTCCGATACGGCCCGATTCGTCGCGACCATCCCGGAGGCTTCACCGTCGCTTATAAGCGACGGTCTCGCAACCGGAGAGGCCAGTCAGATCACTCAAGAGTTGGTCTTGGCGGCCACCGCTTCGGCGTCGGTCTCGGCCGGGGCGGCCTCCTGCTGCTGCTGCTGCGCGGCGGGAGCCTCCTGCTGCGTGACCGGCTGGGCGGCCTGCTGCGGGGCGGCCGGCTGCTCCGGGGCGCGCTGCGCCGGGGCCTCGGCGGCCTTCGCCACCTCGGCGAGCTTGGCGACCGGGTTGACACCCGGGACCAGACCGGAGAGGCCGGAGAGCATCTGGCCGAGCTGGCTGGTGACCGCGTCCTTCTGCCGGGTGAGGTCCTCGACCTCGCGGCGTGCGGCCTGGGTGGTCAGCTCCGCCTCGGTGCGGGCGTCGCCGAGCTGGCGGTTGGCCTCGGCCCGAGCCTCGGACACGGTCTTCTCGGCGAGGGCCCGCGCCTTCTCGACGGTCTCGATCGAGTGACGCTCGGACTCGACGCGGCGCTGCTCGGCGCGCTGCTCGATCTCGCGGGCCCGTTCCTCGGCGGCGCGGGCGCGCTGGTCGGCCTCGGCCACCATCTTCTGCGTGGCGGCGACCTGGGCGGCGTGCCGCTGGGACTCCTCGCCTTCGGCCTTCTCGCGACGCTCGGCGATCTCCAGGGCCAGCGCCTGCAGGTCCTTGTCGCGCTTGTCCCGCGCGTCGGTGAGGAGCTTGGTCGCCTCGGCGCGCTTCTCCTCCGACTCACGGGCGGTCTTGGCCCGGGCCTGGGTGATCTCCCGCTCGGCGGTGGCGCGCAGCGACGCGACCTCGCGCTCGACGGTCGACTTGAGCTCGGCGACCTCGTGCGCGGTGACCGCGCGCAGCTGCTTGGTCTCGCGGTCGGCGTCCGAGCGCAGCGTGTCGGCCTCGCGCCGGGCCTGCACCCGGGTCTCGGCGGCCTCGCGCTCGGCGTGCGTGCGGACCTGGCCGGCCTCGCGCTCGGCGGTGGCCTTCATCGCGGCGGCCTCGGCACGGGCCTTGTCGGTGATCTCGCGGGCTTCGAGGCGCGCCGCGGAGAGGATGCCCTCGGACTCTCGCTTGGCCTCGCTGCGGTGGTCGTTGGCCTGTTCCTCGGCGAGCCGCAGAATCTGCTCGACCCGGGTGCCCAGCCCGGAGAGCGTCGGTCTGTTGTTCTCCTCCAGCAGCTTGTTGCTGTCGGCGAGCTTCTGCTCCAGCGCGGTGAGGCGCTGCTCAGCCTGGCGGAGACGGCGTTGCGCGTCGTTCATCCGCTGTTCGGCCTCACCGCGGGCCTGCTCGGACTGGTTCAGCGCGGCGAGCAGCCGCCCGATGTGTCCGTCGACCTGATGACGGTCGTAGCCACGCAGAACGACGGTGAAATCGTGCTGCGAATTCGCGGTCTCGAAGAAGGCCAGGTTCTGATCCTGCTGCTGGGGCATTGCGCCATCCTGGCGAGAAGGGGACGGACATGCAAGAGCCGTAGGGCATCCGAACCGGATCGTAGATCAGCTTTGACCTGGACCGTAACCGGGGTCCGGGCCGTTCGGCGGAGAAGATCGGCTGGACCGGTCGGCACGGTGTCGTCCCGCCGCCACCTGCCCACTCGGCGCTCCCGGCGATCCACGGCGCACGACCGGCGTCGTCGGCGCTGCTCAATGGCCCCGATCCTGCCAGGCGCCGGGGCCGGCGTCAGGGTGAATCACTCGTTCGGGGTACCCCCGGTGGCGGGTTCGACGAGCTCGACCAGGACCCCGCCGGCGTCCTTGGGGTGCACGAAGTTGATGCGTGACCCGGCCGTTCCCCGGCGTGGCGTGTCGTAGAGCACTCGGAGTCCGCGGGCCCGCAACGCGTCCGTGGCGGCCTCGACGTCGGCCACTGTGTACGCCAGCTGCTGCAGCCCCGGCCCGGAGCGCCCGATGAACTTCGCGATCGCCGAGTCCGGCCGCAGTGGTGCGAGCAACTGGAGACGGGGTCCGTCGCCGTCGCCGACGGCGAGCATGGCCTCCCGGACGCCCTGCTCGTCGTTCGTCTCTTGATGCACGCAGCGCAAACCGAAACTTTTCTCATAGAACGTGATGGCCTCGTCCAGATCGGGTACGGCGATGCCGACGTGGTCGATCCGCAGCAATTCGATGTCCGGCAATGTGACATTGTCGGACCCGTTGCTGGCTGATGGGGTGTCTGTCATGCCGTTAGTCTCGAACCTGACCCATCGTTAAGGCCACCCCGGGTGTACCCCTGAACGCCCGGACGTCGCAGATCGGATCGAGACAATGACCAGCTCCGTCATCGTCAGTGGCGCCCGGACCCCGATGGGGCGCCTGCTCGGCAATCTCCGGCACCTGCCCGCCACCGTCCTCGGTGGGCACGCCATCGCCGCCGCGTTGCGGCGCGGAGGGATCGACCCCGCCCGGGTGGAATACGTGATCATGGGGCAGGTCCTGCAGGCCGGCTGCGGCCAGATCCCGGCCCGGCAGGCGGCCGTCGCGGCCGGCATCCCGATGAGCACCCCGGCCCTGACCGTCAACAAGGTGTGCCTGTCCGGGCTGGACGCGATCGCCCTGGCCGACCAGCTGATCCGGGCCGGTGAGTTCGACGTCGTGGTGGCCGGCGGCATGGAGTCGATGACCAACGCACCGCACCTGCTCGCCGACCAGCGGGCCGGCCGCAAGTTCGGTGACGTGCTGGTCCGCGACCACGCCGCGGTCGACGGCCTGATGGATCCCTGGGCGGGCATCTCGATGGGCGAGTCGACCGAGGCGACCGGCGTCCGGCTCGGGATCACCCGCGCCGAGCAGGACGCCTTCGCCGCGCTCAGTCACCAGCGGGCCGCCGCCGCTCAGCGGGACGGCCGGTTCGCCGAGGAGATCACCCCGGTCCCGGCGGGCGCCGGCGAGACGGTGGAGACCGACGAGGGGGTCCGGCCGGAGGCCACCGCCGGCTCGCTGGCCGGCCTGCGCCCGGCGTTCACCCCGGACGGCACGATCACCGCGGCCACCTCCTCGCCGATCTCCGACGGTGCCGCCGCGGTCGTGGTGATGAGCCGGGCCAAGGCCGAGGAGCTGGGGATCACCTGGCTCGCCGAGATCGTCGCGCACGGCAACGTGGCCGGACCGGACAGTTCGCTGCAGTCCCAGCCGGCCAACGCCATCAAGCACGCCCTGAACAAGGCCGGCCACACGGTGGACGATCTCGCCCTGATCGAGATCAACGAGGCGTTCGCCCAGGTGGTCATCCAGTCGTCCCGTGAGCTGAAGGTGGACGAGGAGATCGTCAACGTGAACGGTGGCGCCATCGCGCTGGGGCACCCGATCGGGATGTCCGGCGCCCGCCTGGTGCTCACCCTGGCCCTCGAACTGCGCCGTCGCGGTGGCGGTCTCGGCGCGGCCGGACTCTGCGGCGGCGGCGGCCAGGGCGACGCGTTGATCATCAAGGTGCCCGGCGCGTGACCCGGGCCCGCGACGTCACCACCCTGGTCACCAGGGCACGGGAGGGTGACGCGCGGTCGGTGGCCCGGCTGATCAGCCTGGTGGAGGACGACGACCCGGCGCTGCCCGAGGTGGCCGCCGCGATGGCGCCGTACGCGGGACACGCCCGGGTGGTCGGCCTGACCGGCGCCCCCGGTGTCGGCAAGTCCACCACCACGAACGAGCTGGTCCGCGCGCTGCGGGACCGTGGCGACCGGGTCGGCGTGCTCGCCGTCGACCCGTCCAGCCCGTTCACCGGCGGTGCGATCCTCGGCGACCGGGTCCGGATGCAGGAGCACAGTGCCGACCGGGGCGTCTACATCCGGTCGATGTCCAGCCGCGGGCAGTTGGGCGGGTTGTCCGCCGCGACCCCGCAGGCCGTCCGCGTCCTGGAGGGCGCGGGCTGCGACGTGATCCTGGTCGAGACGGTCGGGGTGGGCCAGGCCGAGGTGGAGATCGCCTCGCTGGCCGACACCACGCTGGTGCTGCTCGCGCCCGGGATGGGCGACGCGATCCAGGCGGTCAAGGCCGGGGTCCTGGAGATCGCCGACGTCTTCGTGATCAACAAGGCGGACCGGCCCGGCGCCGACGCCACCTACCGCGACATCCAGGGCATGCTGGCGCTCGGCGAACGCGCCCCCGGCGACTGGCGTCCCCCGGTGGTCCGAGCGGCGGCGGTCAAGGGCGAGGGCGTGGAGGACGTGCTGGCCGCGCTCGGCCGGCACGAGGAATGGCTGGCGGACAGCGGCGCGTTGCGGGCCCGGCGCTGCCGGCGGGCCGCGGCGGAGATCTCGGCGCTGGCGCTGGGCCGGTTGCGGGCCCGGATCGGCGACCTGGACGACGGCACCCTGCTGGACGACCTGGCCGCCCGGGTCGCCGAGGGGCGCTCCGATCCCCACACGGCGGCGGGGGAGTTGCTGGCGAGTCTCAGGTGAACCGGGAGGCCGTCTCCTCGATGAAGGCCCGGTCCCAGGTCAGCGTCCCGTCGGCGAGGTCCGCGACGACCGTCCGCAGCCACTGGATCTCGGCCCGCAACACGGTCGCGCGGTATTCGTCCTCGATCAGGAAGAGCCGCGGCAGGCCGGGTGGCGCCTGACCCTCGATCTCGGCGAGGCGGCCGGTCAGCGCGGCGAGGCGGCGTTCCAGCAGTTCACGGGTCTCCACCGGGGTCAGCGTGGGGAGGAAGGCGAGCGCCACCGGGAACTCCGGGAACTCGCGGGCCGGTTCCGGAAGCATCTCGGCCAGCCAGCGGTGCAGTGTCGCGGTGCCCTCGTCGGTCACCTCGTAGACGGTGCGTTCCGGCCGTCCCGGCTCCCGGCTGGTGCCGCCGGCCCGGACCAGCCGCTCCCGGACCAGGCGCTCCAGCATCTGGTAGACGCTGTTGCGCTGCGCGACGTTGACCAACTGGTCCTGACCGCGCTCCTTGATCATCTGCTGCATCCGGTAGGGGTGCATCGGCGCCTCCACCAGCAGCGCCAGCAGAACCATCGCCAGGGGAGACCGCTTCACCCGTGCAGCTTAGGCCTTGACGATTTTTAGTCATCTCATCAATAGTCATCTTATGACTAAAGAAGCGATCGTCATCGGGGGCGGCATCGCGGGTCCGGTCGCCGCCCTCGCCCTGCACCGGATCGGCTGGCAGCCGCGCGTCTACGAGGCCCGCCCGGCCGACAGTGACGAGCGAGGCGCCTTCCTGACCGTCGCGGTCAACGGGCTGGCGGCCCTCTCCGCACTCGACCTCGACCCGGCACATGTGCTCGCCGCCGGGTTCGCCACCCCCACCGTGGAGATGAGCAACGGCCGGGGCCGCCGCCTCGCGGTGCTGCCGCTGGGCGGTCCGACCCCGGACGGGATCACCAGCACCACCATCCGCCGTGGTGACCTCTACGCCGCCCTGCGCGCCGAGGTGGCCGCTCGGGGCATCCCGATCGAGCACGGGCGGCGGCTGACCGGGTTCACCGAGACGCCGGACCGGGTGACGGCCGTCTTCGCCGACGGCACGACCGCCGAGGGCGGCCTGCTGATCGGTGCCGACGGTCTGCGCTCCCGGACCCGGGCGGTGCTCAACCCGGGCGGTCCGGAGCCGGCGTACGTGGGCCTGCTCAACGCGGGCGGTTTCACCTCCCGGCCGGTCGAGACGGCTCCGGACCGGCTCGTCCGGATGGCCTTCGGGCGCCGGTCGTTCTTCGGCTGGGTGACCGCGCCCGGTGGCGAGACCTGGTGGTTCGCCAACCCGCCGAGCAGGCGGCCGGTGCGGCCCGGCGACTTCACGCCGGAGTCCTGGCGGGCGTACCTGCTCGGCCTCTTCGCCGATGACGCCTTCCCGGCCACCGAGATCATCCGGGCCACCGACGAGATCCTCGGCCCGTGGAACACCGAGGACCTGCGCCGGGTGCCGGTCTGGCGGTCCGGCCGGGCGGTCCTGCTCGGCGACGCGGCACACGCCGTCTCGCCGTCGGCCGGGCAGGGCGTGTCGATGGCGATCGAGGACGCGGTGACGCTGGGCCGCTGCCTGGACCGGTCGGCCGTCGTCCCGGAGGCTCTCGCCGCCTACGAGGGTCTGCGGCGTACGCGAGTGGAGCGGGTGGTCCGGCAGGGCCGGCGCAACGGCAGCGGCAAGACCACCGGGCCGGTCGGGTCGGCGATCCGGGACGCGATGTTCCCGGTGGTGATGCGGATGCTGTCCCGCAAGGGTGACCCGCAGGCCTGGATCCTCGAGCACCGCGTCTGAGAGACGGGGAGCCCCGGCAGCGTGGCGGACGCTACCGGGGCCGGGGAAGGGATGTCCGCGTCCCACTGTGGCGTCCGGGTGGCCCCCGGACAACAGGGAAACCCCTGGTCGGATAGACATTCTGCAGATGCCACTCATATCGACCATCACAAGTGGGTCATAGCCTTAGCGATCGTTCAGTTCTGTTCTACGATGACGGCATGGACGCCGCCGAGATAGCCGCCGGCCGGGAACGCTGGCAACGCCGCTACGACGCCGCCCGCAAACGGGACGCCGACTTCACCACGCTCTCCGGCAGCCCCGTCGACCCGGTCTACGGGCCACCGGACGGCACCGCACTGCCCGGCTTCGAACGCATCGGCTGGCCGGGCGAATTCCCGTACACCCGAGGTCTTCATCCGACCGGATATCGCGGACGGACCTGGACCATCCGCCAGTTCGCGGGGTTCGGCAACGCCCGGCAGACCAACGAGCGCTACAAGATGATCCTGGCGGCCGGGGGCGGCGGCCTCAGCGTCGCCTTCGACATGCCCACCCTGATGGGACGCGACTCGGACGAGCCGCAGTCACTCGGCGAGGTCGGCCACTGTGGTGTCGCGATCGACTCGGCCGCCGACATGGACGTCCTGTTCGACGGCATCCCGCTGCAGGACGTCACCACCAGCATGACCATCTCCGGTCCGGCGGTGCCGGTCTTCTGCATGTACCTGGTGGCCGCCGAACGTCAGGGCGCCCAGATCGGCAAGCTCGACGGCACCCTGCAGACCGACATCTTCAAGGAGTACATCGCACAGAAGGAGTGGCTGTTCGAACCGGAGCCGCACCTGCGCCTGATCGGCGACCTGATGGAGTACTGCGCCGCCGAGATCCCCCGCTACAAGCCGCTCTCGGTCAGCGGCTACCACATCCGGGAGGCCGGGTCGACCGCCGCGCAGGAGCTGGCCTACACGCTCGCCGACGGTTTCGGATACGTCGAGCTGGGCCTCTCCCGGGGCCTCGACGTGAACACCTTCGCCCCGGGCCTGAGCTTCTTCTTCGACGCGCACGTCGACTTCTTCGAGGAGATCGCCAAGTTCCGCGCCGCCCGCCGGATCTGGGCCCGGCACCTGCGTGACGACTACGGTGCCACCAGCGAGAAAGCGCTCTGGCTCAAGTTCCACACCCAGACCGCGGGCGTCTCGCTCACCGCCCAGCAGCCGGTCAACAACGTGGTCCGCACCGCGGTCGAGGCACTGGCGGCGGTGCTCGGCGGCACCAACTCGCTGCACACCAACGCCCTCGACGAGACCCTCGCCCTGCCCACCGACGAATCCGCCGAGATCGCCCTGCGGACCCAGCAGGTGCTGATGGAGGAGACCGGGGTGGTCAACGTGGCCGACCCGCTCGGCGGCTCCTGGTATGTCGAAGCCCTCACCGACCGGATCGAGGCCGAGGCGGAAGAGATCTTCACCCGGATCCGTGACCTCGGCCACGACGGCAGCATCACCCAGGGCATCCTGCGGGGCATCGAGGACGGCTGGTTCACCGCGCACATCGCCGAGGCCGCCTTCACGTACCAGCAGTCGCTGGAGAAGAACGCGAAACGGGTGGTCGGCGTCAACGCCCACACCGGCACCGTCGCCAAAGACCTGGAGATCCTTCGTGTCTCCCACGAGGTCGAGGTGGTGCAGCGGCGCGAGCTGGGCGCTCGCAAGATCGACCGCGATGGGGTACGCGTCGGAGCCGCGCTGGACCGGCTGCTGGCGGTGTCGCGTACCACCGAGAACATGATCCCCGCGATGCTCGACGCGGCCCGGGCCGAGGCCACCCTGGGAGAGATCTGCGGGGCACTGAAAGGTGAATGGGGAATCTACCGCGAGCCGGCCCGGTTCTGACGGTTGTGACGTCCGATATCGGCCGCCTGGTGGCGGCGCGAACAGCCATGACTGCGTGCGAGACTAGGTAACCATGAGCGACCCACGGACCACTCCGTCGATCTTCACCCGCGGCGCGGTCGATCTCAGCGCGCTGCGCCCCTCGGCCCCGGCCAAGCCGGCCGAGCCGAGCCGTCCCGCCACGAATGGCGACGCCCCGGCCGAGGGTCTCCCCGGCGGCGGCGGCCCCGGCCTCCCGGGCACGGTCCCGGGCCTCGCCCCGGCGACCATCATCGAGGTCACCGAGGACAACTTCCAGACCGTCGTGCTGGAACAGTCGCTGACCATCCCGGTCCTGCTGGACTTCTGGGCCGAGTGGTGCGGGCCGTGCAAGCAACTCTCCCCGGTCCTGGAACGACTCGCGGCCGAGGGCGGCGGCTCCTGGATCCTCGGCAAGGTCGATGTGGACGCCAACCCGCGTCTCGCCCAGGTCTTCCGGGTGCAGGGCATCCCGATGGTGCTGGCCGTCATCGGCGGCCAGCCGGTCGAGGGCTTCACCGGCGTCCTCCCCGAGGCACAGATCCGCCAGTACATCGACGCGGTCCTCAACGCCGCCGGTGTCAGCGTGGCCGCTCCGGAGGACCCGCGCCTGGACGCCGCCGACGACGCGCTGATGACCGGCGACCTGGACGCGGCCGAAGCGGCCTACCGGAAGATCCTCGCCGAATCGCCGGCCGACACCGCCGCCGAAGCGGGACTCGCCCAGGTCGAGCTCTACCGCCGGATCGGCGACGCCGACCCGTCCGCCGCGCTCGCCAAGGCCGAGGCCGACCCGGACGACATCGAGGCGCAGCGTCTCGCCGCCGACGTCGAGGTGCTCAACGGGCAGGCCGACAAGGCCTACGCACGGCTGGTCGCCGCGGTCCGCCGGTCGGCAGGCGACGAACGCGACGCCGTACGCAAGCATCTGTTGTCGCTCTTCAGCATGGCCGGCCCGGACGACCCGGCGGTGGCAGGCGCGCGTCGCGCGCTCGCCAGCGCCCTCTTCTGAGCCCTCGACAATCGGAGAAGGGGAGGGCGTCGTGCGCCGCATCGCCGTTCTGGACGCACCGTCCAATCTCGGCCTGCGCCCGCCGACCGCGACGTCGGTGCCAGGCTGCGGCAAAGCGCCCGGCGCCCTCCGCGATCAGGGCCTGCTGACCCGGCTCGCCGCCCGGGACGCGGGCTGCCTCACCCCACCCCGCTACGACCCCGGCGACTGGCGACCCGGCGACGGCGTCGCACACGCCCCGGAGATCGCCGCCTACTCGAGGGCCCTCGCCGACCGGATCGGCGCGATCATCGACGGCGGCGAGTTCCCGGTGATACTGGGCGGGGACTGCTCCATCCTGATCGGCGCCGGCCTCGCCATGCACCGCCTCGGTGAGGCGGTCG
Source organism: Actinoplanes rectilineatus (assembly GCF_000962825.1). Lineage (GTDB taxonomy): Bacteria > Actinomycetota > Actinomycetes > Mycobacteriales > Micromonosporaceae > Actinoplanes > Actinoplanes rectilineatus. Next base: position 63,524 of record NZ_JZKF01000016.1, read on the forward strand.
GCGGGCGGGTCGGCCTGGTCTTCGTCGACGGCCACTCCGACTTCCGGCACCCGGGCAACGCCTCCTACGTGGGCGCCGCCGCGGGCGAGGACCTGGCCCTGGTGACCGGCCGCGGCCAGGCGAACCTGGCCGCGATCGAGAGCCGCCGGCCCTACTTCCGGGACATCGACGTGGTCGTCCTCGGCATCCGTGCCCAGGACGAGTACCGCCTCGACCTGCAGGCCGCGGGGATAGTGACCCGGCCGGTGCCCGCACTGCGCGCCGAGGGCGCGGCCCGCAGTGCCCAGTGGGCCCGCGACCAGCTGGTCGACTGCGCCGGGTACTGGGTGCACATGGACGTGGACGTCCTCGACCCGGCGGTGATGCCGGCGGTGGACGCGCCGGACCCGGGCGGCATCGCCTTCCCCGAACTGGAACTGCTCCTCAGCGGCCTGGTCGAGTCCCCGCACTGCCTGGGCGTGGAGATCACGGTCTTCGACCCGGACTACGACCCGGACGGCCGCTATGCGGCGGAGATCGCGTCCGCGGTGGTGAGCGGACTGTCGGCGGTGCGGGCGACGGACCGGCCGGACCTGGTGGCGGCCCGCGAGGACCTGGCGACGCCGCTGTTACCCGTGGTCATCCCCGAGGCGGACGTCGTTCCCAAAGCCGTTCCCGACCCGGTGGCTGTCGTGGCTCCCGAGGTGGCCGTCGAGCCTGTGGCCGGTGCTGAGCCTGTGGCCGGTGCCGAGCCTGTGGCCCGTGCTGAGCCTGTGGCCCGTGCTGAGCCTGAGGTCGACGCCGATTCTGAGGTCGACGCCGAGCCTGAGGCTGTCGTCGAGAACGGGGAGCCGGTCGGCGAGGACGGGTCCGCTCAAGATCTTGTGGCTGAAATAGATCAGTCGGCGGATCAGTCGGACGGGGATGAGTCCGGGCCGTCCGACTCTGAACCGGCCGTCGTGGATCCCGCTGAGGGTGCTGCCGAGTCCTTCGCGGGTGGGGCGGCGACCGGCGAGTCCCTCGATGGTGAGACCGACGCTGTCGAACCCGCCGACGAGATCGCCGAGCCGGTGGATCAGGTCACCCAGCCGGGGGATGAACTCGCCGAGCCCGCGGATGAGTCGGCTGAGCCCGCGAATGAGTCGGCCCAGCCCGCGGATGAGTCGGCTGAGCCCGAGGATGAGTTGACCGAGCCCGCGGATGAGCCGGTCCGGCCCGCGGATGAGTTGCCTCGGCCTGAGGATGAGCTGGCGCAGACTGTGGATGATTTTGTCCCGACTACGGACGCCGCCTCGGTCGCCGAACCCGACATATCCGATGAGTCCACCGCGGCTGACGAGGCGGAACGGGTGGTTCCCGTGACGGCGACCGCCGATCCCGGAGAACCGCGGCGGCCCGACATCCGCCTGCTCAGCCGGCCGTTGGGCTCCGCGCCGCTGCTCGATTCCGAACCGTTGCCGGCCACCCGCCCGGGAATGCTCCGTCCCCGTCCGCCGATGGATCCGCCTGCCGCCGGCGCTCTCTGGAACCCCTACATCCCCGGCCCCGGTCTCCCGCCCGGCGCAGCCTGACTTCCCTCCCACGGTCCGACTCTCCGTGCGGCCCGGCGGCGCCGATTCCCGGACGGCTCTGCTGATGAAGGTGTTGCCGGGACCATCGAGCGGCGTTCGCCGGATCGGCGTGCCGCGCGGAAATCTGCTGGGTGAGTGCGTGCCGGGCGAACCGGGCCAGCTGAGCTGGGGATGCCACAGCACCGCGTCCATGGACCTCGCGCCCGTGCTGGACACGCCTGCCGCCCGTGCCGGACAGGCCCGCCGCCCGTGCCGGACAGGCCCGCCGCCCGTGCCGGACAGGCCCGCCGCCCGTGCCGGACAGGCCCGCCGCCCGTGCTGGACGCGCCCGTGCTGGACGCGCCCGTGCCAGACGCGCCCGTGCTGGACACGCCCGTGCCGGACACGCCTGGACATGGAGAAGCCGGGGCCGATCGGCCCCGGCTCTGTGGTGGGGGAACTACTTGTTCAGGGTGGTCAGGAAGCGCTTGGCGATCGGGACGGCGGCCTCGGAACCGGCGCCGCCCTTCTGCACCATCACGGCGAACGCCACGTCGCCCTGGTAGCCGACGAACCAGGCGTGCGTCTCGTCGGAGCCGGTCTTGAACTCGGCGGTGCCGGTCTTGCCGTGGACGGGCTTGCCCTTCACATCTTTCAGGGACTTACCGGTGCCGCTGGTGACGACCTCGCGCATCATCGCGCGCAGGGCGGTCACCGCCTCCTTGTCCAACTCGGGTCCGGCGGTGCCGGGCTGGGCGGGTGCCGGGTCGAGGACCAGTTTCGGCGGCTGGAACCGGCCCTTGGCCACCGCCGCGGTGGCCACCGCCATGGTCAGTGGGCTGACCACGGTGCTGCCCTGGCCGAAGACGGCCGCGGCGAGTTCGGTGGCGGTGCCGCCGTCGGAGACCTGGCCGGCGTACGTCTCGACGCCCAGGTCGTAGCTGGCGCCGATGCCGAGTGCCGTGGACGCCTCCTGCAGTCCGGCCGCGGTGAGTTTCGGGGCGAGGCTGACGAACGCGGTGTTGCAGGACTTGGCGAAGTCGGTGTGGAAGGGGACCTTGCCGAGTTCGAAGTCGTTGGAGTTCTTGAACTCGCGGTCGTTGACCTTGATCGACTTGGGGCAGTTGACGGTGGTGTCGGCGGTGACCACCTTCTTGGACAGCACCCCGTACGCGGTGACCACCTTGTACGTCGACCCGGGCGGTACCTGGCCGCTGAGCGCCGTGTTGACGCCGCCCGCGTCCGGCCCGTTGGAGGTGGCCAGCACCGCGCCGTCGCTGATCCGGACGGCGACCAGGGAGCTCGGTTGTTTCTCGGCGGCGGTGGCGGTGTCGGCGGCGTTCTGGACCGCCGTGTCGATCGTGATCTTGACGGCTTTGCCGGCGACCGGGTCCGCGGAGAAGATCTTGGTGTCCTCGGTGGTGCCGTCCGCGGCCTCCTTGGCGATCACCACGGCCATGCCGGGGGTGCCGCGGAGCACGTCGTCGTACTTCTGCTGGATGCCGCCGTGTCCGGCTTGGTCGCCGACGACGAGGGTGTCCGGGCGGGCGTCGATGTCGTCCTTGGTGGCGGCGTCGACCGTGCCGAGCAGGGCGCGGGCGAACACCCGGGTGGGGGCGAGCAGTCGCGACTCCTGGCGGAAGACGGTGCCGTCGAGTCCGCGTACATCATCTCTGATCTTGGCGTAGTCGGTGGCCCGCAGGGTGAGCACATCGAGGAAGGCCCCGGGGTCCGCCTTGCCGGCCCGGTCCGCCAGATCGCTCAGGTCGAGGTCGACGTCGATCTTCTTGAACGCCGCGACGAGACCCTTCTCCAGGGCCGCCTGATCGGTGATCTTCTCCGGGCTGACCCCGACCACGACGACGTCGTGCGGTCCGACCAGTGCCTTCCCGGTCGCGTCGACGACACCCGCGCGGTCCGCCGCGACCCGGCGCAGCCGCAGCTTGTCGCCGCTGGTCAGCTGCGGCTGGAGCAGGGCGGGTTCCCAGATGATCTGCCAGTCGCCGTCCTTGCGGATGCTGCGGACCGTGCTCTGGTACGTCCACGGCACGTCCCCCGGCAGGGTCCACCCGACGTTGATGGGGGTGCTGGCGTTGTCACCGGTCTCGGTGGTGGCGCCGGCCACCTTCACCTCGAGCGGCTGCTGATCGAGGTCGCCGTAGAGCTCCCGGATCTTGCTGAGCACGTCGGCCGCCGCGATCCGGCCACCCTCCGCGGTGACGAAGGCGAGTTCGTTGACGTCGCCGCTCTTCCACCCGGTCAGGAATTCCTGGACGACGTCCTCCGGCGGATCGGAGGAACAGCCGGCCAGTCCGCCGGCGGCGATCATCAGCAGAGTGGCGAATCCGGCCGTGGAGCGGCGCATGAGTGTCCCTTCCCGTGGGCAGCAGAAGGAACCGTAGTAGGCACGCGCCCGTCACGGGATACCGCAGTGGTTTATACGGCGCATAACAGCACATCGGCGTGCTGGCACACCCGGGGTGTGAGATCCGTCCCGCCGGGCGAACTACTCTGTGCGAGACACGTTCGAACCCACAGTGCCGTGGGTGAGGGGAGCGCTGGACATGGCTGTCACCGACCAGGCAGCGACTGATTCTGATCAAACCGAGCCCGATCAACTCGTGCCCGGGCCCGGGACCGCCCTGACCGGGCGTCTGGGCGCCTCGAACGACTCCACGGAGGGCGAGCTCGACCAGCCCCTGCCGGACGCCGAGCGTCTGGTGGCGCAGGCGGTCCAGCGGGCCGGCGACGACCACACCACCGCTTCGCTGATCGACCGCTTCTGGCGGTTCGCACCGGACGAGGAGCTGGTCGGTTACACGCCCGAGGAGATGTTCGAGGCCGCGGTTCAGCATCGGGAGCTGGCTCGAAACCGTCTGCCCGGCGAGCTGAAGCTCGCCGTGACCGAGCCGATGGGCGCGCAGGGCCACACGATCCTGCAGATCGTCATCGACGACATGCCGTTCCTGGTCGACTCGGTGATAGCGCTGCTGACCGCGCACAACCTGCAGGTCTACCTGATGGTGCACCCGCTGATCGTGGTGCGGCGCGAGCCGTTGGGCGCGCTCGCGGAGCTCGAGGCCGAGGTCGAGCCGGACGACGCCATCGAGGGCGACGTCGTGGAGAGCTGGATCCGGATCGAGATCGACCCGGTCCGCCGGGCGGACGCCCGCGAGCAGTTGATCAACGATGTGCGCCGGGTGCTCACCGACGTGCGCGACGCGGTCGAGGACTGGCCGCGGATGCGCCGGAGCGCCGAGACCATCGCCGACGAGCTGGCCGCCTCCTGCGAGTCGCCGCGCCGGCTGCCGGTGCCGGACAAGGACGTCACCGACTCGATCGAGCTGCTCCGCTGGCTCGCCGACGACCACTTCACGTTCCTCGGCTACCGCGAGTACAAACTGGACGGCGGCGTCCTGACCGCGGTGCACGGCACCGGGCTGGGCATCCTGCGCGGGGACAGCAAGCCGCGCAGGATCTCCGACGAGATGGCCGCCGAGGCGTACGCACGTGCCCTCGAGAAACGCCTGCTGGTGATAACCAAGGCGAACTCGCGGGCCACCGTGCACCGCTCGGCGTACCTCGACTACATCGGGGTGAAGGTCTTCGACATCAATGGTGAGGTGGTCGGGGAACGGCGCTTCCTCGGGCTCTTCTCGTCGTCGGCCTACCGGACCAGTGTCCGCGAGCTTCCGGTGGTCAAGCGCAAGGTGATGGAGGTGATGGACCGGTCCGGTCTGTCGCCGCGCGGCCACTCCGGCAAGGACCTCCTGCAGATCCTGGAGACGTATCCCCGGGACGAGCTCTTCCAGATCAAGACCGATGACCTGTACGAGGCGGTCATCGGCGTGCTGCGGATGGCCGGCCGCCGGCAGTTGCGCCTGTTCCTGCGCCGCGACGGGTACGGCCGGTTCATCTCCTGCCTGATCTATCTGCCCCGGGACCGGTTCACCACCGGCAACCGGCTGCGCATGCAGGAGATCCTGCTCCGCGAGCTGAACGGTGTCGGCGTCGACTACACGACCCGGGTCACCGAGCGGATGCTGGCGCGGGTGCACTTCATCGTGCGGACCGACCCGGCCGACCCGCCCGGCCCGCAGGACCCGAACGTGCTGGCCGAGCAGCTCGCCGACGCCACCCGGATGTGGGACGACGACTTCTCGCTGGTGCTCGAACGCAAGCTCGGCGACGAACCGGCGAAGGACCTGTTCAACCGGTACTCCGCGGCGTACCCGGAGAGTTACAAGAACTCCCACACGCCGTACGAGGGCATGCAGGACCTGGCCAAGCTGGAACTGCTCGAGGAGCCGGGCCAGCTCTCCATGCACCTGTTCCGGCGCCGGCGGCTGGGCTCGGGCGGCACCCCGGAACCGGACGAGCGCGACGTGCGTTTCAAGGTCTACCGGTACGGCGAGCCGATGATGCTCTCCGCCGTGCTGCCCGTCCTGCACTCGCTGGGTGTCCAGGTCACCGACGAGCGGCCGTACGAGATCCGCCGTCCCGACGGGGTCATCTACCTCTACGACTTCGGTCTGCTGCCGCCGTCCGGCCACCGCGAGCTGGCCGAGGTCCGTCCCCAGGTGGAGAACGCGTTCGCCGCCACCTGGCGGGGCGAGGCCGAGGTGGACGGCTTCAACGAGCTGGTGCTGCGGGCCGGTCTCACCTGGCGGCAGGTGGTGGTGCTCCGGGCGTACGCGAAATATCTCCGGCAGACCGGAAACGTCTTCTCGCAGCGTTATCTCGAGTCGACCTTCACGGCGTACCCGGAGATCGCCCGTCTGCTGGTGCAGCTCTTCGAGACCCGGTTCTCGCCGGCGTTGCAGGTCGAGGCGGCCGAACGCGGTCGCCGGGCCGGTGAGCTGCACGATCAGATCACCGAGCGGCTCGACCAGGTGGACAGCCTCGACCAGGACCGGATCCTGCGGTCCTACCTGACGCTGATCGGGGCCACCCTGCGGACCAGCTTCTTCCAGCGTGGGGCGGAGGGCCGTCCGAAGTCCTACGTGGCGTTCAAGCTGGACCCGCAGGCCGTCCCGGACATGCCGCAGCCCCGCCCGAAATACGAGATCTTCGTCTACTCGCCGCGGTTCGAGGGTGTGCACCTGCGGTTCGGTGCCGTCGCCCGCGGCGGTCTGCGCTGGTCGGACCGGCGGGAGGACTTCCGTACCGAGGTCCTCGGCCTGGTCAAGGCGCAGATGGTGAAGAACTCCGTGATCGTGCCGGTGGGCGCCAAGGGCGGCTTCGTGCTCAAGCAGAAGCCGGGCGACCGCGACGAGGCGGTGGAGTGCTACAAGCGCTTCATCACCGCGCTGCTCGACGTCACCGACAACATCCAGGGCGGCAAGATCGTTCCGCCGGAGGACGTGGTCCGGCACGACGGCGACGACCCCTACCTGGTGGTGGCGGCGGACAAGGGCACCGCGACGTTCAGCGACATCGCCAACGAGATCTCGGTCCGCAAGGACTTCTGGATGGGCGACGCGTTCGCCTCCGGCGGTTCGGCCGGCTACGACCACAAGAAGATGGGCATCACCGCCCGTGGCGCGTGGGAGTCGGTCAAGAAGCACTTCCGCGATCTCGGCATCGACACCCAGACCCAGGACTTCACCGTGGTCGGCGTCGGCGACATGTCGGGTGACGTGTTCGGCAACGGCATGCTGCTGTCGGAGCACATCCGGCTGATCGCGGCCTTCGACCACCGGCACATCTTCCTGGACCCCGACCCACAGGCCGACATCTCGTACGCGGAACGCAAACGGCTCTTCGACCTCCCGCGTTCCTCCTGGGCCGACTACGACACGTCCCTGATCAGCGAGGGCGGCGGCGTCTACCCGCGCAGCGCCAAGTCGATCCCGGTCAGCCCGCAGATCCGCGAGCGGCTGGGCCTCGGCGACGCGGCGGTGGTCAGCCCCGGCGAGCTGATGCGCGCCATCCTCAAGGCGCCGGTCGACCTGTTCTTCAACGGCGGCATCGGCACCTACGTGAAGGCGGCCTCCGAGTCGCACGCCGAGGTCGGTGACAAGGCCAACGACGCGATCCGGGTCAACGGCGCCGACCTGCGGGTCAAGGTGGCCGGCGAGGGCGGCAACCTGGGCCTGACCCAGCGCGGGCGGATCGAGTTCGCCCGGGCCGGCGGTCTGGTGTTCACCGACTTCATCGACAACTCGGCCGGCGTGGACTGCTCCGACCACGAGGTCAACATCAAGATCCTGCTGGGCGGGGCGGTCGCCGACGGCGAGATGACCGTTCCGGAACGCGACGAACTGCTCGCCCAGATGACCGACGAGGTCGGCGCCCTGGTGCTGCGGGACAACTACGAGCAGGCGATGGCACTCGGCAACGCCCGGTCGCAGGCGCACTCGCTGCTCCCGGTGCACCGCCGGATGCTCAAGTCGCTCGAGGAACGCGGCGTGCTCAACCGGGAGCTGGAGGCTCTGCCGTCGGACAAGGAGCTCGCCGCCCGGTACGAGTCGGGCGAGGGTCTGTCGGCGCCGGAGTTCGCGGTGCTTCTCGCGTACGTCAAGATCTCCTTGGAGCGTGAGGTCCTCGCCGACGAGCTCGTCGACGAGAGCTGGACCACAGAGGTTCTGACCCGGTATTTCCCCACTCCGCTGCGGGAGCGTTTCGCCGGGCGGATGGCGGGTCACCGGCTGCGCCGCGAGATCATCTCCACGGCGCTGGTGAACGAGATCGTCAACCGGGGTGGCACGTCGTTCGTCCACCGGGCGATGGAGGAGAGCGGGGCGTCGGGCGCCGACGTGATCCGTGCCTACGTGGTGGTCCGCGACGTGTTCGGTCTGCGCGACATCTGGGCGGCCGCCGAGGCGCTGGACAACAAGGTGGCCACCTCCGCGCAGACGCTGGTCTTCCTGGAGACCCGGCGCCTGCTCGACCGGGCGGTCCGCTGGCTGGTCAGCACCCGGCGTTCGCCGATCGACGTGGCCGGTGAGATCGCCAAGCTCGGCAGCGGCGTGTCCCGGCTGCTGCCCGAGTTGCCGCGGGTGCTCGTCGGCACGGAGCAGCAGGCCCTGGAACGGCGTGCGGACACGCTCGCCGGCAAGGGCGTCCCCGAGGACCTGGCCGGGCGGATCAGCCGGGTGTTCTACGGGTTCGGCCTGCTCGACATCCTGGAGACGGCCGCGGCCGTCGAGAAGGACCCGTTCGAGGTGGCCCAGGTGTACTTCGTGCTGTCCGCCCGGTTCGGGGTGGACACGCTGCTGTCGCACATCTCCCGGCTGCCGCGCAACGACCGGTGGCAGACGCTGGCCCGGATGGCGCTGCGTTACGACCTGTACGCGGCGCTCGCGGCCCTCACCGCGGAGGTGCTCCAGTCGACGGCGTCGGAGACGTCCGCCGAGGACCGGGTGTCCGAGTGGGAGCAGAAGAACGCGGCGTCCATCGCCCGCGCGTCGAACGCGATGGGCAACGTCGAGGATTCGCCGGCCGATCTGGCGGCGCTGTCCGTCCTGTTGCGGCAGATCCGCACCCTGGTGAAGACGAGTTCCGCAGCCTGAGACGACCGGTGGCGGCCCCGACAGCGGGGCCGTCACCGTCCAGCTGTGCCGCCTTGTCCAGCTGTGCCGTGTTGTTCAGCAGGGCCGGTGGTGCACTGCGCTGCGAGGGCCGGCGGGATTCGCCGCGGCGTGCGGTCACGAGAGTGAGGTTCGGTGAACCGGGCTGCGGCGACTGCTCCCGAAGTCCTGCCGCGCCCGGTTCACCGTCTGCGTCGCGGTTCGAGCTGGTCCCGAGCCGAGATCCGCGACGTCCCCAGATCCACCTGCAGACATGACGCTACGTGATCCCTAGGCGTCGCCGAAAGCTCTCCGTAGCCGAAGTGACCGTTCGGCCGACCCCACCCCACCTCAAATTTCCGGATATTTCCGACAAATTGAGCTGCATGGCTACGGGCTGTGATGGAGCTAGTCGTCGCGCTGCACATCTTTGATCAACGCCAGCACCTGCCGGAGGGCCGGCCTGAGCACCCGGAGCCGCGACAACGAGACCAGCCGGTCGACCAGCGGCACCGCGCCGTCGATCAGCCGCTTGGTGCGCCGCTGATCCGGCGAGCTGTCGTAGACCCAGAAGAGGATCACCCCCATCCAGGACAGCCAGAGCAGCTCCGGCAGAGCCGCCCGCAACTCCGGATCGACCTTCGCGTCCGAGCCCTCCACCACGTCCCGGAAGATCGCGATGGCCGCCTCGCGGGCCGGTGACGACGCCGACGAGAACGGGCTCAGCGGCGACGTCGGCTCGGCCGCCGACTTGAAGAACGTCGCGGCGAACGAGTGGTAGGGCTGGTTGGCCTCGATGCCCGCGTGCAGCGCCCCGCGCAGCCGGGCGGCGAAGTCGCGCTCGGTGGCCAGCAGCGGCGCGACGGCCGCCCGGTGCACGACCTGGTTCCGGTCGTAGAACCCCTGGATCAGGTGTTCCTTGGAGTCGAAGTAGTAATACGCGTTCCCGACCGCGACCCCGGCCTCCTTGGCGATGGCCCGCATCGTCGTCTCCGTGTAACCCCGCTCGCGGAACAGCCGTAGCGCCGTCTCCAGGATCAGCTGCCGGGTCTGCTCGCCGCGTTCCCGCCGGGCCGCTCCGGCCCGTGAGCGCGGTGGTGCGGCGTCGGGCTCGGGCTTCTCCGGGTCAGCGGCAGGTGTCGTCACAGGCCTCACCGTATCCGGGCTCCCTGGTGGACCTCCGCACGGACGCCGCCCCGGCGATCACCCGGCGGGCCAGTGGGAGCATCGCCGGCGTGGACAGGCGTTCGGCCAGGCCCCGGTAGTCGGCGAGCGCCCACAGGCAGGCCAGCCAGGCGCCGTCGGCGGCGTACACCGCACCGGTGTCCGCGATCACGGTGAGGTCGCGCAGCGTGGCGTCGTGGTCAAGGGCGGGGAAGCGCTGCCGGGCCTCGTCCGATCCGGCCGCCAGGAAGTGCAGCGGCACGAGCTGGGCGCGGGCCTCCAGCCAGCGGCGGGCGGCCCGGCAGATCGGGCAGGCGTCGTCGGAGAGCACCACGAGACAGCCGATCCGGCCGGCCCCGTGACCGGCCGGATCGGCGAGAACGGTCATCCTCGGGCCGGTGCCGTCGGCGGCAGGTGCGGGCCGGCCGGCGGCAGGTGGGTGACCGGCGGCAGCGGCGGGACCGGTTGCGTCTGGCGCAGGCGGCTCCGGCGGTAGCGGCCGAGGAGCCACACGTTGCACAGGTGCAGGACGCCGAGGACCAGCAGCACCAGCCCGATCTTCAGCGAGAGCGACTCGAGCATCGTGCTGAGGCTGCCGATCGTGCTGTCGGACTGCATCACGACCGCCACGAACCCGAGGTTGAGCAGGTAGAACCCCATGGTCAGGAGGTGGTTGACGGCCCGCGCGAGCCGGGTGTCGGCGAAGACGTCCTCCAGGAAGATCTGCCCGTTGCGCGACAGCGTGATCGCCACCCACACGGTCAACCCGACGCTGATCGCCAGATAGACGAGATACATCGCAGCCTTGTGGTCCACGGCCGCCTCCTTGAACGCGTTCAACTAGTGACCTCATGAACGTAGACCCTCTGTTGAACACGTTCAAGTGCAGACCCCGAAGATCTTCGGGGTACGCGTCGAGCCCTCCACAACCGCGACCACGCCTCCCGGCGTGGCCGCGTGGGCGCCGGCCGCCCGCCGGGTCGCGGCCGCGGGGCGCCACCCGGCCCCCGCCGGTGGTCAGGCCAGGTGCAAGGCTTCCGCCGCGGCGCGGCCGTTCGCCAGGCTGGCGCCGTACGTCGTCAGGAACAGCCGGACGCCGGCCGGACGCCACGACGACGGCCAGCCCATCTCGACCACGCCGACCGGTCGCTCCACCGCCAGCTTCTCGATCAGCCCGCGGATCGCGGGCGAGCGGTGGATCCGGCGCCCCACCAGCACGATCGGACGGTCACCGGCCCGGGCGGCCAGCGACTCCAGGGTCGTCGACGCGGCGACCACCTCGACGACCTCGGTCCCGTTCAGGTGCGGTCCGAGGCCCCACGGCACCCGGCCCTCGGCGATCGAGTGGCCCGCGACGAACTGCACCACCAGCGGCGACGCCAGCTCCGCCACCGAACCCTCGACGAGCAGGGCACGCCGGGCGGCCGCAAGGCCGAGCTCCGGGTCGTGCGCGGTGACGGCCCGCGGGCTCGCGCTCCACGCCGCCAGGGCCGCGGCCCGGGCCGCCGCGTCCTCCAGCCGATCGAGTCCCAGCCGCCCGTCCCCGGTCGCCGCTGCGATCTCCGCGGCCACCGCCTCGACCAGTTCCCGGTTCACCTGGGCGCCGATGCAAAGCAGGTCGGCACCGGCGTCCAGCGCGGCCACCGCGGCCTGCGGGATCCCGCCCGCCACCGCCGCGGCGCCCCGCATCTCCAGGGCGTCGGTGACGATCGCGCCGCGGAAGGCGTACTCGCCGCGCAGCAGGCCGCTCAGCGCCTCGCGGCTGAACGTGGCCGGCCGCTCGCCGGTGAGCGCCGGAACCCGGATGTGCGCGCTCATCACGGCCTGCGCCCCGGCGGCCACCGCCGCGGCGAACGGTGGCAGGTCCCGCTCGCGGAGCACGTCGAGCGGCACGTCCACGGTCGGCAGTTCGAGGTGGGAGTCGGTGACCGTGGCGCCGTGGCCGGGGAAGTGCTTGGCGCACGCGGCCACGCCGGCCACCTGCAGTCCGGTGACCGCGGCCGCGCTGTGCCGGGCGACCAGGTCCGGATCGGCGCCGAACGAGCGGGTGCCGATGATCGGATTCTCCGCGGCGGTGTTGACGTCCACGGTCGGCGCGAGGTTCAGGTTGATCCCGGCGGTGGCCAGGTCGGAGCCGATGGCGGCGTACACCCGGCGGGTGAGTTCGGGGTCGTCGACCGCGCCGAGCGCCGCGTTGCCGGGGTACGGGCTGCCGGTCCGGTGCCCGAGCCGGGTGACGTCGCCGCCCTCCTCGTCGATCGCGATCAGCGCGTCGGGCCGGGCCGCACGCAGGTCGGCGGTGAGCCGGGTGAGCTGGCCGGGATCGGTCACGTTGGCGCCGAACAGGGTGTGCCCGGCCAGCCCTTCGGTGAGCAGTGCGCGGGCCCAGTCCGGTGCGGACGGGCCGTCGAACGCGGCGAGCAGGGTGCCCAGCGCGAGTCTGCGGAGTCCGGGGTCGGTCGCCATGTGTTCCTCCGGGTGCGACGGCAGTGGCCGGTACGGCCTGCGAGCTGCCATGATCGCTCGGAGTCGATGGGGCACCCTCCGGCTCCGCGGCGTCGCCTACCGTTACGCTTCCGCTGCGTGTTCAGCGTCGACACTGTAACAGGAAAGATTCCTTAGTATTAGGGGACAACGCTATGGCAGCCACCCGCCTTCCGGGCACGCCCCGGTTGCTGCGCGCCCTCAACGACCGTGCGGCGCTGGACCTGCTGCTCACCCGCGGTCCGCTGACCCGGGCACAGCTCGGCGAGATGACCGGTCTCAGCAAGGTCACCGCCTCCCAGCTGGTGGAACGCCTGGAGGAGCGCGGACTCGTACGCCGGGTCGGTGAACAGGCCGGCGGACGCGGGCCCAACGCCCAGCTGTACGCGGTGACCCCCGGCAGCGCCCACGTGATCGGCGTCGACGTCGGACCGGACTGCGTCGTGGCCGCCTGCGCCGACATCACCGGCGCGATCGTCAGCCGGGTCGAGCAGAGCACCAAGGACACCGACGACCCGGTCGGCGTGGTGCACAACGCCGTGGTCCAGGCCGCGGGCGAGGCCGGCACCGACATGTCCTCGGTCCGCCGCGTCGTGCTCGGCACCCCCGGACTGGTCGACCCGGTCTCCGGCGAGATCTCGTTCGCCCACGACCTGCCCCGCTGGCAGCGCGGGCTGCTCGCCGAACTGCGCCGCGACCTGAGCACCCCGGTCTTCTTCGGCAACGACGTGAACCTCGCCGCGGTCGCCGAATCCGGCACCGGCGCGGCCGCCGGAGTGAGCGACTTCGCCCTGATCTGGATCAGTCGCGGCGTCGGCCTCGCCACGGTCATCGCCGGCCGCCTGCACCAGGGCGCCACCGGTGCCGCCGGGGAGATCGGCTACCTGCCGGTGGCCGGCGCCGAGGTGCCGCACAACGCGTCCCGCCGCGGGGTGAAAGGCGCGTTCCAGGCCCTGGCCGGTGCGGACGCGGTCCGGGCGATCGGCAAGCAGTACGGCTTCCGCGGTGCCGAGGCGTCCGACGTGGTGCGTGCCGCGGTCGCCGCCGGCCCGGCCGGTGAGCCGGTGCTCGACGAACTGGCCCGCCGCCTGGCGCTCGGCGTCGCCGCCACCTGCGTGGTGCTGGACCCGCCACTGGTGGTGCTGGCCGGCGAGGTGGGCCGGGCCGGCGGTCCCGAACTGGCCGAGCGGGTGGAACGCGAGGTCGCCGCGATCACCCTGGTCTCGCCGCGGATCGTGGTGACGCAGGTGGCCGCCGAGCCGGTGCTGCACGGCGCGCTGCGGACCGCACTGGACGCCGTCCGGGACGAGGTCTTCGGCTCGACGACGGACTGACCGGGATCGCTTCCGGCACGCCGTCGGGCGTCTCGGCAGGCGCGTGGTTGGATGGACGCGTGCCTGAGTCCGCCGTATCCCTTCCGCCCGACGAGGACACCGTCATCGCGTTCGATCGCGTCAGCGTGGTCCGCAGCGGGAACTTCTTGATCAACAGTCTGTCCTGGCAGGTCGAGCTGGACGAACGCTGGGTCGTGCTGGGCCCGAACGGCGCCGGCAAGACGACCCTGCTCAACCTCGCCTCGGCCGGTCTGCACCCGTCCACCGGCACGGCGTACGTGCTGGGCGAGAAGCTGGGCCGCACCGACGTCAACGAGCTGCGCACCCGGGTCGGCATCACCACCGGCCGTCTCGCCGACCGGATCCCGCCCGGCGAACGGGTCCTCGACGTGGTCGTCACCGCCGCCTGGTCGGTCGTCGGCCGCTGGCGCGAGGAGTACGACCCGCAGGACGAGGCCCGGGCCCGGGAACTCCTCGCCCAGCTGGGCATGGCGTCGCTGGTGGACCGCGAGTTCGGCACCCTCTCCGAGGGCGAGCGCAAGCGCACCCAGATCGCCCGGGCGCTGATGACCGACCCCGAGCTGATGCTGCTCGACGAGCCGACCGCCGGGCTGGACCTGGGCGGCCGGGAGACGCTGATCGGCCACCTGACCGAGCTGGCGCTCGACCCGGACGCCCCGGCGATGGTCGTGGTCACCCACCACGTCGAGGAGATCCCGCCCGGCTTCACCCACGCGCTGCTGCTGCGCGAGGGCACCGTGGTCGCGGCCGGCCTGCTCGGTGAGGTGCTCACCGCGGACAACCTGTCGAAGACGTTCGGCCTGCCGCTGGTGGTCGACCGGTTCGGTGACCGCTACACGGCCCGGGCCGGCTGAATGACCCCGCGGGTCGTCGTCGCCGGCAGCGCGAACATGGACCTGGTCGGGCTGGCCGAACGCCTGCCCCGGCCGGGTGAGACCGTGCTCGGCGACGACTTCGTCATGATCCCGGGCGGCAAGGGGGCCAACCAGGCCATCGCCGCCGCCCGGGCAGGCGGGAAGACGGCGTTCCTCGGCGCGATCGGGTCGGACGCCTTCGGTGTCACCCTCAACGCGCGGCTGGACGCGTCCGGTGTCGACATGAGCCGGGTCCGCACCAGTTACGGCTCGTCCGGCGTCGCGGTGATCATGGTGGACCGGGCCGGGGAGAACTCGATCCTGGTCAGCCCGGGGGCGAACCGCTCGTTCACCGGCCTCACCGACGACGAGACCGCGACGATCGCCGCCGCCGACGTCCTGCTCTGCCAGCAGGAGATCCCGCTGGAGACGGTGTTCGCCGCCCTGCGCGCCGGCCGGGCCGGCGGCACCCGCACCATCCTGAACGCGGCTCCGGCCCGTGACCTGCCGGCCGGCCTGCTCGACGAGGTCGACCTGCTGGTGGTCAACGAGACCGAGGCGCACGAGATCACCGGTGGCGCGGTCGGCGGTGACGTGATGGCCGCCCTGCTCGCCCTGGTACCCCGGGTGGTGCTGACGCTCAGCGGTGCCGGCTCCCGGTACGCCGACCGCGACGGCGCCGACGCGCACGTCCCGGCGTTCCGCGTCGAGGTCGCCGACACCACGGCCGCGGGCGACGCCTTCACCGGCGCGCTGGCGGTGGCCTGGGGCGAGGGGCGCGACATCCTCGACGCGATCCGCTGGGCCAACGCCGCCGGCGCCGCCTGCGTGCGCAAGGTGGGCGCCAGTTCCGCGCTCCCCACCCGCGACGAGATCGAGTCGATCTACCACGCGGCCTGATCCGTCCACGGGCCCGGCCCCGGATGAGCCCGGCCCCGAACGAGCCGTGGTTGACGGCCGGGTGGTCAGGAGGCCCGGGCGGTCACCAGGAAACGCTGGACCTCCACCTTGAGGACGTCGGCGAGCTGGGTCAGGCCACTCTCCTCGGTCGTCTCGCCGCCCTCGACGGCGAACGCGATCCCGTCGATCAGCCCGCTCATCTCCTTGATCTTGTCGGTGACCGAGCGGAGGACCCGGACCGCGTCCGCGGACGCCTGCTGCACCGCGTCGACCTGGTCCATGATCTCGCCGCTGGACTCGCCGGTCTCGTTGGCCAGGGTCTTGACCTCGTTGGCCACCACCGAGAACCCGCGGCCGGCGGCGCCCGCGCGGGCCGCCTCGATCGACGCGTTCAGGGAGAGCAACTGGGTCTGCATGGCGACCCGGTTGATCAGGTCGACCGCGTGCCGGATCTGACCGGAGCAGCGCCGTAGCTCGGTGACCGTCTCCAGGCCCTGTTCGGCGTCGGTGACCGCGTGCCGGGCGAAGTCGGAGAGCCCGCTCGCCGAGCGTCCCATCTCCACGGCCGAGGTGGAGATCTGCTCGGAGACGGAGAGCACCGTGGACTCCAGCTCGTCGGCGAGTGCCAGCCGGGCCTTGGCCGCCTCCCCGATCTTCGCGGCGTTCTCGCTCATCGCGTCGCCGGAGTTGCTGATCTGCTCGGCGGCCCGGCGGTACGCCCCGCCCATGCCGGCGACCAGGAACCGCCTGTGGAAGTCGCCGTTGGCGCTGGCCGCCGACGACGCCCCGGCCTCGCGGACGAACGCGTCGGTCCGGTCCAGCAGTTCGTTGATGGCGAGCCGGGCGTCCATCGCCGCCTCGGATTCGCCGAGCGGGGGCACCCGCGCCTCGAGATCGCCACCGGCGCCGCGACGGCACACGTCGGCGATCATGTAGAGCGCCTCCTCCTCGGTCTCCACCTCACGGCTCATCGGCGTCCTCCTGTGGCGAGTTCCCAAACCAGTTCGTCGTAGGTGCGGCCGCGTTCGGCGAGCACCTGGTCGAGGGCGGCGCTGCCGGCCATCGTCGCGTCCTGCGCCCGGTCGTGGCGGCGTTCCGCGTTGCGCAGCACCCCGTACAGCTCCTCGACGGCGGTGATCGCGGCCCGGGTCGGGACCCGGCGGTTGGAGTGGTACCCCACCACCCGTCCGCTGTCGTCGAAGGAGGGTGTGACGTGGGCGAACACCCAGTACTGCGCGCCGTCGGAGGCGAGGTTCACGACGTACGCGAAAATCTCCCGCCGGTCCTTGAGGGTGTCCCAGAGCAGTTTGAAGACGGCCCGGGGCATGTCCGGGTGACGGATCACGTTGTGCGGCTGTCCGACCGCGTCCTCCTCGTCCAATGCCGAGATGCGCAGGAAGACGTCGTTCGCATAGGTGATCACACCGCGCGTATCGGTCTTCGTGACGATCAGCTCGTTGTCGCTGAACGTCCGTTCCTTGCCCGTAGGGCGTACCCGAGTGGCCTTCATAGTGCCTTCGATGGTTCCCGTTCCGGCGACCCGGCACTGGGAGAATCGCGGAATCCGCAGGTCAGGGTTTCGGCGAGGAGGTTTGATCGGGGCGGGGACGGGAAGCGCGGAGCGCCCAGACGATCAGCGGGACCTGCAGCGGCAACCGGCCGAACGCGACGGCCCGGCGCGCGGGCGGGGCGTGCCGCCAGTCCACGGCCATCTTGACGTTGGCGGGGAAGACGGCGGCGAAGAGCGCGGCGGCGGCCAGCCCACCGGCACGCCGGGTGCGCGGGTGGGCCACCGCGGCCGCCACGGCGATCTCCGCGGCGCCGCTCAGGTAGGTCCAGGTGCGTGGCGACCCGGGCAGGGACCGCGGCACGATGCTGTCGAACGGGCGGGGTCTGGCGAAGTGCAGCACGCCGGCGGTGGCGAGCAGGGCGGCCAGGCCCGCGGCGTCGCGTCTCATCGGTGGGCCGCCGGCTCGAGGGCCCGTTGCAGGGCGCGGTAGATCCGGCCGAACCGTTGCGCGTTCGTGGTGCGCAGCAGCAGCACCTCGCCGTCCGGCACCCGTCCCCAGATCTCCATGCTGCGGCTGCCCCGGTCGTAGGACCGGTCGACGCGTTCCAGCAGCAGGTCGGCGACGGGGACGGTGGCCAGGCCGATCAGGATGCCGCCGACGACCAGCGCGGCGGTGTTGCCGATCGACGCGTCCATCAGCAGCGCGATGCCGACGGCGAGGGCGCCGAGCAGCAGCGGCATCAGGATCGCCAGGCCCAGAGCGCCCCGGAAGACGATCACTCCCCACGAGCGTGCGCCCCGGGTGTACCAGACCTGGAGGAGGTCGGGCAGCCGGAACTCGCGGCCGTTCATCCGGACTCCGGATGTGGTGATCAGCACTTCCGGATCCCGGTAGTACGTGGTCATCTTTCCCTCCCCAGGGGACCCAATGTATCTGTTACCCGTCGTAGGCTGGCGGCGAAACGGCACCGGACGAGGGAGGCACGGTGGGCGAGTTCGTACGGTGGGAGACAGCTGAGGGCATCGGCACCATCCGGCTGGACCGGCCACCGATGAATGCCCTGAACACCCGTGTCCAGGAGGAGTTGCGGGCCGCCGCGCACGAGGCGGCCGCCGACGACACGGTCCGGGCCGTGGTGGTGTGCGGCAGCGGGACGGTGTTCGCGGCCGGCGCCGACATCACCGAGTTCACCACGGTCGGTTACCAGCAGATGGTGGCCCGGGCCGAGGCGCTCTCCAGCGCGTTCGACGCGGTCGCCCGGATCCCCAAGCCGGTGGTGGCGGCGATCACCGGGTATGCCCTGGGCGGTGGCTGTGAGCTGGCGCTGGCCTGCGACTGGCGGGTGGTGGCCGACGACGCGAAGCTCGGTCAGCCGGAGATCCGGCTGGGCCTGATCCCGGGGGCCGGCGGCACCCAGCGGCTGGCCCGTCTGGTCGGCCCGGCCCGCGCCAAGGATCTGATCTTCTCCGGCCGGATGGTGGACGCGCAGGAGGCACTGCGAATCGGACTCGCCGACCGTGTCGTGCCGTCTTCGGACGTGTTCACGACAGCCGTGGACCTTGTCCGGCCGTACACCACCGGGCCCGCTCTGGCGTTGCGCGCGGCGAAACAGGCCGTCGACGCCGGGCTGAACATGGACCTGGCCTCGGGACTCGCGTTGGAGTCGCACCTGTTCGCGGGGCTGTTCGCCACCGACGATCGGGTGGAAGGAACCACCGCCTTCGTCGAGAAGCGGAAGCCGAAGTTCACCGGGCGGTAGTGGATCAAACGGTTCCGGCCGGTCATTGCCTACACTGCGGTCATGTCCATCGACCAGGGTGGTCCGAAGCGGTACGCCCTCGGCGTCGACTTCGGGACCTCGAACACCGTCGCCGTGGCGCGATGGCCGGACGGCCGCGCCCGCCCGATCCTGGTCGACGGCTCCCCACTGCTTCCCTCCGCGGTGTACGCGACCGCCGACGGCACCCTGCTGGTCGGCCGGGACGCCGTGCACAGCGCGCGGCTGGACCCGGCCCGGTTCGAGCCGAACCCGAAACGCCGGGTGGACGACGGCCTGGTGCTGCTCGGCGAGCAGGAGTTCGAGACCGTCGAGCTGATCGCCGCGGTGCTGGCCCGGGTCGCTGAGGAGTGGCACCGTGCCGTCGGCCCGTATCACCCCGAGGTCACGCTGACCTGCCCCGCGACCTGGGGTGCGACCCGCCGCACGCTGCTGGCCGAGGCCGCCGCCCGGGCCGGGCTGGAGGGTGCCCGTCTGGTCGCCGAGCCGGTCGCCGCGGCCACCTACTTCGCCGAGGTCCTCGGCCGGGACGTGCCGATCGGTTCGGTCGTGGTGGTGCACGACTTCGGTGCCGGCACGTTCGACGCCAGCGTGGTGGCCCGCACCTCGTCCGGGTTCGAGGTGCTCGCCGTCGACGGCCGGGACGACCTGGGCGGCCTGGACGTCGACGCCGCCGTCGTGGAGCATCTGAAGTCCGACGAGTGGGCCCCGCTGATGGAGCCGGGCACGGTCGAGGAGCGCCGGGCCCGGCGCCAGCTCTGGGACGACGTCCGGATCGCCAAGGAGCGGCTCTCCCGGGCGCAGTCGGCCGACTTCGTGGTGCCGCTGCTCGACGTCGAGGCGCACCTCACCCGGGACGAACTGGAGACGGTGGCCCGTCCGCTGCTCGACCAGACGGTGAAGGTGACCGAGAACATCCTGCGCTGGGCGGACCTGAAGGAGGGCCGGCTGGCCGGGGTCTTCCTGGTCGGCGGCGCGAGCCGGATCCCGCTGGTGGCGACGCTGCTGCACCGCGCGCTGGGCGACCCGCCGGTGGTGATCGAGCAGCCGGAGCTGGTGGTGGCCGAGGGCAGCATCCTGGCCGGTGCCGCCCTGCTGACCAGCGAGCCCGCCGCACCCGGTCCGACGACCGAGATGCGCCTGCCGTCGAAGTACCGCCTGGACACCCCGCCCGAGACGTCAGCCGTCATCGCGGTGCCGGTGGGCCGGCCGGCCACCACGCCGGTCCCGTCCCGCCCGTCCGCGGTGCTGGCGGCCGCGGCCGCCGCCGACGAGCCGTCGTCGGCGGAGATCGAGGACGACCGGGAGACGGCCCGTCTCACCTCCGCCGACCTGCCCGGTGACGACGCCGAGACCGAGCTGCGGGTGGACCTGCGGCCGGAGCCGGTCGCCGACGACATCGCGCCGGAGGACCTGCCGGTGCACCTACGGCCGCCGGTCGACCCGTGGCCGGACGCCGACCCGGCCTCCTGGCGGCCGGACCCGGACGCCACCGCGGCCGCGACACCGCCGCCCCGGGAGGCGTGGGCACTGCCGCAGCAGCGGAACGGTGCTTCCGGCGTACTCCCGGGGAATGCCGGACCGGCGCCGCGCGTGCCGCGGCAGACGCGCCCGGTGGTGGCACACGCCCGGCCGATCTCCCCGGTGGCGGCGCAGACCCGTCCGGTCTCGCCCGCGATGGGGTCGGTGCGCCCGGCGTCGCAGGGCCGTGCGGTGGCCGCCGCGCCGCGCCCGGCCCCGGCCACGTCGCGGGCCACGGAGCCGCAGGCCCCGGCCGGCAAGGCGCGGAAGACCCGGCGCCGTGGTGGGTTCCTGCGGTTCCTGCAGATCGTGCTGAGCCTGCTCACCATGATCCTGGTGCCGATCGCGGCGCTGGTGCTCGCCTACGGGTACGCCAACGGCAACCCCCTGGAGCAGGACGCGATCGACGTCTTCAACGACATCCTGAGGTTGCTGGGCGTGGCGTAGACGGCGAGGAGCGGTGATGATCGAAGGGCACGGCGGGGAGCTGGCACTCGCGGCGTTGCGGGCGCACGGTGTCACCGAGATGTTCACGCTGTCCGGCGGTCACGTGTTCCCGCTCTACGCGGCCGCGCACGAGTCCGGCTTCGGCCTGTACGACGTGCGCCACGAGCAGTCCGCGGTCTTCGCCGCCGAGGCGGTCGCCAAGCTGCAGCGCCGTCCCGGTCTCGCGGTGCTCACGGCCGGGCCGGGCGTGACCAACGGCATCTCCGGCCTGACCAGCGCCCACTTCAACGGTTCGCCGGTCCTGGTGCTGGCCGGCCGGGCGCCCGGGTTCCGCTGGGGCGCGGGCAGCCTGCAGGAACTCGACCACGTCCCGCTGGTCGCCCCGGTCACCCGGTACGCCGCCACGGTCACCGCCACCGCGTCGATCCCGGGGGAGATCGCGGCGGCGCTCACCGTGGCCCGGACGCCGCACCGCGGCCCGGTCTTCCTCGACCTGCCCCTCGAAGTGATCTTCTCCACGGCGCAGGCGGCCCCGCCGGGCGAACCGGCGGTCCCGGTGCTGGAGGCCGACCCGGACGAGGTGGCCAGGGCCGCGAAACTGCTCGCCACCGCGGCCCGCCCGGTGATCGTCGCCGGGTCGGACGTGTGGGCCGGGGACGCCGTCGCCGAGTTGCGGGCCGCCGCCGAGACGCTGCGGGCGCCGGTGTTCACCAACGGGATGGGCCGGGGAGCCCTGCCGCCCGGTCATCCCCTGGCGTTCTCCCGGGCCCGTAAGGCCGCCCTGAGCGCCGCCGACGTGGTCGCGGTGATCGGCACGCCGCTCGACTTCCGGCTCGGTTTCGGCGAGTTCGGCGACGCCGCCGTGGTGCACGTGGTGGACGCCCCGTCGCAGCGGGCCGCGCACGTCGAACCCGCCGTCTCGCCCGCCGGTGACCTGCGCCGGATCCTGGCCGCGTTCGCCGGCTACACCGGGGCGCGGGCCTCGCACGAGGACTGGCTGGCCGGGCTGCGGTCGGCTGAGGACGCCGGGCGGGCCCGCGACGCCGAGGAGATGACGGCCGCGTCGGATCCGGTCAGACCCGCCCGCGTGTACGGGGAACTGCGCCGGATCCTCGAACCGGAGGCGGTGACGATCGGCGACGGCGGGGATTTCGTCTCGTACGCCGGCCGGTACCTGGAACCGGCCCGGCCGGGGACGTGGCTGGACCCGGGGCCGTTCGGCTGTCTCGGCACCGGCATGGGTTACGCGATGGGGGCCCGGGTGACGTTCCCGGACCGGCAGATCTGTGTGCTGCTGGGCGACGGGGCGGCCGGGTTCTCGCTGATGGACGTGGAGTCCCTGGTCCGGCAGAACCTGCCGGTGGTGATCGTGGTCGGCAACAACGGTGTCTGGGGTCTGGAGAAGCACCCGATGCGGGCGATGTACGGCTACGACGTCGCCGCCGACCTGCAGCCGGGGTTGCGGTACGACGCGGTGGTCCGCGCCCTCGGCGGGGCCGGCGAGACCGTGGACCGGGCGAGCGGTATCGCCCCCGCGCTGCGCCGGGCCTTCGACGCCGGGGTGCCCTATCTGGTGAACGTGCTCACCGACCCGGCCGACGCCTATCCGCGCAGTGCGAACCTCGCCTGACCGGCAGGGCGGGCACTAGGGCTGCTGCTGCTCGTCGTCGCGGTTCAGCTCGCGTTCCCACTGGCTGAGCGACTCGCCGTCGCGCCGCGACTTGTCGACGTCCATCGAGCGCAGGAAGTCCGGGTCGTCGTCCGGGGAGGCGGGGCGTGGAGCACGTCGTGGAGTGCTGCGGGTGACCGGGCGGCCCCAGGCGAGGTAGGCGATCGGCCCGGCGATCGGGATGAGCAGGATCACCACGATCCAGAGCGCGCGCGGCAGGTTCCGGACGCGGTCCGCGGCGAGGCCACTGATGAGGGCCAGAATGAGCAGGACGAGCGCCGCCGCTGCCAGAAGGATGAACAACCGGACCATGCTCGCAATGATGCCCCGCGTATGCCATCCCGGCGACGATCAGAGCATGACAACCCATCCGCTGAGGACCGCGAGGGCCACCGTGATCGTCGCGTAGGCGGTGATCGAGCGGGGCGCGACGGCCGGAAACCTGTCCCGCAGGCCTCGCGCGCGGTGCAGCGAGAGGCCCGCCATCGCCGTCCAGCCGAGCATGGCGAGGGCGGTGACCAGCCATTGTGCCGGTCCGGCGCCGGGGTCGAAGGCGGGCCGGACGGCGAGCAGGGCGACCGCCGCGGCGGACAGGGTGGTGCGCCGCCAGGCGAGGCGGGTGCGTTCCGGTGAGGCGCCCGGATCCCGCGGCTCGGCCGGGCAGGCGCCGGGGTCGTGGGCGTGTTCCGCGCAGCTCATGTGACCTGGATGAGCACCGCGGCGATCAGGGCCACCGCCCCGAGTGCGACGACGATCGCCAGCACGGCGGGGAACCGGGAGCGGGGCAGCGCGGTGCCGAGCCGCATGGCCCGTTCGGTGCGTGCCCAGTGGTCCACGGCCCGTAGCGCCACGAGACCGCCGAGCACCAGCAGCAGGATCGCGATGATCTCGCGGAGGTAGGCGACCGGGAGCGGCGGCAGGAACTGGGCGCAGGCCAGCCCGCCGGCGATCAGGGCCAGCCCGGTGCGGATCCAGGCGAGGAACGTGCGTTCGTTGGCCAGCGAGAACCGGTAGTCGGGGGTGCGCCCCGTCGCGGAGCGGGGATCCCGGTCGAACCACAGCGAAAGGCCACCTGACACGTGGCCGATTATTGACCTGCCGGGTCGAGAATGCCGTGCCAGAGGATGCGGACTTCGTCACTGACGCAGCCTTCGCGCAGATGGCCGCACCGGCACCACGGCGAGTCCGGGGCGACGCGGCCGTGGGTCTGCGGCTCGGCGTGTTCCGGGCGTGGTGGAGTATGGGACGCGGGCGGCGTCCACCCGTCCACCAGCGTTACGTTTTGGCCGGACATGTCGTGACACCCCCTCATTGCCCACTGTAGCGATCCCGATCGCCTCACGGGTGAGGTGTGTCACTCTGGGTGGCCGGCAACACTGAAGCTACTGGCGGGTAACCTTGCCGCAATGTGAAACGGCCGGGCAGGCTTCGGGCGGGCGGCAGGGCCGACTGCAACGGTGCGTTCAATTCAGGAGGGTCGTAGGAGCGCGATGAACATCGTCGTACTGGTGAAGCAGGTACCCGACTCCGGTGCCGAGCGCACCCTGAGCGCGAGCGACAACACGATCGAACGCGGCTCGGGCAACGTCATCAACGAGATGGACGAATACGCCATCGAGGAAGCCCTGAAGATCAAGGAAGCGCACGGCGGCGAGGTGACCGTGCTGACGGTCGGCCCGGCCGGCGCGACCGACTCGATCCGCAAAGCCCTGTCCATGGGCCCCGACAAGGCCGTCCACGTGCAGGACGACGCGCTGCACGGCTCGTGCGCCGTGGCCACCTCCAAGGTGCTCGCCGCCGCTCTGGGCACGCTCGACGCCGACCTGATCCTGTGCGGCGCCGAGTCCACCGACGGCCGGGTCCAGGTGGTCCCGCACATGCTGGCCGAGCGTCTCGGTGTGGCCGCCCTCACCGGCGCCCGCAAGCTCACCGTGGACGGCACCCAGCTGACCATCGAGCGGCAGACCGACGAGGGCTACGAGGTGCTCACCGCCTCCACCCCGGCGATCGTCAGCGTCTGGGACACCATCAACGAGCCGCGGTACCCGTCCTTCAAGGGCATCATGGCCGCCAAGAAGAAGCCGGTGCAGAGCCTCGCCCTGGGCGACCTGGGCGTCTCCGCCGACGAGGTGGGCTTCGCCGGTGCCTCCAGCAGCGTCGTCGAGTTCGCCAAGCGGCCGCCGCGCGCCGGTGGCGCCAAGATCGTCGATGAGGGCACGGCCGGCGAGCAACTCGTCGCGTACCTCGCCACCGAGAAGTTCGTCTGAGCCGGGACAGGGGAGAGAGACATGGCTGAGGTACTGGTCGTCGTCGAGGCCTCGGAGGCCACCGGCGTCAAGAAGGTCACGCTCGAGATGCTGACCATCGCCCGCGGACTCGGCACGCCGAGCGCCGTGGTGTTCGGCGACGTCGCGGCGGTGAGCGAGAAGCTCGCCGAGTACGGCGCCGAGAAGATCTACGCCGCGTCCGGTGAGGACGTGCAGAACTACCTGGTCGCCCCCAAGGCCACCGTGGTCGCCGAGCTGGTGAAGTCGGTGTCGCCGGCCGCCGTGCTGCTCGCCTCCACCCAGGAGGGCAAGGAGATCGCCGGCCGCCTGGCGATCAAGCTGGACAACGGCCTGCTCACCGACGCGGTCGCGGTCGAGGCCGACGGCACCGCCACCCAGGTGGTCTTCGCCGGCTCCACGATCGTCAAGTCCAAGGTCACCCGCGGCCTGCCGATCGTCACCATCCGCCCGAACTCGGTCACCCCCGAGGTCGCCCCGGCCACCCCGGCCGTCGAGGAGCTGACCGTCGCGGTCAGCGACGCCGACAAGCTGACCCGGGTCGTCGAGCGGGTCGCCGAGAAGAAGGGCTCCCGCCCCGAGCTCACCGAGGCGTCGATCGTCGTCTCCGGTGGCCGCGGCGTCGCCTCCGCGGAGAACTTCGCGCTGGTCGAGGAGCTGGCCGACCTGCTCGGCGGTGCGGTCGGCGCGTCCCGTGCGGCGGTCGACTCCGGTTTCTACCCGCACCAGTTCCAGGTGGGCCAGACCGGCAAGACGGTGTCGCCGCAGCTCTACATCGCGCTGGGCATCTCCGGTGCGATCCAGCACCGGGCCGGCATGCAGACCTCGAAGACGATCGTCGCCGTCAACAAGGACGCCGAGGCTCCGATCTTCGAGCTGGCCGACTACGGCGTCGTGGGCGACCTCAACAAGGTCGTCCCGCAGGCCGCCGACGAGATCCGCAAGCGTAAGTAGAACCACCATCTGAAGACGGCCCGGCGGCTTTCCGCCGGGCCTTTTTCAGGGGTACGCCCAAAGTCCCCCACCCCGGAAGCAGGAGCCGGGTTCCGGGGTTGATTTCGGGCGCAACCACTCACGCAGGCCACCCGGTGGCCTGAGCGTTGTGGACGCGCCAGCGGCCAGCGAAGTCCGCCGGGTCCTCGGCGGGAGCGACGGTCTGTACCGCCCACCCCGCTACGACATGATCTTGATTTGATCCGTTGAATTGATCTCCGGAACCTGAGCCTAAGCTGGGGAACGATGGCGTATTTGGATCACGCGGCGACCACGCCGATGCTTCCCGCCGCGCTCGACGCCTATGTCGCCGCGGCGCGGGAGGTCGGCAATCCGTCGTCGCTGCATGCGGCCGGGCGTAACGCGCGCCGGCTGGTCGAGGAGTCGCGGGAGCGGGTCGCGGCGGCGCTCGGGGCCCGGCCCAGCGAGGTGGTGTTCACCAGCGGCGGCACCGAGAGCGACAACCTGGCCGTCAAGGGCGTCTTCTGGGCGCGCCGGACCGCCGGGCCGGAGCGGACCGCGGTGGCCTCCTCGTCGGTCGAGCATCACGCGGTGCTCGACGCGGTCGACTGGCTGGGCGCGCACGAGGGCGCCGAGGTGGTCTCGCTGGACGTGGACGGCAGTGGGCGGGTGACGCCGGAGACACTGGCCGCGGTGCTCGGCGAGCGTGCCGACCGGCTCGCGGTGATCAGCGTGCAGTGGGCCAACAACGAGGTCGGCACGGTGCAGCCGATCGCCGAGCTGGCCCGGCTGGCGGCGGCCGCGGGTGTGCCCTTCCACACGGACGCGGTGCAGGCGGTCGGTCAGGTGCCGGTCGACTTCGCGGCGAGCGGCGCCTCGGCGCTGACACTGACCGGCCACAAGGTGGGCGGCCCGGTCGGGGTGGGCGCGCTGCTGCTGGGCCGGGACGTGCCGTGCACGCCGTTGCTGCACGGCGGCGGCCAGGAACGCGACGTGCGTTCCGGGACGCTGGACACGGCCGGTGTGGTGGCGTTCGCGACAGCGGTGGAGTCCGCGGTGAAGACCCGCGCGGAATACGCCGCCCGCGTCGCCGCCCTGCGTGACGTCCTGGTGGCCGGGGTTCGTGAGGCCGTCCCGGATGTGATCTACAACGGTGCCGAGGGCGACCGGCTGCCGGGGAACGCGCACTTCTCCTTCCCCGGCTGCGAGGGCGACGCGCTGCTGATGCTCCTGGACGCGCAGGGGGTGTACTGCTCGACCGGTTCGGCCTGTTCGGCAGGGGTGGCCCAGCCCAGCCACGTGCTGTTGGCGATGGGTGCCGACGACGCCCGGGCCCGCTCGTCGCTGCGTTTCACCCTGGGACACGACAGCGTCGAGGCGGACGTGGACGCGCTGTTGGCAGTGCTGCCGGGGGCGGTCGAGCGGGCCCGCCGGGCAGGGGCGTGGAAGACACCCAGATAGGCTTCGTCCATGCGAGTTCTTGCGGCCATGTCGGGTGGCGTCGATTCAGCGGTCGCCGCCGCGCGCGCCCGGGAGGCCGGGCACGACGTCACCGGCGTCCACCTGGCGCTGTCGCGCAACCCTCAGACGTTCCGCACCGGCGCCCGCGGTTGTTGCACCCTGGAGGATTCCCGGGACGCACGCCGCGCCGCCGATGTGATCGGCATCCCGTTCTACGTGTGGGACATGGCCGAGGAGTTCCATGCGAGCGTCGTCGACGATTTCGTCGGGGAGTATGCCGCGGGGCGCACGCCGAACCCGTGCCTGCGCTGCAACGAGAAGATCAAGTTCGAGGCGGTGCTGGACCGGGCGATCGCCCTGGGCTTCGACGCGGTGGTGACCGGCCACCACGCGCGGCTGGGCGCCGACGGTCTGCTGCGCCGCAGCGTCGACCTGGCCAAGGACCAGTCGTATGTGCTGGCCGTGCTGACCCGTGAGCAGCTTGACCGGGCGATGTTCCCGCTCGGCGACTGGACCAAGGAGCGGGTCCGGGCCGAGGCGGCGTCCCGTGGTCTGGCGGTGGCGGACAAACCCGACTCGCACGACATCTGTTTCATCGCCGACGGTGACACGCGTGGCTTCCTGGAGAGCCGGCTCGGCAGCGCGCCGGGCGACATCGTCGACGGGCGCACCGGGGAGACGCTCGGCACGCACAACGGGGCTTACGGTTTCACCGTGGGTCAGCGCAAGGGGCTGGACCTGCGGGTCCCGGCCGCAGACGGCCGTCCGCGCTACGTTCTGTCGATCACTCCGGTGACGAACACGGTGACTGTCGGGCCGCGCGAGGATCTCGAGGTCGACACGGTGACGGCGACTCGGCCGATTCAAATGAATTTTTCGGAGATGTCGGATATTCAGGTGCAGCTGCGGGCGCACGGGGATGTCGTCGACGCCGACGTGTCGATCTCCGACGGCCTGGTGACCGCCCGGCTGAAGAGCCCGGCCCGCGGCGTCGCCGCCGGTCAGGCCATCGTCGCCTACCAGCCTGACCCGGACGGCGACATCGTGCTCGGCTCGGCCACCATCGCGGCCGGCACCCGGGCGTCCGCCCATGCCTGACTTCCCGTGGGAGGCCGGCGTCGCCACCGGCATCGGCTCGCTGCCCGGCACCGACATCGCCGAGGCCCAGCGGATCGTCATCGGTGAGCTGCCCGGCCTGCCGCACCTGCCCGAGCTCCCGGCCCGGGGCCCGGGCGCGGACATCATCGGCCGCGGCGCCGGGTTCCTGGTCGAGATGCCGGTGCAGCTCTACACCGGCCGCTGGCAGATCGCGTCCCGCCCCGGCAAGGACATGCGCCGCACCGCCGACCTGCTCGAACGCGACCTGGACCAGCTCACCCAGCAGGCCGACGGCTACACCGGCCCGCTGAAGATCCAGGCGGCCGGCCCGTGGACCCTGGCGTCGAGCCTCGAACTGCCGATCGGCGGCCGGATGCTGCGTGATCCGGGCGCGGTGCGGGACCTGACCGACTCGCTCGCCGAGGGTCTGCGCCGGCACGTCGCCGAGGTGCGCAAACGGGTGCCGGGCGCGACGGTCCTGCTCCAGCTGGACGAGCCGTCGCTGCCGACCGTGCTGGCCGGTCGGGTGCCGACCGAGAGCGGGCTGTCGGCCTACCGGGAGGTGGACGGCCCGGACGCCGCGACCGGCCTGCGGACCGTGGTGGAGGCCGTCGGTGTGCCGGTGGTGCTGCACTGCTGCGCGCCCGGACTGCCGCTGCAGGTGGTGCGGGACGCCCGTGCGACCGCGGTCGCCCTCGACCTGTCGCTGCTCACCGATCTGGACCCGCTCGGCGAGGCGATCGAGGCCGGGCTGGCGATCTTCGCGGGGGCGGCGCCGACCACCCCGGCCGCCGGTGGCCGGATCACGTCGAAACAGATCGCCGACCGGGTCCAGACCCTCTGGCAGCGGCTGGGCTTCCCGGCCGCGCTGCTGCCCCGGCAGGTGGTGATCACGCCGGCCTGCGGTCTGGCGGGGGCCTCTCCGTCGTACGCGCGGGATGTTCTGAAGGCCTGCTCCGAGGCCGGACGGCGTATCGCCGAGGTGTGACCCCCGTTCTGTCGGTGGGGGCGACTACCGTGCCTTCTTAGGTTTCAGTCTCAGGAGGTTCCGGTGTCCGACGCTGTCAAGGACCCCACGTCACAGGCCAGTGCCCGGCACGCGGAGCTGGCCGACGAGGTTCGCGGGCATCAATATCGCTACTACGTGCTCGACGCCCCGACGGTGTCCGACGCCGATTTCGACGTGATGCTGCGCGAGCTCGAGGCGCTGGAGACCGAGTTCCCGGCGCTGCGCACCCCCGACTCCCCGACGCAGAACGTGGGCGGGTCGTTCTCCACCCTGTTCACCCCGGTGGAGCACGCCGAGCGGATGATGTCGCTCGACAACGTCTTCGACGAGGGCGAGCTGGCCGCCTGGGCCGAGCGCACGATCCGCGACGCCGGCGGCCCGGTCCCGTTCCTCTGCGAGCTCAAGGTCGACGGCCTGGCCATCAACCTGACCTACGAGAAGGGCCGGCTGGTGCGCGGCGCGACCCGCGGCGACGGGCGCACCGGGGAGGACGTCACGCCCAACGTGCGGACCATCCGCGAGATCCCGGAGCGGCTGACCGGCGACGACGTGCCCGAGCTGCTCGAGGTGCGCGGCGAGATCTACTTCCCGGGCGAGGCGTTCGCCGGCCTCAACGCGACCCTGGTCGAGCAGGGGAAGGCGCCGTTCGCCAACCCGCGCAACGCGGCCGCCGGCAGCCTCCGGCAGAAGGACCCGCGGATCACCGCGTCCCGGGGCCTGCGCATGGTGGTGCACGGCATCGGGGCGCGCGAGGGGTTCACCCCGGCCTCGCAGTCGCACGCCTACGAGGCGCTGCGGGCCTGGGGCCTGCCGACGAGCACCCGGTGGCGGCTGGTCGACGATCTGGCCGGGGTGCGGGAGTTCATCGCGTTCTACGCGGAGAACCGGCACTCGGTCGAGCACGAGATCGACGGCGTGGTGGTCAAGGTCGACGCGGTGGCGATCCAGGGCCGGCTGGGGTCGACGAGCCGGGCACCCCGATGGGCCATCGCCTACAAATACCCGCCCGAGGAGGTCAACACCAAGCTCCTCGACATCGCGGTGAATGTGGGACGCACCGGCCGGGTCACGCCGTATGCGGTGCTCGAGCCGGTCAAGGTGGCCGGTTCGACGGTGGCGCAGGCGACCCTGCACAACGCCCAGGAGGTGGTCCGCAAGGGCGTCCTGATCGGCGACACGGTGGTGCTGCGCAAGGCCGGTGACGTGATCCCGGAGGTGCTCGGCCCGGTGATGGAGCTGCGGCCGGCCGACGCCCGGGCGTTCGTGATGCCGACCGAGTGCCCGGCCTGCGGCACGCCGCTCGCGCCGGCCAAGGAGAGCGACGTCGACATCCGCTGTCCGAACACCCGGTCGTGCCCGTCGCAGCTGCGGGAGCGGGTCTTCCACCTGGCCTCGCGCAACGGGCTGGACATCGAGGTGCTCGGCTGGAAGGCCGCCCAGGCGCTGCTCGACGCGCACATCGTCACCGACGAGGGCGACATCTTCGCCCTGACCGAGGACGACCTGCGGCGCTCGCCGTTCTTCGTCAACCAGGACGGCAGCCTCGGCACCAACGCGACCAAACTGCTGGAGAACCTGGCCGGCGTGCGGGAACGCCCGCTCTGGCGGGTGCTGGTGTCGCTCTCCATCCGGCACGTCGGGCCGACCGCGGCGCAGGCGCTGGCCCGCGAGTTCGGTTCGATGGCCGCGATCGAGGAGATCGTCTCCCAGCCGGTCGCCGCGGTGGACCCGTTGGCGGAGGTGGACGGGGTCGGGCCGACGATCGCCGCGAGCCTGCGCGAGTGGTTCACCGTCGACTGGCACCGCGAGATCGTCCGCAAGTGGCGCGAGGCCGGGGTGCGGATGGCCGACGAGCGGGTGGACACCGGGCCGCGCCCGCTGGAGGGCCTGACCGTCGTGGTGACCGGCACGCTGGCCGGTCACACCCGCGACCAGGCCGCCGAGGCGATCACCTCGCGGGGCGGCAAGGTGACCGGTTCGGTGTCGAAGAAGACCGGGTTCGTGGTGGTCGGCGACAACCCCGGCAGTAAATACGACAAGGCCCTGTCGCTGAAGGTGCCGGTGCTCGACGAGGCCGGGTTCGCGGTCCTGTTGGCGGACGGTCCGGAGGCGGCCCGCGCGGTCGCCGAGGTGGACACTACCGGGTGAAATAGAGGCGAATGCGCAGCGTGGGGCTATTGCCGGTTTAATTAGCAGGTAGTCGGTTTCGCGTACAACGCGCCATATGGATCTATGGTGTATTCGATCGGTGATCGAGGCCATCGTGGAGGTCACATGGATGCCGCTTGCCCGCGGATGGCCGGACCGCGACTCCGGCGCACGATGATCGTCACGTCGGTCGCCGTCCTCGGCGCCGACCTGCTGCTCTGGGCCGCCCACAGCGCGTCGTTCGCCGGGCTGCCCACCGCCTTCTGGGCGATGGCGGCACTCGCGCTCGTCGTGGACGCCCGGCCCTACGTGGTGCCCGGCCGGCGGGCCAGCGCCGTCATCCTGCCGTCGATCTGCTTCACCTTCGCCATCCTGCTGGCCTGGGGACCGGCCCCGGCGCTGGTCGTCCAGCTGGCGGCGGTGGCGGTGGCGGGCGTACGCATGCGGCAACCCCAGCGCCGCACCCTGCACCTCGCCCTCCAGCACACCGTGGCGCTCGGTGCGGCGGCCGCCGTGGCCGGGCTCGCCTCACTGCGCCTGGGACCCGGCCCGGACTGGCGCGACGCGGCCCTGACCTGCGCCGCGGCCGCCGCCTGGATCGCCGCCCGGTACGCGGTGGCCGCCCTGGTCCGCCGCTGGACCACCGACGGGCGCCCCCGGCCGCACCGCCGGCGCGGCCACGCGGACCTGCTGGCCACCGCCGCCCTGCTGCTGCTCGGGCCGGTGGTGCTGGTCGCCGCGCGGGTCAGCCCGGCCCTGCTGCCGCTCGCCCTGCTCGCGCTGCACGCCGTGCACCGGACGGTGCGCTGGGCCGGCGAATCCGAACGTGCCGCCCGCTTCGACGCCCTCACCGGGCTGCCCAACCGCCGGGCGTTGCAGACCGCCACCGCCGACCCCGGCACCGACCGGCGCCGCGCCCTGCTCCTGCTCGACCTGGACCGGTTCCGCACGGTCAACGACGCGCTCGGCCACGGTGCCGGCGACCGCCTGCTGACCCGGGTCGCCGACCGGCTGACCGACGTCGTCCCCGACCACGACCTGGTGGTCCGGCTCGGCGGTGACGAGTTCGCGGTGCTCGCCACCCGGGTCGACGGCCCGTCCTCGGCCCGCGGCATCGCCCAGCACCTGGCCGAGGCGCTGAGCCGCCCGTTCCCGCTGGACGGCACCACCGTCGAGCTGAGCGCCTCGATCGGGATCGCCCTGCAGTCCGGCCGCCG
Organism: Actinoplanes rectilineatus; assembly: GCF_000962825.1. GTDB lineage: Bacteria > Actinomycetota > Actinomycetes > Mycobacteriales > Micromonosporaceae > Actinoplanes > Actinoplanes rectilineatus. The sequence goes on from NZ_JZKF01000016.1 coordinate 96,418, forward strand.
CGACGGCAGCACCCTGCTGCGCGAGGCGGAGGCCGCGATGTACGAGGCGAAACAGCGCGGCGACCAGATCGCGGTGCACGGGCCGGACGCCACCCACCACGCGCCGGACCGTCTCGCCCTGCTCGCCGACCTGCGCAGCACGCTGCGGCAGGACCCGCCCGGCGACGGGATAGTGCTCTACTACCAGCCGCAGATCGCCATCGCGACCGGCGAGGTGGTGGGCGTCGAGGCGCTGCTGCGCTGGCGGCACCCGCGCCGCGGCCTGGTCGGGCCCGCGGAGCTGCTGCGGGTGGCCGAGCCGACGCCGGTGATGCGCCTGCTCACCGCCCGGGTGCTGGAGGAGGTGATCGGCCAGCTCGCCCGGTGGCGCGAACAGGGCCGGCCGCTGCGGGCGGCCGTCAACGTCAGCGCCCGCGACCTGCACGCCGGGGACATCGCCGACCGGGTGGGCGCGCTCCTGCACCGCTACGGGGTCCCCGCCGACCTGCTCCAACTGGAGATCACCGAGTCGGCGCTGATGGCCGACCCGCACCGGGTCCTCGCGACGGTGACCCGGCTGCACCGGATGGGGGTGGCGATCTCGCTCGACGACTTCGGCACCGGCTATTCGTCCCTGCAGCACCTGCGCCGCCTGCCGCTGTCCGAGGTGAAGATCGACCGCTCGTTCGTCCTCGGGATGACCACCGCGCACGGGGACGCCGCGATCGTCCGTTCGGTGATCGACCTGGCCGAGGCGCTCGGACTGCGGGCCGTCGCCGAGGGTGTGGAGGACGAGGCGAGCTGGCTGATGCTCGCCGCGTTCGGCTGCCACGCCGCCCAGGGCTGGTTCCACGCCCGCCCGATGCCCGCCGCCGCGTTGACGGACTGGGTGAACCGGTACCGCCCGATCCGGCCGAGGAATCGGGGCGAAATAGAATCTCGGCTTACGTGTATTCCGTCAAGCAACGAGGGGGCAGGATGGCCGCCATCTCCCGCGAAGAGGTAGCGCACCTGGCGCGCCTGTCGCGGCTCGCCGTGACCGAAGAGGAACTCGATCGATTTGCGGGGCAGTTCGACGTGATCCTGCAGTCGGTCGCCCGGGTCGGTGAGGTGGCCGCGGACGGCATCCCGCCGACCTCCCACTCCGTTCCGCTGACCAACGTGTACCGCGAGGACGTTCCCACTCCGAGCCTGACGCAGGAGGCGGCCCTCTCCGGGGCGCCCGACGCGTACGAGGGCCGGTTCCGGGTGCCGCGCATCCTGGACGAGGAGGAGTGACTGTGACCGACCTGACCAGGCTGAACGCCGCGTCGCTGGCCGACCTGATCGCGACGAAGCAGGTGTCGGCCGTCGAGGTGGCGACCGCGCACCTGGACCGGATCGCGGCCGTGGACGACCGGGTGCACGCGTTCCTGCACGTCTCCCGCGCCGAGGCGCTGGCCGCGGCGGAGCGGGTCGACAGGGGCGAGGTCACCGGTCCGCTGGCCGGTGTGCCGATCGCGGTGAAGGACGTGGTGGCCACCGAGGGCATCCCGACCACCGCCGCCTCCAAGATCCTCGAGGGGTGGAAGCCGCCCTACGACGCGACGATCGTGGCGCGCCTCAAGGCCGCCGGCATGCCGATCCTGGGCAAGACCAACATGGACGAGTTCGCGATGGGCTCGTCGACCGAATACTCGGCCTACGGCCCGACCAAGAACCCGTGGGACCTCGGTCGCATCCCGGGCGGCTCCGGTGGTGGCTCGTCCGCCGCCATCGCCGCCTACGAGGCGCCGCTGGCCATCGGCACCGACACCGGCGGCTCGATCCGTCAGCCCGGCGCGGTCACCGGCACGGTCGGCGCCAAGCCGACCTACGGCGGCACGTCCCGCTACGGCCTGATCGCGTTCTCCTCGTCGCTGGACACCCCCGGGCCCTGCGCCCGGACGGTCGAGGACGCGGCCCTGCTGCACGCGGTCATCGCCGGCCACGACCCGCGCGACTCGACGTCGATCAACCAGTCCGTTCCGGACGTGGTCGCCGCCGCGCGGCTCGGCAAGAACGGGGACCTGACCGGCGTCAAGCTGGGCATCGTCAAGGAGTTCGCCGGTGACGGCTCCGAGCCCGGCGTGACCGCCGCGTTCCGGGAGTCGCTGGACGCCCTGGTCAAGCTGGGCGCCGAGATCGTCGAGGTGTCCTGCCCGCACTTCGAGTACGCCCTCCCGGCCTACTACCTGATCGCCCCCAGCGAGGCCTCCTCCAACCTGGCCCGCTTCGACGGCGTGCGGTACGGCCTGCGCACCGGCGACGACGGCAACCGCTCCCTCGAAGAGGTCATGTCCCTGACCCGCGACGAGGGCTTCGGCCCGGAGGTCAAGCGCCGGATCATCCTCGGCACGTACGCGCTCTCGTCGGGCTACTACGACGCGTACTACGGTCAGGCGCAGAAGGTCCGCACCCTGATCACCCGGGACTTCCAGTCCGCGTTCGAGCAGGTCGACGTCCTCGTCTCGCCGACCACCCCGTTCACGGCGTTCCCGTTCGGGTCGCGCACCAGCGACCCGTACCAGATGTACCTCGCCGACCTCTTCACCATCCCGACGAACCTGTACGGCGGGCCGGCCATCTCGGTCCCCTGCGGGCTCTCCGAGGGCCTGCCGGTCGGCTTCCAGATCATGGCCCCCACCATGGCCGACGACCGGATGTACCGGGTCGCCGCCGCGCTGGAGTCCGCCGTCGGCACGCTCACCCCGCCGGCGCTCTAGTCTCAGGAGGAACCGGAGTGCTCACTCGCATCGAGATCGACGGCTTCAAGACCTTCCGCGATTTCGCCCTGGACGTGCCGCCGTTCCTGGTGGTGCTGGGGCGCAACGGCGCCGGCAAGTCAAACCTGTTCGATGCGCTCCGGTTCCTCTCCCGGCTGGCCGGTCAGCCGGTCGCCGAGGCGGCCCAGCACGTCCGCGGTGACATCTCCGAGATCTTCCACCGCGACGCTGAGGGCCGCAGCGGTACGGAGATGCGGTTCGCGGTCGAGGTGCTGCTGGACGGCACGATCACCGACGCGTTCGGCGCGACCCGGGAGTTGAGCGTCGTTCGGGTCCGCTACGAGTTGGTCATCCAGCTTCGGCCGCAGTCGGTGGGCTCACGGCCATACGTGGTGCACGAATCCCTCCGGGCGGTGGACGGCGACTTCCGCTTCCTGGACACCGTAGGGCCGCCCGCGGCGCGACGATTCGAAATCCGGCACGAATCCCCCGATGCCCACAGCGTGGCCTTACCCGCGGCGAACGCGACGGCGACCGTTCTGTCGGTCATCGGGACGACGAGCGAGTCGGCGACGCTCTTCGCGCTGAAACGGGAACTGGAATCCTGGCGGAATCTGCACCTCGATCCTGCGGCACTACGACGACCGGACGGGTACGACGAACCCGACATTCTAGGCTCTGACGGTGCGCACCTACCCAATACATTGCACCGGATCGCGGGGTTGACGGCCACGCCGGATCGCCCGGACGGTGTCCTCGGCGACATCTCCGCGGATCTCGCCGGTGTCATCTCCGACGTCAGCGGCGTGCAGATCGACGAGGACGGCAGGAGGCGTCGCCGGGAGATCGAGTTTCGGGCCCGGGGCCGCGGCGAAGCCGTCTCTGCGCGGGTCGCCTCCGACGGCACCCTCCGGGCGGCGGCACTTCTCACCGCGGCCTACGACCCCGCTCATTCGGGGGTGCTGTGTTTTGAGGAACCGGAGAACGGCATCTACCCGCAGCGCTTGATCACGTTGATTCAGCGTCTTCGCGCGGTGGTCGACAGGGCTGTCCGGTCGCGCGACGAGGATCCCGTCGCACCGCTCACACAGGTGCTCCTCACCAGCCACTCGCCGGCGATCCTGCGAGCGCTGGGACCGGCTCAGGACGACGGGGTTCGGCCGGATGCGGTCTTCCTGACGACGGTGACACGAATTCTTCCAGGCCGGTCCCGCAGCAAGGTGACGCAACCGCGGCTCATCTCGGCCGGCCGCCGGCCCGCGTTGGCGGCTCAGGACGACCTGGATCCGAACCGGCGCCTGATCAGTCCCGCCGAGATCGCGGACTTCGAAGTACGCCAGGCGCTGGAGGCCTGATGCGGTTCCTGACATCGGCTCTGATCGCCGAGGGTTCCTCCGACGACCGGTTCCTGCCCTTCCTGCTGCGCCGTTCCCTGGAGGACGTCTGCGCGACGGACTTCGCCGACGATGTGGACGTCGACCAGGTCACGGTGCTCCGCCGTCGGCAACGCCCGCCCACCGTTCCGGAGATCATCGGTGTGGTCGAGGCGAACGCCGACACCTTCCACCTGGTCTTCGTTCACCGGGATCAGGACGGCAACACCGACCGGGTACGCCGTGAATGGCTCGACCCGCTCGCCGAGGCGTGGGGGACGTCCCGCCCCGAGAGATGGGTCCCGGTCGTCCCGGTCCGCAAGTCCGAGGCCTGGGTGCTCGCCGACGGGAATGCATTGCGGAGTGTGCTCGGGGTCCGATGGGCCGACGCCGATCTCGGGGTGCCCGGTCGCCCGAGGGACGTCGAGAGGATCGGCGAACCGAAGGAGCCGATCCGCCGGTTGGTCGATCGGCTGGGCCGCCCGATCGAGGACTTCTACGAGGAACTCGCCGAGGCGATCTCGCTGGACGTGCTCACGACCGTACCCTCGTTTCTGGCCGTTCGTGAATGCACGGTCAGGGCCATCGCCGACCTCGGCTATCGGCCGCGAAGGGGCCGGACCTCGTGACGAGACCCGAACGCATTTGTCAGGACCGGCCGATTAATCTAGGAATGTTGTCCCGCACGCCAAGCCGATGGAGCCGACGATGAGCTACGAGGATGTCCTCACCCGGTACGAGCCGGTGATCGGCCTGGAGACGCACGTCGAGCTGGGCACGAAGACCAAGATGTTCTGCGGGTGCAAGACCGACTTCGGTGCCGAGCCGAACACCCAGACCTGCCCGGTCTGTCTGGCCCTGCCCGGCGCCCTGCCGGTGATGAACCGCGCCGCGATCGAGGCGACCATCCAGATCGGCCTCGCGCTGAACTGCGACATCGCCGAGTGGTGCCGGATGGCCCGGAAGAACTACTTCTACCCGGACATGCCGAAGAACTTCCAGACGTCGCAGTACGACGAGCCGCTCTGCGTCGAGGGTTACGTCGATGTGACCGTGGACGGCAAGGAGTACCGCATCGGCATCGAGCGGGTGCACATCGAGGAGGACACCGGTAAGACGCTGCACGTCGGCGGCGCCACCGGTCGCATCCACGGTGCCACCGAGTCGCTCGTCGACTACAACCGGGCCGGCATCCCGCTGGTCGAGATCGTGACGAAGCCGGTTCCGGGGCTCGGCGCGCTCGCCCCGGAGGTCGCCAAGGCGTATGTGGCCGAGCTGCGGGACATCGTCCGTGCCCTCGGCGTCTCCGACGTGCGCATGGAGCAGGGTTCGATGCGCTGTGACGTGAACACGTCGCTGAACCTGCCGGGCGACGACTGGGGTACGCGGACCGAGACGAAGAACGTCAACTCGCTGCGGTCCGTGGAGCGTGCCGTCCGTTCCGAGATCATCCGCCAGGCCGGGATCCTCGACGACGGCGGCAAGATCTTCCAGGAGACCCGGCACTTCCAGGAGACCACCGGCGACACCCGTTCGGGACGGTCCAAGGAGACCGCCACCGACTACCGGTACTTCCCGGAGCCCGACCTGGTGCCGATCGCCGCGGACCCGGTGTGGGTGACCTCGCTGCGGGAGGCCCTGCCGGAGAAGCCCAGCGTCAAGCGGGCCCGGCTCCGCGAGGAGTGGGGCATCAGCGAGAGCGACATGCAGTCCGCGGCCAACGCGGGTGCCGTCGAGCTGATCGAGGAGACCATCGCGGCGGGCGCGTCGCCGGCCGGTGCGCGTAAGTGGTGGCTCGGTGAGCTGGCCCGGCGCTCCAACGAGCTGGGTGTCGAACTCTCCGAGGCCGGCGCGACGCCGGTCCAGGTGGCGGAGCTGCAGAAGCTGGTCGACGACGGCAAGCTGAACGACAAGCTGGCCCGTCAGGTCCTCGAGGGTGTCGTGGCCGGCGAGGGTGACCCGGCGGCCGTGATGGCGTCCCGCGGGCTCGAGGTGGTCAACGACACCGGTGCGCTCACGGCCGCGGTGGACGAGGCCATCGCCGCGAACCCGGACATCGCGGCGAAGATCCGCGACGGCAAGGTGGCGGCGGCGGGCGCGCTGGTCGGTGCGGTCATGAAGACCACGCGCGGCCAGGCGGATGCCAAGACCGTCCGCGACCTCATCCTGGAGCGTCTCGGCGCTTCCTGATCTCTGGTACGCCGCACCGCCCGTTCCCGTGGTTCTCCGTGGGGGCGGGCGGTGCTGTCGTCACTGGCTGGGCGCCACCGACGGGGTGGGCGCCGGTACCGGCTCGTCGTCCAGTCCGATCACGTTGCGCTGCATCGTGACGTTGGATTCGCCGGTGCCGCCGAGCTGGATGTCGTCGTACGCCTTCAGCTCGCGGTTCTCGTCGAAGTAGAGGACCGAGAGGGTCAGCGGTGTGGCCGCGTCGTTCTCCAGGCCTCGCAGTCCCGCCCCGCCGGTCGAGCCCTCGACCATGATCCGGGTGGTGACCGGGGTCAGGTCGGCGGAGGCCGCCGGTGACGGGGTGGGTGAGGCGGACGGGTCCGGTTCCGGCTCGGTGGGCGCGGGCAGCATGGTCACCGACCGCTGGTGTTTGTGTCCGGACAGGACCAGGGGGACCAGTCCGGAGAGGGGCTGGGCCATCGCCGGGTCGTGGACCAGGGCGATGTCCACCTTCTTGCCGGAGTCGCGGATCGTGGTGGCCAGTTTCTCCCCGGAGGCCTCGAGCACCTCGGGGCCGGCGTCGTCACCGGCCACGTTCGTCTCGCTCTTGTCCGGGGTGAACTGGGGGTCGCCGATGCCGGCGATGGTCAGGCCGTCCACTTCGGTCAGCCCGTCGTCCAGGACGATCGCGTTGCTCTGCCGGGCGACCGCCGCCTGGATCGCCGTCGAGTCGTGGTTGCCGCGGACGTAGATGTACGGCACCCCGATCGACGGGATCGACGCGACGTAGGAGGTCTCGGCGCTGCTGCCCCAGTCGACGATGTCGCCGGTGTCGATCACCGCGTCGATCTCGAAGGTCTCCACGACGGTCCGGATCAGGCCCCACGACGACGGGTTGAGGTGCAGGTCGGAGACGTGCAGCAGGCGGGTCGTGTTGCCGGCCGGCTCGTAGACGGGCAGCGCCGACATCGTCGCGTAGACGCGGCTGACGTTGCTGACGATCTGCTGGAGCTGCTCCGCGTACCGGCCGTAGTTGTCCGCGATGCGGCGGGCGTCACCGACCACCGCGGGCGCGTTGACGAGCAGACCCTCGTAGCGGGGCTCGCTGATCGCGTCGGGGCGGAGGGTGGCCGCCGCCAGGCCCAGGCTGCCGCCGGTCAGCACCAGCGCGGTGACGCCGGACGCCGCGGTCCGGCGCACGTCACGGAAGACGAACGCCGCGCAGAAGAGCGTGGTGGCCACGGCCAGGCCGGCCGCGCGCAGGCCGAGGCGGGACACCGCGTCGACGACCTCCTCGACGGCCCGGTCACCGGCCGAGGTGATGGTGGACGGGTTGTCGATCAGCGCCTCGGTGCGGCTCTGGTCCAGTGAGCCGAGCGCCACCTTGAGGTGCAGCGGCCCGCGGTGGCTGTCCAGGTGCAGGGAACCGAGCGGCGGAATGTCGATCTCGGTGCCGCCGTCGGCCGACGGCGTGATCGACATCTCGGCCTTGAACGGGCCGATGTTCAGGTCGGACTGGGCGAAGAGCATCACGCCGACCATCGAGCCGGTCACGCTGACCAGCCCGACGGCGACGGCGAGGCCGGCCCGGCGGGTCCAGCGGTTGCGCAGGCCGTGCCGGAGGAGGATCCGGGCCCGTCGGGAGAGGATCAGATAGCGGCGCCAGACGGGCACGGTGTCGACCGGTTCCTGAGTCATCGGGGGCTCACCTGCCCGAACGGATGTGGCGCGAAACAGTCATGGCCGTCAACTCCGGCCGGCGCCGCCGTCCGAGAAGACCAGCCGGATGATGCGGTCGTCCTCGGGGTCCGGTTCACCGGCGTCCTCCTGGTTGGAGGTGCTGACCCAGAGCGAGCCGTCCGGTGCGGCGACGAGCGCGCGCAGCCTGCCGTACTCGCCGGTGAGCAGCTCCTGCGGGCTGCCGAGCACCGTGCCGTTGCCGGTGACGTTCAGCAGGTAGACCTTCTTACCGAGCAGGCAGGCGGTGGCGACCATGCTCTCCAGGGTGGCCACGCCGCCGCACGACGACGCCTCGGCGGGCCAGGAGACCAACGGGTTGACGAACCTGGTGTCGGTGCCGGAGCCGTCCACCGTGGGCCAACCGTGGTTGCCGCCCTTCTTCACCACGTTCAGCTCGCTGAAACGCGGCTGGCCGCGGTCGGTCGCGTACAACGTGCCCTGGGCGTCCCAGGCCAGGCCCTGCACGTTGCGGTGACCGGACGACCAGACCGGGGAGGTCTTGACCGGGTTGCCGGCGGCGGGCCTGCCGGCCGTGGTGATCCGCAGGATCTTGCCGCCCAGGCTCTTCGCGTTGCCGGCCTGGGTGCCGGTGGGGGTGCCGTCGCCGGTGCCGACGTAGAGGAAACCGTCCGGTCCGAAGGCGAGCGCCCCGCCGTTCTGGTCGGCGGAGTGCGGGATGCCGGTGAGGATCGGCTGCAGGGCGCCGCCGATCACCAGTTTGCCGACCCGGTTGTCGCGTTCGGTGGAGTAGTAGACGTAGACGGTCTTGTCGTCGACGTAACCGGGCGAGACGGCGATGCCGAGCAGGCCGCCGTCGCCGGACGCCTTGACCTCGTCGAGGCGCTGCAACTCGGTCACGGTGAGACCGTTGGCGTCGGACTCCGGCCCGACCTTCAGGATGCGGGCGGTGTCGCGTTCGGTGACCACGGCCGACCCGTCGGGCAGGAACCCCATGCCCCACGGCACCTCGAGGCTCTTGGCCATCACGGTGATCGCGACCTCACGGTCGTCGCCGGACGACCCGGCGGTCGGCGCGACCGACGGGCGTGGCAGGTTGGGCGGGGATCCGGCCTGGTCCGGGCCGGGCGGCCCGAAACTGCACCCTGCTGTCAGCGCCAGCACGGCACCGGCTGTCGCGACCGCGCCACGGCCCCGGCGGAAACGCACGACCAGACCACCCCCTCGTTCACTGCGGACCAGGGTAGCCAAGAGATCTGGGTGTTCCGGTGGAGAAACGGCCACGCTGATCATTGATCGGTGCTGGGCCGGTCCTCGATCCGGTGGCCACCGGCGGCCAGCACCATCGGCAGGTTGTCCCGGGTGACACCGGTCAGCCGGATCATGTTGCCGTTGTCGAGCAGGGCGGAGACCCGGCCGCGCTCGTCCGGGGCGAGCTCGGCGACCCGGGTCCACGGCACCCGGCTGCCACCGATCAGGGCGCGGACCCGCAGCCCGTCGGGGTAGACGTCGGTGCCGGCGCGCCAGGCCCAGAGGAGCACGACGACCGGGATCAGCAGCACCGGCGTCAGCGCCCGCGAGGAACCGGCCAGGGGGACCGCGCTGACCACCGCGATCAGCGCCGCCAGCAGGACGGCTCCGGATTTGCGGACACGGAGGACGGGACGAGTGCTCACCTGCCTATTCTCCCACCCGAGGTCGCAGGCGGTGGAACAGGCCCGCGACCTCGGGTTGACCGCTGTCACTGGATGTCCGACGATCCGTGTACCGGCCGTAACCCGGCGCGGGGAACCTCGTTGACCGGGCAATCGGGTCTCGTAGAGCAGAGGACATCGCCGTGCCTCGGATCGCCGCCTGCCTCGCCGCCGCCGCGGTGCTGCTCGCGGGAGCGTGCGGCCTGATGAGCCCGCCGATGGCGCTGGCGCTCGCGGTCGGCGGCACGGCGCTGTGGACCGCATCCCGGCTGGGCGGGTTCGCCGCGGCGGGCACCCTGTTCGCCGCCGTCGCCGCCTCGGTCCCCTGGTGGGACCGGCCGCTGCCGCTGTTCTGGCTCACCGTCGCGCTCACCCTGGCCACCGCCTGTTCGGTGGTCGGCGTGTCGCTGCTGCCCGGCGCCACCCCGAGCTGGCAGGTCCGGATCCGGCGCGCCTTCGACGGGGTGGGCCTGGCGGTGAGCATCGGCTTCGCGCTGTACCTGCTGCCCGGCACGGCGAACGCCGCCGCCCCGGCGATGCTGATCGCGGCCGGCGGCGCCTGCATGGTCGTCGTGATCGTCCTGCGGGCCGACCCGCGGACCCGGTCCGCGTTGTGGACCGGCGGCGGCGCCGCACTGGTCCTGGTCTCTCTCGGCGCTCTGGCCGAGCTGATGGCCGCTGGTGCCGGTGCGCGTGTCCTGCCGCTGGCCGGCCTGCCGATGGTGGCCGGGATGGCCGTCCTGCGGACCGCGGACGGAGCGGCCGTTCAGCGGCGCGAACCCCGGCACCCGGACCAGTACCTGGCGAGTTACCCGCTGCTGGCCGCGCCCGCCGCCGTCGGCGTGCTCGCCGCGCTCTGGCACCTGCTCACCGTCCGCGACTTCAACAACGAGGCGGTCGTCTTCGGCCTCGTCATGGTCAGCGTGCTGACCGTCCGCGAGATGCTCGTGGTCCGCGACATCCGCCGGTACGCGAGCCGCCTGCGTGTGGCCGAGGCGCACTTCCGTTCGCTGGTCGCCGGTGCCACCGATCTCACCCTGGTCCTCGACGAGCAGCTGACCGTCCGCTGGCAGTCGCCGGCCGCCGCCCGCCTGTTCGGTCTGCGCGACGAGGAGGTGATCGGCCGTGAGTTCGCCGACCTGATCCACCCGGAGGACGTCGCCGACGCCCGGGCGGTGATCTGTTCGGTGCTGGCCGGCGAACACGAGGGCGGCCCGCCGGTGCTGCTCAGCGCCAAGATCCGGGACGGCGCGAAGCTGTGGCGCGACACCGAGTCGACGATCTCCGACCAGCGGGACGTCCCCGAGGTGGGTGCGCTGGTGGTGCACGTCCGGGACGTCGGCGAACGGGTCCACCTGGAACGGGCGCTGCACCGGCTGTCGTTCATCGACCAGCTGACCGGCCTGGCGAACCGGCCGGCCCTGATGCGGGACCTGCTCGAACGGCGCCGCCGTCCGGGCCGGCCCGGCACGCTGCTGGTGATCGACCTGCACGGGCTGGCCGAGGTCAACGACACCCACGGGCGCGAGGTCGGCGACGCGGTCCTGATCGAGGTGAGCCGGCGGATCCGCGGCCTGGTCGGCGGCGAGGACGTGCCGGCCCGGCTGGCCGGGGACGAGTTCGCGGTGCTGACCGGCGAATCGGCGGTTCCGGCGTACGCGCTGGCCACCCGGATCGTCGCGGCCCTCGGCGAGCCCTGCCGGCTGCCCGGCGCCGCGGTGATCCTGCACACCAGCGTGGGCCTGGCCGAACTGTCCGGCGGCGCCGACTCCGACGAGGTGCTCCGGCACGCCGACCTGGCCCGGCAGCGGGCCCGCCAGATCGGCCGGGACCGCGTCGAGTGGTACGACACCGACGTCGAGATCCAGTTGCACCGCCGGATGGAGCTGGAACATCAGCTGCTCGGCGCGGCCGCCCGCGGCGAACTGGACCTGGCGTTCCAGCCGGTGACCGGGCTGCGCGACGGCCGCCCGGCGGGCGTCGAGGCGCTGCTGCGCTGGCGGCACCCGCAGCTGGGCACGATCCTGCCGGGCGAGCTGCTGCCGATCGCCTCGTCGCTGGGGATCACCGCGGAACTGGACGAGTGGGTGCTGGACGAGGCCTGCCGGCATCTGGCCGGCTGGTCCGGTGACGACGACTTCTGGCTGTCGGTGAACGTGGGACCGCGCGAGTTGCTGACCGCGAGGTTCCCGGAACGGGTCGCGGAGACCCTCAAGCAGTACCGGATCCGGCCGGAGCGCCTGGTCGTCGAGGTGGCCGAGACGTGGATCGCGGAGGACGTGCCGGCCATCGTGGCGGCCCTCAGCGGCTTGGGCAAACTCGGCGTCCGGGCCGCCCTGGACGACTTCGGCGCCGGCCAGACGTCGCTGTCGCACCTGCGCCGGCTGCCGGTGGACATGCTGAAGCTGAGCCCGGCCCTGCTCGCCGAGCAGGCCGAGGGCAGCCCGGCGGTCCTGGACGTGGTGGTCAGCCTCGGCCGCAGGCTCGGTCTGGAGATCGTCGCCAAGGGGCTGGAGACATCCGAACAGAAGGACCGTGCGCTGGCCGCCGGTTGCGCGTACGGCCAGGGGAACGTGCTGGGCCGCCCGGCACCCGCCGAACGCATGGAGGCCTATCTCGAGAGCCACCGGACCTAACGGGGCGGTGCGGTGCTCCCGCGCGGTGTCAGGTGCACCCGGGCCGCCTCGACGTCGCCGACCTGGTCGCCGTCGATGGATTTGAGCAGCTCGCGGGCCGCCTGCGCACCGTACGCCGAGATGTCCCGGCTGAGCGCGGTGAGCGGCGGGTGCACCAGGCTGCACAGCGGCGAGTCGTCCCAGGCCACGATCGACAGGTCGCCCGGCACGGACAGGCCCATCTCCTGCGCGACGGCGAGACCGGCGACCGCCATCACGTCGTTGTCGTAGATGATCGCCGTCGGCCGGTCGCCGCCGATCAGCAGCCGCCGGGTCGCGCGGCTGCCCTCCTCGCCGGTGTAGTCGGCCGGGATGGTGATCGCGCTGTCCAGTCCGAGCGAGGCGCACACCTCGGCGAACGCCGTGGTCCGGACCTGGGTGTGCAGCAGATCGGGCACGCCGCTGACCCGGGCGATCCGGTGGTGTCCGAGAGCGACCAGGTAGCGGACCGCCTCGGTGATCGCGCCGGCGTCGTCGGACCAGATCTGCGCCAGCGAGCCGGTGTCGCCGGGGCCGCCGATCACCACGGCCGGGAGCTGGAGTTGTTGCAGCACCGGGATGCGGACGTCGTTCTCCCGGATGTCGGTGACGATCACGCCGTCGATGCGGCGCTCACCCCACCAGCGGCGGTAGACCTCCACCTCCTGCTCGGGGGTGGCCACCACCTGCAGCGTGAGCGCGTAGGACCGGGCGCCCAGCTCGGCCTCGAAGCCGCTGATCAGGCCCATGAACCAGGGCTCGATGCCGAGGATCCGGGCCGGGCGGCAGATGGTCAGGCCGACGGCGCGGGCCCGGGCGCCGGAGAGGGCGCGGGCGGCACTGTTGGCGTTGAAGCCGATCTCCTGGGCGATGGCGAGGATCCGCTTGCGGGTCGCCTCGGAGACGCCGGGCTGGCCGTTGAGCGCATAGGAGACCGCGCCTTTCGACACGCCCGCCCGCCGCGCGATGTCGGCGATCGTGGGCCGCTTCACTCGATCTCCTCTGTGACCACTGCCGCCGAGCTTATCGGTCGCGGGAAGTCCTTCGGCGACGGAATCAGGGACTTGATCGGTTAAGTGTTACGCCACTGATCGCCGCGTGTAAACGCTTCACCGGTAAGTCTTTTTCGTCCCGAACGACCCGACGGGAATTCCCGGGTATCGACCCGCTTCGACCATGCCTCAGGGTGACAGTGGCTTATCCGGTTCAGTGCACACGGCGCCGACGTCGGTGCTGCTTCGTCGCGTACCCGATGAAGAGCCCCCGCAGGCACTCGAGCGCCTGCGGGGGATCGGTGGCTACTCCGGGACGTTGCGGTAGGCGCCGTCGCTCGCGCTCGTGGCCATCGAGGCGTAGGCGCGCAGAGCCGCCGACACCGGCCGATCCCGGTCGACCGGGCTGTACGGCTTGGCGCGACGCTCCTGCTCGTGCCGGCGCTGGGCCAGCACCTCGTCGTGCACGTTCAGGGTGATGCTGCGGCCCGGGATGTCGATGATGATCTCGTCGCCGGTCTCGACCAGGGCGATCAGGCCGCCGCCGGCCGCCTCGGGGGAGACGTGGCCGATGGACAGGCCGGACGTGCCGCCGGAGAAGCGGCCGTCGGTGATCAGCGCGCACGCCTTGCCCAGGCCGCGGCCCTTGAGGAAGGACGTCGGGTAGAGCATCTCCTGCATGCCCGGACCGCCCTTGGGGCCCTCGTAGCGGATGATCACCACGTCGCCGGCCACCACCTGCTTGCCGAGGATGCCGGAGACCGCGTCGTCCTGGGACTCGAAGACCCGGGCCGGGCCGGTGAACTTCCAGATCGACTCGTCGACGCCGGCGGTCTTGACCACGCAGCCGTCCGGGGCGAGGTTGCCGAAGAGGATCGCCAGGCCGCCGTCGACCGTGTACGCGTGCTCGATCGACCGGATGCAGCCCTCGACCGCGTCGGTGTCCAGTTTCGCCCAGCGGTTGGTGGTGCTGAACGGCTCGGTGGTGCGCACCCCGCCCGGTGCGGCGTGGAACAGCTCCAGCGCCTCGGGCGACGGGTTCTCCGCACGGATGTCCCACTTGCTCAGCCAGCTGTCCAGGTCGGGCGAGTGGACCGAGCGGACGTCGGTCTTCAGCACCCCGCCCCGGTGGAGCTCGCCGAGCAGGGCGGGGATGCCGCCGGCCCGGTGCACGTCCTCCATGTGGTACTTCGGGCTGTTCGGCGCGACCTTGGACAGGCAGGGCACCCGGCGCGAGATGGCGTCGATGTCCGAGACGCTGAAGTCGAGCCCCGCCTCACGGGCGGCGGCCAGCAGGTGCAGCACCGTGTTGGTGGAGCCGCCCATCGCGACGTCCAGGGCCACCGCGTTCTCGAAGGCGCTCTGGTTGGCGATCTCGCGGGGCAGGACCGAGGTGTCGTCCTTCTCGTAGTAGTCCCGGGCGATCTCCACGATCAGCCGCCCGGCCTCCTCGAACAGCGCCTTGCGCGACGCGTGCGTGGCCAGCGTCGAGCCGTTGCCGGGCAGCGACAGGCCGATCGCCTCGGTCAGGCAGTTCATCGAGTTGGCGGTGAACATGCCGGAGCAGGAGCCGCAGGTCGGGCAGGCCGACCGCTCGATGGTGTCCAGCTGGGCGTCGGTGACCGCGTCGTTGGCGGCGGCACTCATCGCGTCGACCAGGTCGAGCTTCTCGTGCACGATCCCCTCGATGGCGACCGTCTTGCCGGCCTCCATCGGGCCGCCGGAGACGAAGACGGTCGGGATGTTGAGCCGCAGTGCGGCGATCAGCATGCCGGGGGTGATCTTGTCGCAGTTCGAGATGCAGACCAGGGCGTCGGCGCAGTGGGCGTTGACCATGTATTCGACGGCGTCGGCGATCAGCTCGCGGCTGGGCAGCGAGTAGAGCATGCCGGCGTGGCCCATGGCGATGCCGTCGTCCACGGCGATGGTGTTGAACTCGCGCCCGACGCCGCCCGCCTCGGCGATCGAATCGGCGACGAGGCCACCGAGGTCCTTGAGGTGGACATGTCCCGGTACGAACTGGGTGTAACTGTTGGCGATCGCGACGATCGGCTTGCCGAAATCGTCGTCCGTCATACCGGTGGCGCGCCACAGGGCGCGTGCGCCGGCCATGGTGCGACCGTGTGTCGAGGTCCGGGAGCGCAGCTCAGGCATTTCTCCATACTGCCACCGGCCAGGGCGGAGACGGCCCGGGACGTCCACAGCGCGGGACGGCGGGGGTGTCGGAATCGACGGAGATCCGGCAAAGTGTGTCCGTGCACTCACCGTCCGGTATGGAGCTGGCCGGTCTCGTCTGCCTGCTCGTCGCCGTGCCGGCGGTGGCCTACCTGGGGCAGTCCGGTCGCCGGCACACCGGCGCGGCCCGCCGGGCACACCTGCTGCTGGCCGCCGGTGGCGCGGTGACCACCGCCGCAGCCCTGGCCGGGCTGGCCAGCGCGCTGCTGAGCGGTCATCACGACGATCCCGGGCACGCGAAGACGCTGGCCACCGCGGTCGCGATCGGTATGGCCTCCGGCACGTTCACGCTGCTGGCCGGCACGGTGGTGCTGCCAGGCGCGACCCGCGGGCCGGCCGCCGCCCTGCGGCACGTGCTCGACGGACTGGTGATCGCCGCGGCGATCTGGTTCGTCGGCTGGGTGCTGATCTCGCGTCCCACCCGTGTCCTGGGGGACGCCACCCCGGAACGATGCCTGGCCATCCTCCTCCCGGCGGTGCTGGTGGTCCTGTCGCTGGGCCTGACCGCCGTCCTGGGCCTGCACGCGCACCGGCCACGCCGCAACACCGTCCGGGTGGGTGCCGGGGTGAGCGTGGTGGCCGTCGCCGCCGCATGGCTGTCCACCGGGATCTGCCGGCAGGACGAGCTGTTCGCGCTGGGCAGCGTGCTGCTCCTGACGACCGGTCTGATCACGGTGGCGTACGCGGTACGCGCCGCCGACCGTCCGGTCCAGGCCACCGGTGACGTGCTGGAACGTGGCGGCGGTTACGTCGTCGTCCCGATGCTCGCCGTCCTCGCCGCGCTCGGCTACCACCTGGCCCGCGGCGGCGCCGTGGACGTGCTCGGCTACTTCGGCGCCAGCGTCGAGGGCCTGGCCCTGGTCGCCCGGCAGTACCTCGCTCTCGCCGACGTCCGGCGCTACACCGTGCAGCTGCGGCAGCGGGAGGCGCACTTCCGCGAGCTGGCGCACACCGACCCGTTGACCGGCCTGGCCAACCGGCGCGGACTGCAGCAGGCGCTGCGCGTGACCGGCGACACCGCGGCCCTGATCGGCATCGACATGGACGGCTTCAAGACCGTCAACGACATGCGCGGGCACGACGTGGGCGACGCGGTGCTGGCCGAGGTGGGCGACCGCCTGCGGCGCAACCTGCTGGCCGGGGACGTGGCGGCGCGTCTCGGCGGCGACGAGTTCGCGGTCCTGATGCACGGTGACGCGGACGAGGCCGTGCTGGCGGCGCACCGGCTGCTGGCGGTGCTCGGGGAGCCGTACGAGGTCGACGGCACCTCGATCTTCCTGTCCGCGAGCGTGGGCGTGGCCGACACCGGTGAGCTGCTGCACGACGCGGACCTCGCGCTGCGGTACGCCAAGCAGCGCGGCAAGAACCGGGTGGAGCGCTACCAGCCCGGCTACGACGAGTTGCTGCGACGCCGCGGCACCCTGGAGGGCGAGCTGCGCCACGCCATCGATCGCGGGCAGCTGCGCCTGGTGTTCCAGCCGGTGGTGGCGCTGCCGTCGATGCGGCCGGTCGGCGCC
Source organism: Actinoplanes rectilineatus (assembly GCF_000962825.1). GTDB lineage: Bacteria > Actinomycetota > Actinomycetes > Mycobacteriales > Micromonosporaceae > Actinoplanes > Actinoplanes rectilineatus. The sequence continues at coordinate 113,473 of NZ_JZKF01000016.1, forward strand.
GAGGCGCTGCTCCGCTGGACCCATCCGGAGCTGGGCGCGGTCCGCCCGGACGAGTTCATCCCGGTCGCCGAGGAGTCCGGGCTGATCAACCGGATCGGCGCGTGGGTGCTGGAGCAGGCCTGCCGCCAGCTCGCCGAGTGGCTCGCGCAGGGGCACGACGTGTGGGTGTCGGTGAACCTGTCGCCCAAGGAGCTGCACAACGCGGACTACGCCGGTCAGGTCGCCGACGTGCTGGCCGGGTACGACGTACCCCCGCAGCGCCTGGTCCTGGAGGTGACCGAGCATGCCGTGGCCACCGACATGGAGGAGTTGGTCGGCCGGCTCGCCGAGCTGCGCGGGACCGGGGTGCGCATCGCGCTCGACGACTTCGGCGCGGGCTACTCGTCGCTGACCCAGCTGCGTACGCTCCCGGTCGACATCCTCAAGATCGATCACGCGCTGGTGGCCGAGCCGGAGTCGCGGACCGGCACCGCCGCGCCGCTCGTCGACGTGGTGGTCCGGCTCGGGCACCGGCTGGGTCTGGAGGTGCTCGCCGAGGGCATCGGCACCCCGGCGCAGCGGGCGGTCGTCGAGGAGGCCGGCTGCCGTCTCGGGCAGGGCTCACTGTTCGGCTGGGGAGTGCCCGCCGAGCACTTCGAGACGCGGCTGCGGTCGCTGCGCCCGGCGGGGCCGCGACCGGTCCCGGCACCGCGGAGCAGCCCGCCGAACGACGCACCCGCGCGAAGTCAGGTGGTACGCCTCGGACCCGGAATGCGGCAGGTCAGGGCCCTGTTGCCGAGCGATCCGGACTTCGCCGCCCCGACCGGTGATCAAAATGTGGGATCAGTTGACTCAGGGCGTGAGATCGGGCAAGGTTAGTCGCATGTGCTTCGCGTCCCGAGTACTTATCTGAGCGCACCCTCCTGAGAGATAGGAGAGTGCGCTAGGTCCCGTGCATCGCACGAGGACCTTTTTTGTTGCTCAAGTACCGGACCCGACCAACCCGAAAAGGTCTGAATGCCATGACGAGACCCACTCCCGAAACGCTCGCCCATCGAGTCACTCCGGCCACCGTCGCGGCGGCTGTGAACCACGCCCCCGCCGTAGTGGCCCCGGTCGCCACCACCGGTGCCGGCGCGCTCGTCCGGTCGCTCGAGGCGCTCGGGGTCGAGGTCCTCTTCGGCATTCCCGGCGGGACGATCCTCCCGGCGTACGACCCGCTGTTCGACTCCAAGGTGCGGCACATCCTGGTCCGGCACGAGCAGGGCGCGGGTCACGCCGCCACCGGTTACGCGCAGGCCACCGGCAAGGTCGGCGTCTGCATGGCCACCAGCGGGCCGGGTGCGACGAACCTGGTGACCGCGATCGCCGACGCGTACATGGACTCGGTGCCGATCGTGGCGATCACCGGTCAGGTGTCGCGTGCGTCGATCGGGACGGACGCCTTCCAGGAGGCGGACATCCAGGGCATCACGCTGCCGATCACCAAGCACAACTTCCTGGTGCAGACCCCGGAGGAGCTGCCCCGGATCCTGGCCGAGGCGTTCCACCTGGCGGCCACCGGCCGGCCCGGCCCGGTCCTGGTCGACATCCCCAAGGACGTGCAGCAGTCGCCGACCACCTTCCAGTGGCCGCCGACGCTCGACCTGCCGGGTTACCGCCCCACCCTGCACCCGCACGGCAAGCAGATCCGTGAGGCGGCCCGTCTGATCGCCGCGGCCAAGCGCCCGGTGCTGTACGTGGGTGGCGGCGTCCTCAAGGCCGGAGCCACCGACGGCCTGCGCAAGCTGGCCGAGACGACCGGCATCCCGGTGGTCACCACGCTGATGGCGCTCGGCGCGTTCCCCGACTCGCACCCGCAGCACCTGGGCATGCCCGGCATGCACGGCACGGTCCCCGCGGTGTATGCGCTGCAGAAGGCCGACCTGCTGATCACCCTGGGCGCCCGTTTCGACGACCGGGTCACCGGCAAGCTGGACTCGTTCGCCCCGGACGCCAAGGTCGTGCACGCCGACATCGACCCGGCCGAGATCGGCAAGAACCGGCACGCCGACGTCCCGATCGTGGGCGATGCTCGGCACGTCATCGACGAGCTGATCGCCGCGGTGTCCGCCGACGCCACCGGTACCGAGCGGTACGAGCCGTGGTGGAACACCCTCAACGAGCTGAACCGGCGGTACCCGCTGGGCTACGAGGAGCCGACCGACGGCACCCTCGCCCCGCAGTACGTGATCGAGCGGATCGGCCAGCTGGTCGGGCCGGACGCGATCTACTGCGCGGGTGTCGGCCAGCACCAGATGTGGGCGTCCCAGTTCATCAAGTTCGAGAAGCCGGCCACCTGGCTCAACTCGGGTGGTGCGGGCACGATGGGCTACGCGGTTCCGGCCGCGATGGGCGCCAAGGTCGGCCGGCCGGACACCCAGGTGTGGGCGATCGACGGCGACGGCTGCTTCCAGATGACGAACCAGGAGCTGGCCACCTGCGCCCTGGAGGGCATCCCGGTCAAGATCGCCGTGATCAACAACGGCAACCTGGGCATGGTCCGGCAGTGGCAGACCCTGTTCTACGAGGGCCGCTACTCCAACACCGAGCTGGGCACGCACAAGCACCGTATCCCGGACTTCGTGAAGCTGGCCGAGGCGCTCGGCTGTGTCGGTCTGCGCTGCGAGTCGAAGGCCGACGTCGACAAGATCATCAAGCAGGCCATGGAGATCAACGACGCACCGGTGGTCATCGACTTCACGGTCGGCAAGGACGCCATGGTGTGGCCGATGGTCGCGGCCGGCACCAGCAACGACGAGATCATGTTCGCCCGGGACGTGCGTCCCGCCTTCGACGAGGACGATCTGTGATGAGCGCCAACCAACACACGCTGAGCGTGCTGGTCGAGAACAAGCCAGGTGTGCTGGCCCGGGTCAGCGGCCTGTTCTCCCGGCGCAGCTTCAACATCGACTCCCTTGCGGTGGGCGAGACGGAGAACCCGGACGTCTCCCGCATCACGATCGTGGTCAACGCCGACTCCTCACCGCTGGAGCAGGTCACCAAACAGCTCAACAAGCTGGTCAACGTCCTGAAGATCGTGGAACTGGACCCGGCCCAGTCGGTCCAGCGCGAGCTCCTGCTGGTCAAGGTGCGCGCCGATCGGGCGCAGCGCAGCCAGGTGCTCGAGACCGTCGAGCTGTTCCGGGCCCGGGTGATCGACGTCGCTCCGGACACCCTGACGATCGAGGCCACCGGTAATCCCGACAAACTGGATGCGTTGCTGCGCGACCTCGAGCCGTACGGCATCAAGGAGATGGTGCAGTCGGGTCTCGTGGCCATCGGCCGCGGTTCCCGCTCCATCACCACGGGCCCCGCGTTACGCGCCGCCTGAACCAGCGCAGCCTGATCTTACGAAGTAAGCCCGAGAGAAGAAGGAAGTCATGACCGCGGAAGTGTTCTACGACGGCGACGCCGACCTGTCCATCATCCAGGGCAAGAAGGTCGCCGTGATCGGCTACGGCAGCCAGGGCCACGCCCACTCGCTGTCGCTGCGCGACTCGGGCGTCGACGTGGTGGTCGGCCTGCAGGAGGGCTCCAAGAGCCGGGCGAAGGCCGAGGAGCAGGGCCTGACCGTGAAGACCCCGGCCGAGGCCTCCGCCTGGGCCGACGTGATCATGGTGTTGGCGCCGGACACCGCCCAGCGCAAGATCTACGCCGAGTCGATCGCGCCGAACCTGACCGCCGGCAAGGCGATCTTCTTCGGTCACGGCCTGAACATCCGCTTCGAGCTGATCAAGCCGCCGGCCGACGTGACCATCGCCATGGTCGCCCCGAAGGGCCCGGGCCACCTGGTCCGCCGCCAGTACGTGGACGGCAAGGGCGTGCCCGCCCTGATCGCGATCGAGCAGGACCCGGACGGCAACGGCCAGGCCCTCGCCCTCTCCTACGCGAAGGCGATCGGCGGCACCCGCGCCGGCGTCATCAAGACCACCTTCAAGGAGGAGACCGAGACCGACCTCTTCGGCGAGCAGGCCGTCCTCTGCGGCGGCACCGCCGCCCTGGTGCAGACCGGTTTCGAGGTGCTCACCGAGGCCGGTTACGCCCCGGAGATCGCGTACTTCGAGTGCCTCCACGAGCTGAAGCTGATCGTGGACCTGATGTACGAGGGCGGCATCTCCCGGATGCGCTACAGCATCTCGGACACCGCCGAGTTCGGCGACTACGTCTCCGGCCCGCGCGTGATCAACGCCGGCGTCAAGGAGGAGATGAAGAAGATCCTCGCCGACATCCAGTCGGGTGCCTTCACCAAGCACCTCATCGAGGACGACGAGAACGGCGGCCCCGAGCTGAAGAAGCTCCGCGAGGAGGGCGCTCAGCACCCGATCGAGGTCACCGGCAAGAAGCTGCGCGACATGATGAGCTGGGTCGACCGCCCGATCACCGAGACCGCCTGATCTACGCAACTCAGAAGATGCCCGGTGAAAGCCGGGCATCTTCTGTCTCCCGCCCTTTCTAAGATCAAATTCAGGTCGTAGCGGGGTGGTGGGCACAGACCGTCGCTCCCGCCGAGGGCCCGGCGTGCCGAGCTGGCCGCTGACGCGTCCAGAACGCTCGGCCCACCGGGCGACGTGCGTGAGCGGTTACGCTCTCAACCGCCGGATCAGTCGTTCGAGCTGATCGGCCGGGTGTCGGGGTTCGTTGGCGCCCCCGCACGGGGTGGTGGTTGAACTCAAAGCCGGTTGTGGGTCCGTTGGCGGCCTCGGGCAGGCGCTGGTTGAACCCACGGCTCGTTGCGCGTGCGCCCGTCACCTCTTGACATGTTTCGTGGTCAGGGTGCGAAGCCCGTCCGCGTGGTGATTACGGGCGTGCTGGACGCCCCAAGTCACCACACCGGTGGGGGTGTGGTGAATACGGGTGGTCAGCGCGCCCGAAGTCACCACGCAGGCAGACCCTGACGGCGAAAGGTGTCCAGTGAGGGCCGTGGGTGTATGCGTCCTCGCCTCAGCATTTCCGCCGTGCCTGCCGGGGTCGTGTCGGCCAGATCCGTGCCTGCCGAGTCGTGCCCGCAGGAGCCGTGTCCGACGGCTGAAGGCCCTCGGCCGTAGACCACGGCTCCCAGCTCTCGGCAAAACCGCCACGGACGACGGCTGAGCCAGCCGAGCCGTCGTCCGCGGCTGTCCACGAGGCGAAGTTCAGCCGTCAGCGACGGCCCGGGGTTGCCCGGCCGGTGTCCACGGTCGTGTTCGGCTCGAAGATGGACCATGGACGGCGGCTGGGCGGCCCGAGCCGTCGGCTGTGGTTGACCGGATGGCGAAACTCAACCGTGGACGCCGGCGTAGCCGTCGTCCACGGTTGTCGGCCTGCACCTTACAGCTGACAGCGGAGCCGGGCAGGTCGAGCAGTGGCGCGACGATCAGCGGCGGCAACCGGCGGTGACGATCAGCGGTGATCGGCGGCGGTAACGGCGGGACGCCACCCGGCTGTAGTCGTCTGGTGTGCGCGCGGTAATGCGGCGTAACATTCGGGGCCGTCGATGCCGACCGGTTGGAGGGTCTCATGACTCCCGTCGTCCTGGTGACCGAGGAACTGGCCCCGTCCGCTCTCGAGGTGCTCGCCACCGACTTCGAGGTGCGGCACGCCGACGGCGGAGACCGGGCGGCACTGCTCGCGGCCATCGCCGGCGCGGACGCGGTGATCGTCCGCAGCGTCACCCGGATCGACGCGGAGGCGCTGGCCGCGGCGACCCGGCTGCGGGTGGTGGCGCGGGCCGGTGTCGGGCTGGACAACGTCGACGTGCCGGCGGCCACCGCCCGGGGTGTCCTGGTGGTGAACGCGCCCACCAGCAACATCGTGTCGGCGGCCGAACAGGCGGTGGCCCTGCTGCTGGCGGTGGCCCGGCACACCGCGACGGCGAGCGCGACGCTCAAGGCGGGCGCCTGGCGGCGTTCCGCGTTCACCGGGGTCGAGGTGGAGGGCAAGACCGTCGGCGTGGTCGGGCTGGGGCGCATCGGTGTCCTCTTCGCGCAGCGCATGGCCGCCTTCGGGGTACGCCTGATCGCCTACGACCCCTACGTGCAGCCGGCCCGGGCGGCGCAGCTGGGGGTGCGACTGGTCAGCCTGGAGGAGTTGCTGCGGGAGAGCGACTTCGTCTCGGTGCATCTTCCGCGTACCCCGGAGACCGTGGGCCTGATCGGGGAGAAGGAACTGGACCTGGTCAAACCGGGGGTGCGGATCGTCAACGCGGCCCGTGGCGGGCTGGTCGACGAGCGGGCACTCGCGGACGCGCTTGCCGACGGGCGGGTGGCGGGCGCCGGACTGGACGTCTACGAGACCGAGCCGTGCACCGCGTCGCCGCTGTTCGGCTTCGACACCGTGGTCGCCACGCCGCATCTGGGCGCGTCGACCGCCGAGGCGCAGGACAAGGCCGGTCTGGCGGTGGCGCGCAGTGTCCGGCTGGCGTTGCGCGGCGAGTTCGTCCCGGACGCGGTGAACGTGCGGGCCGGTGTCGCGGTCGACGAGGCGGTCCGCCCGATGCTCCCGCTCGCCGAGAAGCTGGGCCGGGTGTTCACCGCGGTGGCCGGTGGGGTCGCCGCCCGGATCACCGTCGAGGTCCGCGGTCCGATCAGCACACACGAGGTCGGCGTCCTCGAGCTGGCCGTGATGAAGGGTTTGTTCGCCCCGGTCGTCGCCGAGGCGGTCACCTACGTGAACGTGACCCGGCTGGCCGCCGAGCGCGGCGTCGAGGTCGAGCTGACCGCGGCGGCCGACGCCGGCGAGCAGACCGACCTGATCACGGTACGCGGAGCGCTGCCGGACGGCCGGACGGTCGGTGTCGCCGGGACCGTGGTGACCTCCGGCAGTCACGACGACGCGAAGTTGGTGGCCGTCGACGGCTACGAGCTGGACCTGGCACCGGACGGGGTGCTGATCTTCTTCCGCTACCGGGACCGTCCCGGTGTGGTCGGCACGATCGGCACGATGCTGGGCCGGTCCGGGGTGAACATCGCGGCGATGAAGGTGGCCCGCCGCGCGGCCGGCGGCGAGGCTCTGATGGTGCTGACGGTCGACTCGGCGGTCGACGCCGATCTGCTGGCCACGGTCGCCGGCGAGATCGGCGCGTCCCAGGTCGCGGCCGTCGATCTGCGGTCCGAGTGACGGGTCAGCGGATGCGCACCGGCGGCGGATAGACGGAGCCGTCCTGCAGGTCCAGCAGGTTCAGGTCGAGGTCACCGGCGAGGCGTTCGATGGTCTCCAGGACCGCGTCCGGGCAGCCCTCGTCGAGTCGCATCCAGATGTGGTCGGCGGCGGTGTGCAGGGGCACGGTGGCCCACGGTGAGGCGGATTCGGCGACGCGCGGTCCCCGGTCCGGATAGTGACTGGTCAGCGCGTCGTAGAAGGCCACGACGCGGGGATCGGCCGGCCGCTGCGGATGCTCGCCGCGGGCACAGCGCGCGTTGGCCTCGTGCACTGCGTCGGGAACGGCCGTCGGGGGCATGGCCCACACCACAAGGTCGAAACTCACCGGCGCATGGTGCCATCACCCCTGGTGTCCTCCGTGGACCAGGCGACCGACACGCGGAACAACACGGGTGGCGGCTCCCCGGTAGCGGGAGCCACCACCCGTTGCCGATCAGGCCGTCGGCGGCGGCGTCGGCTGCACCGTCCACTGTGTTGCCGCGAGCGCGCCTTCCTTGACCAGCGCGATCCGGTCCTGGTTCACCACGATCGTCCGGTCGCCGTCGATGGCGAACTGCTGGATGTCGTTGCGCTGGGTCACGAAGGTCGTGGTGATCGCGCCTTCCTTGACCCGGACGGCGCCGGCGGCGGTGAGGACGCCGACCCGGTCGGCGGCGACGTCGATCTTCTGGACGTTGACGTGCATCCGCACCCACTCGCCGGTGATCACCGAGCCGTCCAGGGCGAAGGACGTGTCGGCGCTGTTGAGCACGCCGACCCGGTTGGCGGCGAGGTCGAACTGCTTGACGTCGGACCGGATGTCGTGCCAGAGGGCGGTGTCGTACGGGCCCTGCTTGATCTCGAGGTGACCGGCCGAGTTGAGCACGCCGATCCGGGCGCTGGTCATGGCGAAGGTCTTGGCGTCGCGGTGGATCGAGAGCAGGCTCGTGCTGAGTCCGCCCTCCTTGACCCGGACGACGTTGTCCTCGGTGAGCAGGCCGACCCGCTGCCCGGCCAGGGCGATCTGCTTGATCTTGTCGAACTGGCGGACCCAGCTCGCGTTGAGGGCGCCCTCCTTGACGTACGCGATGTTGTCCCGGGTCAGGATGCCGATCCGGTCGCCGTCGAGGACGAGCTGCTTGGTGCGCGGGTACAACTTGACCCAGGCGCCGCCCAGTGCACCCTCCTTGACGTACGAGGTGCCGTCGGTGGTGATGACGCCGATCCGGTCACCGGAGACCGCGACGGCGGTGACGTCCAGGCCCACCTGGAACTGGCCGGTCCGCAGGAACGTGGAGACGGCGTCGGCGTTGCCGGCCAGCGCGGTGCGCCCGGCCGCGGCCAGGCTGAGGCGCTTGGCCTTGACCGCCCGGTCGATGACGCCCTGGAGTTCCTTGCGCTCGGCCGCTTCCAGCGCGGCCAGGGCGATCGCGATGTCACGGTCACGGGCCTGGTGGATGCCGGTCGTGATGAACGCCGCCCAGACCGCCGGGTCGAGGCTGCGCGCCGCGGACACCGCCGCTGCCTGCACCTCGGTGCCGGCCGCGGTGAAGTTCCAGACGGTGACGATGAAGTCCCGGTCCGGCAGGTTGAGGAGTTCGTCGGTGACCGGCAGCAGGATCCGGTTGGCGGCGAACCGCTTGGCGGCCTTGGCCAGCTCGGCCGCCTTCTCCGCCTCGGTCTTCGCGGCGTCGGCGGCGATCCGGTCGTCGGTGTCCTGGCGGGCGGCCTCGGCCAGGCCGGTGGCGATGAACGCCTCCTGCGCGGCGGGGGTGCCGGTCCGCGCGGCGGCGGCCGCGGCCTTGACCTTCGGCCACTTCGCGTCCTCGGCGACCCGTTCCCAGATCAGCCGGATGAAGTCGGTGTCGCTGCCGGACAGCAGCGTGGCGTCGGCGACCACGTCGATGCTCGCCGCGGCCGCGGTACGCGCCAGGTCACTGGCCCGCTTCGCCTCGGTGGCCTGCCGCTCCCGGGCGATGTCCCGGTCGAAGGCGGCGAACACCTCGGTCAGGATGAAGTCCGAGCTCGCCTGGTCGGCGTCCTCCGGCGCGGCGCTGAACGCGATCTCCGCCGCGAGCCGGACCTCGGCGTGGGCCGGCTTGTCCTTGACGTGGTTCCAGATCGCGATCACGAAGTCGCGGTCGGCCAGCTCGAGCAACGTGTAGTCGTCGCCGAGACCGAATTTGACGGCGACCGCGAGCTTCTCGTCGTACTCCGCGGCGGCGAGGATCGCGGCCGAAGTGGCCGGTGCGGCGGGTGCCGCGTACGCCACGGCCGGTGCGGCGGTGGTGATCGCCACCGCGGCCAGGCCGGCGGCGAGGAGCCGCCGGATCGTGGATGCATCGATGGTGTTTGGCATCAAGCCGATTCCCCCGTGTGCAGCTGGTTAACGGAGCGTGTCCTAAAAGGGCCAAGTCGATCGTGACCAAAAGGGACGCTGCCGCAAGCTAGCTCGGACGATTACGCATAGGCAAGCTTTGTTTACTGTGGCGGATCACTCACCGTAGCGTTTCGGCTGGTCACAGGTTCAGAAACGGTAGCGAGACATGCGCCGCGTTCCACGTCGTCGATATTCATGATTCGATCGCCGTCGACGATTACGGGGGAATCGATGAAACGCAGAGCTCTGCTCTCGACGGCCGTGGCAACGGCCCTGCTCGCATTTTCGGTACCCGGTCCGGCGGTAGCGGCGGGTCTGCCGACGGCGGCCGCGGCCACCGACCTGATGTCCGAACAGGAAGAGGCGGAACGGGTCTTCGTCCGCTGGGTCTCGGCGAACGACCCGCGCCCGGCGGTCCGCAGCGCGGCCCGGTCGGCACTGCTCTCCAGCAGCGGCGCGACGGCGATCACCACCTTCCTGCTGACCGGCTACGACACGGCGATCACGCGCGCCGAACAGACCCGGACACGCCAGTACGACTACACCGAGCGGATGGTCGCCACCCACGCCGCCCAGTACTACCCGCGGGTCAACGCGGCGGGCCGCCGGGCGCTGGTGGGCACCGACGCGGAACTCGCCGAGTTCGCGACCACCGGCTACACCGCCGCGCTGGCCCTGGACCGCCAGGGCATCGCCGACGACCGCCACCGGGCCGACCTGATCGCCGGCGAGGATCACGCCTTCGTCACCGGGCTGAGCGAGGACGACCCCGGACCGCAGGTACGAGCCTGGGCCGGTCGCGCCGTCGCCCCCGGAACGACCGCCGCCGACGTCGCCGAGTTCCTCAGTTACGGCTGGGTCAGCGCCGCCGGCCTGGACCTGCAGACCCACCGCCGGCAGGCCGCCGACGCCGACCGGCAGTGGCTGTCGCAGACCCGCCGGCTGGTGGTCGAGGCGCAGGCCGCCGAACAGGCCGCACGGGAAGCCGCAGCCGAGGCGCAGGCGCAGGCCCGGGCCGCCGCGGCCCGCGCCTGGAACGTCGTCGGCACGCAGACCGGCTCGCCCCGCGTCGCCTGGGCGGACGCCGAACAGGTCGCCCTGCGGCAGGCCGAGAGCTGGCTCCAGATCGCCGCCGTCGCGGCCGCCGCGACCAGCCCCAACTGGCTGAACATCGCCGGCACCGCGGCCGGCACCCGCGACGAGTGGCTGGCCGAACAGCAGAACGCCGCCGCGCAGGCCGCCACCTGGGCGGCGCTGTACCAGCAGGCCCTGGCCGCCGAAGCGGCACTGACCGACCCCGTCGGCTGAAGCCGATCTCCCCCATCCGCGCGCCCCGGTGAGGGCGCGCGGCGATGACGTCTGCGATGGGACGACTGTGATTGTGAAGCGAATACGCGCCGGGTTGACGGTGTCGCTCGCCGCCCTGGTGCTCGGCACCACCCTGCACGCGCCCCCTGCCCTGGCCGCCGAACCGGAACCGGCCGCGGCCGCGGCCGGCGAGATCGTGATCCCGCCGCTGGTCACCGAAGAGTGGAACGGCACCACCGGGGTCAGCGCCCTGGACGAACGGTGGCGCAAGGCCGTCGCCGACGTCGCCGAGTTCACCGCCGAGCCGGAGATCCGCGACGCCGCCCTGGCCGCCCTCGCCACCGGCGATCCGGCGATCATCCAGAAGTTCGCCATGGTCGACAAACCGGCCCTGGACAAGCAGGTCGCGGCCCGCAAGAAGAAGGAAGCCGCCGACAACCTGGCCGCGATCAAGGCGCTCAAGGGCACCGGCGGCGCCTACTTCAACGCCGAGGTCGACCGGGTCCTGGCCGGCACCGACAGCGACCGGGCGGCGTTCCTCGCGTACGGCGCGGACATCGCCCGCGACCGCGACGCTAAAGTCACCGCGGACGCCACAGAACGGGCCGCCACCCTGCGCGAACGGGTCCGCCTGGTGGCCGCGGCCGCCCCCGCCGAGTCCCAGGTCCGGAAAGCGGCCGAGGCCGCCCTGGCCGGCGACGACGCCGCGATCACCGCGTTCCTGGCCACCGGTTACCTGACCGCGGCCCGCGCCGACGCGGCCGAACGCGAGCAGTACCTGAAAGACCTCGAGGAGCGGAACAAAGCCGCCGAGGAACTCACCGAGCTGGCGGTCAAGGCCCAGCGCGCCTCCGCGGCCCGCACCCGCCTCCTGGCCGCACACGGCGACGGCGTCCGCGCCCTGCAACGGGCGTCGAACTCGATGGCCGGCGCGGCGAACGCCGCCCGGCACGCCCAGCGCGTCCTGGCCGGCAGCGGCACCGTGGCGGCCAAGGCCACCGAGTTGAACGCCGCGAAGTCCCAGACCGCGAACGCGCTCACCGCGGCCCGCAACGCCGCTGAGGAGGCACGCGTCTCGGCCGCGATAGCCACCACCTCCTCCGACGAGCTGATCGAGATCGGCCTCGAATACGGCGCCGAATGGTCGCTGATCGCCCAGGGCATGAGCGAGGCCTCGACCGCCGCGGTCGGCGCGACGCAGACGGCGGCGTACGCCATCGACGCCACCATCGCGACCAACAACGCCCAGGGCGCCCAGGCACAGGCCGAGGCCCACGCCGCGCAGGCCATCAAGTGGCGCGAGCACGCCGAGGAACACGCCAAGGCAGCCGCGAAGCTGGCCGCGGCGGCGGAGAAGCAGGCGAAGGCGGCGAAGACCGCGGCCGCGCGGACGAGGAAGGCCCGCGCGGAGGCGGAGGCGGCCGAGGCGAAGGCCTGGGCCGAGGCGGAGAAGACCCGTCAGCACCGGTTGGAGGCCGAGGCGCAGGCCGCGGAGGCGAAGCGCCAGCGCCAGATCGCCGAGGCGGAACGCCAGAACGCCGCCCGCCACCGCGCCGAGGCAGAGCAGCAGGCCGCCATCGCCCGCGACGCCCGCGCCAACGCCGACGCCCAGGCCGCCATCGCGGCCACTGCCTCCCAGCGTGCGGGGACCGCCAACGACAACGCGGCTGCGGCGGACACCAAGGCTTGGGAGAAGGAGAACGAGGCGGGCAAGGCCCGGGACAAGGCGCTCCAGGCGGAACGGGACCGGCAGACCGCCGAGGCGAAGCTACAGGCCGGAAACGCTCTCGTGGCGAAGGCCGACAGCGAGGAGGCCCGGGACGAGGCACAGGCCTTCGCGACCGAGGCCAAGAGTGAGTACGCGACGGCGAACAGCGCGGCCGGCTCGGCGCGGGCGTCCGCGAACACGGCTACCGGCGCGGCCGCCAACGCACGTGCTGCGGCGACTCAGGCGCAGCAGGCCGCTGATCGGGCCTGGGCTGCTGCGGAGAAGGCGCAAGCCGCAGCCGCTGCCGCAGACGCGGCAGCGGATCAGGCCGAAGCCTCGGCCAGGGCCACCCATGCTGCCCGGCTGCGCGCGGACTCGAAGGCTGCCGAAGCGACCGCGCAACAGGCCAAGGCGGCGCAGGCGGCCACTGCGGCAGTGCAGCTCGCGAACCAGGCCGCCGAGGAGGCGATCCGTTCGCTGTGGGCAGCGGACCGTACCCGGAAGGAGGCCGAGGCGGCGTCTACCGAGGCGGTTGCTGCCGCGGCTCAGGCCGAGATGGCCATCCGAGCGGCCGCGGCCGCGTCGACGTCGTCGGCGGGGATCGCTGACCCGCACGACACGGCGTTGGCGGTGGTGTCGCCGTTCACCGGCGCCGACATCGACGCTGATTTCGTTCAGCTGGTCGCGGAGCAGGCCAAGAGCATCGGCGAGGAACAGGCTGCGGCAGCCCGGGCACGTGCCGCGGAGGCGCTGACCGCGGCGAGCAAGGCGCAGGCGGCTGCCGATCGGGCCGCCGCCCAGGTGAAGCCGGCGTACGAGGCGGCGGCGCGGGCAGCCCGGTCGGCAGCCGACGCTGCGCAGTCGGCTGCCGAGGCGAAGAAGTCCGCGGCGGAAGCCGCCGTGGACGGTGCCGCGGCCCGAGAGGCCGCAGCCGGAGCGGGCCGTGCCGACGCGCAGGCACGTGCCGATGCGGTTGCGGCGCGGAACGCGGCGAACGAGGCGGCGAACGACGCCGCGATCGCGGGTCGTAGCGCGCAACAGGCCCAAGGGGACGCTGATGCGGCGAACAAGGCCGCGACCTCCGCGGAGAACGACGCGGCTGCGGCTCGCGGCGCAGCTGACCGGGCGGCCGCTGATGCTGCTCGCGCGAAGACGTATGCGGACAGCGCGCAGGAGCATGCGGACAGCGCGGCCGAGGCCGCCAGCAACGCCATGCAACACGCCATCGATGCTCAGCAGGCCTACGAGCGGGCCGAGGCCGACGAGCGGGAACGGATTGCGGCGGCGCTCAAGGGTGACGATCCGAGTCCGGGCGACGAGGGGGACATCCTCAGCGAGCTGACCGATCTGGAGCGCCAGGAGTACGAGCAGGCGAAGCGAGACGCCGCCCTGGACCTCAAGGAGTTTCTCCGGAACGAGGGCCTTGACGAGCTCGAGGACGCCCTCATCGGCGAACTCAAGGAGTGCGCGACCGATCCTGGTTGGGCTGCCTGCTTCTGGGCCGCGGTGAACATCATCCCGTGGAGCAAGCTGCTGAAGATCAAGAAGATCTGGACGCTGTACGACAAGTACAAGAAGTTCGTCGACAAGGTCCAGGGCGCCGCCAAGCACAAGAAGGACCTGCGGGACAAGGCGCACAAGCGTAAGAAGGACCGCGAGGACCGGGAGAGCTGCCAGAGCACTTCCTCGAAGTCCGGCGCTCGTGTCGGCGGTGCGGCGTTCGTGTCCCCGCTGAACCCGGCCGGTGGCAGTGTCGAGTATCAGCAGGCGGCCTTCGCTGTTCAGGCAGCCAAGAACGAGGACACTCCGGCGTGGGCCAAGGCCGCGATCGCACTGATCAAGGCGGGGCAGGGCACGCCGCGGATGACCGGAAGCGATCAGACGCTGTACCAGGGCCGTGAGTCGGCGAGGCATCTGGCCAAATGGGGACCTCGAGCCGGCTTCAGCGGTTCGCCCGAGTGGGAGGTGCCGGGCAAGAACGACCAGCACCGGATCGTCGGCCCGAACGCCTTCGGCGAATACGGGTGGACCACGAACCACTACATCAAGATCAATGTGGCGGAGGGATGCTGAGAGAGGAGCCGGCCATGGGCTCGGTGCGGTTCGCGATCCGGCTGCCGGAGGACGGCCTTCGATTCATCGAGGCCGAGGACCTGGAGGGTTTCTTTGTCGGGCGATACAGCTTCGACGACTTCGGGGCGCTGCTCGACAGCGACGACCCGGAGATCACCTTCCGGCTGCTGGAGCCGTCGCCCCCGGCGTTCGACGCCGACCGGCTCGGTGACATCGAGGTTCTCGTTTTGGATGCCGACGGTGCGGTAGCGGGGTCCTACTCGTTCTGGGGCGCGCGGGTGGACACGGAATTCTGGAGGATCTCGGCGCGTGCGCAGTTGCCACCCCACGTCGAGGCGGGGAATCTGTGGCGCCGCCCGGCACCCCGTCGCGCGGGGGAGTGGACGAACATCCCGGTCGGTCTCCGGGAGGGCTGGGTCGAGGTGGCGATGCTTCGCGACGCGGCGGGTCCGGGGCCCTCGAAGGTGGCCGTGCCCGCTGGTGAGGTCGTTCTGGAGGGCGCGCACATCGAGGACGTCGCGAGTTTCTTCTGTGCGGTCGGCGAGGCGTTTCGCGGACCGGGAGGATACGCCGGGATGGGCTACACGGCACTGGCGGAATTCCTGGCGGCCGCGTCCTCGGGGCAGGAGATCCGGCTGCTTTGGAAGGATATGGAGGTGGCCGAATCGATCGGCGGTGTCGACGGAGAAACCTTCCCACTCGAGGCGATGGTGCGCACCTTCGCCGAGGCGAACGTCGTAGTGACTCCCGGGTAACCCGGGCCGATGTCGGATCGGCGGCCGACACGCGGGCGCGGCGCCTTGCGTGCTGTCTGCCGGGGTCGCTAGCTTTGTCCGTGCCGCGCGTTCCGGGTGGGCCTGTCTTCGGGTGATGGTGCCTGGTTCGGGGCGTGTGGCTGTGTATCCGGCGGGACCGAATCCACGAGTACTCGTCGCAACAACCCCCGTGACCGTTTGCCGCGGTCCGGGGGTTGTTCGCATCCGGGGTATTTCATCTGGTGAGACTGGCGTACCGAAGATCGGGAAGCGGTATTAGCCTGGTCAGCGGTTGCAACAGAGCTTGGGGGAGTCGACGTGAGCGTGGCGCGGATCGCGGTGGTGGCCGGCGACGGCATCGGGACCGAGGTGACCGCCCAGGCTCGCAAGGTTGTCGACGCGGTCCTCCCCGGCGTCGACTACAACGAGTATGACCTGGGCGCCCGCCTCTACAACCGCACCGGCGAGGTTCTGCCGGCTTCGGTGCAGACGGAGCTGGCCGGGCACGACGCGATCCTGCTGGGCGCGATCGGTGACCCGAGTGTGCCGCCGGGCGTGCTGGAGCGGGGCCTGCTGCTGAAGCTGCGCTTCGACTTCGACCAATACGTGAACCTGCGCCCCTCGAAGCTGTGGCCGGGCACCACCAGTCCGCTGGCCGGGCTCAAGCCGGGCGAGATCGACATGGTCGTGGTCCGGGAGGGCACCGAGGGCCTCTACGTCGGCGCCGGCGGCGTCCTGCACAAGGACACCCCCGCCGAGATCGCGACCGAGGAGAGCCTGAACACGCGGCACGGCGTCGAGCGGGTCATCCGGGACGCGTTCGCGCGGGCCGAGCGCCGCGACCGCAAGCACCTGACGCTGGTGCACAAGACCAACGTGCTCACCCACGCGGGCGGTCTGTGGGCCCGCGCCTTCGCCGCCGTCGCGGCGGAACACCCCGACGTCACCACCGAATACCAGCACATCGACGCCGCCAGCATGTTCCTGGTGTCGAACCCGCAGCGGTATGACGTGATCGTGACCGACAACCTCTTCGGTGACATCCTCACCGACATCGCCGCTGCCGTCACCGGTGGCATCGGCATGGCGGCCAGCGGTTCCGTCAACCCCGAGCGGAAATACCCGTCGACCTTCGAGCCGGTGCACGGCTCCGCGCCGGACATCGCCGGCCAGGGCATCGCCGACCCGGCCGCCGCCATCCTGTCCGCCGCCCTCCTGCTGGAGCACCTGGGCCGGCACGACGAGGCCCGGCGAGTAACCGAGGCGGTCGCGGCCGAGGTCGCGTCCCGGGCTCCGGGCGCGCCGCTGCGCACCGCCGACGTCGGCGACCGGGTCGCCGCCGCGCTCTGAGCGATCGAGCAGAACGCACGGTCCTGAGCGATCAGGTAGAAGACACGGTAGAAGGCAGAAGGCACGATCTGCTGCGAGCACGCCCACGAAAGCGTGCCGGGCGATCCGAGCGAACCTGTCTGAGAAAGAACAGCGACGCTGCGCCGAGCGCACGGCCCCGCACACCGAGCGGGCCGAGCGCCGGCGAGCGCCCCTTCCACGGCCTGCGGGAGAACCCCGCGGGCCGACTCACCGGCGGCCATTGTCCGATGGGCCGTTCGGGGTAGATTCATGGGCACTCCGGGTGCCCTTCCCCATGCGTGAAATACAGAAAGCAGGTCTGTTTGCCATGAGCGGTGGTGACAACCTCGAATTCGAGATCCGTCCGAATCCGGCGCCCGTCGGCGACGACGAGCGCGCGGCGCTCCTCGCGAACCCCGGGTTCGGTCGGATCTTCACCGACCACATGGTCACGATCCGTTACGCCGACGGCAAGGGGTGGTACGACGCCCGCGTCGAGGCCCGCGCGCCGATCCCGATGGACCCGGCGAGTGCCGTGCTGCACTACGCGCAGGAGATCTTCGAGGGGCTGAAGGCGTACACGCTGCCGGACGGCGGTGTCGCGATGTTCCGCCCGGACGCCAACGCGGCCCGGTTCAACGAGTCGGCCGCCCGGATGGCCATGCCGCCGCTGCCGGTGGAGACGTTCCTCCAGTCGCTGCGGGAGATCATCGAGATCGACCGGGGCTGGATCCCGCCGGGCGAGGAGGGCAGCCTCTACCTGCGGCCGTTCGCCTACGCCAGCGAGGTGTTCCTCGGCGTCCGCCCGGCCACCGAATACCTCTACCTGGTCATCGCGTCGCCGGTCGGGCCGTATTTCTCCGGTGGCGTCAAGCCGGTGTCGATCTGGGCGTCGCCGGACTTCACCCGCGCCGCTCCCGGGGGCACCGGCGCGGCCAAGTGCGGCGGCAACTACGCGGCCGGTCTGTCGGCGCAGGCCGAGGCCGCTGAGCACGGCTGCGACCAGGTGGTCTACCTGGACGCCGTCGAGCGTAAGTACATCGACGAGCTCGGCGGGATGAACGTGTTCCTGGTCCTCGACGACGGTTCCCTGGTGACGCCGCCGCTGACCGGCACGATCCTGCCGGGCATCACCCGCGACTCGGTGATCACGCTGGCGCGTCAGGCCGGCCGGACCGTCGAGGAGCGGCAGATCAGCCTGGACGAGTGGCGTGACGGTGCCGCCTCCGGCCGGGTCCGTGAGGCGTTCGCCTGCGGCACCGCCGCGGTGATCACCCCGATCGGCACGATCAAGAGCTTGGACGGCGAGTTCACCGTCGGCGACGGCGGCTCCGGCGAGATCACGATGGCGATCCGCAAGCAGCTGGTCGACATCCAGCGGGGCCGCGCCGAGGACGTCAACGGCTGGGTGCACAAGGTTCTGTGAGACCCGAGTGGGCCGGTCACGCTCCTTTGGGGGTACGCGTGACCGGCGCACTTTCTTCACCCGTACCGCCACTGGCGCACCTTTGACGCGCGCCGCCACTGGCGCACTTTTTCACGCGCACTGCCACGAGTGCGCTTTTCCCGCGTACCCCCGGAAGAGGGTGAGGGGGACGCTCAGCTCTCCAGGAGATGGGCGCGCATCGTGGTGATCTCGTCGTCGGTGAGACCGATCTCGCGCACGTAATTTTCCACCGAACCGTGCAGGGCGCGCAGGTCGGTCAGGAACATGTTCATCGCCTCGGGCGGCGAGTCGAACATGTGCTCGTTGCCGAGGACCGCCTCCGGGTTGGTCTCCAGCAGGTGTCTCGTGAGTGGGCGCATGGCTTCGGTGGTCAGCGCGTAATCCGCGGCGATCACGTCGTCGGGCACACCGAGCAGGGAGAGTGCCAGCGCGCAGACCGTGCCGGTGCGGTCCTTGCCGGCCATGCAGTGCACCACGACCGGTCCCGCGGCGGGGTCGGCGATCAGCCGCAGCGAGTCGAGGAGCGCCTCCCGGCCGTCCTCGGCGAAGTTGAGGTAGCGGTCGGCGAGCCAGCGTTCGTGGACGATGTCGTCGGAGTGCTCGATCTCCTCCCAGTCGACGTGGTGCAGCACCAGGTTGCGGTAGTCCACGCCGTAGGCCTCGGACACCCGGCCGAACTTCTCCACCTCGTGCGGGCGACGGAGATCGATGACCGTGCGGACTCCGAGGGCGCTGAACGCCACCGCGTCGTCCTCGTTGAGCCGGTGCAGCGCGTCCGACCGGAACAGCCGGCGCCAGCGGACGGTCCGGCCGTCGAGCCCGGAGTATCCGCCCACGTCGCGGAAGTTGTACGCCTTCGCGAAGGGCAGGTTTCGTGAATACGATTCGGCAACCACGCTGCCAACCTATCCTCCGGGGCCGAGCACCGGCCCCGGAGAACGGGCGTCACCGAGTGGGATCGGCCACCCCGGGCGCGTCTCAAGTTGTGGATTTCCGGTCCCATTCCGCACCGTGCGTGGCATGCTTCATCCCGTGACCCACTCCGTGCTGATTATTCGCACTTAGCGCGCCGGCTGACCTCTCGCCGACGCGCAGACCTCCCGCATCCGCGGGGGGTCTTTTTGTTGTGGGTCAACGACTGAAAGGACTTCCTCGATGGAGTACCAGGTGTTCGACACGACGCTGCGGGATGGTGGGCAGCGCGAGGGAATCAGCTACACGGTGGCCGACAAGCTCGCTGTCGCACGCCTGCTGGACGAGTTCGGCGTGGGCTTCATCGAGGGCGGCTGGCCGGGTGCCATGCCCAAGGACACCGAGTTCTTCGAACAGGCGAAGACCGAGCTGCGGCTCAAACACGCGGTGCTCGTCGCGTTCGGTGCCACCCGCAAGGCCGGCCTGGACGTGGCCGAGGATCCGCAGGTCAAGGCGCTTCTCGACGCGGAAACCCCGGTGGTCTGCGTGGTCGCGAAGTCCGACATCCGCCACGTGGAGCGGGCGCTGCGCACCACCGGCGACGAGAACCTGGCGATGGTCCGGGACACCGTGCGGCACCTGGTCGCGAACGGCCGGCGCGCGTTCGTCGACTGCGAGCACTTCTTCGACGGTTTCCGGCACGATCCGGCGTACACGGCGAGTGTCGTGAAGGCCGCGTTCGAGGCCGGCGCCGAACGCGTGATCATGTGTGACACCAACGGCGGCATGCTGCCCTCGATGATCACCAAGGCCATCGCCGCGTTGACCGAGCTCACCGGGGTGGACGCCGGCGCACTCGGCATCCACTGCCAGAACGACACCGCCTGCGCGGTCGCGAACACCGTCGCCGCGGTCGAGGCCGGCGTCAAGCACTTCCAGTGCACCGCCAACGGGTACGGCGAGCGGCCCGGCAATGCCGACCTGTTCGCCGTGGTCAGCAACCTGCAACTCAAGCTCGGGCTGAAGGTCCTACCGGACGGATGCCTGGAGAAGGCGACGCGGGTGTCCACCGCGCTCGCCGAGATCGCCAACATCGCCCCCGACACCCACCAGGCCTATGTCGGGGCCGCTGCCTTCGCCCACAAGGCGGGGTTGCACGCGAGCGCGATCAAAGTGGATCCGCTGCTCTACAACCACGTCGACCCGTCGGTTGTCGGCAACGACATGCGGATCCTGGTGACCGAGATGGCCGGCCGGGCCAGCATCGAGCTCAAGAGCCGTGAGCTCGGGCTGGACCTGGCCGGCCACCCGGACACCCTGACCTCGGTCACCCGCAAGGTCAAGGAGCTGGAGGCCGGGGGCTGGTCGTTCGAGGCCGCCGACGCCTCGTTCGAGCTGCTGGTGCGCGGCGAGCTGCCGGGTGCCGACGTGGCCCGGCCGTTCGCCCTGGAGTCGTACCGGGTGCAGGTCGAGCACCGGGAGGACGGCACAGTCCTCACCGAGGCGACCGTGAAGGTCCGGGTGCGCGGCGAGCGGGTGATCGCCACGGCGGAGGGCAACGGTCCGGTCAACGCCCTGGACGAGGCGCTGCGGTCCGCGCTGTCCGGCCACTACCCGCAGCTCAAGTCGTTCGAGCTGACCGACTTCAAGGTGCGGATCCTGGAGGGCAGCCACGGCACCAACGCGATCACGCGGGTGCTGGTCGGCACCAGCGGGGACAACAACCGGGGGTGGACGACGGTCGGGGTCCACGAGAACGTGGTCGAGGCGAGCTGGACCGCTCTCGTGGACGCCCTGACGTACGGTCTGGCCGTTCGTTAGCCCCGGCGCGCGGCGATCTCGCGGATCAGTGAGATCGCCGCGGCCGCGGGCATCGGATCGTGGCCACGCAACGCGACCTGGCCATGGTGGACCTCTTTCTCTCCGATCACCGCGATGTAGGGGATTCTTCGAGCTTTTCGGACTCGTGCGCCGATCGAGCCGTCGTGGTGGATCTCCGCGCGGAGACCGGCCCCCCTGGCCGCCGCCGCGAAGTCGTCGGCGGCCTCGTCCTGTGCCGCACTGATCGGCAGGATCGCCAGCTGGACCGGGGCGTACCAGACCGGGAACGCGCCGCCGTGCACCTCGATCAGATGGCCGAAGAGCCGCTCCATCGAGCCGACCAGACTGCGATGGATCATCACCGGCCGCTGCTTCGACCCGCTTCTGTCGATGTATTCCAGGCCGAAACGCTCGGGCTGGTGGAAGTCGATCTGGACGGTGGCGATGGTCCACTCCCGGTCCGCGGCGTCCCGCACCTGGACGTCGATCTTCGGGCCGTAGAAGGCGGCCTCGCCCGCGACCTCGTGGTACTCGATGCCGGCCTGCGCGAGCGCGTCCCGCAGCAGCGCCTCGGAGACGCCCCACGAGTCGTCGTTCCCGCCGTACTTGCGTCCCTCGCCGCGCAGGGACAGCTGCACCGACTCGGGCCGCAGACCCAGCGCCGCCTGCGCCTCGGCCATCAGCCGCAGCACCCGGGCCACCTCGTCGGCGGCCTGCTCCGGCGGGCAGAAGACGTGCGCGTCGTTCAGCGCGATCTGGCGTACCCGGGACAGGCCGCCGAGTACCCCGGAACGCTCGGCCCGGTACATCGGCCCCATCTCGGCGATGCGCAACGGCAGTTCACGGTACGAGCGCCCGCGCGCCCGGAAGATCATGGCGTGGTGCGGGCAGAGACTGGGCCGCAGCACCAGTTCGTCCTCGCCGACCGGCATCGGCGGGAACATGTCGCCGGCGAAGTTCTCCAGGTGGCCGGAGAGTTCGTACATCTGACGTCTGCCCATGCCGGGGGAGTACACGTGGCGGTATCCGTTGCGGCGTTCCAGGTCGTACAGATAGGACTCCACCTCGTGGCGCGCGGCCGCGCCGTCCGGCATCCAGAAGGGGAGACCCGCCCCGATCAGCGGGTCGGAGTCGAAGAGGTCGAGTTCCCGACCGAGCTTGCGATGGTCCTGCATGATGTGCCGTCTTTCTCGAAGGAGCCGGGCGGCATGCGGGAACGGATTCGGCCCCGGGCATGTCGCCCGGGGCCGAATCTCTGGTCGCTGCTCGTGTCAGCGCGGATCGACGCCGGGGTGTCCCGGCGTGGTCGTCACATGAGCGCTGATCAGCATGGTGTCGATGCTAGGGGGCCGACTGGTTCGCGGTCGACCAGTTTTCTTCGAGGAGCTGGTACAGGAAGTGGTCCTGCCACTCGCCGCCGATCTTCAGGTAGCGCGGCGCCATCCCGAACATCTGGAAACCGGCGCGTTCCAGGACCCGCTGCGACCGTACGTTGTGCAGCAGCGTCCCGGCTTCCACCCGGTGCAGGCCGTGCACCGTGAAGGCGTCCCGCAGGAGCAGGGCGACGGCCTTGGTGACCAGCCCACGCCCGGCGTGCCCGGAGTCCACCCAGTAGCCGAGGCTGCACGACTGGAACGGTCCGCGGACGATGTTGTTGAGGTTGACCCGGCCGACGACCCGGCCGTCCTCGACGATCACGTGCGGCAGCGAGGTGCCCTGGTCCAGCACGCCACCGATGACCTGCCGCTGCCCGTCCTCGGTGTAGTACACCTCGTCGCGGGCCGGGTCCCACGGCTCCAGCCATTCCCGGTTCGCCGTCAGCAGCGCGGCCAGTTCACCGGCGTCGTGCAGGGTGACCGGGCGGATCGTCGGGCTCATGACGCCGCCGGAAGGGTCAGCCCGGCGATGATCGCCCGGTGGTCGCTCTTGGTCACTCCGTGCACCTCGTATCCGTCGACGCCGATCCGTTCGTCCACCAGCACGTGGTCGATGGTGACAGGTGGGATCGGGTCGCTGTCGTACGGACCCCAGGTGCCGATCAGACCCTTGCCGGTGGTGGCCGCCGCATCCCGGTAACCGGTGGCGATCAGATCGCGGACCAGCTTGTGGTCGAGCGTCGCGTTGAAGTCGCCGAGCAGGATCCGCGGCATGCCGTGCGGGTCCGCGGCGACCTGGTCACGCAGGTCGACCGCCCAGCCGTCGAGCATGCTGGGATGCGCCGGGGCGAGCGGGTGCACCGACTCGACGTACACCGGGCCGATGCCGGGCACCTGGAGCGTGGCATGGGCCTGCTGCATGCCACCGGCACCGCGGCGGGACGCCTGCTCGCTCATCGGGTGCCGCGAGTAGATGCCGGAACCACTGGCACCCCACTCCGGCGCCAACTGGTTGTACGGCAGCAGCGCCTCCAGCCCGGCGGTCTTCAGCGCGGCCCGGCTGCGCTCGTTGTACTCCTGCACGGCCAGGACGTCGACGTCGTTGTCCTCGATCAGCTTCACCAACTCGGTGGCGCTGGCCCCGCCGAACAGCATGTTCATGCTCATGACCGTCAGCGTGACGCCGTCCGCCGGACCGGTGTCGCGGTCCGGCACCGCGCGGGGCACGACACACACCGCCAGGCCGAACGCCACCAGACCGGACAGTGCGGCCGCGGCCCACCGCCGGGTGACCAGGGCGAGCAGGAACGGGATCGACGACCAGGCCGCGACGTACGGCGTGAAGGCCACCAGCATGATCAGCACGCTGGTCTCGAGTCCGAAGGCCCGCATCACGAACCAGGCGGCGGCCGGGAGGGCCAGCAGCCAGATCAGCACCGTCCGGACGATGCGGGGGCGAGCCGGCCGCCGTTCGGCCGGCGCGTCGGTGATCGTCATGGCGGCGACGTTATCCGGACGCCGCCGCCCGGGGGCCGGTATGGCGTTCCAGGTCACAACATCGATATCCGTCGACGTTCGGGCCGCCCCCGTGGGACGGCCCGAAACCCCAGGTCAGACCTCGGCGTCGACGACGTCGCCGAACTCGGCCAGCCCTTCGGAGATCACCGCGCCGTCACCCTCGACGACGAGCGTCAGGCCGTCCACGGTGAGGTGCCGCGCGGCCGCCTCGGACACCTGCTCGACGGTCGCCTCCAGGTACTCCCGGCGCAGCGTCTCGTAGTAGTCGTCCGGCAGGCCGTGCACCACCAGCGAGGCCAGCGCGCCGGCGATCGCCCCCGGCGTCTGCATCTCCACCGACAGCTGACCGGCCCGCCACGACCGGGCCACCTCCAGTTCCTCCTCGGTGACCCCCTCGAGCTGGGTCCGGGAGATCTCGCCGAGGGTGTCCCGGATCGCCGGGGCGGTCACCGCGGTCTGCACCCCGGCGGCCACCTCGAAACGGCCGGCCCGGCGGGTCATCGCGTACGAGCCGCGGATCCCGTACGTGTACCCCTTCACCTCACGGATCAGGTGGTTCAACCGGGACGTGAACGCGCCACCGAGCACCGTCGCGGCGAGCGTCATCGCCACATAGTCCGGCGTGGCCCGCTCCGGCGCCCGATGACCCAGCCGCAGGGTGGACTGCACCGAACCGGGCCGGTCCACCAGCACGGTGCGACGGGCCGGCGGAACCGGCACCCCGAGCGGTCCGGCCTGCTCCAGAGGTTCCCCGGAGGTCCCGGCGAACGCCGCCTCGGCCAGCGCGTCCAGATCCAGTGCGTCCAGGTCGCCGGCGACCAGCAGCACACCCGGCCGCAGCATCCACGACTCGTGGAAGGCCAGCACGTCCTCGACGGTCACCGCGGCCACCGAGGTGGGATCGCCGTGCAGCGGACGGCGGTACCGGCCCTCGGCGCCGAACAGGGCGGACCGCAGCGCGGCGTCGGCCCGCGGACCCGGCTGCGCCCAGTCCATCCGCAGGGCGGTGACCTCGTCGTCGCGTACCCGGATGACGTCCTCTGCGGCCAGCAGAGGGGTGCGTGCCGCCTCGGCGGCCAGCCGCACGGCGTCGGTCAGCACCGGGACCGGTGCCGCCACGCCGACCCGGAACGTGTCCCAGTCGACCGAGGCGGACAGCTCCGCGCCCAGACCTTCCAGGGCGAGCGCGTACGCCGCCGAATCGCGCTTCCTCGTGCCCTCCTCCAGCGACTTCGCCAGCACCGTGGCGGTGCCCTCACGGCCCTCGGTCTCCCGGGCGGCACTCGCGTCGAGCAGCAGCGCCGAACTGGCCAGGATCTGGCCGGGCAGGTGGGCGGCGATCACCGTGCCGCCGTGCGCGGTCAGGCGGCGCACGGCCGGGAAGGTGTACGGGCGAGCCGGTCCCGGACCGGGACGGGTGGTGATCAGGCTCATGCGGCTTCCTCGGGCTGGGTGTCCTCGGACTGGTTTTCCTCGGGCAGGTAGATCAGGGTCACCCGGGACTCGGGCGCCAGCAGGGTCCGGGCCGCCTCGGTGACGTCCTCCACGGTGACGGCCTGCCAGCGGGGCAGACGGTCCGCGGCGGCGGCCGGGTCGCCGAACTGGGTCGTGTACCGGCCCAGGGTGTCGGCACGGCCGCCCACAGTGGAGACGGTCCGCCACCACGCCGTGGTGAGCAGCGCCTTCGCCCGGTTCAGCTCGTCGGAGCTGATCGGCTCGTCGACCAGGCTGCGGATCACGTCGGACAGGCCCTGCTCGAGCTTCTCCAGCGGCACGCCGTCCTTCACCGTGGCGGTGACGATCAGCGGGGCCGGGGCGTGCGCGAGGTCCACACCGTACGAACCGATGTAGTCCGGCTGCGCGATCCGGGCGCCGTCGGCCAGCCGCTGGTAGAGCCGGCTGCCCCGGCCGTTGCCGAGCACGGTGGCCAGCACGGTCACCGCGTCGTAGCCGGGCGTCCCGAACGGGTGTGTGCGGTGCGACAGATAGATCCGCGGTGCGGGCACGGCGGCGGTCACGGTCTCCCGGGACGCGGCGCCTGCCGGGATCGGCAGCGTGCCGTCCGGGGCGGGCGGGATGTCCGGGACCGCGGCGATCGACCCGAAGTACTTCTCCGCCAGGGCGAACACCTCGGCGCCGGTGGTGTCCCCGACGACGGTCAGCACACAGTTGTTCGGCGCGTAGTACTGCTGGTGGAACGCCTGGAACGTCTCCAGCGCGGCCGCGTTCAGGTCCTCCATCGACCCGATCGTGGCGTGGTGGTACGGGTGCCCCTGCGGGTAGAGCAACGGCAGCAGGCGCAGCCACGCGTCGCCGTACGGCACGTTCTCGTAGCGCTGGCGGCGCTCGTTCTTGACCACCTCACGCTGGTTGTCCAGCGTCTCCTGGGTGAGCGCCGGGACCAGGCCGCCCATCCGGTCCGCCTCCAGCCAGAGCGCCAGCTCGAGATGCTCCGACGGCATGGTCTCGAAGTAGTTCGTCCGGTCCGGGTTGGTGGTGGCGTTCAGCGAGCCGCCGTTGCCCTGCACGAGCCGCATGTGCTCGGTCTTCTTCACGTGCTCCGAGCCCTCGAACATCAGATGCTCGAAGAGGTGGGCGAACCCGGTCTGGCCCGGAGGTTCGTGCCGGGAGCCGACGTCGTACCAGAGGTTGACGCAGACGACCGGAGCGGTCCGATCCTCGCTGACGACGACACGCAGGCCGTTCGCCAGCCGCGTGGTTTCGATGGGCCACGGATACCCGGTCGTGGCGACCGGTGCGGTTGGTGACGTCACCCCACCAATCTTGCACCGTCCGGGACCCATCGATAACCGCGTAGCGCATGATCGTGCCCGGTGGGATGCTGGTGACGTGATGGACGACGTGCGAGTGAACGACCGTCTGACCATTCCGGCGGCGGAACTCGCATGGCGGTTCTCCCGGTCGGGCGGTCCGGGCGGACAGGGTGTGAACACCACCGATTCGAGGGTGGAGCTGTCGTGGGACCTGGTCGGGTCCGACCTGTTGCCGGCGATGCTCAAGGAACGCGCGGTGCAGCGGCTCGGGGCCCGGCTGGTCCAGGGAGTGTTGACGATCACCGCTTCGGAACACCGGTCGCAGCTGCGCAACCGGGAGGCCGCGGCGGCCCGTCTCGGCGGGACGGTGGCGGGGGCGATCGCGCCGCCGCCGCGAGCCCGGCGGGCGACCAAGCCGTCGCGGGGGGCGGTCGAGCGGCGGATCGCGGAGAAGAAGCGGCGTGGCAAGACCAAGGAGAACCGGCGGTCCTTCCCCTCCGACTGACCCACCCCGCCGCCCGCAAGCCGGTGTGGTGAGTTCGGCCGTGCCGGCCGCCCGAATTCACCACGCTCGTAAGCCGGTGTGGTGAGTTCGGGCGTGTCGGCGGCTCGAAGTCGGCACGCTTGTGAGTCGGTGTGGTGACTTCGGGCGTGTGCCGCGCTCTTCGGAAGTGGCGCTCACGCGTACCCGATGAAGGTCAGCGCTGGTTGAAGGGCGCGACCGCCTCGCGATTCTGGGCCGAGGCCTCCGGGCCGAGGAGTTCTTCGCAGACGCGGATGAGACGGCTGCGCAACGCCGCGGCCCGGCGGGCGAACTCCCGCTGACGGGCGACGTACTCCGCCTTGCCCTCGGCCGTCTCGATCTTGACCGGGGGATGGCCGTAGGAGGTCAGGTCATAGGGGCTGGCCTGCATGTCGAGCAGGCGGATCTCACCGGCCAGGGCGAAGCAGTCGAGCGCCAGCGCGCCCGGCACGGCCGGACTGAGTTTCTGCGCCCATTTGTGTACGTCCATCGCCGCGTGCAGACAGCCGGGCTGGTCCAGGTCGACCTGGGTGGCCCGGGTCGGCTGCAGACGGTTGAGACCGACGGCCTCCGGGGTGAAGAACCGGAACGCGTCGAAGTGGGTGCAGCGGATGGTGTGCTGCTCGACCACCTTGTCGGTCTCCGCCTGACCCAGGCGCAGCGGCAGCTGGTGCCGGTGGTCGGGGTCGCGGTAGACCATGGCCCACTCGTGCAGGCCGAAGCATCCGGAGAAGACCGGCCGGGACGCGGTCGCGGTGAGCAGGCCGTGGATGTAGCGCACGCTCTCGCCGCGGGCGTGCAGGAACGCGTCCACGTCGAGGGTGACCACGCCGTCGGTCAGGGTGGTGTAGAACTTCCAGCCGGAGTGTTCGGTCGCGCCGTCGGTCACCGGGGAGAGCCCCGCACCGACTCCCGGATGCCATCGCCGCAGCATGGCCGGCCTGGTCCCGTAGTAGTCGTAGAGGAAGTCCTCTATGGCGTGCTTCTCGCCCGACGCGCGACGGCCACGGTAGCCCGCGGTCATCTGGTCGGCGCGCTCGGCGTGCGCCCGGGCGAGGGGTATCCAGGTGACCGAGGACAGCGTGGTGGTGAGCGCCCTCACCTGCTTGATCCCCATCGCACCAATGTATATAGCCAAGGCGATCAACACGATCACCGTTTGGCGCGAATGAGTTCCGCCACGTTATGTGTGCTGCCCGAACCCGGAGGGTCATCGACCTATTTGTCGGTATCAGCATCTATCATGTGCTCGGTAATGTAGTAGACCTACTACATTCTTGATAACCTGCTGGACATGATGGAGACGGTTACGACGGGGGACTTCGGCGCCGGCCGGGGTGTGTCGATCACCGAGCCGGTCATGGAGGTCCGTGACCTCCGGATGAGTTACGGGTCCCGCGCGGTGCTCACCGGCGTCGACTTCACCGCCCGGCGGGGCGAGGTGCTGGTGCTGCTCGGGCCGAACGGCGCCGGCAAGAGCACCACCATCGAGATCCTGGAGGGCTTCCGGCGGCGTTCCGGCGGTACGGTCCGGGTGCTCGGGGAGGACCCGGAGCGCGGCACCGAGGCGTGGCGGGCCCGGCTCGGCGTGGTCCTGCAGTCGTGGCGCGACCACGGCAAATGGCGGGTGCGCGAGTTGCTCGGGCACCTGGGCGGCTACTACACGGCCTACTCGACGCCGGTGAGGACCCGGCCCTGGCAGGTGGACGACCTGCTGGAGGTGGTCGGGCTGACCGGTTCCGCGGACATCCGGATCGGCAAGCTCTCCGGAGGGCAGCGCCGCCGCCTCGACGTGGCGATCGGCATCGTCGGCCGGCCCGACCTGCTCTTCCTCGACGAGCCGACGGTCGGCTTCGACCCGGAGGCGCGCCGCGAGTTCCACGACCTGGTGCACCGCCTGACCGATGTGGACGACACCACCGTGCTGCTCACCACGCACGACCTGGACGAGGCGGAGAAACTCGCCGACCGCATCCTGATCCTGGCCGGCGGGCGGATCATCGCGGACGGGTCGGCCGACGCGCTGTCGCTGCGAGTGGCGGGCGAGGCCGAGGTGCGCTGGAACCACTCCGGCCAGCGGTTCGTGCACACCGACACCGACGCGACCTCCTTCGTCCGCAAACTCTTCGAGCAGCACGGCGAGGAGATCACAGACTTGGAGGTACGCCGGAGCAGCCTCGAGGAGACGTACATGCGACTGGTCCGCGACGCCGAGGGGGAAGCATGAGGGGACACCTGCTGCGGTCCGGCCTGACCCGCGGCGTGATCGAGTTGCGGCAGACCCTGACCAACGGGACCGACCTCTTCGGGTACGTCCTGACCCCGGTCCTGCTGATCGGGTTGCTGTTCCTGATCCGTGACAAGACGGTGCCGGGGTCGGAGATCTCACTCGGGGCGTACAGCCTGGTCAGCTCGCTGGCGATGCTGCTGGTGCTGGGCGCGCTCACCTCCACCGCGCAATACCTGACGATGGACCGGGAGGACGGCACCCTGCTGCGGGCCAAGGCCACCCCGAACGGGATGGTCGGCTACCTGATCGGCAAGATCGTGCTGATCGTCGGGGCCACGGCCGTCAGCTGCGTGGCGGCGCTGGTGCCCGGCTGGTTCGTGGTGGACGGCCTGCGCCTGGACGTGACCGGCGCGCTGACCCTGCTGTGGCTGGCCCCGCTCGCGCTGCTCGCGATCATGCCGACCGGCGCGATGCTCGGCGCCTTCTTCAACAACGCGCGTACGGCCGCGGTGCTGATGCTGCCGGTCACCGGGCTCACCGCGATCTCCGGCATCTTCTACCCGCTGGCGATGCTCCCCGGTTGGCTCCAGGGTGTCGCGCAGGCCTTCCCGATGTACTGGTTAGGGTTGGGCCTGCGGTCCTCCTTCCTGCCCGACAGTCTGGCGGCCGCCGAGGTGAGCGGCTCCTGGCGGCTCCTGGAGGCGGCCGGCGTGCTGATCCTCTGGTCGGTGGTGGGCCTGGCGCTCGCCCCCGGAGTCCTGCGCCGGATGGCGAGCCGGGAATCCGGGTCGGCGGTGGCGGCCCGTCGTGAGCGGGCGATGAGTCGGGCGGTCTGAGGGAGCTGATGGCCGGCAGCGAGGTCACCTACAACCGGATCGCGATGCTGCGGGCCGAACGGGGCATCTCCCGCCGGCAGCTCGCGGACGCCCTCGGCGTGCACTACCAGACCGTCGGCTATCTGGAGCGCGGCGAGTTCAGCCCCAGCCTCCACCTGGCGCTTCGCATCTGTGCGTACTTCGAGGTGCCGACCGAGGTGGTGTTCTCCCTCGCACCGTTCCCGCGGCTCGGCGCGGAGTCCCGCCCGGCGTAGATTTCGGGGGACAACAGTTTTGAGGGATGGGGTTCCCCGTGCGTTTCGCCCGTTTTGTTCATGCCAACGGAGTGTCGTTCGGCGTCGTCGAGGGTGACGACCCGTCCGCCCTGACGGTCGCCGAGATCAGCAGCCTGCCGTTCGAGGCTGTCAACCGCACCGGCCAGCGCTGGGCCCTCCCGGACGTGCGCCTGCTCGCCCCGATCTTCTCCAGCAAGGTGATCGGGGTCGGCCGCAACTACGCCGACCACGCCGCCGAGATGGGCAACGAGGTTCCCAAGGAGCCGCTGATCTTCATCAAGCCGTCCACCTCGGTGATCGGCCCCAACGACGCGATCCGGATCCCCTCGGTCACCGACCAGGTCGAGGAGGAGGCCGAGCTCGCCGTGGTGATCGGGGCCACCGGCGCCCGGCGGCTCAACCGTGCCGACGCCGAGAAGGCCATCTTCGGCTACACCGTCGCCAACGACGTCACCGCCCGTGACCTGCAGCGCAAGGACCCGCAGTGGACCCGGGCCAAGGGCTTCGACTCGTTCTGCCCGCTCGGCCCGTGGATCGAGACCGAGCTGGACGTGCGCGACCTCGAAGTGCGGGCCGAGGTCGGCAAGGACCCGAGCAACCTCGAGGTGCGCCAGATCGGGCGGACCAAGGACATGGTCTTCGACGTCCCGAGCCTGGTGTCGTACGTGTCGCACGTGATGACGCTGCTGCCGGGCGACGTGATCCTCACCGGGACACCGGCCGGGGTCAGCCGGATCGTCCCCGGCGACACGGTGTCGGTCAGCGTGCAGGGGATCGGCGAGCTGCGGAACACGGTCGTCTCGCTCGACTGACCGTCGTCACCCCGGCGGGGGCGCACTCCGCCGGGGTCAGCGGGTTCCCGTTATTCCGTATACCCTACGAAGATGGCTTCCGTAGGGGGTGCAAGATGCGAATCCTGGTAACCGGCGCCACGGGAAACGTCGGCCGGATGGTCGTCGACGAACTGCTCACCCGGGACTTCGACGACGTGCGGGCACTCACGGTCGACCCGGAACGGGCCGCACTGCCGGCGGGCGTGTCAGTGGTCCGCGGCTTCCTCGGCCGGACAGCGACCCTGCCGGCGGCGCTGGACGGCGTCGACGTGATGTACCTCGCGCCACATCCCGCCACCGCCTTCGAGGTGTGCCGGATGGCCGCCGACGCCGGCGTGCGGTGGATCGTCGACATGGCCGGCGCCAAAGGCGACCACTGGCAGGTGATCGAGGACGCGGTCGAGGCGTGCGGCGTGCCCTGGACCCACCTGGAACCCGGCGAGTTCATGGTCAACGCCCTGATCTGGGCCGACCAGATCCGCTCCGGCGACGAAGTACGCGACGCCTGCCCCCGGGCGGTCAACGCGCCGGTCGCCCAGGAGGACATCGCGGCGGTGGCCGCCGAAGTGATCCGTGGCGGACCGGACCGGCACGCGGGTCACTCCTACGAGTTGACCGGCCCGGAGGCGCTCAGCCGCCCGGAGAAGGTGGCGGCGATCGCTGCGGCCCTCGGCCGGCCCCTCACGTACGTCGAACTCACCGGAGCCGAGGCGACAGCCCGGTTCACCGCGATGATGGGCGAGTACGGCCCCTGGTACCTCGACGGACTCGCCCAACTCGCAGCCGCGCCGCAGGCTGCGGGATCGACCGTTTCCGACCTGCTGGGGCGCCCGGCGATGACCTACGCAGAGTGGGCTCGTCGTCACTCTGGCCTGTTTCGGTAACCCGATTTGGCGGGAGGGGTGGGCTCGGGTAAAGTTCTCTTCGGCGCGGCAAGCCGGGCCAAATGGGGTATGGGGTAATTGGCAGCCCGACTGATTCTGGTTCAGTTAGTCTAGGTTCGAGTCCTGGTACCCCAGCGCTACCACTCCCTTCCGGGAGGGTGGCGCTGGAAACTCTGATGGGTTCCAGCGCGGCCACTCCCGGTGGGAGCGGATGCGAAGGAAGTTCTGGTCCCGTCGTCTAGCGGCCTAGGACGCCGCCCTCTCAAGGCGGTAGCGAGGGTTCGAATCCCTTCGGGACTACAGAGCGAGGAACGGCCCGCATCGGAAACGGTGCGGGCCGTTTCGTTTTTTCGGGCCGCTGGTTTCGGGCCGCTGGGTTTCGGGTTGCTCGCTTCTCGGGTTGCTCGCTTCTGGGGCCGTTTCGCTTTCCGGGCTCGTGGAGTTAGCTCAGCCGTCAGCCGTCAGCCGTCAGCCGTCAGCCGTCAGCCGTCAGCCGTCAGCCGTCAGCCGTCAGCCGTCAGCCGTCAGCCGTCAGCCGTCAGCCGT
>NZ_JZKF01000160.1 GCF_000962825.1 Actinoplanes rectilineatus
GGCCCGCGTCACCTCACTGCGGAACCGGCCCCGGAACTCGCTGTCGTGCGAGAACTCCGGCCGCACCATCTTGATCGCCACCGGCCGGCCGTCCGGGCCCCGTCCGAGGTAGACCGTGCCCATGCCGCCCTCGCCCAGGCGGCCCACCAGCTCGTACCGCCCGAGCCACGCCTGGTCGCCGGGTCGCAGCGGCTCGCTCATGTCGACATCTCTCCCCACGCGCCGCCGTCCAGGGCCACGAGTCCGGAAGTCTACTCAAACCGATCTCGTGCGCGTCGATGCCGCCACGCGCTTTCCCGTCAGCGCGGTCAGGCCGTTCCGCACACCCTCTCACCGGGGTACGCCTCCGTGACGGTCCCGCCCGCACGGTCGTCCGCGCGTCGACCCGGTCGCCGTGCTTGTCGCGTACCCCCGCAGGAGGGTGTGGGGTCAGGAGCCGAGCATGCCGAGGGCCTGCGCGCGCAGCGCCGCCTGGGTGCGGTCCCGGACGCCGAGTTTGCCGAGCACGCTGGTGACGTGGTTCTTGACGGTGCCCTCGGCGAGGAAGAGCTTGCGGGCGATCTCCCGGTTGGTGTGTCCGAGAGCGACCAGCCGCACGATCTCCAGTTCCCGGGCGGAGAGCGGCTGCCGGTGGTCGTCGGGGAAGGGGAGAGTGGTCATCGGGTACCTCCGTCGCTGCTTCGGTCGCCGGTCCTCAACCGGGCACCTCGATCCGCGGGGTCGAACCGCCGGCGAGCGTGGGTCTCCAGGTCGTCCGGCGGTGGTTCCGGCGGTTCGCCGAGTGAGCGGCTCACCTCCCGCAGTGCCTCCTCGGTCTGTTCCTGGGCCTTGACCAGCATCTGTTCGGCCCGGTCCGGCTGCGGGACGAGCAATGCCCGGGCGGCCCGGATCTGCACCTGGACGACGGTCAGTGCGTGCCCGAGTCCGTCGTGGACGTCGCGGGCGACCCGGTAGCGGTCCTGGACGGTGGCGAGGTGTTCGACCTGGATCGCGTACTCGCGGAGGCGGCCGTGCGCGGCGGCCAGCTCGGCGCGGGCCTGCTGTTCGCGGGTCACCGCGGTGGTCAGTGCGACGGCGAGGATCGCGGCGGTGAACAGTCCGAGGTCGAGGATCGGGAGCAGCAGCACGGCGGGGACGATCGCGCGCAACGGCAGCAGCAGGACGGCCTGGGCGGCGATCACGACGACGATGAGCATCGGGGTGGCGCCGGCGACACCCGCGGAGGTGAGCAGCACGGCGCCGCCGAGCCCGGCCAGCAGGGTGAGGTATCCGGCCGAGAGCACGCGGCTGGCACGGCGCCGTACCGCACTGAAACCCCAGGTGGCGGTGAGTAGGAACGCGGAGGCGGGCGCCAGCGTCAGCTCCGAGCGCCGGCCGGTGGCCACGTCGGTCAGCAGCGTCAGATACGCCGCGACGGTTAGTGCGAAAATGGCCGGTCTCATCGAGAAATATCTAACTATCGGTACGCGCTATGCGCAACCGTTTCGTCACTCCCCGTCGCCACCTTCTCGAAGGTTGACGCTGTCAACCTGGGCGAGTAGGTTGACAGCGTCAACCTCAGAGGAGTCATGGATGGCTACGGTTCTGATCACCGGCGGACACTCGGGCATCGGCCTCGCCGCGGCCCGCGTGCTCGCCGCGGAAAACCACGACCTCGTGCTGGCGGGGCGCAGCCCGGACCGGATGCGGGCGGTCGCCGACGAACTGCGCGCCGCGCACGGCGTGCGGGTGACGACATCGGCCCTGGACACGTCGTCGCTCACCTCGGTCCGGGCGGCCGCCGAACGGGTGCGCCGGATGCTCGCCGACGGGGAGATCGCCGCGCTCGACGCGATCGCCTGCAACGCCGGCGGCCGGTTCGACGGCCCGGTGACCTACAGCCCCGAGGGGTACGAGACGACGTTCGCGACCAACTGCCTCGGGCACTTCCTGCTCGTGGAACTCCTGCTGCCGCACCTGCCGGACGACGGGCGGGTGGTGTACACCTCCAGCAGCACCCACGACCCGGACTCGATGGACGGGCGGATGGTCGGGGCCGTCGTCGAGCCGGACGCCACCGCGCTCGCCACCACAGGTAAGGACGGCGCAAAGGCGCTGTCCGCGGGGAAACGGTACTCGACCTCGAAACTGTGCACCGTGATGTACGCCTACGAGCTGGACCGCCGGCTCCGCAAGGCCGGCAGCTCGATCGCGTCGATCGCCTTCGACCCGGGTTCCATCCCCGACACCGGTTTCCTGCGCGGCATGCCGAAACCGGTCCAGTGGGTCTCCACGACCGCCGCCATGAAATGGGTGACCAAGCGCATCGGCGCGATCACCTCCACCGTCGAGTTCTCCGGTGCCTCCCTGGCCGCGCTCATCGTGAGCCCGGAGCATGCCGACGGAGCCGGTAAGTACTTCCAGGCCAACGACGGAACCCTGGCGGCGGTCCGGTCGGCCCGGCTCTCCTACGACGAGCAGCGCGCGAGAAAATTGTGGGACGACAGCAGGCGGCTCGCCGGCCTGACCGCCGCGGAAGAACCGGAGCTACTGCGATGAGCACCGCCGAACGACTCGTCACGGCCGCCGCCACCCTGCTCGACGACGGCGGCGAGGCCGCGGTCACCCTGCGCGCCGTCGGCGCCGCGATCGGGGTGTCGCACAACGCGCCGTACAAACATTTCGTCAACCGTGACGACCTGCTCGCGGCCGTCGCCGCCGCCGACTTCCGGGCCCTGGCCGCCACGTGGCAGCAGATCCGGTCATCCGGCCAGGAACCGAACCAGCGGCTGCTCGCCGCGCTGGACGCCGTGATCGACTTCAGCCGGAGTCATCCCGCCCGATACCAGCTGCTGTTCAACAGCCCCGGGATCGCCGCCCGGGGCGGCCCGCTGACGGTCGCCGCGGACGAGGCCCTCGCCGTCTTCGCCACCATCGTCGAGGACAGCCAGGCGGCAGGGGCGCTGCCCGACGTGCCGAGCGACAACCTCGCCATCCTCATCTTCGCCACCGCACACGGCCTGATCAACGCCGATGCCAGCGGCCGGCTACGCGAGCGCACCGGCTGGGCGACGACCGGCACCGGCCTGCAGATCCTGGTCCGGCTCCTGGCGGGCAGCCGATCATGACGCCGGTCTTCTCCCTCGCCGAACGTGACCGCCGATGGGACCTGGCCCGGACCTTCATGGCCCGCGAAGGCCTCGACGCCCTGCTCGTCTTCGGCGAACACGAAGACGCCGGGCCCGCGCCCGTCGCCTACGACACCTGGTTCACCAACGGCCGGCCCGGCGCCACGGTCGTCGTCACCGCTGAGGGCGCACCCGTCTCCCTGCTGCCCGGCCCGATGTACATCATGGATCACCTGGAGTCCTCGCGCCGCGGCGAAACCATGTGGATCCCCCCGGAGAACCTGCGCCCCGCCCGCAGCTCCCGCACCATCGTCGAGGCGCTGCACGCCTCCGGCCTGGACGCGGCGACCATCGGCGTCGTCGGCCTGGGATCCCACATGCCCTGGCACCCGGAGGGCATCATCCCGTACGGGCTGTGGAACGCGGTCCTGACCGCCCTGCCCCGAGCCGACTTCCGTCCCGTGGACCTCGCCTTCGGCCAGCTCATCCTCCCGCTCGGGGCCGAGGAGATCGCCGTGCTGCGCCGGTCGGCGGCGATCGGCGATGCCATGGTCGAGGCCATGGTGGCGACCGCGGCACCCGGCGTACCGGAGAGCCACGTGTACGCGGCGGGCATGGCCGCCGGCTACCGCCAGGGCACCCTGCCCGCGGCCATGCACCTGTGGTCGGGTCCCGACGTGATCGCCGCCGGGCCACCGGCCTGGGGCCAGCGCCCCCAGGAACCCCGCACCCTCGCCGACGGCGACGTCATCTACGCCGAGGTGTTCGCCAACTTCGGCGGACGCCACACCCAGAACCAGGTCACCATCGCCGTCGGCGACGTCCACGAGGACTTCCACCGGGCGGCGCTGGTCGCCCGGGCCGCGTACGACGCCGGCCTGGCAGCGCTGCGCCCCGGCCGGACCTTCGGCGACCTCGTCGACGCGATGCACGAGCCGATCGATGCCGCCGACGGCTGGCCGTTCCTGATCGCCGTCCACTCGCTCAACCCCGGCTTGTCCGTGGGCAAGGGCCGCGGGTTGTTCAGCCGCATCCCGGGCACCGAGGGCTACCCGCGGATTGCCGACCACCCGGCCTTCCTGCCGGAGATGGAACTGGTGCCGGGGATGAGCTTCGCGTTCGAGCCGAATTACGCGTACGGCCGGCACCTGGCCCACCTCGGCGGCACCGTGGTCGTCGGGGAGGACACGCCGATCGAGCTCAACGCGTACACGGCACAGCTGCTGCACGCGCGCGGCGACGCGGCCTGACCGGTCCGTCCGTCCTGATCGAACCAGCCGGTCGTGCTACCTGCGTGGCGCGACCGGCTGCCATCATGGCTCGATGAGCGACGATCGTCGATCAACTCCGGGACTGCGGTCGGCGGTCGCCGTCGTGACGCTCAGCGT
The DNA here is from genome assembly GCF_000962825.1 of Actinoplanes rectilineatus. Taxonomy (GTDB): domain Bacteria; phylum Actinomycetota; class Actinomycetes; order Mycobacteriales; family Micromonosporaceae; genus Actinoplanes; species Actinoplanes rectilineatus. The sequence continues at coordinate 4,496 of NZ_JZKF01000160.1, forward strand.
CGGCCTGAACGCCTTCACCAACATCTTCACCGGCGCGCTCCCGGAGAACTGGGAGTGGACGAAGGACTGGAAACTCACCGGCACGGCGGTGGCGATCGGCGCCGCCCTGTCGGTGCTCCCCGCACTGGCCGGGCGGGCCGAGTGGCAACGGTTCCGCACCGCGCTGCGCGGGCGGCTGGACTTCCGGTACGCCGGGGCCTATCGCCGCTGGGCCGCGGATTCCCGTGGCGTGGTGGATGCCACCGGTCAGATCACGGTGATCCCGTTCAGCCCGGAGCTCGACGATGTCTTCGTCCATGTCGAGCTGGTCCCTCAGGCGCCCGGGCAGGTGCCGGCCGGACTGGTCGGCGGTGGCCCGTCCCCGGGAACCCGGCGCCGGGTGTCGGAGTTCCTGCAAGGGCCGCCCCGGGTGCTGGTCGTGCTCGGCGCTCCGGGCAGCGGCAAGACCACCATGCTGAGCCACGTCGTCCGGGACATCGTGTCGAACCACCGCGCCCGGGCACGTTCCCTTCCGGTGCTGCTCCCGCTGAACGACCGGGCCGCGGCGATCCTCGCCGATGCCGGCGGCGGCCTGCCCGCGCTGATCGGGGGTTTCGCCCGTGGCCTGCCGGTCGCCGAGCCGGACGGCTGGTGGGAGCGGAAACTGCGAGCCGGGAGGTGCGTGGTGATCTTCGACGGGCTGGACGAGGTGCCCGGCGCCGACGAGCGCCGGTCCGTGGTGCGTTGGATCAACGAGCAGATCGCCCTGTTCCCGAAGAACGACTACATCGTCTCGTCGCGCCCGCACGGTTACGGCGGCTCGTTCGTCACCGCGACGTCCACGCTCAAGGTTCTCCCGTTCAACCGGGAGCAGGTGGTGGAGTTCCTGTACAAGTGGTACCAGGCGGTTGACCGGGAGGAGCGGGGCGGTCCGGTGTCGCCCGGCGCCGCCGCGGCCGCCGACCATCTGCTGCGCCAGCTCGAGACGATTCACGGACTCTACGACCTCACCGAGAACCCTCTGCTGCTCACCATGATCGCGACCGTCCACAAGTTCGGGGCGAGCCTGCCGACGAACCGGGCCCGCCTCTACCGCGAGGTGTGCGAGGTGATGCTGGACCGTCGAGGCCGGGAACAGGGCCGTTCCGCCGGCCTGCCCACCGGGCACCGGCTTGCGTTGCTGAGCCGGCTCGCCTTCACCTGGATGTGCGACGGCGTCCGGGACCTCGACCGCCGGATGTTGAACACCGTCCTGCGGCCCTGGCTGGCCGATATCGACCCCTCGGTCAGCGCCGAACAGTTCCTTGCCGATGTCGAACGGGACGGCCTGCTGGTCAGCCCGGACAAGCGGACCGTCGGCTTCACCCACCAGACCTTCCAGGAATACCTGGCGGCCCGGCACATCGAGGACGCCGGGCGACCCGACGTACTCGTCGAGTCGGTCGACAAGACCTGGTGGCGCGAGGTCACTCTGCTCTACGCGGCGGAGAACGACGCCTCGCCGATCGTGCGCGGCGCCCTGGACGCGGACACCGAGAACGCCCTCGCGCTGGCCTTCGACATCGCCGCGACCACCGGCCGGCTCCCGGACGACCTGCGGGACCGGCTCGACGCCGTGCTGGCCCGCGGCCTGGAACCCGGCGCGGAGAAGTCGGACCGCCTGATCACGGTCGAGGTGCTCGTCAAACGCCTGCTGAGCCGGGTGAAGATCACCGACCGCGGCGCCCGGGTCTGCCTGCGGCCGGTGACCGCCGACCTGTACCGGTTGTACTGCCTGGACGTCGGTGCGGCGCCCGCCGAGGGGCCGGAGCGGGACCGGGTCGCCCGCGGGATCTGGCGTGCCGACGCCGAGCGGTTCCTTACCTGGCTCAACGATCTGTTGAAGGGCCGGCACCCCCGGCTCCGCCTGCCGGCCCCGGACGAACTGGACCTGATCGAACCGACCGCCCCCACCTGGGCCGCGGTCGGGGCCGGGGCCGCCCTCCGCTGGCCGGCCACCGATCGCAGCGGGGTGACCGGGGCGGACCTGTCCCGTGAGCTTGCGGCGGACCTGAACGGTTCCGCTGTTCTCGCCGCGGCGCTGGCGGAGCTGGCCCGGCGCGCCATTCGGGAGATCGACCTGGTGGCGAGCCGGATGATGAGCGCCGCCGCCGGAGTGGGTCAGGCGGAGACCTGGTATCTGGCCGCCCGGAACGACACAGGCCAGGACGCGGAACAGGGTATGCGTGATCATCACGCCCGTATGTTCACCAGGGCGAACAATGTGCGGGACCAGAGCCGGATCCTCCGTGACGCGTTGGTCTCCCTGGAACGGACGTTGCTCCGACTGCCGAGAGCAGAGACGGTGGCCGTAACCGGACGAGCCTGCCTTGACCATGCCGAGCGGGCGCTCGAGCAGGCGTCGAACCATCAGGTTCCCGGAGTGGACCTGGACTTCCGCAATGTCAGGAAGACCATCGGCAAGCTCGCCGCCCGGTTCGACGAACGCGACGTCCCGGTGACCCGGCCGCATCACCCGCACCCGCTCGACGGGATGTTGGCGCCGGTGGACTTCGACGTGGCCCGGTTGCGGTTTCCCGCGACCGGGACGATGCTGCCCGCCGAGACCGTCGCGAAGTCCCTGCTGCCCAAGCGATACCGTCCGAAGGGCGCGATCATCCGGGTGGACCTGGCGTCCGTCGCGGCCAAGGTCCGTCACCTGGCGCGCGGGGATGCGGCCGACCCGGGATTCCGTGCGGCGCTCGCCCACCTGGTGACGGTCGCCGAACCGATCGTCACCCGTCGGCAGCCGATCACGCCCGGTTCCGCGGCTCTCGTCCGGGCCGCCGCTTTCGTGCTGGCGCGGCATGCCGCGCGGGGCAAGGACACCGCCCTGGCCGGGGACCTGGTCGAGCTGGCTGCCGCGATGTCGCTGCTGGAACAGCGGCGCCGGTCGCCGGAAGTACTGGAGACGCTGATCCTGGCGTACGGCTAGTGCGGTGTCCGCGAACGTTCACCGGGTCGATCGGGTGCCGGGTTGTTTGATGTCACCATGGGCCTGCGATTGCTTCGCGCCTAGAGTCTCGTGGATACTGGTCTCATGCCTAGGATGCGGGTGGATGTCGGGCCGGTGGTGCATCGCACCGCCCGGATCGGTCTGCGGGTGACGTGTGCTCAGCGGCAGCGGTGTTTCGGGTTGTTGCGGTCGGCCGGTGACGTGTGGGCGTGTGTTCTGGAGGTCAACGCCTGGCGTCTCCGTCGCGGCGATGCGCCGGTGGCGGGCTACCAGCAGTTGTGCCGGTTGTTGGCCGCCTCGGGTCCGGGGACGTTCGGCGAGCTGGACTCGACCGGTGCC
>NZ_JZKF01000161.1 GCF_000962825.1 Actinoplanes rectilineatus
TGTCCTGGCCCGGTGAATCGTTCGGCCCGATCCGCGAGTTGTTCCACGAGAAGCCGATCACGGTGACCGGGAACGGCGGGTTCGTGGTGCGGACCTGGTTGACCGCGTTCTGGATGGCGGTGTCCGAGAACGATCGGCCGAAGCCGTTGACGCCGATGACCAGGCCGAAACGACCGCTGGGATCCCCGGTGCGGAAGCCCTGGGCGTACGCGGTGATGAGGTTCTGGAGGTCGTCGTCGGGGGTGACCGGAACCGTGGCGAGATAGGCCGGCTTGTCGGTGTCCGTGCCGGAACGCGAACCGAGCCGGCCGACGGTGACCGGGGTGCCGACCTGCTTGAACTGGTACGTGCGCACCGCGTTCTGGAACGACTGGCTGCCCTTGTCCCGCAGGACCTCCCGCATCTCCCGGGTCGCCGGGGCGGCGGTCGGCGTCGTGCGGGACCGGGGCGCCTGCGAGGGCGTGTGCGGACTCGCCGCGGGCTCCGGCGCCTGCTCCCGCTGCTGTTGCTGCTGGGCGAAGTGCAGGTCGAGGGTCAGCGACTGGTTCGCGGTCGCACCCGAGAGGTAGGGGCCGTCCGTGCTGCTCGCGGTGGACGACAGGAACGTGCGCCAGGCGCCGGTCGGCGGCAGCTGCGGCGGCTTCGGCCGGCCGTCCGGACCGTAGGCCGAAGCGGTGCTGACGAAGGCCTCGCCGCCGCGCGTGGTCCACACCGGCCCGTCCGGCGCGTGGACCTCGGTGCCGGGCAGCCGGTCGGCGAGCTGCTGAGCGAGCCCATCCGGGGTGCCGGAGTCGCTGATGACCAGGGTGATCGGCTGACCGGTCCAAGCCGGGTCAGCGGTGATCCGCGCGGCGATCCGCTCCGCGGTGATCGGCGCACGGTTGTCCGGCGCGGTGTCCGGGACCAGCACATAGTGCCCGGGCGGTGCGGTCACGGTGGGTACGTCGGCCGGGTCGCCTCCCACGGTACGCACGACAGTCTGCTCGGCGAGCGGCTCCGCGGGCCGCGCGGGCTCCGGAGTGGCCGGCCGGTCGTTCGCGGGCATGTCGAGTCCCGCCTCGCGGACCTCGTCGTAGAGCTGCTCGGCCGACGCGATGTCCGCCGCCGGCGTGCCGGTGAGCTGGACCCCGGCCAGTTCGGCGCCGCGCAGCACCTCGTAGAGCGAGTGGTTGTCGGCGGCCAGCATCCACGCGGTGGTGGCGGCCAGGAAGTCCCGTTCCGTCACGCCGGGCACGTCGAGCATCCGGAACGTGGTGAGCAGGCGGGCGGCGGTCAGCGAGGTCCCCGAGGTCACCGGGATCTCCCGCTGCTGGTTGACGTCCTGGAACCAGGCGCTGTCCGGGTCGAGACGGTAGAACCCGCGACCGCTCACCCAGGGCAGCGGCAGCTCGGGGCCCTGCTCGTCGGCGCCCAGCCAGGTCTTCCACGGCTCCGGGTGCTTCGCGGTGCCGAACACCTCGCGGGTCACCCGGGCGACGGTCGGTTTCCCGTCCACCTCCGGTCCGAACTCGACGGAGACCGACGCGGTGTTCTTGGTGGCGAGCACGGCGCTCAGGTCCGGCTTGCCGTCGGGGCCGTACTTCACCTGGTCCAGCGGCACGTCCTCGGACGACATGACGTCGACGGTGAACGGACCGGCGGCCTTGCTCTTCAGGAACGCCGCCTCGAACCTGCCGAGGTCGGTGCCGGCCAGCCGGAGCTGGCGCGGGGTGACCGCGTACGGGCCGCGGACCTGCTCCCGGGAGCCGCGCGCGGTCCGGCCGCTCTCGTTCTGCTCGCGGATTCCGAGGTCGATCCGCTGCTGGTCGCCGAAGCGGGCGATCAGGTTGAACGCCCGGAACGGGTCGTCGTCGCCGTCGCGATCCGGTTCGGCGGGCAGCTCCTGCTTGACCGCGAGACGCACCGGATTGTCGAGGAATGCGGCGTACGCCTTCAGATCGGTGGTGTTCAGACCGAGCTGATCCGACCGGTTCCAGTCCTTGTTCCGGATGATGTCCAGCGCCAGCAGCTTGAACGTGGTCTCGCCCGGGCCGGGCTTCTTGTTGTAGTACGCGGCGTTGTACAGCGCCGTCATGACCTCGCGCAGGTTGCCGTCACGCAGCAGCGCGGCCGTCTCGCTGTCCTTCAGCCCGGTGCCGACCTGGCCCGCGCTGTCCGCCTTGCGCTGCAGGAACGCCTTGCCCGGTGCACCGGTCGGCGAGGGCTTGGCCCGCGCGGCGTTCAGCACCTCGTTCAGGCGCGCGGCCACCTTGACCGCGGTGTCGCGGACCTGCGGGGACTGCGAGAGGTGGTTACCGAGACGCCGCTCGAACTGCTGGTTCGACTCCTGCGCGTCCTTCGGGCGCAGCGGGGCGGGCGGTTGCGGGGACGGCGTGCCGAACGGGGCCATCTCGCCGCGCGGGTCCGGCGTGCTCTCCACCAGCAGGTCGCTGGGCGGCCCGGAGTCGGAGTCCGAGTCGTCCAGGGTCACCTCGGCCATCAGGTCGGCCGGCGGCTCCAGGTCGGAGTCGGTGTCGCCGGCCGGGGTCTCCGGCGACACCCCGAGCTGGTCGGCCAGGTCGTAGACGTCGGTGAGCCGGTTCTCCGACTCGGTCAGCGACTCGTGGGCGGCGTCCAGGTGGGCGGTGGCGGCGGCGTGCGCGTCGTTCGACTCCGGTTCCCGGAACGTCAGGTCGGCGACCTGGTCGGCGGCGTCCCGGGCGTCGGCGCGGATGTCGTCGACCGCGGACGTCAGGTCGGCGCCGAGGGTGTCCAGGTCGGCGAGCAGGTCACGGGACTCGCTGAGGTGTTCCGAGGTGCGGTTCACCGCCGGGTACGCGCGCAGCAGCGCATCCGCCATCGCGAGGTTCTGCTGCGGCCCGGGCGGGAGGGCGCGGGCGGCGTCGGCGTCCGCGGCGGCCTGTGCGGCCCGGTCCGCCCGCTGCTGTGCCTCGGTCGCCAGTCGGGTGAGCCGGTCGTGCGCCGACTGCAGATAGCGCAGGTCGGTGGCGGCGCGGTCGGCCGCGGTGTGCGCGCGGGCCGCGTCGTCGCGGAAGTCGCGGACGGTGGCGGCCTCCCGGGCCGCCTGGCTGAGCGAGGTCCCCACCGGCCCGTTCTGCCTGCGGACGTGGTCCCGGGTCTCGGTGGCGAGCTGCCGCAGCTGCTGTGCGCCGGGTGTGGTCCCGGCCCGGTTCGCGGCGTCGACGCCGGCCTGGGCGAGCTTCGGCGCCTGGTCGGCGCGCTGTTCGATCTGCCGGCGTCCGGCCGAGAGGTCGGCGTGACCGGCGGCGGCGTCCCGGTGGATGTCGGCGGCGTTCTCGCGCGTGGTCTCGGCCGGGGCGACGTCGGCCAGTGCCGGGGCGATCGTGTCGACCGCGGCCCGGGTGTCCTCGGCGATCCGGGTGGCGTCCGACTGCGCCCAGCCGGCGAGCTGGTCGATCGCGGCAGCCATCCGGGTGGCGTCGACATCGAAGTCGCCGACGGTCGCGTGGGTGTCCATGACGTGCGGCAGGTCGGTGACGGTGAGCCGGCCGGGGTCGGTGGCCGGCGTCTCGAACTGCACGAACCGGTAGCCCTCGGCGGGCGGGGTGAGCGGCTCGCCGTCGGGCCCGCGCAGGTCGGACTCGGTGACGACGGCGTGGCCGGTCGGTCCGGACCACACCGTGCCGTTCGGCGCGATGATCTTGACGCCGGGCAGCTCCCGCGCCAGCTGGGCGGCGAAACCGTTCTGCCGGTCGACGGCGGTGTCGCAGACGATCAGCACGACCGGCCGGTCGGCCCGGCGGGCGCCGTCCGCCCGGATCTGCGCCGCGAGCTGTGCCGGCGTGACCCGGGTGTCGCCGACGCGCAGGGCGTACGGCTCACCGTGGCCGAACACGTGGTAGCGGTCCGGCCGGTCCGGATAGGACTCGGCGATGCGCTGCGTCCTGGTGTCGCCGGGATCGGCGACGACGATTCCGGAGACGACCTCGGACGGCGCCGCCGGGATGCCGGTCGCCGTCGACGGCCCCGCGGCCGGGGCGAACGAGCCGAACATGTCCATGCCGCCGCGGTCGTCGTCGCTGTCGTCCGCGTCCTGGTCACCGAACATGTCGAAACCGAGGCCGTCGTCGTCGCTGTCGGCGTCCTGCGCCACCGCGACCGGCGGCGGCGTGTACGGCGCGTAGGTGACCTGACCACGGGCGTCGACCGTGCGCTGCAACTCCACCCGGCCCAGCGGACGGGCGCCCTGCACCGGGTACGTCCGCGGCGGGTTGCCGCTGCCGTCGTGGACGGTGAGCGCGACCCGGGTGCCGGTGGCGGCGGCCAGCTCCACCACGTCGTGCGCGGCGGCGATCCGGGTGATCTCGGTGCTGTCCGCCGGATCGGTGCGCTGCTGAGAGGCCGGCATGTCCGGGGCGAGCGCGGCCCGGACCAGGTGACCGTTGTCGTACGGGTTGGCCCGCCGCATCTCGGCCGCGGTGTCCAGGTTGACCCGGTCCCGGCCGGACCGGAGCGTGTCGGTGCGCAGGCTCTCCGGGGTCGTCCCGGGCGCCACGGTGGTGAGCACGTCGGCGATGGCGTGATAGAGCGAACCCGGCTGGAGACTGAGCCCGCCCCGGTCGGCCATCACCGTCGCGGCGGCGAACTCCTGCTGGATGGTGCCGGAGTCGTTGGAGGTCGCCACCAGGTGCGCGGCCACCAGACGCTGGCTGTCCGGGATGCCGACCGTCCGGGCCGGGTCCGTCGACGTGACCCGGGGGTCGACGCCGGTGAAGGTCTCCTTGTCGGCGGCCGGGGGCGGCTCCGGCGCCGGGGCGGCTCCCGGAGCCGGCAGCGAGACGGCCGGGACGAGCTGGTTGTGCCGCTGCGCGCCGAGCTGCTTGGCCTGCCGGTCGGTGAGCGACTGCTGCCACGTGTCCCGGTTGCCGCCGTCGGTGTGGTCGACCGGCGCGGTGAACGGCTTCCCGGTGGCGAACTCCGGATTGCGGAGCTCCGCCTTGTACTCCTTGAACCCGGTGCCGACGGTGTTGAACAGCTGCCGGTTGACGGTGGTCGGCACGGCGTGCGACTGCGGCAGGAAGTTGCTCGCGGCGAAGTCGGCGGCGAGCCGGGACAGGTCCGTCGGCGTGGCCGAACCGACGAAATCGGTCATGAAGGCCTGGTCGCGGTCCGGGTGCCGGTTGTTCTGCGAGTCGACCTGGACCTCGGTGGAGAGCACCCGGTCGGACAGCCCGTCCAGGGTGGCGCTGCCGTGCGAGGCGGCCAGCTCCCGGCCGTAGCTCTCGTGCAGGGTCTCGCTGAGCATCAGGAACTCGGCGCCGGCGTCACCGAACCGGACGTCCGGGCGGCCGAGGGTGAGCAGGCCGTCGACGAAGAGGTTCGGCTCCGGCGAGTACGGCAGCATCGGGTGCGACGCGGCCTGCCGGTCCCGGGAGCGCATGTCCTCGTCGACCGCGACGCCGAAGTCCCGGACGAACTTGTCGCGGCCGGCCGGTGTGGCGAGCCGCTCCAGCCCGCTCTGCGCGGCCTTGAGCTTCAGACGTTCGACGGTGAGTTCCTTCGCGGACTCCGCGTCGTCCTTCGCCTCCAGCTCGGTGATCTTCTGGTCGTGCTCATCGACACGCTGTTCCAGACGCTCACGGGTGCGCTCGACGAGGGCGTCCGGATCGCCGACCCGGTATCCACCGGAGATCATCATCGGCCGGGCCGGCGGCTCCTGCTGCGTGCCGGTGTTCGCCGGGTCGAACCTCGTCGCCGTGTCGATCCGGTCGAAGACGTGCGTGCCGTCCTCGAGCGTGCGGGCGCCGTCGTCGAAATCCTGGATCGAGATGTACGGGTACCGCTTGCCCTCGCCGTCGGCGTCCCCGTGGGCGAGACCCGTGATCGCGGCGACCGTGTCCGGGTCACGCATCACCTGGTTACGGGTCCGGCCGTACGGGAACTTGCCGTTCTTGGTGCCGACGGCGTACCCGTTGACCGCGACCGGGACGTCGATGCCCTGCTCCGCCAGGTTCTCGACGATCCGGCCGGCCTCGGCGATCTTCTCCTGGAAGGCGGCGTCCGGGGCCGGGTCGGTGGTGTTGACGCCGAAGACGAAGGCGACCTTGGTGTCCGGTCCGAGCCCGGCGGTGATCGACGTGATCACCTCCGGGATCCGGTCGATGTCACTCGCCGGCATCATCGAGTTGACCACGAAGCCGATCGGCGCCCTGCTGTTCTTGAGGTCGATCGTCTCCTGCCGGTAGTTGCCCGGACCGACGTCCCGGGTGTCCCGCGTCAGCGCGTCGAACGCGGCGTTCCGCGCACCCGGCACCCGGGTCGGCGTGAACACCGGACCGGTGTCCTGCGGGCCGGTCTCCGTGGCGGCCGGCCCCTCGACGGGGGTGACCGGCGACGACGACGGCTGCCGCACCGGTGCCCGCGACGGGGTGTGCGGGTTGGTCGCCAGCGCCTGGTGCGTCTTGCCGGCCACCTTGACCAGCGTCGACCGGGTCTCCTTCGGGAGATCCTTGAAGTCGTTGAGCAGGTTCGTCCGGGTGGTCGGGCTGATCGGCTCGACACTCTGGAAGGCGAGCCGGGTCAGGCCGTCGACCCGGTTGACGCCGGCGTCCGGGTAGAACGTCTGGATGTAGTTCTGGACCTGCTTCTTCCAGGTCTCCCGGTCGGCGTGACTCTGCGGGATGCCGTCCGGGCGGGTCGCGTCGTAGTTCTGCAGCAGCCGGCCGGCCCGGGTCTCCAGCGACACGTCCGGGTCGAACGCGCCGAACGCGAGCAGGGTGTCGGTGTCGTCGGCGCCGAAGAGACGCTGCTTGGCGACCGACTGGGCGAGCCCGCGGCCCTCCTTCGAGGTGTACTTCAGTTCGCCCTCGGGCTCGTTGCGTACCCCGAAGGTGATGTTGTTCTCGAGGCTGGGATTGTCCAGCCGGACGAACGTGTTCGGCTCGGGCATGTACACCGAGCGCGGGTCCACGCCGGCCATCGCCTTACGGACCTCACGGTCCCGGTGGTTCGCCTGCCTGACCTGATCGGAGGCGTTCTCGAGGGTGTAGCCGCCGCTGAGGATCTGAACCTCGCCACGGTCGGCGATGGCGGCGTCGGCCTTGTTGAACAGGGCGTCCATCGACGCGACGTCGGCGTCCCCGGTGTGCAGGAAGGTGGGATTGGCGCCGGCCTGCTCCTGCAGGTCCTGCAACATCTGCTCGGCGTTCGGGTGCCGCACGATCGATTCCCGGATGGCGGCGTACGGGATGGTGTCCTGGCCCGGGGCGTCGTTCGGTCCGATCCGGGAGTTGTTCCAGGAGAAGCCGACCACGGTGACCGGGAACGGCGGGTTGGCGTTGCGGACCTGGTCGACCGCGTTCTGGATGGCGGTGTCCGAGAATGATCGACCGAACCCGTTGACGCCGATGACCAGGCCGAAACGGCCGTCCGACGTTCCGGGACGGAAGCCCTGGGCGTACGCATCGATGATGTCTTGGATGTCGTCGTCGGGGGTCGCCGGAACCGTGGCGAGGTAGGCCGGTTTGTCGGCGGTCTCCGGGTTGCGCGGACCGAGCCGTCCCACGGTGACCGGGGTGCCGACCTGCTTGAACTGGTAGGTGCGGAGCGCGTCCTGGAACGGCTGGCTGCCCTTGCCGGGAAGCATGGTCGGCCGGTTGTTCTGGGGCGCGGCCGAGTCGGTGTGCACGTCGTTGCGGAGTGTGTTCGCCGGGGTGAGGTTGTTGACCGGTCCGGCGGTGTCCGAGACGTTCTGGATGAGTTGCAGGTCTTTGTCGTGCAGGTAGCGGGTGGGGCCGT
>NZ_JZKF01000162.1 GCF_000962825.1 Actinoplanes rectilineatus
CGGGGTGCGGGGTGCGTGAGCGCGGGATGCGGCGGACGGGGTGGGAAGTGGGTCGGTGGTCCAAGGAGAGGCTCTCGATCGCCTTGGACCACCGACGTCTATTTCGCTACCCGCTTATGGACGGACTAACCACGGAAGTCAGCAGAGGAGGGAGAAGTTCGCGCAGGACGTCGATTCCGTCTCGGCTCAGGACTGATTCGGGGTGGAACTGGACTCCGGCGAAACCTGGGCCCCGAAGTGCGTGGACCAGGCCGTCTGCCGGGTCGGCGGCGATCTCCAGGCCGGGGTGTGACCCCGCAAGAACAGGAGATGCCGCCACAGGAGATTTGCCGACGGGAAGTGCGGCGGCGGGTAGCGCGGCGGTGGGAGGTGTGGTGGCGGGAGGTGTGGTGGCGGTGGGGGAGGCCGCGGCGAAGGAGGAGTAGAAGCCCACCCGGCGGGTGGTGCCGAACAGCGGGACGTCTCGGGCCAGCCCCTGATAGGGGGAGTCGCGGCGGATCAGGGGCAGGCCCAGGGTGGCGGCGAGGATCTGGTGGCCGAGGCAGACGGCGAACAGGGGCTTCTTCTCGTCCAGCAGGGTGCGGACGAGGGCGCGCAGGGCGGCCATCTTCGGCGATGACGGGTCGGCCGGGTCGCCGGGGCCGGGGCCCACCACCACCAGGTCGGCGTCGGGGACCGGGGCGGTCCACGGGATGATTGTCACGGTCAGGCCCAGGGCCCGGAGCTGGTGGGCCAGCATGGCGGTGAACGTGTCCTCGCCGTCGACGATCACGGCGGACCGGCCGGCCAGGGCGGGTTCGGTCAGTGTGCCCGGGGAGCGGGAGTCGAGCCAGAAACGGGCGAGACCCTCGTTGCGGGCGGTGAGCAGCGCCTGGACCGCGGGTGACGGGGGCTGTGTGCTCACGCGTACACGGGAAGGGGCGGAGGGGATGGCACCCAGCGCGGCCAGCATGCCCGCCGCCTTGGTGTGGGTTTCGGCGACCTCCCCTGCCGGGGTGGAGTGCCGGACCAGGGTGGCGCCGACCGGGACCCGCAGGGCGCCGTCGGGGGTGATCTCCGCGGTGCGGATCAGGATCGGCGCGTCGAGGGTCTGGTCGCCCGCGTCGTCGTGGTCGAGCAGGGCCAGTACGCCCGCGTAGTAGCGTCGTCCGCGGCGTTCGTGGCGGGCGATGACGCGGCAGGCGTTCTCGATGGGGCTGCCGGTGACGGTCGGGGCGAACATGGTCTCGCGTAGTACATCCCGCACGTCCAGGGTGCCCTGTCCGGCCAGCAGGTATTCGGTGTGGGTCAGGTGCGCCATCTGTTTCAGGTAGGGCCCGGCGACCTGGCCGCCGTGGTCGGCGACCGTCGCCATCATCTTCAGTTCCTCGTCGAGGACCATGTGGAGTTCCTCGATCTCCTTGCGGTCGCGCAGGAAGTCCTCGAGGGTGCCGGAGCCGTGCCGGAAGGTGCCGCTGATCGGGTTCATCATGGTGACGCCGCCGTCGACGCTGACGTGCCGTTCGGGGGTGGCGCCGACCAGCGTACGGGCCCCGGTGTGCACCAGGAATGTCCAGTATGTGCCCTGTTCGGCGGCGAGGAGGCGGCCGAAGGCGGCGCGGGCGGCGGCGACCGGGTCGCCGTCGACGACGGCGCGGTAGGTGCGGTGGATGACGAAGTTGGCGCCTTCGCCGTGGCCGATCTCCTCGTCCAGGACCCGGGTGACCAGGTCGCCGTACTCGGTGTCGGACAGGTCGAAGCCGCCGTCACGCAGGGTCAGTTCGCCGGGTGGGAAGGCGCTGAGCGGCTCGTGGCGGATGCTTTCCACCAGGAGGCATTCCATGGGTGCGCCGTCGTCGACGCAGTCGAAACCGCGTTCGGTGATCTGCCGGTAGGGCACGACGGCGAGGACGGGCCGGCCGGGTTCGAGGGGGATCGCGGCGAGTGTGTCGACGGTGACGACGGTGCCGGCCAGTACTTCGACGTGGTCGGCGCCGTCGCGGTGCAGCAGGGCGAAGGGCTGCATGGGTGTCCTCCGGGTTCGGCGGCGCCTGCCGAGGCCCGGACATGGAGAACGGCCGCCTCGGGGAGGCGGCCGCGGTGGTGTGTCACGCGCGAGGGAGATGGCCGCCGGTCAGGCGGGCCACCACATCATGGTCAGATGAGCGCGCATGGCGGCCAGCTTACGGCCGTCGCGGGTCAGGCGCCAGGCCTTCATCCGTACGGGAGAAAGCGTCCCGGACGGCTGCGCGTGCCCAGAGCATCCGGTTCATCGCGCAGTCCGGATGTTCGCCGAATTCCTGGGCCACCAGCTCGGCGCAGCCGCTCTCGCCGAGCCGGTCCACGGTGGCGGTGACCGCGGCGCGGACCGTGGTGGCGTTGGGGTGTTCGGATCGCTGCAGGTGGGAGGCGAACAGTGCCTCGGTGCGTACCGTCTCGGCCGTCATCGTGTTCCCTCCCTGCTTGCTGCTGGTTTCCAGCACACTGGTCGGGGGCTGTGCTTCCGGGGGCGGACTGGTTGCCGATCGGTAGCGGGGAGCCGCATTGCGCCCAGAAACGGATTTATCGAGATATTGTCCTATCCGAGAGATAAGTCTGATCCGGGGGGAGCTGCCGTGACGACGGTCCTGGTGGCCGACGACGACGCCGACATCCGTGACCTCGTCGCGTTCAAACTGGAGCAGGCCGGGCTGGAGGTCATCACCGTCGGGGACGGTCAGGCCGCCGTGGACACCGCCCGCGAGCACCACCCGCAACTCGCGGTGCTCGACGTCTCCATGCCCGGCCTCTCCGGTATCGACGTGTGCCGGGCACTACGGGCCGACCCGTCCACCGCCGGCATGCTGATCATCATGCTGACCGCCCGGGTGCAGGAGCAGGACGTCGAGGGCGGGTTCAGTGCCGGCGCGGACGACTACGTGACGAAGCCGTTCAGTCCGCGGGAGCTGGTCTCCCGGATCCAGGCGTTACTCAGCAAGACGCGGGCATAGAACTCGGCAGAGGGCGCTCCGGACATCCGGAGCGCCCTTTTCTCGATCAGTCGTTCGCGGACGCGACCAGCTTGTCCAGCTGGTCGTCGCGCAGCGGGCTGCCCGGGAACATCGCCATCCGGCTCAGCGGCAGACTGCCCAGCATCATCAGCATCTCCGGGCTGGCGGTCATCGCCGCCATCACGTTGTCGCCGCCGCTGGCCTCGTTGGCCTCGGCGAACGCCGCACCGAGCAGCTCGGCGCCGCGCGGGTCGGCCATCCACTCGCCGACGCTGGAGTCGACGGTCAGCGGCACCCGGGCCGGGTCGCCGGCCACCGTGGCGGTCACCGTGGAACGCAGGTCCCGCGAGGACGCGCCGACCGCGACCGTGTAGTCGCCGCCCTCGACGATCCAGCTGTTCAGCCGGATGTCCCAGTAGGCCAGGTCGGCCCGCTCGATGGTCAGGGTCACCTCGGTGGTCTCGCCGGCCGCGATGGCGACGCTGGCGAACGCCTTCAGCTCGCGCGGGGCGCGCCGCACCGTCGAACCGGGCAGGCTGACGTACGCCTGGACGACCTCACGGCCGTCCCGGTCGCCGCTGTTGGTCACCGGGATCCGCACCTCGATGCCGGCGTCGGTCACGGTCACGGTGGCGGTCCCGTACGCGAAGGTGGTGTAGGAGAGCCCGAAACCGAACGGGTACGCCACCGCCCGCTCCTGCGCGTCGAAGCCGCGGTACCCGACGTGCAGTCCCTCGCCGTACCGCACATGGCCGTGCTCGCCCGGGAAGTCCAGGTACGACGGGTGGTCGGTGATCGTGACCGGGATCGTCTCGGCGAGCCGCCCGGACGGGTTGACCCGGCCGAACAGCACGTCGGCGAGCGCGCTGCCACCGGCCTGACCGAGCAGCCAGCCCTCGACCAGGGCCGGGACGTTCTCGTCCCACGGCTTGGTGGCGATGACCGCGCCGTTGGAGAGCACCACGACGGTCTTCGGGTTGACGGCGGCGACCCGCTCGATCAGGGCGAGCTGGGCGGGCGGCAGGTCGAGGGAGGCCCGGTCGGCGCCCTCGGTCTCGTGCACGCTGCCGACGAAGACCACGGCCACGTCGGCGGAGCGGGCCGCGGTGACGGCGTCGGCGATCAGGGCCTCGTCCGGGCCGTTGTCGTCGACGGTGTAGCCGGGCGCGAACGTGACGGTCGCGCTGGTCGACGCGGTGATCTGGGTGAGCGCGTCGTCGAGCCGGGTGGGCGTGATCTGCGAGCTGCCGCCGCCCTGGTAGCGCGGGGTCCGGGCGAACTCGCCGAGCACCGCGATCGAGACGCCCTCACCGGCCAGCGGCAGGAGGTCACCGTCGTTCTTGAGCAGCACGATCGCCCGTCCGGCGATCTCCCGGGCCAGCGCGTGGTGTGCCTCGGCGTCGTAGGTTCCGGCCGGGCGCTTCCCGGCCTTCAGGATCATCGCGCGTACGCGCTCCGCCGCGACCTCCAGCAGTTGCGGGTCGAGCGTCCCGTCCTCGACCGCGGCGACCAGTTGCCGGTCGCCGGACTCGTCCGGCCCCGGCATGGTCAGGTCGAGCCCGGCGGCGATCGCCCGGACCCGGTCGACGACCGCGCCCCAGTCGGAGACGACCAGGCCCTCGAAGCCCCACTCGCCGCGCAGCACCTCGGTGAGCAGCCAGTGGTGCTCGCTGGCGTACACCCCATTGATCTTGTTGTAGGCGCACATGACCGTCCACGGCTGCGCCCGGGTGACCACCCGCTGGAAGGCCCGCAGGTACATCTCCCGCAGGGTGCGCTCGTCGATGTCGGCGCTGACCCGCATCCGGTCGGTCTCCTGGCTGTTGACCGCGAAGTGCTTGAGCGACGCGCCGACGCCCCTGCTCTGGATGCCGCGGACCCATTCGGTGGCGAGCACGCCGGTGAGGATCGGGTCCTCGGAGAAGTATTCGAAGTTGCGGCCGCCGAGCGGGCTGCGCTTGAGGTTGACGCCCGGGCCGAGGAGCACGGCGACGTCCTGGGCGCGGCACTCGTCGCCGAGGGCCTCGCCCATCCGGCGCAGCAGGTCCGGGTCCCAGGTGGAGGCGCTGGCGACGGCGGGCGGGAAACAGGTGGCCGGGACGCCGGCGAGCAGGTCGTCGCCCTCGGCCTGCATGCGGACGCCGTGCGGGCCGTCGGTCAGGGTCAGCGGCGGCAGGCCGGCCGGCACGACGCCGGTGGTGTGCCAGAAGTCGGAGCCGCTGGTGATCGCCGCCTGTTCCGCGGTGGTGAGTTCGGAGGACATGGTCCGATCCTTCCTTCAGGCGGGCCGGCCGCACGGGTTTACGCTTACTGAGTACCTACTAGGTATTAACTACTCGGAAACATAAACCCGCCGTCGCCCACCCGGCAATAGGCTGCTGATAGGAACTACCTGTGTCCCTCCGCCGCGACCGCGTCCGTCTCCCCGCCGCCGAGCGCCGCCGCCAGATCCTCGACGTCACCACGCGCCTGATCGCCGAACGCGGCTTCTGGGGCCTGTCGATGCAGGACGTCGCGGACGGCTGCGGCCTGACCGTTCCCGGCCTGCTGCACCACATGGGTTCCAAGGACAGCCTGCTCGTCGCCGTCCTCGAGTACCGCGACGAACAGGACCAGCGGTCCCTGCTGTCCCGGCTGGGCGCCCCGGCCGACCGGTTCACCCTGGCCCAGACCTGCGCCGCCCTGGTCCGGCGCAACGCCGAACAGCCCGAGATCGTCCGCCTGTTCGCCGTCCTGGAAGCGGAGTCGCTGGCACCCGGCCACCCCGCGCACGCCTACTTCCGCAAACGCCAGGAGCAGACCCTGGCCGCCTTCGCCGGCCTGGCCGAGAACCGCCACCCGGCCCCGGCGATGCTGGCCCGGCAGGTGATGGCGCTGATGGACGGCCTGCAGATCCAGTGGCTGCGCGACCCCTCCGGCATCGACCTGGTGGCCACCTGGGACGCCCTGGCCGGGCCACTCCTCGCCGATCTCGGCTGACGCTCCGGGCTTCTTATCGGGTCGGCTGCGCGGCCGATAAGGCGGCATGGGTCATGCCGCGTCATGCGGATGACCGATGAGCCTCAACGCCGAGGAGCTAACCGGTATGAATGCGCGCAGTGTCGGAAAAGTCCCGAAGAGAACACGAGGGAGGATGGGCCTCAGCACGGCGGTCGCCCTGGCGGTGGCGGCCCCGGTGGCGGGCGCCGGCGTCGTCGTGATGCCGTCCGCCGCGTACGCGGTGGCACCGGCCGACGACGTGATCGTCTACGCGGGTGACGGAACGGCCACCGCGCCGGTCGACGGTGATCCGGCTGTCGGCTCTCCGTTGCCGGGCCCGACCGCGACCGTGGTCGCCCCGGACGGCTCGGTGTTCGTGGCGAGCGACACCGGCGTCGTCTACAGGATCGGCACCGACAAGACGATCGCCCGCTACGCCGGCACCACGGCAGGTCCCGGGATGGTCACCCCTGCGGTTCCGGCGACGGACAGCCAGTTGGGGACGTTGCTGACCGGATTGGCGCTCGACAGCGCCGGCAACCTCTTCATCGCCGACGACAGCAATCACGTGGTGCTCAAGGTCGACCACCTGACCAAGGACCTGGAGGTCGTCGCGGGCGACGGCAGCACGAGCGGGTTGGGCTCGATGTTCGGCGCTCCGGTGCCGGCGACCGGGACCCCGGTCGAGCCGAGCGCGCTCGCGGTGGGCCCCGCCGACGTGCTCTACATCGCGGCGAAGAACCAGGGGTACGTGTTCGAGCTCGACGGCACCGACCTCGACGTCTTCGCCGGTGACGGCAGCGACCTCCTCGGCGCCGACGGCAGCATGGCGAAGAACACTCCGGTCGGGACGCCGGCCGGACTGGTGGCGGACAACGCCGCCGGGGCCGTCTACATCACGGACTCCACCAACACGGCCCTCTACCGGGTGTCCAGCGGCACGCTCGACGTGATGGCCGGCGTCGCGCCGACCGGTGCGATCAGCCACGACACCAGGGCCGGCGCGCTGCTGGTGGCCACCGACACCAACCTGAAGATCACGCAGGTCGACCTCCCGGCCGGCGCCACGCCGGCGGTGGTGTCCGGCGGTGCCGCGGGGACACCCCCGTCGACGAGCCTGCCGGCCGCCGACGCCGAGTACGGCCAGATCGTGGGCCTGTCGTCGGACGCGGACGGGCGTACCTTCATCGCCGACCAGGCGACCCACCACCTGGCGCTGCTCACCCGGTATCTGAAACCGGACGCGCCGACCGGGCTGACCGCCGTGGCGACCTGGAACGGCGCCGACCTCTCCTTCACCCCGCCGGTGTTCACCGGCAACGTGGTGCTCGACGGGTACGAGTACACGGTCGATGCCGGGACGACGTGGACGGCGCTGACACCGACGTCCAGCGCCGGTGTGTCGCCGGTGACCGCGACCATCATCGTGACCGAACCGAACCCGTCGACCACGCCGTTCGCGGTCGAGGTGCGGGCCAGGAACGCGGTCGGTGAGAGCGATGCGTCGAATTCCGACGCCTTCACGCCGACGTGGATCGAACCCCCGCGCAAGCCGGGTGCGCCGACCGCCCTGAGCGCCACGGCGACCTGGAACGGTGCGACCCTGTCGTTCACCCCGCCGGCGGACCTCGGGGATCCGGCCTTCGACGGGTACGAGTACACCGTCGACGGCGGAACGACCTGGACCTCGGTGACCCCGGCGTCGGCCCCCGGTGCCTCGCCGGTGACCGCGGCGATCACGGTGGTGAAGCCGAACCCGACGACGACGCCGTTC
>NZ_JZKF01000163.1 GCF_000962825.1 Actinoplanes rectilineatus
CCCCGACACCGCCACACTGAACCCGTGATCAGCTCTCCGCGCCGGCAGGCCGTCCTCGCCACGATCGCCGGGCGCATCCCGGCCGCCCGGGGCACGGCACCTGTCCTGGTGGCGATCGACGGCCCCGACGGCTCCGGCAAGACCGTCGCCGCCGACGCGCTGGCCACGACGGTCCGCGCGCTCGGGCGTGAGGTCGTCCGCATCTCGCTCGACGACTTCCACCATGTCCGGGCGGTCCGTTACCGGCGGGGCCGGCACTCCCCGGAGGGTTTCTGGCAGGACTCCTACGACTATCCGCGGTTCCGCGAGTTCGTCCTGGAGCCGTTCGCGCCGGGCGGTTCGCGGCGATACCGGCCCGCCGGCCACGACCTGGCTACCGATGAACTGCTCACCCCGGAGCCGCGGACCGCCGGCCCGGCGAGTGTCCTGATCGTCGACGGCCTCTTCCTGCAGCGCACCGAACTGGCCGGCACCTGGGATCTGACGGTCTTCCTGGACGTGCCCTTCGCGGAGACGGCGCGCCGGATGGCGATCCGCGACGGGTCCAGCCCGGATCCTTCGGATGCGGCCTTTCAGCGGTACGCCGGAGCCCAGCGCATCTACTTCAAGGAGTGTTCGCCGCAGCAGAACGCGGACATCCTCGTGGACAACGAGGATGTGACCGCGCCCCGCATCGTGCACGGCGCTTAGGGAACGAGTCGTTTCAGATCGGGCACCGGCGCCTCCCACAGCGGGGTGCCGCCGACCCGGGAGATCCGCCAGCCGTGCGCGGTCCGGACGGCCGTCAGGTGGTACCGCTCGCCGAACAGGTTCGACGAGCCGCCCTCCCGGATGAAGACGACAAGCAGGTTCGCGTCGATGGTCGCGGTCGCCCCGTCGACGGTGACCAGCTGGTTGGTGAGGAAGCTCTGCGTCATCACCCCGTCCGGCCGGTTCGTCTGTGCCTTCTCCACCAGCGCCGCCAGCCCGCGCGCCTCCCCCGTCGGTGTGGCGACCACGGCGTCCTCGGTGAACACCGACGCCATCGCGTCGTAGCGCTTCTCGTCGAGCACCCGGACCAGGCGGGATGCCAGCTCGCTCAATTCAAGTTCCACAGCAGACCCCATTTCATTGGTACGACCAATGTTGGCACCTCCAACACTAGCGGATCGTTGGTCGCACCAACAAGACCGGTACGCTGATCGGCATGACGACGCTCCGCCACGTGCCGAGCTGGCTGATCGGCCAGGCCTCGATGCACAGCCACCGGCTGCTGGCCGAGGGATTCGCCACCGCAGGCGCCCGCGGCTACCACTACCGGCTGCTGGCCGCGCTCGCCGCCGCCGGTCCGGCCAGCCAGGCCACGCTCGGCCGGGCCACCGGCATCGACCGCAGCGACGTGGTCGCCGCCCTCAACGAGATGACCGCGCAGCGGCTGATCGAACGCACCCCGGACCCGGACGACCGCCGCCGCAACATCGTCACGCTCACCCCGGCGGGCGAACGCCACCTGGCCACCCTGGAAACGGTCCTGGCCGGCATCCAGGACGAGATCTGCGCGCCGCTGTCCGCAGCCGAACGCGACCAGCTGGTCCACCTGCTGACCAGGATCGTCGACCACCACACCGGCGAGCGCACCCCGTGAGCCGGCGCGGACAGCTGCACCACCTGGAACTGTGGCACGACGACGCCACGAACGACGACGGCCCGTGGCCCTGGTTGCTCGCGCGCTTGGGCTACACCCTGGACAGTTCCTGGCCGACCGGCCGGAGCTGGCGCCAGGGCGACGCCTACGTGGTGCTGGAGTCCGGTTCCGATCACGTACGCGGCAACACCGACCGGATCCGCAGCGGCATGAACCACGTCGCGTTCTGGGGCGGCACCCGCGCCGAGGTGGACGCCCTCGCCGCTGCGGCGCCCGCCCACGGCTGGACCCTGCTCTTCGCCGACCGGCATCCGCACGCGGGCGGCCCGGACTCCTACGCCGCCTACCTGGAGGACGCAGCCGGCTTCGAGGTCGAGATCGTGGCGGACTGAGAGGTGGGGATCGTGGCGGACTGAGAGGTGGAGATCGCGGCGGACTGAGAGACGGAGACAGCGGCCGGCTGAAGAGCCGGGAGGCCGAGGTTCTCGCGCAGGGTTCCGCGGTAGTCCGGCTTCACGATGCCGCGCCGCCGCAGCTCCGGCAGCAGCCCGTTCACCACGAAGTCGTGTTCCCGGTCGTCGGCCAGCCCGTTGAGCGACAGCACGTCCAGCACCCCGGCCCGGAACCGTTCCTCGACCGCGTCGGCCAGCTGCTCCGGCGTCCCGGCCACCGACCAGTGCCCGGTGTCCTGCGCCGCCTGGACGAGTTCCCGCAGGGTGCGCCCGTCCCGGATCAGCCGGCTGAAGATCTCCGCCCGCCCGCGGCGCCGGTTGAGCGACGCCAGATCCGGCAGCAGCGACGACGGCAGCGGGTCGTCGAGTTTCGCCTCGCTCAGGTCGACGCCGCCGCCGAGCATGTCCGCCACCAGCGCGCGCCCGGCGTCGTAGTCGATCGCCGCCAGCCGGTCCCGGACCAGCCGCTGCGCCTCCGCCTCGGTGGCGCCGTACGTCGCGTGGAAGGAACTGAAGATCAGTGGTAGCCCGGTACGCCCGTGTGCGGCGGCCTGCGAGCGGATCGCGCCGGTGAAGCGGTGCGCGTCGGCGAGACTCGGCAGGGCGGTGAAGACGATCTCGGCGTATCGGGCACCCAGCGCGATGCCGGCGGCGGACTGACCGGACTGGATCAGCACCGGCCGCCCCTGCGGGAGGGGCGGGATGTTGAGCGGTCCCTCGATCGTGAAGTGGTCGCCGGCGTGGTCGATCGGCCGGATCAGCGCCGGGTCGAGGATCGCACGACCGTCCGGCCCCGGGCGCAGCGCCCCCGGCCGCCAGCTGTCCCACAGGGCGTTCACCACGTCGAGCGTCTCGGCCGCGCGGGCGTACCGCTGCTCCGGCGACGGCAGGTCGCCCGCGCCGAAGTTCCGTTCGCCGATCGACGAGGTGACCAGGTTCCATGCGGCCCGGCCGTTGCTGACGTGGTCGAGCGTGCCGAACATCCGGGCCAGGTTGAACGGGTGGTGGAACGTGGTCGAGACCGTCGCGATCAGTCCCGCGTGCGTGGTGACCTGGGAGAGCGCGGCCACGAAGACCAGCGGCTCCTGCGCGCCGATCGTGCCCTGCGCGCCGAACTCCAGCAGGTCCGGCACGAACAGGGCGTCGATCCGGGCCGCCTCGGCGCGCGCGGCGACCAGCCGGGCGGTGTCGAGGGTGGAGCGTTCGGGGTCGAGGGCCAGCTCGTACGGCCCGGGGTGCCCGCCCGCCCCGGCGATCGTGGCGAGGAAACGCCCGGTCACGGCAGGTCCAGGTGTTCGCGCAACGTCGAGCCGGTGTACGCGGTCCGGTACAACCCCCGCTCCTGCAGCTCGGGGACGAGCTTGTCGACGATGTCCTCGACCGTCCCGGGCAGCAGCTGCGGCAGGATGTTGAAGCCGTCGACCGCGCGGGCCTCGTCGTACCTCGCCCACTCCTCGGCGATCCGCCCCGGCGTCCCGACGAACGTGCTGTGCTGCGGGGTGACCTCGATGACCAGTTCGCGGATCGAGAGCCCGCGGTCGGCGGCCAGCCGGCGCCAGCCCGCGATCCGCTCCCGCTTGCCGGTCCGGTGCTCGATCGCGATGGTGCCGCGGGACGGGTCCAGTTCGCTGTCCGACGGTTCGATGTCCGGCAACGGTCCGTCCGGATCAAAACCGGACAGATCCTTGCCCCAGTACTGTTCCAGGAAGGCCAGCGCCCGGGGCCCGTTGGTCTGTTCGCGACGGATCCACGCCGCCTTCTCGCGGGCCTCCTCGGGGGTGTCGCCGAGGATCACCTGCGCGCCGGGGAGGATGCGCACCGCGTCCGGCCGGCGACCGTGGGCGGCCAGGCGTCGACGCAGATCTTCCGCGTACCCGATGGCCTTGTCGAAGTCGGTGTTGGCGGAGAAGACCACGTCGGCGTGGCGTGCGGCCAGGTCACGGCCGCCGGCTGAGTCGCCGGCCTGGAACAGCACCGGCCGCGCGGGTACCGTCGGCGGCGCGGTCACATTGATCAGGTCGGTGTGCCGGTCGACGGACTCGCCCGCCCACAACGCCTGGGCCGTCTCGACGAACGCGCGCGCACGTTCGTACCGTCGCTCATGGGGCAACCACCCACCGTGCCGGAAGTTCTCGCCGGTCCAGGCATTGTCCGTGGTCACGATGTTCCAGCCGGCGCGGCCGCCGGAGATCGCGTCCAGACTCGCCAGCCGGCGCGCCAGGTCGGCCGGGTAGTTGTAGGTGGTGTTCTGCGTCGCGACCAGGCCGATCTTCCCGGTCTCCGCCGCCAGGGCCGCGAGCTGGGTGATCGCATCCGGTCGTCCGGCGACGTCCAGGTCGTGGATTCTTCCGCGGTTCTCGCGTACGCGTAGACCGTCCCCGAGGAAGAACGCGTCGAACAGGCCGCGCTCGAGGGTCTGCGCCGTCCGCACGAACGTGTCGATGTGGGTGTGCGGGGCGAAGTCGGGCGCGGACCAGATCAGCTGGGGTCCGACGCCGGCGAAGAAGAGTCCCAGGTGCAGCATCAGTTCTCCTGTCGCAGGCCGAGCCGCTCCCGCAGCGTGGCGCCGGTGGTGGGGCGCGGGCGGACGCTCCCGATCAGCCCGCTGACGTCGGTGGTGTGCAGGCGGACGCCGTCGACCACGCCGGCGAGTTCGTCGAGCAGGCCGGGGTCCGGCTCCGGCACGTCGGCGAAGACCAGTGGTGCCCCCTCGGCGCGGGCCTTCTCCGCGCGGACCGCCACGTCGTCGAGCCCGACCAGCGCGACGTCGAGCCGGCTCGTGACGCCGAGGGTGTCCGCGCCGATCACCACGACCCGGCCCTGCGGCGGGCGGGGTGTGATCAGAGGGCCGACGATCGAGAACCGGGCGCCGGTGAAGTTCACGTGGTGCACCCGGTCGGCGTCGAGGAACCGTCCGGTGGCGACGTCCCGGATCACCGCGTCGCTCTCCCACGAGTCCCACAGCCGGCGGGCCACGTCGATCACGTCCTCGAGCTCACGGCGCAGGTCATCACCAGTCAGAACCGGTTCCCCCACCGTGGCGTACGCGTCCGCGGAGTGCTCGGCGCCGACCACCCACGCGGCCCGGCCGAGTGAGGCGTGGTCGAGCGACGCGAGCTGGGTGGCCAGGTGGAACGGTTCGGTCACGGTGGCGTGCAGGGTCGGCGCCAGCCCGATCCGGGAGGTGCGCCGGGACAGGTACGCCGCGCGGACCCCGGCCTCGATCCGCGGCGGTCCCCCGTCCGGTGGCAGCGGCGAGTCGGCGATCGTCACCAGCACGAACCCGGCCGCTTCGGCGGCGGCGACGTCCCTGGTCAGCGTGGCGACGTCGGCAGCGCCGCCGACCTCCAGCGCGAAGAGGAGTTGTCCGGTCATGCGCACCCCCGGGTGATCGCGATATACCGGTAACCCTATAGCCGAACTATGCCATCGATATTCACATGTGTCACGAGCACCGCCCTGCAACAATGATCATGTGGAGAATCCGGAGGACGTGCCCTGGGACGAGATCCTGGCGACCGCCTACAACCGGCCGACCGGCGACCAGGTCCTCAGCGCCATGCGAGCGGGCTGGTACCCGGAGCACATCGCCGAGCTCTTCCTCGAGGACGCCGACTACCACTACACCGAGTGCGGCACCGACTGCGGGTACGTACCGGGAGTCGCCCGGCTGATCCCGTTCCTGGCACGGATGGCGGCAGACGACGCGGTCGCCGCCGTCCAGGCGATCGGCGAGATCATGGGGTCACCCCTGGAACCCGTCGGCATCACCGACGCCGACCTCGACGCCAAGGTGGACGGCCTGCACGCGGCGGTTCAGGCGAGCCGCCCACTGCTGGAGGAGGCCGCCCGCCGGGTGCCGGAGGTCCGCGACGAGGTGGAACGACTGCTCGGCGGGGACTACGCGGGTGCCTTCCCGCTCGAGTGGCGCGGCAAGGCTCGCCCGTTCTTCCGCGCCCCCTGGTATCGCGATCTCGGCGTCGCCGACGGCCGCCTGACCGTCGGCGACATCGTGCTGGACCCGGCGACCGGCGCCGACCTCTCCCCACCGCCGGAACCGCCCCCGACAGGGCTACACCGGTTGACCCGGGCTTGGCGCACCTGGCGGACTCCCCCACCGCCGTACAAAGCCCCCGACAAGCGCGTCCGGTACACCGTCGACGGGCATCCTTTCGACGCGGTCGCCGCCGGCCGGCAGATCCTGCGGACCGACGCGGCCACCGGCGAACCGGTCGGCGAACCCCTGCGCGGTCACCGCCGGTCCGTCTACACCATGGTCGTGATGGTGCTCGACGGCCGCCCGGTGCTGTTCAGCTCGGACGGCGGCACGATCCTGCGCTGGGACGCCGAGACCGGAGTGCCCTGGCCGATCCCGCCGGCGCTCAGTCCTCCGTCCGCCGGCTGAGGTGGGCGGCGGCCAGCACGGTCAGCCCGGTGCCGACCAGCAGCAGGGCGATCATCAGGGCGGTCTCCGGGAACGGGCCGTCGCTCGTACCCACCGCCGTGCCGCTGCCCGCCGGCAGGGTGAGGAACAACGCCGCCGACCGCTGGAGCAGCAGCAGGTCCTGCATCGCGGACCAGGCCGGGATCGCCAGCCCGACCAGCCCCGCCGCCGCGCACGCCGCGATCCGCTGGCGGGCCGGCGCCGCACGGACCGTCAGCGCCACCGCGAGCACCGCCAGCGCCGCGGCCAGCAGCAGCGCCCCCGCCACGAACAGCGCCCGCAGCACCGACCACTGCAGGTAGTCCGCGTCGGTGGTCAACGTCAGCAGTTCCGGCCCGGTCAGCGCCACCGACCGCGACTGCCACACCCACCACCCGTACGCGCGGATCCCCACCGCCACCGCCGCCAGCCCGAGAATCACCCGCAGCAGCAGCCGCTGAAACGGAGGCACCAGGACATTCATCAACCCCGGGTGTACGCCCAGAGCGCTGGCCGCCACGAGGAACCCACCTCCGGCGAGCCAGGGACTCTCGAACAGCCCACCCACGACGGCAACAACAGCCGCGGCACAGGCGACAACCATGATCGGTGAACGCACCGAGCCAGGTTAGTGCGGTGTCCAAGAACGTTCACCGGGTGGGTGTCGGTGTGCGTTGTGGATCCTCGCGCACGGGTGTGTGCGAGCGACTCCCCTCCCGTAGGGGTGGGGCGGGCCTCCGCCGGCCATCCGACCCTGTCGGCGCTGGTGGGCGTCGGGGGTCACGCCGTGCCGTTGCGACACCGGGGAGGTGCCGTCCGGCCCGACGGTGCATGACCAACCCACCTGAGGTGATTCTCGGTGGGGTGGTGGTCGCGCCTCCCGGGATACGGGTCACCGACCGTACTGTCGTGGCCGGGTAGGGCACCTCCCGGTCCAGACGCACCAGCAACGGCGGACGACCCCGGGCCACGGGGATGCGCAGAACCCGGCCGGCGATAGTGAACGTGCCGTGATACCAGCGCACCGGCATCAACCCCCGACGGCGGCGCGGAAACCGCACCTCACCATGCCCCGCCTTACGCCGGGCAGCCGCCGAGAACCAGGCATCGGAGTAACGGCGCAACACCGACCGGGCACCGGTCGAGTCCAGCTCGCCGAACGTCCCCGGACCCGAGGCGGCCAACAACCGGCACAACTGCTGGTAGCCCGCCACCGGC
>NZ_JZKF01000164.1 GCF_000962825.1 Actinoplanes rectilineatus
CCCCCACCCCGTCCACCCGGCCGCCGTCCGGACCCACCCCGCAATCCGGCCCGCCCCGTTCCAGCCTTTCAGCGTCCGATCAGCCCCAGTCCGGCCCCGCAGCGTCCAGCACCGCAACGCCCGGCCCGACGACGTCCGATCCGGAAGCGTCCAACCTGGCGGCGTCCAACCCGGCGGCGTCCAAGCTGGCGGCGTCCAACCCGGCGGCGTCCGATTCGGCAGTGGCCCCGTCCGATCCGGGCCGATCACCGCTCCGCGCCGACGACCGGCCCCCGACCGACCAGATCGACATCCCTCTCGACGATCAGGTCGACATTCCGCTGGACGACTACCCCGAGCCCGCACCGGAATTCCGCCCCGCAGCCGCAGCAGCCATGGCCGACGGCATCATCGCTCCCCCCGCCGAGACCATCCCCGCCCAGCCGACCGGGTCATCTGCGGATGACCCGGCCAGACCCGTCCACGGTTCTGCGGCTACGGCCATTCCCGTTCACGCGGACGAGACGGACATCTCCGCGGAGTCCCACGTCCCACGGCACGCGGCTCCCCACACGAACCCCTCTCCGGATCCAGCCATCCCGGCTGAGGAGGATTCGTCGTTCCTGGCCGCCGCCATCCCCCTCCCGGAGCCGGGCCACCCGGATACGGCTTCCCCCGCGGCGGCCATCCCGCTCCCGGAGCCCGCGGAAGGCACCACCGCAGCCGCTACCCCGCTCCCCGGCCCTACGCGGAACACCACCGCGGTCCCGGAGCCCGCAGCCCCGGAGAGCACCTCAGCGGCCGCCATCCCGGCTCGAGAGCCCTCAGCCCTGGGGAACACCGCCACCACAGCGGCCGTCCCGATCCCGCCGGCCTCTCACGCCGAGAAGCCGTCCGAGACGGATGCCTCCCCCGAATCCGGACTCGAGACCGAACCCGGCAAGACCAACACCGACGAGAACGAAGCCGGCAAGACCGACGCCGACAAGAACGCGGCCGGCAAGACCGACGCCGGCGAGAGCGAGGCCGGTCAGGACGACTCCGGCGACGCCGAGGCCCGCAAGGGCGCGGCGACGAACGGACGGCGGACGGCCGGCGGACCGTGGGGGGACTTCGGGACCTCCGAGCCGGACGACCGCGCCGGCGACATCATCACCGGCTATCCGAGCGCCCGCCCCGGCCCCGGCGGCGCCATCCACGGGGTCGGGATCACCGTGCTGGTCACCGATCTGGCCCGGTCGACCGTCTTCTACCGGGACATGCTCGGGTTCTTCGAGATCGACAGCGGGGAGAGCAGCACCGTGCTGGCGTCCGGTGACACCCGGCTGGTGCTGCGTACCGTGCACAACCTGTCGGTCGAGGCGGGTCGGCTGATCTACCTCAATCTGGAGGTCGGCGACGTCGACACCGTCTACGCGGAGCTCGTGGCCAAGGGCGTGAAGTTCGTGCACTCGCCGCGGGCCGTGAACCGGGGCGACAAACTGGAACTCTGGTCGGCCACTTTCCGGGATCCCGACAACCACAACATCGCCATCACCCAGTGGCGGGCCATCGGCTGACCGAGCGTACGAGAAAAGGGCGGGAGACCACGATGGTCTCCCGCCCTTTCACAACGGCACCGAAGCGCAGAGAACGATCAGCCCAGGATGCTGCGGCGCACATGGGTCGCGTAGGCCCACGCCAGGCCGAAGACGACGCCGAGCGCCGCCAGCGACCAGTGCAGGAACCCGCCGGCGAGCAGCAGCACCTGGATCAGCGTGCCACCGTTCCACGCCCAGCTGCGTTTCATCACTCCCGCCAGCAGCACGCACAGCACCGTCAGGGCGAGCACCGTCCCGATCGCCGGCCCGCGACGGTCACCGGCGAAAACACTCAGCGGGGCGATCGCCAGGAGCAGCACGATCGCCTCGAGGGCCAGTGTTCCGGAGCCGAGTCCGCGTACCGCAGCCTCGGGATTCTTCAGACCGGAGCGCCGCACCGCGGCAGGGGCGTCGCTCTCGACGGTCATCGCGTCCTTCTCCGGCTCGGTCATCGTTTGAGCAGTTTCCGGGCGTCGGCGACGGTGACCACCGAGCCGGTGATCACCACGCCGACGCCGCTCATCTCGCCGGAGGCGTCCTCCTCGGCCAGGACGACCGCTTCTTCGATGGCGTCCGGCATGGTCTCGGCGATCGTCACCCGGTCCTCACCGAAGATCGTGATCGCGAGTCGGCCGAGTTCCTCCGCGGGCATCGACCGGGGCGAGCTGTTCTCGGTGACCACGATCCGGGCCGCGACCGGTTCGAGCAGTTCGAGCAGGCCGTTGGCGTCCTTGTCGCCCAGCACCGCCAGTACCGCCACCAGGTGCCGGAAGGAGAACTCCTCCTCCAGGGCGGTGACCGTCGCCGCCATGCCGTGCGGGTTGTGCGCGCCGTCCAGCAGGATCGCCGGCGCGCTGCGGACCCGTTCGAGGCGGCCCGGCGAGTCCACCTCGGCGAAGCCTTCCCGGACCAGGTCGATCTGCAGCTGCTTGTCGGGGCCCGCGCCGAGGAACGCCTCGACGGCCGCCAGGGCCAGTGCCGCGTTCTGCGCCTGGTGCGCGCCGAACAGCGGCAGGAAGACCTCCTCGTAGACGCCGCCGAGGCCCTGGAGGACGAGCACCTGCCCGCCGACCGCCTGGGTCCGCTGGACCACGCCGAACTCGCTGCCTTCGCGGGCGAGGGTGGCGCCCATGTCCGCGCAGCGTTCCAGGATCGGCCGCATGGCGTCCTCCTCCTGCAGCGCGGTGATCACCGTGGCGCCCTGGTGGATGATGCCCACCTTGTGCCAGGCGATGTCCTCGATCGTGTCGCCGAGCCACTCGGTGTGGTCCAGCCCGATCGGGGTGAGCACGCAGACGCCCGCCTCGATGACGTTCGTCGCGTCCTCCTCGCCGCCCAGGCCGACTTCGACGACCGCGATGTCGACCGGGGCGTCGGCGAACGTCGCGTACGCCATCGCCGTGGTCATGTCGAAGTAGGTCAGCGGTTCCGGGTTGCGCGCGTCGATCAGTTCGGCGAGCGGCGCCACCTCGTCGTAGGTGGCGACCATCTGCTCCTCGGAGATCGGCTCACCGTCGAGGCTGATCCGTTCCCGCACGCTCTCCAGGTGAGGGCTGGTGTACCGGCCGGTGTGCAGGCCGTGCGCCCGCAGCAGCGCGTCGATCATGCGGGCCGTGCTCGTCTTGCCGTTGGTGCCGGTCAGGTGCACGGACGGGTACGCCCGCTGCGGGCTGCCCAGCACGTCCATCACATCCCGGATCTTCTGCATGTCGAAGACCATGCGGGTGAAGCCGCGCTTGTCCAGCGCGGCTTCGACCTCGGTGTACTCGGTCATGCTCTTCTTTCTCTCAGCTGTCGCCGGACCGCCGCCGGTTCAGGCGGACGGCAGTGCCGCCAGCGCGTCGGCGGTGCGGACCAGGTCCGCTTCCGCGGCCGCCAGCCGGTCCTTGATCTTCGCGACCACCTGTTCCGGGGCCTTGCCGACGAACGCCTCGTTGTTCAGCTTGGCCCGGCACTGGGTGGCCTCCTTCTCGGCGGCCACCCGGTCCTTCTCCAGGCGGGCCCGCTCGGCCGCGACGTCGATGGCACCGCGGGTGTCCAGGTCGACCGTGATGCCGCCGGTGACGGCGAGCGTCGCGGTGGCGGTGAAGTCGGCGCCGGGCACGTCGAGCCGGGCCAGGGAACGGATCAGCGGCTCGTGCGTGTCGATGCCGACGTTACCCAGGCCGGTGAGCGCCGCGGTGACCCGCTGGCCCGGCTTGAGGCCCTGGTCGGACCGGAAGCGACGGACCTCGGTGACCACCTTCTGCAGGGCGGCCAGCTCCTCCTCGGCACCGCCGTCCACCAGGTCGTGGTCGACGGCCGGCCAGGCCGCCCGCATCACGGTCTCGCCGCCGGTCAGCGCGATCCACAGCTCCTCGGTGACGAACGGGATCACCGGGTGCAGCAGACGCACCAGCTGGTCGAGCACGTGGCCGAGCACCCGGCGGGTGTTGTCGGCCGCCGCGCCCTCGCCGGCCAGCACCGGCTTGCTGAGCTCGAGGTACCAGTCGCAGACGTCGTCCCACGCGAAGTGGTAGAGCGTGTCGCAGACCTTCGCGTACTCGTAGCTGTCGAACTGCTCGTTGACCTCGGCGATGGTGTGCTGCAGCCGGGACAGGATCCACTTGTCGATCGCGGACAGCGCGGCCTTGTCGGGCAGCGGGCCCTCCACGGTGGCGCCGTTCATCAACGCGAACCGGGTGGCGTTCCACAGCTTGTTGCAGAAGTTGCGGGAGCCCTGGCACCACTCCTCGCTGATCGGCACGTCGGAGCCGGGGTTGGCGCCGCGGGCCAGCGTGAAGCGGGTGGCGTCGGCGCCGTACCGCTCGATCCAGTCGAGCGGGTCGACGACGTTGCCGAACGACTTCGACATCTTCTTGCCGAACTGGTCGCGGACCATGCCGTGCAGGTTGACCACGTCGAACGGCTGCTTGCCGTCCATCGCGTACAGCCCGAACATCATCATCCGGGCGACCCAGAAGAACAGGATGTCGTAGCCGGTGACCAGGACACTGGTCGGATAGAACTTCTCCAGCTCGGCGGTCTTCGCAGGCCACCCCAGCGTGGAGAACGGCCACAGGCCGGAGGAGAACCAGGTGTCCAGGACGTCCTCGTCCTGGCGCCAGCCCTCACCGGACGGCGGCTGCTCGTCCGGCCCGACGCAGACGATCTCGCCGTTCGGGCCGTACCAGACCGGGATGCGGTGGCCCCACCACAGCTGCCGGGAGATGCACCAGTCGTGCATGTTGTCGACCCAGGCGAAGTACCGCTTGGACAGCTCGGCCGGCTCGATGGTCACCCGGCCGTCGCGCACGGCGTCACCGGCCGCCTTCGCCAGCGGGGTGGTGTTGACGAACCACTGCAGCGACAGGCGCGGCTCCACCGTGGTCTTGCAGCGCGAGCAGTGGCCCACCGAGTGCAGATAAGGCCGCTTCTCGGCGACGATCCGGCCCTGCGCCCGCAGCGCCGCGACGATCGCCGGACGCGCCTCAAAACGATCAAGACCTTCAAACGGTCCGGGTACGGTGATGACGGCGCGCTCGTCCATCACTGCCAGGCTCGGCAGCCCATGCCGCTGGCCGATCTCGAAGTCGTTCGGGTCGTGCGCCGGGGTCACCTTGACCGCGCCGGTGCCGAACGCCGGGTCGACGTGCTCGTCCGCCACGATCGGGATGCGCCGGCCGGTCAGCGGCAGCTCCACCTCGGTGCCGACCAGGTGCCGGTAACGCTCGTCGTCGGGGTGCACGGCCACCGCGGTGTCACCGAGCATCGTCTCGGCACGCGTCGTCGCGACGACGATGCTGTCCGCACCCTCGCCGTAGCGGATCGAGACCAGCTCGCCCTCGTCGTCGGTGTGCTCCACCTCGATGTCGCTGAGCGCGGTCAGGCAGCGCGGGCACCAGTTGATGATCCGGTTCGCCCGGTAGATCAGCTGGTCGTCGAACATCCGCTTGAACACCGTCTGCACGGCCCGGGACAGGCCCTCGTCCATCGTGAAGCGCTCACGGCTCCAGTCGACGGAGTCGCCGAGACGGCGCATCTGCCCGAGGATCGTGCCGCCGGACTCGGCCTTCCACTCCCAGACCCGTTCGACGAACTTCTCCCGGCCCAGGTCGTGGCGGGACAGCTGCTGCTCGGCCAGCTGGCGCTCGACCACGTTCTGCGTGGCGATGCCGGCGTGGTCCATGCCGGGCAGCCACAGCACCTCGAACCCCTGCATCCGCTTGAGGCGGACGAGAGCGTCCTGGATGGTGTGGTCGAGGGCGTGGCCGATGTGCAGCGAACCGGTCACGTTCGGCGGCGGGATGACGATGGTGAACGGTGGCTTGTCGCTGGTCGGGTCGGCGGTGAAGTAACCCTCCGATACCCAACGCTCATACCGCCGCTGCTCTACCGCGCCCGGCTGGTACTGGGCGGATAGGCCACCGGCTGGCCGGCTGTCGGGGGTACGGGGTTCGGTCTCATCGGTCACCCGACAAGTCTACGGAGCCCCGCCGAGCGCCCGGTATTCGCACCTCCACCCGTGGGGGACGGTAGGCTCGCCTGATGTCGGACCGCGGTCAGCAAACGCCTTCCCATGCCGACCCCGCGGCGGCGCCGGACACCGAGCGCCCCGCCTTCAACCCCTTCGACGCGATCGGCGCCACCCGCACCACCGACCCCGTCGCCCCGGTCGCCGACAGGCCCGATCCCGACGGGCTCGACGACCCCGAGGCGCACCCTGACGGCCACGAGCAGCACCGCCCCGGATGGCGTCAGGGCGAGACCCCGGCTCCTGACGGCGACGAGCACGACGGCGTCGAACTCTGGCAGGACAACCCTTCCACCGGGCCGGACGACGGCCTCCGCGACCTGTCGGTGACCTCGGACGACGCTCCCGGCGACGCCCCCGCGCAAGGCGAGCCCGGCGAGATCGACGTCGGCCCGTTCCTGTTGGCCGGCGAGTCCGACCAGCCCACTGAGACGCCGGCCCGCCCGAGCAACGTCCGCACCATCGTGCTGGCCGTCCTGCTGGTGGTGGTCCTGGCCGGCGGCGGCATGCTCGCCTACGTCGGCTGGCAGATCAACTCCGAACGCCACACCACGCTCTCGACGCCCCCGCAGATCGCCGACCTGGTGCTCGACGACAGCGAGGACGCGACGGCCACCGCCGACTACCTGCGCGGGGCACTCTCCGCGGAGGTGCAGCTCGACAAGACGGTGGGCGGCGTCTACAGCACGCCCGAGGACAAGAACGTGCTCTTCTTCGGGGGCACCACCCTCCTGTGGTCCCCGGAGAAGGAACTCGACAACGCTTTCAGCCTGATCGCCGACGACGAGGGCGCCGTGACAAGCCTCAAGTCGGTGGATCCCGGCGACCTGGGCGGCGTCATGAAGTGCGGCACCACCAAGTCCGACGGTGTCGACATGGCCGTCTGCGGCTGGTCCGACCACGGAAGCCTGGCCCTGGCCATGTTCCCCCAGTACGCCGAGGCCGACGTCCCCCCACTGATGCGCCAGATCCGCACAGCCACCCAGACTCGAAGCTGACCCTCCTCCAGTACGGAGCGAAACACCAGACGCCGGCAAGGTCTCACCGAGGCCGAGCCGGCGTTCTCGTGGCAGCGGACAGGGTGTAGGCGACGGCCGCGATGCGGCAAGAAAGAGTGCGCGGGGAAGACCGCTGGCCGATCAGGTAGGCACGGTGTGGGGCGTGGAATGGCCTACGCGGGGATCGAGCCTGACCGCCCGGAGGAGGTCATCCCACGCCCCACACCGTCCCAGCTCGTATTCTCTGCAGCCGGAAAACGCTGTCAGAATCGCCCTGTGAAAACGGGTCCAGAACGAAAAAAAGTCCGGAAACGAAGAAAGGCCCACCCCGAAGGGTGGGCCTTTCTCAACGTTAAGTCCGGCGGCGTCCTACTCTCCCACACCCTCCCGAGTGCAGT
>NZ_JZKF01000165.1 GCF_000962825.1 Actinoplanes rectilineatus
CGGTGCCGACCGCGAGTGCGTTCGCTGTGGGCGGTCCGGTCAGCCGCCGTTCCGGAGGGCCGGCTCGGCCGTCGTGGATTGGCGGCGTGGGCGGAACGCGATCCCCGCGACGAGGAGCAGCGTCACCGGCAAGCTGAGAAGCCACAGCGCGACACCGGGGGCGATCCAGCCCGCCTCGCGAGCCATGTCCACGAGTGCCCCGGACAGAATGGCGCCGCCGAAGGTGAAGCAGAACGAGATCGCCGAACGCCGGGACGGCCAAGCCGCGGGGGTGCCCTTCAGGACGACGGGCGCGCCGGTGAGTAACGCCAGCACCCCGCCCCCGATGACGTACGCGGCGAGCGCCAGCGCCAAGATGTCGATGATCACGCTGGCGAACCTAGTGGCCGGCGCGGCCGAAGCGGACCGGCCTTGCAGGTGATGAGCTCCGGCCGGTTGTGCAAAGGTTGCGGGACCGCCGATGAGAGTGACCACTACCCGGGGTCGGCGACTTCCGGCGGGTGCCTCGGGTGGCGGTACGCTCGGCGGCCATGAGCACAGTCAGCACCCGATTCCGTGACCCCATGGTGCGGCTGCGGCGTTTCGGAGACGACATCCTCGTCTGCTGCCCGGCCTGTTCCGGCCGCGCATCGATCCGGCCCGCCCCCTCCGCCGATAATCCCCGCGCGGCCGGGCTGCATCGCAGGCTCACCTGTTCCGGCTGCGGACACGTCGCCCACTGGAGCGCGCCGCAGCACGGTAACGGCCGTTCACTACCGCACCTGTCCGGACCTGAAGACCCCTACTTCGGGCTTCCCCTCTGGCTGCGCACCGACTTCCGCGGGCACGTCTTCTGGGCCTACAACGCCGACCATCTCACCCTGCTGGAGCAGTACCTGACCGCTGATCTTCGCGAGCGCGGTTCGGCCTTCTCATGCTGCGACATGAGCCTGCTCGAACAGCTTCCCGCCTGGATGAAAGCGGCCAAGCACCGCGGTGACCTACTGCGCGCCGTCCATCGTCTGCGGGCCCGCCTGTCCTGAACTCAGCGAGAAGGCCTGCGCAGGTGTCACGCGGGCGGGGCGGTGCTCGTCCCGACCAGGATCGCGCGGCCCAGCGTGTGCGGAATCATCACGATCTGCAGCATCGCCGGGGAGGCGCCCGGCGGCAGGTCGAGGTGTTCCACGCTCAGCGCGGTCGCGCACACGAACAGCCGGTGGACGCCGGTTCCGGGTGGCGGCTTCACGCCCGACCACGCGGCGACGCCGAGCGAGTTCGGCAGGGCGGGCAGCACGGCCCCGGCGCCGTGTTCGAGGCCGCCGCGACCGGCCGGGATGTCGACGGCCGCCCAGTGCCACAGCCCGCCCGGGATCGGCGCGTCAGCGTCAAAAGCGGTCACGACCACGCTGCGCGTCCCTTGCGGCAGCGCGCTCCAGGTCAGCTCCGGCGATTCCCCAGGGCCGTCGTCGCCGGCGTACGCGGTGAGCGGCAGCGCCCCGCCCGCGGCGAATTCGCGGCTGCTCAGGGTGAACGCCGGTGCCGGGAACGCCAGGGCGTAGGGGTCGTAGGACACGATCACTCCTCGAGGATATGCAGTCTTGCTGTACATCTCTAACGTACAGGCATGCTGTACTTTTCTGTCAAGGGGCGAGAAGCAAGAGGCGAACCGGAGGGACAGCATGGCGACGCACGACGACGATCTGGCGGAGGAGTTACGGGCGGCGGTCGGCGAGTTCGTGCGCCGCGTCCGCGACCTCAGCACCATGCCCGCGGGTCAGGCCGCCGTGCTGGGACATCTGGTACGCCGCGGCCCCCTCGCCATCGCCGACCTGGCCCGCCTCGAGGACGTCCGGCACCAGTCCATGACCCGCACCGTCGGACTGCTCGCCGACCAGCATCTGATCACCCTCGGCGCCGCCGAGGACGACCGCCGCCGCGTCGTCGTCACCATCACCGACAGCGGCCTGGCCCGCCTGCACGAGCAGCGGCAGGCCCGCGCCGCCTGGATCGCGACCGCGATGGAGACCCTCGGCCCGGACGACCGCACGACCGCCGCCCGCATCCCCGCGATCCTCAGGGCCCTGACGGCGAACTGACCCGCCGGGTGTCGCCTTCGGCATAGACCGCACCCGCTGCCGGGGTGAGGCTGGCGCCATGCCACGACGCATCATCTCCACTCCGGACGCGCCGGAGTTCCC
The DNA here is from genome assembly GCF_000962825.1 of Actinoplanes rectilineatus. Classification (GTDB taxonomy): domain Bacteria; phylum Actinomycetota; class Actinomycetes; order Mycobacteriales; family Micromonosporaceae; genus Actinoplanes; species Actinoplanes rectilineatus. The sequence continues at coordinate 2,178 of NZ_JZKF01000165.1, forward strand.
CAGCTACAGCCAGGGCACCCGCGCCGGCAACACGGTCTACGTCGCCGGGACCGTCGGCGTCGACGTCCGCACCGGGCAGCTCGCCGGGCCGGGCATCCACGACCAGACCCGGCAGGCGCTGCACAACTGCGCGGCGATCCTCCGCGCGGGCGGCGCCACCCTCGACGACATCACCATGGTCCACACCCTGCTGCTGCGCTCCGAGGACGCCGACGGCGTGGTCGAGGTGTTCGACGAGTTCTTCCCGGACGTCCGGCCGCCCCGCTGTGTCAGCCGGCTCGGCGTCGACCGCCCGGGAATCCTGGTGTCCGTCGCGATGGTCGCCGTCGTCGACGACTGACCGGATCAGATCAGCGCTGTCCCCACTGTTCCCTGCTGATCTCGTACCGCAGACCGCCCTGCTCGGCGCCCTCGACCATCAGCATGTCGGGTGGGGTCTCCAGGGCGCACGCCACCGTCATCCCGGCCTTCTCCAGCACCTTCTGCGAGGTCACGTTCGAACACATCGTCTCGCCCCAGGCCAGGCGCACGCCGAGCTCGGTGAACCCCTTGGCCAGCAGGGCCCGCGAGCCCTCGGTCGCGTACCCGTTGCCCCACGCCGCCTGCCGCAGCCGGTACCCGAGCTCGACCTCGTCCAGCGGCCCGTCCCAGTCGGGGCGCAGGTGGAACCAGCCGATGAAGGCCCCCTGCCCTTTCTCGTACGCCGCGAACAGCCCGAAGTCGCCGTTCCACTTCTCGTAGCAGGCGAGGATGTTCCGCAGGCCGCGCTCCCGGTAGTGGTCCGGCGGCGTCGGCTCACCCCCGGTCAGGTAGCGCATGACCGCCGGATCACTGTCCAGCTCGGTCAGCAGGTCCGCGTCGTCGGCGGTGAAGTGGCGCAGCGTCAGGCGATCGGTCTCAAGGTAGGCGTTCACGGGCGCATCCTGACCGACCCCGGCCGAAATGACCAACGCTTATCACGCCCGGACACGTTTCGTGGTCAGGGTGCGAAGCCCATCCGCGTGGTGATTATGGGCGCGCTGGACGCCCCAAATCACCACACCGTTGTGGGGTGTGGTGAATACGGGCGCGCTGCCCACCCCAAATCACCACACCCCTGGTGGGCGTGGTGAATTCGGGCGTGCTGGACGCCCCAAATCACCACGCTGTTGTGGGTGTGGTGAATTCGGGCGTGTTGAGCGCCCGAAATCACCACGGCGACAGACCCACTGCGATTAGGTGTCTAAACGGTCTGGCGGCCGGTCAGCAGGTTCAGGACGCCGGTGACCGAGAACGAGCGGCGCACGATGCCGCGCACCCGGACCACCCGGAAGGCCACCCCCCGCGCCTCCGCCTCCTCCTGCACCGTCAGCAGCACGTCGATGCCGCTCGAGTCGCAGAACGTCAGGGCGTCCAGGTCGATCAGCAGTTTCTGCGGCGACGGGTCCGCGGACAGCACCTCGCCGGCCGCCTCCGTCACCAGGTCGGTGGTCGCCAGGTCCAGCTCGCCACGCAGCGCCAGCCGCACCGCCGGGCCGTCGTCGAGACGCACGATCTTCACCACGCACCTCCACGGGCGCTCGCCGCGTCCCGGACCGTCGCGCCGGGACACGGGAGGAGCTCCACGCGTACCTTCTTGCCACCTTGATGGTTGTGCACCGACCACCCGGCGCTCATCGCCTCGATGAGCGCGATCCCCCGCCCGCCGAGCCCGTCCGGGTCGCGGCGGCGCGGCACGACCGACGAACCGTCGGCGACCGAGACCACCACCACACCGTCGTGCGACTCGACGTTCAGCGCCACACAACCGCCGCCGTGCAGGACCGCGTTGGTGACCAGCTCGCTGACCACCACGGCGGCGGAGTCCAGCCAGTCCGGGTCCTGAAAACCCCACCCGGCCAGCACTGCGGAGACAGCCCTGCGAGCCGCGGCGGGTGCGCCACGGTCCAGAGGGACGTCCAGATGTGCGGTCAATGTGCTCATACAAACCCCGGGGATTCGTGGATGTGCGGCGCCATCATGCCCCGGCCGGGTGATCTTCAAACCCGGCGGGGTCCCACCGCCACGGGACTTCCGGCCCTGACCGGTCACGCGCGGGCAGATCAAGGTAGAGGTAAGCACCGAACAGGGAGGCAAGCTAATGGATGCGTGGCGCGGGTTCACCGGCACGACGTGGCGCACCGGGATCGACGTGGCCGGGTTCATCCGGGACAACGTGCGGCCGTACGACGGTGACGCCACGTTCCTGGCGGGGCCGACCGAGCGCACGAGCCGCGTCTGGGGACAGCTGACCGCGATGTTCCCGGCGGAGCGCGAGAACGGCATCTACGACGTGGACGCCACCACCCCCTCGACGATCACGGCGCACGCCCCCGGGTACATCGACAGGGACGCCGAGGTGATCGTCGGCCTGCAGACCGACGCGCCGCTGCGCCGGGCGATCATGCCGGCCGGCGGTCTGCGGATGGTCGAGAACGGTCTGAAGGCGTACGGGCGGGAGATCGACCCGACCGTCAAGAAGATCTTCTCGACCTACCGGAAGACGCACAACGAAGGGGTGTTCGACGCGTACCCGGCCGACGTGCTGGCCGCCCGCCGCTCGCACATCATCACCGGGCTGCCGGACGCGTACGGCCGGGGCCGGATCATCGGCGACTACCGGCGGGTCGCGCTCTACGGTGTGGACCGTCTGATCGAGGAACGCCGCCAGATCAAGACGTCGCTGGACGCCCGCCTCTCCGCCGCCGACGTGATCCGCGACCGCGAGGAGCTGGGCGAGCAGATCCGGGCGCTCGGTGAGCTCAAGACGATGGCCGCCTCCTACGGGTTCGACGTCTCCGGCCCGGCGACCACCGCGCAGGAGGCCATCCAGTGGCTGTACTTCGCGTACCTGGCCGCGACCAAGGAGCAGAACGGCGCGGCGATGTCGCTGGGACGCACCTCCACGTTCGTCGACGTCTACCTCGAGCGGGACATCACGAACGGCCTGCTCTCCGAGGCGGAGGCCCAGGAGCTGATCGACGACTTCGTCATCAAGCTCCGGATCATCCGCTTCCTGCGTACCCCGGAATATGATGAATTGTTCTCCGGGGACCCGACCTGGGTGACCGAGTCGATCGGTGGGGTCGGCGCGGACGGGCGTCCCCTGGTGACGCGGACCAGCTTCCGTTACCTGCAGACCCTGTACAACCTGGGGCCCGCGCCGGAACCGAACCTGACCGTGCTGTGGTCGGCGAAGCTGCCCGAGGGATTCAAGGAGTTCTGCGCCCAGGTGTCCATCGACACCAGCAGCATCCAGTACGAGAGCGACGACCTGCTCCGGCCGTACCTCAGCGACGACGCGGCCATCGCCTGCTGCGTGTCCGGGATGCGCGTCGGCAAGGACATGCAGTTCTTCGGTGCGCGGGCCAACGTCGCCAAGGCTCTGCTGTACGCGATCAACGGCGGCCGTGACGAGATCAGCGGTGCCCAGGTGGCTCCGGCGTCGTCGTCCCTGCCCGACGTCCTCGACTACGACGAGGTGTTCGCGGCGTACGACAGGACACTCGACTGGCTCGCCGAGACATATGTTGATGCACTCAACGTCATCCACTACATGCACGACAAGTATGCATACGAACGTGTCGAGATGGCCCTGCACGACTTCCCGGTGCACCGGTTCATGGCCACCGGTATCGCCGGCCTCTCGGTCGCGGTGGACAGCCTGTCGGCCATCAAGCACGCCCAGGTCAAGGTGGTCCGCGACGACCGGGGGCTGGCCGTCGACTACGAGGTGGACGGCGAGTTCCCCACCTTCGGCAACAACGACGACCGGGTGGACGCCATCGCCGTGGACCTGGTCAGCCGGTTCATGGAGAAGATCCGCCGGCAGCCGATGTACCGGGGTGCCGAACCCAGCCTGTCCGTCCTGACGATCACGTCGAACGTCGTCTACGGCAAGCACACCGGCAACACGCCCGACGGCCGCCGCGCCGGCGAGCCGTTCGCGCCGGGCGCCAACCCGATGAACGGCCGCGACAAGCACGGCATGGTCGCCGCCGCACTGTCGGTCGCCAAGCTGCCCTACCGCAGCGCCCGCGACGGCATCTCGCTGACGATCACCACCACCCCGGACGGCCTCGGCCGGCCCGAGGAGCGGGCGGCGAACCTGTCCGGTGTCCTCGACGGCTACACCGAGGGCGGCGGCTTCCACATGAACGTCAACGTGCTCGACCGGGCCACCCTCGAGGACGCGATGGAACACCCGGAGAACTACCCGCAGTTGACCATCCGGGTCTCCGGTTACGCCGTCAACTTCGTCCGGCTCACCCGCGAACAGCAGCGCGACGTCATCTCCCGTACCTTCCACGGGTCTCTGTAGGAATCTGACCATGACAGTCATCGGCCGTGTGCACTCGTTCGACGTCTCGACCGGCGTCGACGGCCCGGGAACGCGCTTCGTCGCCTTCCTGGCCGGGTGCCCGCTGCGCTGCCAGTACTGCCACTCCCCGGACACCTGGTTCCGGCGCAGCGGACGGCCGATGACGGACGACGAACTCATGACCGAGATTGGTCACTACGAACGATTCCTCAAGGTCGCGCACGGCGGTGTCACCCTCAGCGGCGGTGAAGCCCTTCAACAACCGGATTTCGTACGCGAGATCTTCACCCGTTGCCGCGAAAAAGGCATCCACACCGCCCTCGACACGAGCGGCTTCCTCGGCGACAAGGCCGACGACGCCCTGCTCGACGTGACCGACCTGGTGCTCCTGGACATCAAGGCCGGCGACGAGGACACATACGCCCGGGTGACCCGCACCGGCCGCCTCGAACCCACGCTCCGCTTCGCCGACCGGCTGGCCGCCCGCGGCACGAAGATCTGGATCCGCTTCGTCCTGGTCCCCGGCCTGACCGACTCCGTGAAGAACGTCGAGCTGGTAGCCGAACACGCCGCGTCCATCCCCACCGTCGAACGGGTGGAGGTCCTCCCCTTCCACCGCCTGGGCGCCGCCAAGTACCAGGCCCTCAACGAGCCGTTCCCCCTGGCCGAGACGCCCGCCCCCACCCCGGAGTTGCTGGAGCGGGTGCGGGCCCAGTTCCGCGCCCACGGCCTGACCGTCTTCTGACCCGCCGCCTCAGTCCCGCCCTTACGTCCCGCCTTTACGACACGCACTTACGTCCTGCTGTTACGTCCCGCCGTTACGTCCCGTCCCCACAGACTCAGCCGTGGCTCACGGCCATCCGCCCCTTCCCACCGTGAGCCACGGCTGCCCTTCCTCCCGCCCACGCCGGATA
>NZ_JZKF01000166.1 GCF_000962825.1 Actinoplanes rectilineatus
GACCTGGTGGCCGGGGCGTCGGTGAACCCGTTGCAGCCGCTGCTGGAGTTCCTGCCGCAGGCCCGCGACATCGGCCTGCACCTGGTGATCACCCGGCGGATCGGCGGCGCGTCCCGGGCGATGTTCGACCCGATCATCGCCCGGATCCGGGAACTCGCGTCACCCGGCATCATGATGTCCGGTCCGCGCGAGGAGGGCCCGCTCTTCGGCACCGTCAAGCCGCAGATCCTGCCGCCCGGCCGGGCCTGGATGATCACCCGCAAGCACGGCAGCCGGCTGGTCCAGCTGGCCTGGACCCCGCCGACGAACTGACGGAGGGCGGCACCCCCGCGGCGTCAGCGCCGGGGGGTGCCGATCTCGCGGAACTCGGCGTCGGTCTGCGCCAGGTAGAGGTAGCGGTCCGTGCCCTGGTCGATCAGGGCGATCATGTCGTCCGCCATGAACTGCATGAACTGGCTGCTGTGCGAGCGCAGGCGCAGCGCCGACGAGGCCAGTGCGGCCTCCTCGCCGCCGAGCCGCTGCAGCAGCGTGATGTTCGCGTCCTGCAGTGCCGGCACCCCCGGACGGTCCAGCTGGCGCAGCAGGGTGAGCTGGCTGCGCCACGGTCCGAGCGGCACGGTGTCGGCCGGCCCGGTCATCCCCAGGTCGTACACGGTCAGCATCGGTGTCTGCGCGGTGCCCGGCAGCACCGGCACCTGGCCGCCCTGGTCGGCGCCGAGCACGAACAGCCGGCCCCGCAGGCCGGTGGCCCGCTCGCCGAACCCGGCCCAGGCCTGCGGTTCGGTCGTCACCACGGTGACCCGGGCGCCCAGCGCGAAGGCCCGGAAGACGATCAGGTGCGTGGCCCAGACCCCGCCGACCACGGACACCCGGACCGGCTCCGGCCCGAACAGGCGCAGCGGGACGGCCGCGTACTGCCGGTCCCGGCCGATGATCAGGCCGGATCCGGCCGAGGTGGCCACGTTGACCCGTTTCAGGGTGGCCCGGGAGATCAGGTGCCGGCCCACGTGCAGCCGGGACATCTTGCCCGAGGGGCGGGCGTGGACGTCGGCACCGGCCTGCGCGCCGCCGTCGGCCGGCGGGCCGCCACCGGGCCGCTCGGTGGCGGTCAGCGCCGTCGGGTTGGCCAGCGGTGCGCTGGTCAACTGGGGTGCGGCGAGCCGCCGGGCCTGCGCCGTGGCGGCCTGCTCGGCGACCGGCGCCGGGGCGGCGACCTCCACGACCGGCGGGGGCAGCGGTGCCGGAGTGGCCGGCTGCTGCTCGGCGGCCGGCCGCGGCGCGAAGACCGACGGCGGCGGGGGCAGGGCGGCGGCCGGTGCGGGCGGCGGCGGAAGCTCACCCTCGGGCCGCTGTGCGGGACGTGGACGCCAGGCGCCCTCCCGGTCCGGAAACGTCATCCCGCACCACCACCCGTCGGCGCCGTGGCGTAGGCGGCCGGCCCCTGCTCACCGTCGAGGGGCTCCACCTCCCCGCCGAACCGTTTGACACCCTCGATGAACTGCTGTTCGAGGGCCGCGAAGTCGTCCTCCGGCCGGGTCGCCAGCCGGATCAGGCAGCGCAGCGCGACGTCGTCGCCGCCGGACGCCTCGAGCACCACCGACACGCTGGTCTGTGCCGCCGGGACGGCCGCCGCCCAGGTCAGCAGGTCACTGATCGCGGTGGCGGTGCCCGGCCAGGTCTTCAGCCAGAACGTGCGGTGGCCGAGCCGCGCGGTGTGCCAGCGGTTCCACTCCTCGCGGACCTGGGTGGTCTCGGTGACCGCGCCCGGCTCCACGTCGCAGGACCGGGCCAGCGTGGCGATCAGGTCGTCGGCGTCGAGCACCCGGCAGTCGATGCCGAGGCGGCGCAGGCTGGTGGCCACCTTGCGGCCCAGACTGGCGACCAGGGCCGCGGCGGTGGCCGGGTCGGTGTTGTGGTCGAGCAGCGCCTCGGCCAGGCCGACGGCGTCCACCCGGACGCACACCGACGACTCGCGGTGCGCCGGAACCGGGACCGGGCTCAACGTCTGGGCCATCTGCCGGTACGACGCACCGGCCGGCGACGACGGGTGCACGTCCGCACCCGGTGCCGGGACGGTGTGCGTGACCAGCTGCAGCACCACCCCCGGCTGCTCGGTGGCGGCCAGCACGCCGACCAGGGTGTCCAACGGGACCGGTCCGGCCTCCTGGTGCACCGGGGCGGTCGGGATCAGCGACACGACCGTGTACCAGCCGGCCTCGTCGCGGGCCACCCCGACGCGGGCGCCGTCGGGAGCGGACTCGTTGCGTACCGCAAGACCCGGAGCAACCGCGTGCAGAGCGCGCAGCGGACCGCTTCCCCCGGCGGCCGGAGCGGAGCGACGCCGCCGTCCGTGCTGCCAGGCGATCACCCGGTCCTCCAGCCACCACCGGCCCCGCCGGCGGGCGAAGACCACGCCGAGCAGACCGGCCGCGGCGGTCCCGGCGATCAGGCCGGCCACCGGGCCCTGCGAGGCGGCCGCGGCGGCGCCCAGGCAGGCGACCTCGGCGGTCACGATCTGGCCGATGCCGACCGGGCCGAGATGGCCGCTGCGGCGGACCCGGCGGACCGCGGCGTCGTCCGCACCCGGCAGTGGCACGGGCGTGGCCGGCGGCGCCACCGGCGCGGACTCCTGAACCGGGGGTGCGGCAAACCCCGGGTAACCGTCTCCTCCGCTCACCGGACTCCTCCCCACCAGGTCACGGGCACGATCACTGTACGGTGAAGGCGTAGTCGTCCCGGGCGGGGTGGGTCTTGAAGACCTTCAGCGCCTTGGTGTCGTAGTCGAGCACCCAGTCGCCGGAACCCCGCGCGTTGAAGTACACGAATCCGATCAGCTTCTTGCTCGACGCCACCTGGGCCAGCAGTTCGTCGACCACCTCGGCGCGCATCGAACCCGGCTCGGAGCCGGTCTCGACGATCAGCATCGGCTTGTCGCTGAACTGCGTGATCTCCTTCATCGTCGGCTGGAACAGCGCCTTGAAGTGCTGTTCGCCCTTGTGCGTGAAGTAGCCGTCGATGCCGATCCAGTCCACGTACTCGTCACCCGGCCAGTACGGCTTCAGCGGCACGTCCGGCAGGTAGTTGGTGACGTTCGGGGTCCAGGTCCAGATCACGTTCGTCGCGCCGACCTGCTGGTAGATGTCGTGGATGTGTTTCCACGCGGCGACGAAGTCCTTCGCCTTGGCCTTCTGGGTGCCCCACGGGTACCAGTGACCGTTCATCTCGTGCGCGATGGTCAGGGCGATCGGCACGTTCAGCTGCTTCACGTCACTGGCGAACTTCGTCAGGTATTCGTCGTGCTCGCCCGCGGCGATGTCCTTGAGTTCCTGCTTGAACGGCTCCCAGCGGACGATCGGCAGCGCACCGTACTGGTAGATGTCGCGGACCTCGGAGGCCGCGAAGTCGTCGTCGAAGCTCTCGTAGATCGTGATCATGTTGGGCTTCTGCCCGATCCGCTTCGCGAACGCGTCGATGCGGCTCATGTCCTGCGGCGCGCCGTTGATCGCCGTACCCAGGTAGTTGTGGTCCGGCTTGATCAGGTGGGACACGTCGTAGACGGCCGGCGGCGCGGAGACCGACGGTCCGGCGCTGGGAGCCTGCGAGGCGGCGGCCGTGTTGTGCCCGGCGGCCGTCGACTTCTCCGGACCGAACGCGGCGTACCCGAACACACTGGCCACGAAGACCGACATCGCCAGGAGAAGGTGCGGGGTTCTCATGCGTCGGCACTCCTCATGCTCGCCGGGATGTCACGGACCGGGTCGACCAGCAGGACCTGCAGCACGGTGGCCAGATAGATGGTGCCGGCCAGGAACGCCGGGGTGAAGGTGGCCAGGTCCACCGAGCTCATCCGCTCGGCGGCCAGCAGCGTCCACACCGCGGCGGTGCCCAGACTCCACACCGCCAGGCCGATCCGCAGGCGCCGGGTCTTCGACTTCTTGCCGGTCGCACCGGTCGGCTGCCAGCCCATCGGCTGGCCGCGCAGCAGGTCCCAGATGGCGAACGCGTGCGCCCAGCCGTAGACCAGCTTCACCGTCCACGTCTCGAACCGGAACTGGGTCCGGTGCCAGAGCGGGAACACCACGAAGTTGTAGACGATGCTCGGCACGATCAGCAGGTAGTGCTCCAGCTTCACGAACTGCGGGAAGAACAGCAGCATCACGATCGGCACCAGCGGGCTGACGAAGGTGAACAGCGCGGTGTGCGCGTAGTAGCAGAAGCCGGAGACGTACGACAGGCGCTGCCGGAACCCCATCTGCAGGTTCCAGAACTTCGTCGATCCGAGCAGGCTCATCGACCCGGCACACCAGCGGTACTGCTGGGTGTAGAACGAGTTCAGGTCGGCCGGGCACAGCCCGACGGCCAGCGGCACCGGGATGTAGCGCAGGACCCAGCCCTTGCGGCGCATGTCGAAGCCGGTGTGCACGTCCTCGGAGTGCTCGATCAGCGTCGACCCGCCGATCGCGTCCAGCGCCGCCCGGCGGTAGATCGCGCAGCTGCCGACGCAGATGGCCGCCTCGTGGTGCTGCCGGGACACCTGCACCGAACGGTAGAACAGCTCCTGCACGGCGGCCGCGCCGCGTTCCAGCCAGCCCTGGCCCTTGGTGACCCGGAAATACTGCGGCGACTGCAGGATGCCGACGTCCGGGAACTCGTCGAAGTACGGCAGCATCTGGTCCAGCATGTCGGCGCGGGGCGTGAAGTCGGCGTCCAGCACCAGGACCATGTCACCGAGGGTGCGGTGGTACGCGTACCGCATGTTCCCGGCCTTCTTGAACCACCCCCGGTTCGGCCGCCGCTGGTAGACGAACCCGAAGCCGAGGGCCAGCTCCTGCCGTTCGGTCGACGCCGAGTCGTCGAGCACGTACACGCAGACCCGGCCGGGGTAGTGGTCGGCCATCATGTCGACGTGCCGCCAGGTGTTCTCCAGCACGTCGAGGGCCTCGCCGCAGACCGGCAGGAACACGTCGACCGACGGGTACTGCCCGGGTTTCCAGTTCTCGACCAGCCGCCGGTGCTTCGCCATGTCGAAACCGGGCGTCCCGCCGTTGACCGCCAGTGAGATCAGGTAGTACGCGACCGTGAAGACGAACGCCGGGACCAGCAGGAACAGCCACGGCGACATGCGCAGGAACAGCGTCTGGCTGACCATCAGCGTGCAGAAACTGATCAGCGAGGCGCCGGTCAGCACCCACAGCCGGCGTTTGCCGTAGAGCAGGGTCTCCGCGTCGGTGGGCGGCGGCATCAGCGGCGCGGACGTCCGCCGCTGCGGTGCGACACCGACCGCCCGCGCGGCCGGCCACTCCTTGCGCGGCATCCCGCGCTGCGACGGGACGACGTCGTTGAGGGTCAGGGGGCGTTCGCCGGTCGTCACCACGGGGATGACGGCGGTCTCCTCGGCCGACGACATCAGGCGGCCGGCTTGCGGGTGTAGAGGGCCACGGTGAAGCCCTTCAACGGCCAGATGTCGGACTGCACGAAGTCGGTGCGCAGCAGCGCGTTCTTGGCGTCACCGATGTCCTCCAGGATGTCGGTGTGGCTGCCCTTGCGGACCACCCAGACCCGGGCCGGTTTGCCGAAGCACTGCGGGACCTCGATGTCCGGGCACTCCTGGGCACTGACGCTGCCCTGGGTGCGCGGCGCCTGCACGAGCAGCTTGTCGTCCGGCCGGCTGTCCGCCGCCAGGTACCGCCGGAACGAGTCCCGGCCGGTCAGCTGGTCGTTGTCGGCGTACGGGCCGAACAGCACCGCGTCGCCCTTCGCCTGGTTCGCCCGGATCACCTCGGCGACGTCCCGGCTGGCGATGTCGTGACCGGCCACGGTCCGCTGGGCGGTGTGCGCCGGGACGGCCAGCGCGGCGATGCCGAGGACCGCGAGCAGCCCCCGCATCAGGGTGAGCCGGCGCAGCGCCAGGCCGGCGAGCAGGGCCCAGGCGGGCAGCACGAACATCAGGTACCGCGGCACCCAGAGCGGGACGAGGACCGAGACGGCGGCCAGCACCGCCACCGGGACCAGGGCCCACAGCGTCAGGGCGTGGGCGGTGGTGCGGACCGACAGGGCGGTCAGCGCCAGCGCGATCACGGCACCGGCGATGATGGTGGCCCCGAACAGCCGGTCCGGGGTGGTGGCGACCCGGTCCAGGCTCAGCGGCGGGATCCAGGAGAGCGCGCTGCGCTGCAGGTATCCGAGGTAGAGCAGGGGCCAGAGCGGTGCGGAGCCGAGCAGGGCGGTACCCAGCCAGGAGAGGACCGCCCTGGGGGTACGCCGTACCCGCGCGATCAGCAGCAGGTGCGCCACGAGCATCAGCAGGGCGGCCGGGTGGGCCAGTCCGAGCAGCAGGACGGAGAACGCGTACCCGACGTAGGTCCGGCGGCGCGGTTTCTCGGCCAGGTCCACCGCCATGTAGGTCGACCAGGCCGCCGCCAGCATCGTCAGGGTGTACGGCTGGGTGTCCTGCGCGTACCGCGAGAAGCCCGGCAGCAGCGACAGCAGCAGTCCCGAGGCCAGGCCGACGCGCAGCCCGGCGATCCGGGTGCCGAGGAGGGCGACCGCCGCGGCCGCGCCCGCCCCGAACAGCACCGAGGGCAGTCGCAGCACCAGGTCGGTGTCGCCGGCGATCGAGGCCCAGAGCCGCAGCAGCATGTACCACGGTGCGACGGTCCCGTCCGCGTTGGTCAGTACGCTGCGGAAGTCGCCCCAGCTCGCGGTGACCATGCCCCAGGTGGCCAGCTCCTCCTCGCTGAGACCGGGGGTGGCCAGGTTCCAGAGGCCCAGGCCGGTGGCGACCACCATCGGGAGCACCCAGGAGAGCGCCTTGAGGCGCGGGTTGGCGAGGGGTTCCGGCGCGGCCGGCAGGTCCTCCGGCGACGGCGTCCAGGCGGCGCCGGCCTCCTCGGGCTTCTCCGGTTCGTCGGTGACCCGGATGATGATCGCCGTTTGATCAGTGCTTGTCGCGCGCATCATCCCTCGGCGTCCTGAACTCGGTTCTCGTACGTTGTGGTGCCGGCCGTGCTGTCCCGGGTCACCGGATGGCGATCAGCAGATCGTCCAGCACCAGGGTGCAGAGATCCTCGCGGCTCGGCATCCGGCCCAGCCCGCGCAGCCGGCCGGACTGCGCCTTCCGCATCCCTTCCAGCAGCTTGCGGGCCTCTCGGGCGTTACCGAAATTACGGTCTCGCTCGAGTTGAGAGAAGTACTCGTGGAGTGCGTCACTCAGACCCGGGGCGAAGGTGTAGTCGTCGGTGCGGGCGATGCGTCCGGCGATCATGACGAGTTCGTCGGGTCCGTAGTTCTCGAATTCGAGGGTCTTGGCGAAGCGGGAG
>NZ_JZKF01000167.1 GCF_000962825.1 Actinoplanes rectilineatus
CCCGTACTACACCCAGGACTTCGGCTTCTGACGGTCCCCCCGCCGTCGAAGCCGGAAAGCGATGCCCCAGCCGATCCCCCTGCGGCTGGGGCATCGCTGTTCCTGAAGTTCAGGACCGGATGCACCGGGATCCGCAGCTGACATCCACCGGTACTACCGCCTGAAACGGTGTCTGCCCGGCGCGGTGTGCCCGCACCCCAGAATTCACCGGGCCTGCTCGCCCCAGACCGGGCCCTGTCCCGACGCCGTCATCTCACCCCGCCGGCGTGCGGGCGTGCACCACATGGCCGCCCGGCGTGCCGGCGGGCACCGCATCCTGCGGTTCGAACCAGCGGGCCGCCATCTCCGCCGGGCCGATGTCGTCCAGGCCCACGAAGCCCCCGGCCCGCAGGATCGTGGCCAGGTCGTCCGGCCGGAAATACGTCTGGAAGGGTTCGCCCACGGTCGCGACCCGCCTCGCCCGCTCCTCCAGGGCCGCCCGCTGCGCCGCCGGCAACGACGACGGCGGCATCGTGTAGTCGAAGACCACCTCGGATCCGGGCACGCCCGCCACATACCTCAACGTCTCGTCGAAACCCGCCCTGGTCAGATAGGGCACCACACCCAGCCAGACGAAGAACGACCGCTCGTCCCGCAACGTGTCCGCGAGCGACTGCCTCTCGAAATCCATTCCGGTGTACGTGACGGAGTCCGGCACCGTGATGCCCGCGCCGGCGAGCAGGTCACGCTTCCACGCCTGGGTGTCGGGATGGTCGACCTCGACGACCCGGACGCCCGGGAACGGATTGCGATAGGCGAACGTGTCGAGCCCGGCCCCGAGCACCACCACGCGGCGGACTCCGGCCCGCACCGCGCGGGCCATGGCATCCTCGGCGAACCGGGACCGAGCCGCCAGGAACAACCGGGTCGCCCGGTGGGACGGCTCGTCCGGCTCGGCCAGCAACCGGTCCGCCGTACGGCCCTCCACCAGCCGCACCGCCAGCGGATCGGTGAAGATCCGTCCCCCGTCCACGACCTGATGCGCCGCCCGGAACTCCGCGGCGGCCCAGGCCGTCCGGCTCGCTTCCCCGATCTTCATCCCGTTGCCTCCCGGTCGTCGCTACGACGGTGCGGAAGACTACCGACCTGAACGTCCCCCCGCGACCGGTTTGCGGGGCGCTCGCTCCCGGAAGCGAACGACCCGGATCAGCCGACCGAGGCCGCCGCCTCCCGCTCCCGGAAGTAGTCGCCGGCGACCACCGGCGGATGGTTCGCGCCGCCGCCGGCCGGAGGTGGCAGCGGTGTGACGACGCGATCCATGTCCGCCTCGCAGAAGACGATGAGGCTGATCAGTTCCTCGTCCCGGTCGGCTTCCGGCGGTGGCAGCACCCGGTGCCGGGTGGAGCGCCACCGGTCGCCGGTCCACCGGGCCAGCAGGTCGGCGATGTTGACGGTGAACGCCCCCGGCACGTACGGGGCGTCCGCCCACGAGCCGTCGAGGTTCTGCACCTGGAGTCCGCCGTACCCGGGCTGCCGGTCGAGAATGGTGAGGATCCCCCAGTCGGTGTGCGGCCCGACCCGGAACTGTCCGTCGAGCGGCGTCCCGGTGACCGTCAGCGGCGGATAACGGTTGATGTTGAACGTGTACGGCGCGTTCCGGGACCGTTCGACGAAGTAGCCGCCGTCCAGCCCGAGCGCGATCGCCAGCACCTCCAGCAGTTCGCGGTAGAGCTCCTGGACCTGCGCCGCGTACGCGCTCACCGGCTCCCGCAACCCTGGCACCTCGGCCGGCCAGACGTTCGCCGCGAACCACGCCGGGTCGCGCCCGGGTTCGTCGCGTCCGAGCGTGAACGTCTCCTTGAGGTCGGGTCTGTCCGCGTCGGCGACCTCCCCGTAGAACGCGTTCGCCTCCCGCCCGCACGGTATCCACCCCCGCCCGCCGACGCCCGTCGCGTAGCGGTCCTTGACGGCACCGGGCAACGCGAAGAACGCCCGCGCCTGCGCCCGGATCCGCTCCTGCAGCGCACCGTCGATGCCGTGCCCGCCGACCAGGAAGAACCCGGAGTCCCGCATGGCCCGGTCGAGCCGCCCGGCCAGCACACCACGGTCCCGCACGTCGGCCGCCCGCCACGCACCCATATCGAAAAGGGGAATGTCCACGACATCACATCCCAGCAAGAAGACGAGATCAAAGGACTTCATCGACGGTACGCGGCCGCGGCGTCACGTGCGCAGGCCGTAGCCGTACGCGAAAAGGGGGTTGTAGGGCCTGTCCCCGATGTTGATCGGCACCTGGTCGACCGAACGCGGCCAGCTCACCGGCAGTCTCCCGGTGAACGGGCGCCGGCCGAAGAGCACGTCGGCGACGCCCCCGCCCTCGCTGCCGGGCAGCCACGACGCCACCAGCGCGTCGATGCTGCCGAGCTGGTCGGTGATCACTTGCGGACGGCCGGAGACGATCAGCACCACGCAGCGGGTGACCGCGTCGCAGACCTTGTCGACCACGGCCCGGTCGGCGGGTTGCAGGGTCAGCGATTTGGGCTCCTGTTGCGGCGCGGGACACCACGAGCAGACCGGGCCGCCCACGTCGCCGAAGCCCTCCGCGTAGGGCGTCTCGCCGACCACCACCACGCCGACGTCGGTGCGGGCGATCGGCGCGGACGCGTCGGCGCTGAAGGTGACCGACGCGGCCGGGGCCACCTGCCGGATGCCGTCCAGGATCGTCGTGCCGGGGATGCTGTCGCCGGTGCGGCCCTGCCAGTCGAGGGTCCAGCCGCCGGCCTGGTTGCCGATGTCGTCGGCGTTGCGCCCGGCCACGTAGATCCGCGCGTCCGGCCGCAGCGGCAGCGTGCGCGCGTTGTTCTTCAACAGCACCTGGGAGGCGGCGACCGCCTCGCGGCCCAGCGCCCGGTGTGCCGCCGTGCCGACCTCGCCGGCCGTGGCGTACGGGTTCTCGAAGAGGCCCAGCTGGAACTTGACCCGCAGGATCCGGGACACCGCGTCGTCGATGCGGGTCATCGGGACCCGCCCGGCCTGCACCTCCGCGGTGAGTGCCGCCTCGAACTGGGGTGCGGTGTTCGGTTCCATGAACATGTCGATGCCGGCGTTGACCCCGGCGCGGGCCTGGTCGGCGAGGGTGCCGGGCAGGTGGTGGATGCCCTCCCAGTCGCTGATCAGGAAACCGTCGAAGCCGAGCTTGCCCTTGAGCGTGCCGGTCAACAGTTCACGATGTCCGTGCATGTTGACGGGATTGCCGACGCCGTCATCCGTCCAGTCGACACTGGAGAACGAGGGCATCACGCTGCGGACGCCGTGCCGGGTGACCGCGGCGACGTACGGGGCCAGGTCGATGCGGGCGAAGTCGGCCCGGCTGGTGATCGTGACGCCCTGGTCGATCGGATAGTCGCCGGTGCCGGTCCCGTACGTGGTGTCGCCGTCGCCGGCGTAGTGCTTCACCGTGGCCAGGACACCGTTCTTCTCCAGCCCGTCGACGGCGGTCAGCATCCGGGTGACCAGGGCCGGGTCCTCGCCGAAACTCTCGTACGCGCGGCCCCACCGGTCGTCGCGGGTCACGCACACGCACGGCGCGAAGTTCCAGCGGATGCCGGTGGCCCGCATCTCCTCCGCCGTCGCCCGGTAGACCTGTTCGACCAGCCGCGGGTCACGGGACGCGCCGAGGCCGATGTTGTGTGGGAAGACGGTCGCCCCGTACACGTTGCCGTGGCCGTGGACGGCGTCCACCCCGTACAGGATGGGGATCTTCAAGGGGGTGGCGAGGGCGGCGCGCTGCAGCGTGTTGACGGTGTCCACCCAGGCCGCGGGGGTGTTGGGGGTGGGCACCGAACCGCCGCCGGAGAGCACCGAACCGAGGCGCCACTCGGTGACCAGGGTGGGGTCCGCGGCGACGGCGCCCCGCTCGGCCTGGGTCATCTGGCCGATCTTGTCGGCGAGGGTCATCCGGCCGAGGAGGTCCTGGACGCGCCGTTCGACAGGGACGCGGGCGTCACGATAGGAGACCGGAGTGCTGGTGACGGGTACGGGCAGGAGCGCGGCGACGAGGGCGCCGACGGCGTAGGCGGGTCGCATCCCGTCATCCTGGGCAGGCCGGTGGCCGGAACGGAAGGCGCACGCGGCAACCGACATATCGAAGTTGGTAATCGTCTGGCGCTTTCGGGGGAAATCTGCCCCGATTACCGGAACGCGCTACGGCCCCGGTCGGCGAGGGGCATGCTGAGGGGAATTGCTGCGACCGAAGGGCCGACGATGGCACGTTTGCTGATCGCCGAGGACGACGAGGACATCGCCCTGGTGCTGACCAGGGTTTTCAAACGCGCCGGAATGACCGTGACGCGTGCGCCCGACGGTCAGGCGGCCTACGAGCAGATCCTCGAACTCCGCCCGGACGTGATCCTCACCGACCTGGGGATGCCCCGGATGGACGGCTGGGACCTGATCGAGGCCGTCCGGTCGCACGCCGACGTCCGGCTCACCCCGATCGCCATCCTCAGCGGCCACCTGCACCCCGGTGATCCCCGGGCCGGCTCCGCGCAGGTCTGCGCCATCATGCTCAAGCCCTGCCCGAACGACCAGTTGCTGGCGACGATGGAAGAGCTGGTCGCGATCGGCCCGCACGAGCACGACGTGTCCGACAGCCGCTGCCCGGCCGATATGTCGGTTTCAGTATGAAGTCCCCGAGGCCGGGTACTAGCGTCGACAGTCAGTGACCACGGACTTCCGACGGAGAGGACGGGCCGGTCATGATGGTGGTGGACGAAGCTGTTCTCGGCGACCCCGTGCGCCTGGCCGCGGTACATCAAGCCCTGCGAACCATGTCCGGCGGGTTCGCCCGACTCGACGACGTCGCCACCCTCGCTGCGCGACTGATCGAGACACCGGTCGCCGTGATCACCCTGGTCGACAACGACGACGTCCACTTCCTCGGCTCGCACGGACTGCCCGACCAGATCTCGCACCTCAAGAAGCTGCCCCTGGCGTACTCGGTGTGCAAGTTCGTGGTCTGCGCCGACCACCTGATCATGGCCCAGGACATGCTCGACGACCCGGACGAGCGGCTGGCCGAACATCCGGTCGCCAACGAGTTCGGGATGCGCGCCTTCCTGTCCGTCCCGATCCGCGACCACCTGGACCGGCCGATCGGCTCGCTCACCGTCTTCGACCGTCGGCCGCGCGCCTGGAGCGACCCGCAGTGCGACACGCTGATGACGATCGCCGCGACCATGCTCGCCCCGGACAGCGTCACCCGCCCCGGCCCGTCCGGCGTCCCGGCTGCCGGCGACCTGAACGACATGCCGGACCTCCCGGTCGACACGGAATTCCTGCGCGGCATGGTCCGCAACCTCGACGCCGGGGTGATGGCCTGCGACGCCGAGGGCCGGGTCGTCTACATCAGCCGGGTCATGCGCGAGATGCGCGGCATGTCCGGCCAGGGGACGGCCACCATCGAACCGACGATGCTCACCGCCCCGGACAACCGGCCGCTCGCCTGGGAGCAGACCCCGATGATGCGGGCACTGGCCAGCGGCGACGTGATCACCGACGACGTCTACGTGCGCCGGGCCGGCCAGCGCATGCAGGTCTTCCACACCATCGCCCGCCCGATCGCCGCCGCCGACGGCACCATCCGCGGCGCGGTCGCCGTCGCCCACGACGTCACCGCCCTGCGCCGGGTCGAACGGTTCCGCAACTGCCACCTCGCCGTCGAACACATCCTGCAGAAGGCCGCCACCCCCGCCGAGGCCGCCCCCGAGGCGCTACGCGCCCTGACCGTCACCCTCGGCTGGCCCGCCGCCGAGCTGTACCTGATCGACGACGCCACCGGGCTGCTCCTGCCGGTCGGCCACTGGGACGCCTCCGGCCTCGAGGCGGACGGTTTCTTCGGCCATGTGCCCATCCGCGGCCAGGGCATCACCGGCCGCGTCTGGGAGAGCGGCCGGGCCATCTGGGAACCGGACATCAGCCTCAGCACCGAGCTGCGCACCAGCCACGAACGGGAACGCGTCGAGATCTGCCTGAGCCGCGGCGTGCGTACCGCCCTGGCCGTCCCGGTCCGCGACGGCAACTCGCTGCTCGGCGTGCTCACCTGCTATGCGGGCACCCAGGAGTTCGAGCCCGACCTGCTCACCGTGCTGCTGGACGGCGTCGCCGCCCAGTTCGGCGTGTTCGTCGCCCAGTGCCGCGCCGAGGAACTCTCCCGCCAGCTCGCCCGCGCCCAGAGCGACTTCGTGGACCTGGTCGGCCACGAGCTGCGAACCCCGCTGACCGCGATCACGGCGAACGCGACGCTCCTCGAGGAGGAGGCCGCCACCCTCGACCCGGACGTGCGGCAGATGACCCAGGTGATCGCGCGCAACGCCGGAAACCTGCAACGCATCGCCAACACGCTCCTGGACCTGGCCGGGCTGGACTCCGGGCACCTGGTCCTGGACGTACAGGAGGTGGACCTGGCAGCGCTGGTGACCTCGGTGATCACCGCGGCCTGCCGCGACGGCGAACGCCTCACCCTGGTCAGCGAACTCCCGCGCTCCCTGATCATCGCGGCGGACGGCACCCGGCTACGCCAGGTCATCGACGACATACTGTCCAACGCGGTCCGCTACAGCCCGCCGGGCGCCCCGGTGCACATCACGCTGCGCGCCGACGGTTCGATGGCCGACCTGTGCATCGCGGACGTGGGCATCGGCACGCCGGCGGCCGAACGCGCCCGGGTGTTCGACCGGTTCTTCCGCGGCAGCAACGTGCGGCATCAGGGGACGTCGGGCAGCGGCCTGGGATTGAGCCTGGCCCGCGCGATCGTGCTCCTGCACGGCGGCACGATCCGCCTGGACGAGAACCGTCCGTCGGGCACGATCGTCTGCGTGCGCCTTCCGCTCTCCGGGCCGCCGCCGGCCACGCCGATCATCTGAAGCCCTTTCCGGGGTACGCACGAAGCTCCGTCCCGCGCCTCCCGTGCGCTTCGGCAGTCCCGGCGTCGGCAGTCTCAACCTCTGTGACCCGTTTTAAAGCGCTATTTCCCTTTTAAAGCGCCATGACTCAGTTTCGACCGCGGGGACTACGCAGCGATGCCCCAGCCGCAGGGGGATCGGCTGGGGCATCGCTTTCCGGCTTCGACGGCGGGGGGACCGTCAGAAGCCGAAGTCCTGGGTGTAGTACGGG
>NZ_JZKF01000168.1 GCF_000962825.1 Actinoplanes rectilineatus
GGACGCCCCAAGTCACCACACCGATGGGGATGTGGTGAATACGGGCGCGCTGGACGCCCCAAGTCACCACACCGATGGGGATGTGGTGAATACGGGCGCCCTGCGCGCCCGAAGTCACCACGCAGGCGGACCCTGACTGCGAATGTGGCTAGTCCGGTGTGCGCCGGCGTCTGCTGGGGCGGCTCGGCTGCCGGGCCGGCGGTGACGGTGGCGCCTGGCTCGGGCCGCATTGGTGGGCACCGGGCCGGGTCAACGGATTTTGCGCTTCTTCAAGCGGGTCAACGGATTTTGCGCTTCTTCAAGTAGGCGGCCAGGTCGTCGTATTCGCCGCTCTCGTTGGCGAACATGGCCACGTTGCGGGCGGTGGCGAACCAGCTGTCCGTGGACGGGCGGACCTCGCGGGCTGCGGCCAGCATGTCCGCCTGGCTGATCATGCGGACTTCGCCGGTGGCGATGGAGTCGCGCATGGCGTACTCGGCGGCGGTCTCGCACAGGTGGGCCAGGTCCGCGCCCGAGTAGTGGTCGGTGGCGGCGGCCACCGCGTCGAGGTCGATGCCGGCCACCGGGCGGTCCCGGAGGTGGTACTCCAGGATCGCGGCGCGGGCGGGGCCGTCCGGCGGCAGCACCAGCACGGTGCGGTCCAGGCGGCCGGGGCGGCGCAGGGCCGCGTCCACGTCCCATGGTGCGTTCGTCGCGGCCAGGACGAACACACCGTCGTTGCCGCCGTCCACGCCGTCGAGTTCGGTGAGGAGCTGATTCACCACGGTACGCATGGACGACTGCAACTGGCTGCGTTTGTGCCCGAGGGCGTCGATCTCGTCCAGGAACAGTACGCACGGGGCGTGGCCGCGCGCCGATTCGAACAGGTCGTGGAGGTTGCGTTCCGAACTGCCGATCCACATGTTCAGTACGTCGGTGATGCTCAGCGAAATGAACGAGGCGCCCATCTCGCCTGCCACCGCGCGTGCCAGGAACGTCTTGCCGCAGCCGGGCGGGCCGTAGAGCAGCAGACCACCGCGCAGGCTCTTACCGAACAGGGTCCGCAGTTTCGGGTTCCGCAGCGGGCCGAGGAACGACACCTCGAGACGCTTCTTGACGTCGGCCATGCCGCCGACGTCGGCGAGGGTGACGCCGGAGCGTTCCACGTCGAAGGAACGGTCGGCGTGGCCGCGGACCGGGTCGACGCCATCGCCGGACGACGAGCCTTCCGGCCGGGAGAAACGCGGCGGAACCACATCGCCGAACTGCTGTTCCATCGCCGCCCAGTCGATACCTGACGGCGGAATCGGACCACCGGGCCCGGAAGGAGATGCGGTCTCGGAAGGAGATGCGGTCTCGGAAGGAGATGCAGGCGCGGAGGGGGATGCAGTCTCGGGAGGGGATGCAGGCGCGGAGGACGGAGCGGAAGGGGCTGTCGGCACGGGAGGCGACGGCGGGACGGGGTTGCCCAGTGCCCGGGCCATCAACTGCTGTGCTCCGACGTTCGCGGGATCCTGGGCCAGGGCCTGCGCGACGTGCCCGATCGCCTCGGCGCCACGGCCCGCGGCCACCAGCATCTCGGCCAGGTGCAACCGCAGTGGCAGGTCGTCCGGCTGGGCCTGCACCGCCGCGGCGAGGCTATTGATCAAGGCATCGCTCATGACAGGCGATTATGCCCGCGCCGGTGGCCGGCCTGCTCACGGCAAGCCGGGGCCGCGCTCGCTCGACGCCGGGTTGAGACCTGAAACACCGGATGGCAACGGTACGGGCTCAGGCCGTACCCCCGAGAAGGCCGGCCCGGAGGGGAGAGAAGGTGGAAGGCCGCCCACACCGAAGTGTGAGCGGCCTTCCGGAGAACAGCGGAACAGGAGCCGATCAGGCCGGCCGCCGGTATCCGGCGATCGAACCCGGACTTTCGATCTTCGCCATCCGCACGTAGTCGCCCGTGTGCGGGGCGTGCACCATCATGCCGCCGCCCACATAGATGGAGACGTGGTGCAGATCGGAGCCGTAGAAGATCAGGTCACCCGGCTGCAGTTCGCTGCGGCTGACCGACTTCGTGGTGCTCCACTGGGTCTTCGTGTAGTGGTAGAGACTGACGCCGACCGATCCCCACGCCTCTTTCGTCAGGCCGGAGCAGTCGTAGCTGCTCGGGCCTTCCGCGCCGAAGACGTAGGGTTTGCCGATCAGGTCGCACGCCTTCTGGGCCGCGCGACCTCCCCGGTCGTTGGTGTAGTCGACCGGGCACGGACCGATCTTGAGTCCGCTCTTCGAGACCGTGGCGCTGCCGTAGGCTTCGATCCGGAGGTCCTGGAGCTCCTCGACCTTCGCCTCGATCGTCGTCTTCTTGGCCGAGAGGTCCTTGTCCCGGACGGCGATCTCGGCTGCCATCTTGTCGACGTCAGCCTTGTCGGCGGCGTACTTGTCCCGCAGTTTCGCCACTTCGGTGATGGACGCCTCCTGCCGGGAGGCGATCTGGTCGAGGAGTGTCAGCTTGTCTACCAGGCCGGTCGGCGAACCGGTCACCAGCATCGCGTTCATCGCGCTGGGTGGCCCCTGGATGTAGGCGTCCACCGCCAGGCCACGGACCTGCACCATGGCGGCATCGACCTTCTTCTGCAACGGCGCGAGGGTCGCGGCAAGCTCTTTCTGCTGTTTCTTCAGCTCTTTGAGCTTGCTGTGCACGTCGTTGTACTCCTCGATGACGGGCTCCAGCTTGTTCCACTGCTCGTCGATCTGATCTTCGATCTTCGAGGGGTTGGGTGCCGCGTGGGCGGCTGCCGGGCCCGTGACAACAACTCCGGCCGCCGCGACGGCACAGAGCACGATGCGCAGAAAACCGACGCGACGCGCGCCTATCCGCTTCACGTGGGTGTGTTGTCCTTTCTTCCTACTCAGCCGCCGACCGGGTTAGCTGACGGGTTCGAGCGGGAAGCACGCCCGGCCGCGTTTCCGCGGCTTCACCCCATGAACCTGGGTTCCCGGCTCGCACGAGGGCGATTAGGCGGTGGTCCGTCAGATCGGCCGGTTGGACGATGGGGGACTGCCGAACCGGGGACAACCGTACTCGGATCATGCGGGCAAATGAAGCGCGCATCGTACCGGAAACCCTGCGCACCTGCAGTAATACCGAGGGTTACCGAAATGGCCATGCGTCGAGGGCCCGCGCCAGCCAGGGCACCACGAGCACTACGGTCGGTAACACCAGCAGGCCGATCGCGGCGGCCGTGGCGAGCACGGTGAGGGGCCGCGACGAGCGTGCCGGGCCGGCCATCCGATCGAGCCTCCGCCGCGTCTCGGCGGCCGGGTCGGCGGGCGCCGCCTCACCGAGGGGCGCCGGGTGGGCGAGCCGGGACAACGCGGCCCGCAGCGGTTCCGGCCCGGTGCGGCGGCGTGCGGCGTCGTCCGCCACCATCTCCAGCAGCAGGTGTACGGCGTCAAGCGACGCCCGGCTGCGCAGTGGTGCCGGGACCGCCTGGTAGAACGCGGTGAACGACTCCATCACGAGTTCATGCCGGTGCCGCAGGTGGGCCCGTTCGTGGGCCAGCACGGCGTCGACCTGTTCCGGGTCCAGGACCTGCAGCACGGCCCCGCTGAGCACGACGCGCGGCGACCGTCCGGGCACGCAGTACGCCAGGGGCAGCGCGCCGTCCAGCACGCGCACCTCGGCGCCGCTGAAGGTGCGGCGCTGCTCGGCCCGGTCGAGCAGGTCGACGAGCATCCGGTGCCGCGCACGCCGGGCCCGGGCGCGGTAGCTCACCCGGACCAGGGAGATCAGCAGCCGGATCACGATGAGGGCCGCGACCGCCAGCGAGAATCCGAGGGCCACCACCGTCTCCGGGTGCCGGGCGCCGGCCGCCCGGGACAGCTCCTCCGGGGCGGCGAGCACCACGCCGAGCGCGCAGAGGACGGCGGTCAGGGTCAGTGCCTGCCAGAGCAGCACGCCGGCGACCGGTGACCGGTCGGGCCAGCGGGCGTGGGCGAGGATGCCGGGTGCGATCAGCGACAGGGCCAGGCCGAGCGCACCGAGCGCCAGCGCGGTCACGACCGGGTCGTGGAGCGGGCTGCTTCGATCGCCGCGGCCAGGGCGTCCGGTGGGAGCTGCCCGACGAAGTACGCCAGGGCGGCGTCCCGGTCGGGGGTGGAACTCAGGGCGTCGAGCATCACGCCGGCGGTCATCTCCTCGCGGGTCTGCGCGGGGGCGTACCGGTAGGCGCGGTCGGAGCGTTGCTGCAGGACGAGACCCTTCTTCGCCAGCCGGTCGAGGACCGTCATGACGGTGGTGTAGGCCAGGTCACGGTCGCGGCTGAGCAGGTCGTGCACCTGTCGCACGGTCAGCGGTGCGGGCGCGTCCCACAGCTTCGTCATGACCTCCCGTTCGAGGTCGCCCATACCCATGTGGGGCAGTCTACGTCACCGCGTCGTACTACACGTCGTAGTATCTACTACGAAGCGTCGTAGAGGGGTGGGCCTGATCCATGGACGTGCTCGACTTGACCCGGCTGCAGTTCGCCGTGGTGACGATCTATCACTACCTGTTCGTGCCGCTGTCGATCTGTCTAGCGGTCACGGCGGCCGGTCTGCAAATCGCCTGGATGCGAACAAACAACGATAAATACTTACATCTCACGAAGTTTGTGGGAAAGTTGCTGATTGTCACGTTCGCAGTCGGCGTGGTGACCGGTCTTGTGCAGGAATTCCAGTTCGGCTTGGGCTGGAGCGCCTTCGCCCGGTTCTACGGTGATGTGTTCGGCCCCACACTCGCCATCGAGGGCATGCTCGCCTTCTTCCTCGAGGCGACGTTCCTCGCCCTCTGGTACTTCGGCTGGGAGCGGCTCCCCCGTAGGGTGCACGCCGCCACCATCGTGGTCGTCGCCGTCGGCACCCTGCTCTCCGCGTACATCATCCTGGCCGCGAACTCGTTCATGCAGAACCCGATCGCGTACGCCCTGGATCCCGAGACCGGGCGCGCCCACCTGACCAGCTTCGCCGAACTGATGACCAACGAGGTCGTACTGGCCGCGTTCCCGCACACGATGGCCGGCGCGGCGATGGCCGGCGGCGGGGTGCTCCTGGCGATCGGCATGTGGCGGGCCCACGCCGACCCGGCGTTCACCACCCTCGGCCGGATCGGCGCGTGGACCACCCTGCTCGGCGGACTCGGCACCGCGATCAGCGGCGACCACCTGGGCAAGGTGATGACCGCCGTGCAGCCGATGAAGATGGCCGCCGCCGAGGCGCTCTACGAGACCACCACCGGCGCGCCGTTCTCCGTCCTGGCGATCGGCGAGCTGGGCCACGACCGGCCGTTCTTCAGCATCGAGGTGCCGTACCTGCTGTCGTTCCTGGGTACCGGCTCGTTCGGCGGGACCGTCCAGGGCATCGACGACCTGCAGGCGCAGTACGTCGCGGAGTACGGCCCCGGCAGTTACGTCCCGATGATCCCGGTGGCGTTCTGGACGTTCCGCCTGATGATGGGCGCGGGCATCGCCGCGATGGCGTTCGCCGCCTTCTACCTGTGGAAGAACGCCGGCTTCACCAAGCGGATCCCGATGATGCCGGCACTCCTGCAGCCCGGCACCGGAACACCCCGCTGGTTCATGAAGCTCGTCCTGCTCGCCCCGATGCTGCCGGCCGCCGCCAACACCTTCGGCTGGATCTTCACCGAGACGGCCCGCCAGCCCTGGCTCGCGTTCGGCATCTCCACCACCGCCGAGGGCATCTCCCCCGGCCTGACCAGTGCCGAGGTGATCGCCTCGCTGGCCGGGTTCACCCTGGTCTACGGTCTGCTCGCGATCGCCTGGATCCGCCTGGTCGTGCACCTGTCCCGCAAACCGCTCCGCGAACCCGAGAAGACCACGGACGCGGATCCCGAGCCGGCCCCCGCCTACTAGGAGCACCCAGCATGATCACGTTCTGGTTCGCGGTCCTCGTCCTCGCCTGGGTGCTCTACTTCGTCCTGGAGGGCTTCGACTTCGGCGTCGGTATCCTCACCCCGATCCTCGGCCGCGACGAGCACGAGCGCGGAGCCGTCATCCGTACGGTCGGCCCGTTCTGGGACGGCAACGAGGTGTGGCTGGTCGCCGCGGTCGGCGTCACCTTCGCCGCCTTCCCCGACTGGTACGCCGCGTGGATGTCCGCCCTCTACCTGCCGCTGGTCGGTGTCCTGCTGCTGCTGGCGGTCCGCGGCGTCGCCCTGGAGTTCCGCGGCAAGCACGACGCGCCGTCCTGGCGCCGCCGCAGCGACCACCTGCTGGCCTGGAGTTCCGGCGGCATCGTGCTGCTCTGGGGCGCGATCCTCGGCGTCCTGGTCGACGGTCTGGCCCTGCGCGCCGACGGTGAGGTCGCGGGCACCGGCCTGAGCCGCAGCCTCGGCCCGCTGTTCTCCCCCGCCGCCGGGCTCGGCGCGCTCGCCGCGCTGCTCGCGGCGATCCTGCTGGGCGCGACCTTCCTCTCCCTGCGCACCACCGGCCCGGTCCGCCGCCGGGCCCGCGACCTGGCCCGCCACACCGGCACGTTCGGCGCGGTCGCCCTTCTCGTCCTCGGCGTGAGTACGGGCAACAGCATGGCTCTCGCCGCCGCGGCGATCGTGTTCGTCGCCGGACTGCAGGCGCGCCGTGCCCGGGAGGCGACCGCTTTCGGCGCCGTCGTGGTGGCCGTGGCCGCCACCGTCGTTGCGATCTTCACCGTGCACGGTGACGTGGTCCTGCGCAGCACTCTGGACCCGGCGTGGTCGCTGACCCGCGAGTCGGCCGCCGCCGGCCCCGAAGCCCTGAAGATCATCACCGTGGCCGGGGTCCTGATCCTGCCCGGCGTGATCGTCTACCAGCTCTGGTCGTACTGGGTCTTCCGCCGCCGGGTCGCCAGCGAACGAGTCCCCTCGTGACACCCACACCCACAACCCCCGACTCCCCCGCCTCCCCCCCCTCCCC
>NZ_JZKF01000169.1 GCF_000962825.1 Actinoplanes rectilineatus
CCGGCGGGCAGATAGGTCGGCGGGAAGGCGGCAGGCAGTCCGGGAAACGCGAGGGGCCGGCCCGGGAACGGGCCGGCCCCTCGGTGCGTGTCAAGCGGCAACGGGAAACAGTCGGCAGTGTGTGCAAACGGGTGGGAGGCGGGCCGCCTACCGAGGAGCGTGGCGGCCGGAGTCCGTCAGGCGGCCAGGACGTGGGGGAGCCGGGTGTGCTGGGTCTCTGCCTCGCCGGTGCGCGGGTCGACTGCCTGCACCTTGCCGGTCTTGAAGCAGTATCGGGCGGACACCGCCTCCACCATGCCGCGGCGGATCGCCTCGTCCACCATCGACGAGCGCTGGCGGACCTGCTCCAGCGTGTACGCCGAGTGCAGAGCGGTCACCGCGGCCGGGTTGTCCGCGCCGGCGTGGCGGGCGCGCAGCACGTTCGGGGCGATGCGCTCGGCGACGTCGCGGATGTAGCCCGGCGGCACCTTCGCGTTGTCGATGATCTTTCCGGCGGCGGCGACGGCACCACACTCGTCGTGGCCGAGAACGACGATCAGGGAGACGCCGAGGACGCCCACCGCGTACTCGACCGAGCCGAGGACCGCCGCGTCGACGACGTGGCCGGCGGTGCGGACCACGAACAGGTCACCGAGGCCCTGGTCGAAGAGGATCTCCGCGGGGACCCGGGAGTCCGAGCAGCCCAGCACCAGGGCGAACGGGGACTGGGAGCCCTGCAGTTCGGCCCGGCGGGCGCCGCTGCGGTGCGCCTCGGCGGTGCTGCGGCCCTCCACCCAGCGGGTGTTGCCCTCCTGCAGCCGCGCCCAGGGGCACTCGTCCGCGCCGGCGTCGACGCTGTGCGGCTTGAAGTTCGACACGATGTGACTCCTTGAGGATCAGTTGAGGTTGGCGCTGGTGACGAGGTTCAGTTGAAGTTGGCGCCGGCGCTGGTGACGAGGGTCAGTCGAGGTTGGCGCCGGTGGTGGCGACGAGGTTCAGTTGAGGATGGCGCCGGTGGTGGTGACGAGGTTCAGTTGAGGATGGCGCCGGTGGTGGCGACCTGCTCCTTGAGGACGCCGCCGATCAGCTCCTGGGTCTCGTTGATCTGTTCGACGGCGGTGTGGATCTGGGCGAGTGACGCGGTGACCTCATCAACGCGTGACTGGATGGTGGCGACACGCTGGCTGACCTCGGTGGTCGCCTCGGCGGTCTCCCGGGCGAGTTCCTTGACCTCGCCGGCGACGACGGCGAAGCCCTTGCCGGATTCGCCGGCCCGGGCCGCCTCGATGGTGGCGTTGAGGGCGAGCAGGTTGGTCTGGGCGGCGATCGACTGGATGGTCTGCACCACCTTGTTGATCTCGGCGCTGGCTTCGCCGAGGGCGGCGACCTGCTCGTTGGCCTCGACGGTGAGCTGTTCGCTCTTGGCGGCGACGGCCGAGGCCGAGCCGACGTTGCGTTCCACCTCGGCGATCGAGTCGAGGAGTTCGCGGCCGGCGCTGTGCAGGTGTTCGGTGGAGGAGAAACGTTCCAGGGCTTGTCCGACCAGGAATGCGGTGTTCCGCAGCGCGCTCTCCCGTCCCGGGTACATGATCAGGGTGCGGGTGGCGAAGAAGTCCATCGTCCCGACGATCTGGCCGTTGATCCGGATCGGCAGGCAGACGCCGGACTTGACGCCCGCGGCCTGCGCGGCCGGCCGGCGTACACAGTCGGTCAGTTCGCCGAGGTCTTCGACGAACACCAGGTCGCCGCGGGCCCAGGCCCGGCCGGAGAGGCCGACGCCCTTGGCGAACGAGGCGGACATGGTGACCCGGCGGAATTCGGCGCCGGCGTCCCCGGATTCCAGGGCGAAGCGCAGCACCTGGTCGTTCTCGTCGAGTTTCCAGAACGAGCCGTACTGCCAGTCGAAGTCCTTGCGGATGGTCTCCAGGGCGGACCGTAGGGCCTGGTCGCGGCTGGTGGCCTGGGTCATCTCCCGGATCACGGTGGAGACGGCGTCGACGTCCTGGGTGGCCTTCTCCTGGCGGACCTCCTCGTGCAGGCGGCCCAGGGCGGCGCCGACCAGCACGCCGACCGAGCGCAGCACGTTCAGGCGGCTCTCGGTGGGGTCGAGTTCCTCCATGGCGAAGAAGTCCATCGTCCCGACGACTTTGCCGTCCTCGACGAGGGGCAGGCAGACGCCGCTCTTGACGCCGGCGCGGGTCGCCGCGGGCGCCCGGACGCAGTCGGTGAGGTCGGCGAGGTTCTTGACGAAGACCAGGTCCCGGCTGCGCCAGGCCCGGCCGGAGAGGCCGACGCCTTCGGCGAAGCTCGCTTCCAGGGTGACTTTGCGGAACTCGTCGGTGACGCTGCCGCTTTCCTGCGAGAATCGCAGCACCTGGGCGGTGTTGTCGAGCTGCCAGTAGGAGGCGTACGCCCAGCCGAAGCGGTCACGTACGAGGGCGAGAGCCTTGCCGATGGCTTCTTCGGGGGTCTTGGCCTTTTCCATCTCCCGCACGGTGGCGGTGACGGCTTGGACGTCCTGCCGGGCCTCGGCCAGTTCCGCGTTGAGCTGTGCAGACATCGGCTGCTTCCGCTTGTTGAACAACCCGGCTCCCCCCGTGAAGCGGCGGTGTGCCGCTTCGTTGCGGGACAATTCGGCAGCGGGCCGCGAGGGTTGAGGATCCGCGTGACTTTCTCCGGCGGGAAGGGGCGAACGATTCAGGCGGCCGGGCCGACCAGTTCGGCGACCCAGCCCACCGCGGTGCGGGCCTGGGCGGGGGTGCCGGAGTGCAGGCCGTCGAGGATCAGCCAGATGCGGTCGGCGAGCAGGTCCGGTTCGTGGGTGCCGAGGGCCCGGACCAGGTGGTCGACCTGGGTGCGGGAGTCGGCGAGGTAGGTGGCGGCGACCCGGGCGGGCCGGTCGTTCTCGCCGGGGAACTCGGTCAGGTAGTTGCGGAAGGCGCAGCCGCGGTATCCGGGCCGGGCGATGGTGTCGGCGGTCTCCCTGATCAGGGCGAGGAGCCGTTCGGCGGGGGTGTCGGCCCAGCGCAGGGCTTCGGCGACGGCGCGTTCGCGTTCGCGGCGGACCGTTTCCAGGTACGCGGCGGCCAGTTCGGCCTTGCTGGCGAAGTGCCGGTAGAGCAGGTTCTTGCCGCATCCGGCCACGTCGATGATCTGGGCCATGCCCACGGCGCGGACGCCGTGCTCGTAGAAGAGCCCGGCGGCCGCGGTGAGGATCGTGTCGCGGGTGCCCGGGGCCGGCGCGCGTGCCATGCGTGCCAGCGTAAAGGACTAACTACTCCAACCGGACATGGGGCGGGAAGGGAACTATCCGGTCGACCAGGTCCAGGCCGTCCGTCCGGTGGGCGAAGACCAGCACGGTACGCCCGGACGCCGCGTCCAGCAGATCGGACATCAGCTCCTTCGCGCCCGCCTCGTCGATGCCCTCGGTCGGCTCGTCCAGGATCAGCAGGCCGGGTTCGGCGAGCAGCGCCCGCGCGGTCGCCAGCCGCCGCCGCTGACCACCGGAGAGGGTGCTGCCGCCGGCACCCAGCCAGGTGCCGAGACCGTCCGGCAGGCCGGCGTGCCAGTCGCCGAGACCGACCCGGGCCAGCGCCGCGGTCAGCTCCGGATCGCTCGCCCCGGGTGCCGCGAGGCGCAGGTTCTCCCGGACCGTCGAGGCGAACACGTGCCCCGTCTCGTCGCCGACCAGCGCCACCCGCCGCCGGAACTCCGCGTCGGGGATGGTGGCCGTGTCCCGGCCGTCGATCGTGATCGTGCCGTCGACCGGGTCGAGCAGCCGCGCCAGCACCGCTGCCAGGGTGGACTTGCCGCTGCCGGAGACCCCGGTGACCGCGGTCCGGGAGCCGGCCGGCAGGTCCAGGTCCAGGCCGCGGAAGGCCGGTTCCCGGTCACGGTCCCAGCCCGCGGTGAGGGCGGTCACGCGTACCCCCGGAGCGGTGGTGACGGTGCCGCCGTCTCCCGGCCGGGAGACGGCGGGAATCGGCTCCGCGGCCAGGCTCGCCACCCGGTCCTCGGCGCCCGCGGCCTGGCGCCGGGCGATGGCGGCCTCGGGCAGTGTCACCACCGTCTCACCCAGGGTGATCATGCCGAGCAGGGCCACCGCGCTCCACTCCGCCGACAGGCCGGACCGTGCCAGCACGATCGCGGTCACCGTTGCTGCCGCACCCCACCCGCAGTGGGCCAGCGCCGCGGCCAGACCGGCGTTGCGCGCCGCCCGCGCCTCCAGCTCCGCGAGCCTCCGGCTTCTCCGGTGGGGTACGTCCGAAGCACCGTTCCCGCTGCTGAGGTCCTCGACGCCGGCCACCGTTTCGACCATCGCGTCCCGCAGCCGGGCGCGCGCCTCGCCGGTGGCCGCCTCCTGCCGGGCCGCCAGTCGTCCGGCGATCACGGGGGCGAGCACCCCGGCGACCAGCACCCCCAGCGCGAGAGGCGCCGCCAGCAGCGGATCGGCGAGACCGGCCGCCAGCGCCGCCACCGTGACGGTCCCGATCGCCGCGGCCAGCGGCAGACGACCGCGCAGCAGGCCGTCCACCCGGGCGTCGACGTCGTCGACCAGCCGGGTCAGCAGGTCACCGCGCCGGTTGAGCCGGGGCCCGGGCACCCGCGGGATCAGGTCGGCGTAGACGCCGGCCCGCCGGGCGCCCAGCCGGGCGAAGGCGACGTCGTGCGCGACCAGACGTTCGAGGTAGCGCAGCAGTGGCCGGGCGACGGCACTGCCGCGGACCAGGACGACCGCGGCGGACAGCGTGAGCACCGGGGGGAGCGTGGCGGCCCGCACCAGCAGCCAGGCGGCGGCGCCGGTGAGGAGGATGCCGGCGAGCGAGGAGCCCGCGCCGAGGACGACCGCCGTGGCGGGACGTGCCCACCAGCGGGACCGCTCCTCCCGCGGTGCCTCGGGACTCGCCGGCGGCTGTGGCGTTCCGGGGCTTCTCGCCGGCACCACTGCCGGCGCCGCGGGAGCTGTCGCCGCCACCGTCGTCGCCGGCGCGGGCGCCTCGATGGTGACCTGGCGGTCGGCGGCCTCCAGCAGGGCCGGGCGGTGGGCGACGACCAGCACGGCACAGCCCCGGGCGGTGAACTCGCGCAGCCGGGCGATCATCCGGGCCTCGCCGTCTGCGTCCAGATGCGCGGTCGGCTCGTCGAGCAGCAGCGTCACCACCGCCTCGGTCGCCTCGCCGGTCCGCTGTTCGAGCAGGGCCCGCTCGGCGCGGTGCAGCAGCGCCGCCAGTGCCAGACGCTGACGCTGGCCGGAGGAGACACCCCGGCCCGCCTCACCCAGCGCCGTCCCGCCGGTGACCTCGGTGTCCAGTCCGGTGGTCCGCAGCGCGTAGCGGATCTCCTCGTCGGCGGTGCCCGGCGGGAAGACCTCGGCGACGGTCCGCGCGTGCGGCAGGCTGGGGTGCTGCGGCAGGTAGAAGGCGCGCCCGACGGCGATCGCGCCCGTCGTGGCGGGCTGGAGACCGGCGAGCACCCGCAACGCGGTGGTCTTGCCGGACCCGGACGGCCCGCGCAGGGCGACCAGTTCACCGCCGCGGACCCAGAGTTCGTCCAGGCGGACCGCGTCGGTGACCGAGCCGGGATAACGGGCGGTCAGCGCGGCGGCGCGGACACCCCAGCGGCCGGCCGCGACCGGGCCCAGCGCCCGGCGTACGGTCGCCGCCTCGCCGTCCCCGGTCTCCTGCCCGCCGGCCGGCGGCTCGGTGAGGATCTCGTCGACGTCGGCGATCACCGCGGCGGCGTCGGTGGAGGCGTGGTACCGGGCCGCCATCTCGCGCAGCGGCCGGTACGCCTCCGGCGCCAGCAGGATCACCAGCAGCGCCGGGGCCAGGGCCATGTCGCCGGCCGCGACCCGCAGGCCGGCCTGCACCGCGATCAGGCCGACCGAGAGCGTGCCGACCAGGTCCAGTGCCGTCGACGACAGGAACGCGACCCGCAGCACCCGCAGGGTGGCCCGCCGGTGCTGGTCGGTGAGCCCGGCGATGACGGTGGTCTGCCGTTCGGCCCGGCCGAAGACCTTCAGGGTGGCCAGGCCCCGGACGACGTCCAGGAAGTGCCCGGCGAGCCGGGCGTCGGCGGCCCAGCGCTGCTGCGCGCGGGCCTGGGTGGCCCAGCCGATCAGCGCGCCCAGGACCGGGATCAGCGGGAGGGTGAGCAGCGCGACGGTGGCCGAGGCCGGGTCGACGACGGCCATCGTGACGACCACCGCGGGCGGGAGGAGCACACCGAGGATCAGCGAGGGGAGGTAACCGGAGAACCAGGGGCGGAGAGCGTCGAGCCCGGTGCCGAGCACCGTGGTCAGGCGGCCCGCCCCGAACGCGGCCACCCAGGCGGGACCGCGCCGGAGCACGGCGGTCACCAGGGAGCGCCGCAGTTCGTCGGTGACCCGGGCCGCGGTGCGGCGGGCCACCGTCTGTTCCAGCCAGGCCAGCAGGCCGCGCACGGCGAACGCTCCGGCGAGCAGGACCACCGCGTGGTCCCGGGGCCCGGCGACCAGCCGGCACAGGGCGACCGCGACGGCGAGGGTGGCGGCGGTCTGACCGGCGCCGATCAGCGTCAGCACCCCGATGCCGGCCCGGCTGGCCGCCGCGTGCCTCAGCAGGCGCGGATCCACCGGGCCCCGCGACACCTTGGCGCCGCTCGCCGTGCCGTTTGCCGCGCCGTTCGTCGTGCCGTTCGTCGCGCCGATTGCCGTGCCGTTTGCCGCCCCGTTCGTCGTGCCGTTCGTCGCGCCGATTGCCGTGCCGTTCGTCGTGCCGTTCGTCGTGCCGTTCGTCGCGCCGATTGCCGCGCCGATTGCCGCGCCGCTCATTTTGGCGATCTTGGTGCGTTGACCACCGATGGGGGTGGCTTCCGCACCAAGATCGCCGGGAGAGTCGGGGGAGTCGGGGGAGGCGGGGGAGGCGGGGGAGGC
>NZ_JZKF01000017.1 GCF_000962825.1 Actinoplanes rectilineatus
CGGGGAGGCCGCGAGTGGCTGAACGGTGCCGGCGCACGGGGCGACCGGAGGCGGCGCTGTGGTTCTCAGGCCGAGTCGGGCAGCGACCGAGCGGCTTCGACGGCCGGTGAAGTGCCGGTGGGTTCGGCATGCGCTGCGGTACCGGTCTGTTCGACGCGCGCTGCGGTACTGGTCTGTTCAACGCGCGCTGCGGCACCGGCCTGTTCAACGCGCGCTGCGGCACCGGCCTGTTCAACGTAAGGCGTGGTTCCGGCCGGTTCGTGGTGTGGCGCGGTGTCGACCCATTCCGCGTGGGGCGCCGAGTCGTCCTGGTCGTCGGGCACACCGGTGTCGGCGTGGTCGACGGATGTCACTCCGATCGGCAGGGACACGATGGTTCGCCGCCGCTCCACGACGAAGTAGGCGCACGCCGCGGCGTACCCGGCACTGAGGATCGCGCCGAGCAGCCGGACCGCGTCGGAGACCAGCGGGAGCAGCGGTAGTGCGACGGCGGCCATCGACCACGCGGCCAGCAGCATGGTGTTGACGGTGTCGTGCCGTCCCCAGATCCGGGTCCGTCGCCGGGCCTGCCGCTGGATCTCGACGATCAGTGCGTGGGACATGCCGAGCGAGAGCAGACCGAGCAGCAGGGTGGCGAAGATCGAGTGATGGCCGCCGGCCACCGCGACGAGGGCGGTGGCTCCGGTCAGGAGGGCGAGGCCGCTGACGGTCCCGACCCGTGCTTTCCGACGCTCCTCCACATCCTCTGGCGGTCGGCATGATCGGCATGGACCTGAGGGTTCCCGGGGTCCGGTACCGGGCAGTCGAGTATCCGAAGATCCACGGCCTGGGTGAGGATGAACAGCATGATGGGAAGCCTGCAGACCGAATCAGCCCAGTCCCGGCTGGACCTGCTCGCCCCGCCGGTGGCCAAGGCGCTGGAGGTCTGGCCGGTGGAGGCGCCGATCGACGCCGATCAGGTGCTGGTCGCGCCGATCGATGCGAGCCTGGCCGACACCGCGGCGTTCTGCGAGGCGTACGGGGTGAGCCTGGCCGAGTCCGCAAACTGCGTGATCGTGGCCGGCCGCCGCGGTGAGGTCACCCGCTACGCGGCCTGCATCGTGCTCGCCACCACCCGGGCCGACGTCAACGGTGTGATCCGGAAGCACCTGGACGTCCGCAAGGCCAGCTTCGCGCCGATGGACGACGCGGTCTCGTTGACCGGGATGGAATACGGCGGGATCACCCCGATCGGGCTGCCGTCCTCCTGGCCGATCCTGGTCGACTCCCGGGTGATCGCCACCCCGCACGTGATCATCGGGTCCGGTGTCCGGCACAGCAAGATCGCCATCGCCGGCCCGGCCCTCGGAGCGCTGCCCGGCGCCGAGGTGATCGAGGGGCTGGCCCGCGAGATCGGCTGACATCGCCGGGTCTCGATGTTGTTCCACGTGAAACATCCACGGAAACGTCATCGACCGGGATCACCGCCCCGCTTCGACCGTCTCGCGTCGCCGGATCTCCTGGAACGCCGACAGCAGCGTGGCCGGATCCTGCGCTCCCTGGATCACGAACTTGCCGTCGATCACCAGTGTCGGGACGCTGGTGACGCCGAGTTCCCGGGCCTCGTCCAGGTCGTTGCGGACCGCCGCAGTGCCGGCCTGCGATTCCAGGTAGGACAGAGCCTCGGCGGCGTCCAGCCCGATCGTTCCGGCCACGGCCGCCAAGGCCGGCACCGACCCGAGGTCCACGCCGTCGGCGAAGTGCGCGCGCTGCAGCGCGTCCAGCATCGCGGACTGCCGGTCGCGGAGCGCCGCCCAAGCGATCAGCCGATGCGCCGTGAAGGTGTTGGCGGTGACCGCCCGGCCGAAGTCCAGGACCAGTCCGTCGGCCGCACCCGCCGCGGTCACCCGGTCGACCATCTCCGCGGCGTTTGCCATCACCGTGGTGACCGGCAGCGGCTCGGGCACCGGGGACGGGTCGAGCTGGTAGGCGCGGTAGGTCACCGTGACGTCCTCGCCGAACATCGCGAGGGCCGCCTCCAGTCGGTGGCGGCCGAGGTAACACCAGGGGCAGACGACGTCGGACCAGACCTGGATGTCCACGTCACTCCGCCGGGAGCGGGGCGAGCTGCTCGGCGACCTGCCGCTTGAGCCGGGCCAGGACCGCCGTGCCGCCGCGGACCCGCAGCGGGCTGATCGCCTGCGCCAGCCCCATCCGCGCGTAGAGGTCGGCCGGCACCGCGAGGATCTCGTCGGCGGTCGCGCCGGCCAGGCCCTCGGCCAGGATGCCGGCGAAGGCGCGGGTGGTCGGGGCCTCCGGCGGGCAGTCGAAGTGCGTCACCACGGTCCGGTCCGGCTGGACCACGGCCTTCAGGAAGAACGCGGTCTGGCACTCCGGGACCTGTTCCATGCCCTCGTGCCCGGCGAGTTCCGCGGGCAGAGGGGCGACCGCGTCCGAGAACTCCAGCAACATCTCCAGGACCACGTCACGGGGTGCGGAGGAGAAGTCGTCGACGATCTCGGCCAGTTTCGGCGGCATGTCAGTCACGCCCTCGAATCTACGCGCCGGGTGATCCGGTCATCCGCCGCGCCGAGCAGCGGATGACCGGAGACCGCAGAGCGGACCGTCAGGCGGCCGTGGCGGTGGCGGACAGTGCCACGTCACTGAGGCTGAGGATGCCGACCAGGTTGCGGTCCGCGTCGCAGACCAGCAGCCGGCGCACACCCCGCTCCCGCATCGCCTGCACCGCCTCCTCCACGGTGGCGGTCTGCTCGATCATGACCAGCTCGCGGCTGGCGACCGTGGCCAAGGTGGTGGAATCCGGTGGCAGGTTCTCCGCGATCGCACGGATCACGATGTCCCGGTCGGTGACGATGCCGGCCAGAGCCGGGCCGCGCGTCACCACGACATCGCCGATCCCGCGGTCGCGCATCGCCTGCGCGGCCTCGTCGAGTGGTGTGTCCTCCGGCAGATAGACGACCTGCCGGGTCATCGCGTCCGCGACCAGTCTGACCATGACTCTGCCGCCCCTCCAGCGCTGTTGTGTCACGGTTACCCGACCTCGGGCCGGATTACACCGATGACGTCCACAAGGGGCGTTCGTGACCTGTGGTGTGTGCGGCGTAGCAGCATGTCAACCAAGGCTAGGGATCGGGGGTGGTGAAAGCACGCCCATATCACTGTGTCGCCAGCGTCACGTTCCGTCTGGCCGCCGTCCGGTGGAAACTTGCTCAGCAGGCAAAGCTGAACAGACGTTAGGGGGCGAGATGGCCTGGCGCAGCTTCGTGGCTATGGGGGACAGCTTCACCGAGGGCATGTCCGACGAGTACCCGGACGGCACCTACCGCGGATGGGCGGACCTGGTGGCCACCCGCTTGGCAGTGGAACACGGTCCGGAGTTCGGGTATGCGAACCTCGCGGTCCGCGGGCGTCTCCTCGACCAGGTGCTCGCCGAGCAGCTGGAACCGACGTTGGAGATGAAACCCGACCTGGTCAGTTTCGCGGCCGGCGGCAACGACATCCTGCGGCCCCGGGTGGACCCGGAGATGCTGCTCGACAAGATCGACCCGGTGGTGGCGCGACTGCGCGCGGCCGGCGCCGACGTGATCCTGTTCCGGTTCGCCGACATCGCGTCGCTGGTGCCCGGCGGGCGCCGGATGATCGGATCCCGGGCGGACGCCCTGAACGACGGCTTCCGGGACATCGCCGCCCGGCACGGCGGCCACGTGATCGACCTCTTCGGGGACCACGCGTTCCTCAACCGCGACCTGTGGAACGCCGACCGGCTGCACCTGTCCGCGGCCGGCCACCGGCGGGTCGCCGGGCACGTGCTGAACGCGCTCGGCGTCGGGGTCGAGGAGGAGTGGATGCTGGTGCCGCCGATGCCGCAGTCCACGCCGTGGCGGCTGGCGCTGAGCGCGGACCTGCGCTGGGCCCGCGAGCACCTGGCCCCCTGGGTGGGACGGCACCTGCGCGGACGCTCGTCCGGTGACCTCGTCACGGCGAAGCGCCCGGTGCTGACCCCGTTCGGGGACTGAACAGGGTTCCGTCAGGGGGCGGGAGCGAGGCGAGGTCCAGCCCTCTGACGGAACAGGCGCTAGCGTGGCAGGCATGTCCGTTCCGAACGATCCGGCGCCGGCGCTGCAGGCGTACGCGCATCCCGAGAAACTGGTCACCACCGAGTGGCTCGCCGCGAACCTGAACAGCCCGGGCCTGGTCGTCGTCGAGTCGGACGAGGACGTGCTGCTCTACGACACCGGGCACATCCCGGGCGCGGTCAAGGTCGACTGGCATCTGGAGCTGAACGACCAGCTCACCCGCGACTACCTGGATCCGGACGCGTTCGCCGCCCTGTGCGCGGCGAAGGGCATCGGCCGCGACGACACGATCGTCTTCTACGGCGACAACTTCAACTGGTGGGCGGCGTACGCCCTCTGGGTCTTCGGTCTCTTCGGGCATCGCGACGTGCGGCTGCTCGACGGCGGCCGGCAGAAGTGGTCGGCCGAGGGGCGTGAGCTGACCCGGGAGAAGACCGTCCGGGAACCGGCCGACTATCCGGTCCCGGTGCGCAACGACGTCGAGATCCGCGCGTTCCGTGACCAGGTGATGGGGCACATCGCCGGTGGGCGGCCGCTGGTCGACGTGCGGTCCCCGCAGGAGTACACCGGCGAGTTGACGCACATGGCGGCGTACCCGCAGGAGGGTGCGCTGCGCGGCGGGCACATCCCGGGCGCGGTCAGCAAGCCGTGGAAGTCGGCGGCGAACGAGGACGGCTCGTTCAAACCGCACGACGAGCTGATCAAGATCTACCGCGACGAACTCGGCCTCGAGGAGGCGGACGACATCATCGCGTACTGCCGGATCGGCGAGCGGTCGAGCCACACCTGGTTCGTCTTGCGCCATCTGCTCGGCTACCCGCAGGTTCGCAACTACGACGGTTCCTGGACGGAGTGGGGCAACCTCGTGCGGGCGCCGATCGCCCGGGGCCAGGAACCCGGCGGTCTGCGGTGACACCGGGCCGCCGGGCCTGATCGACGCTGTGTAAACAAACGGTGCTGCCCGCTCGGGTAGCACCGTTTCTGTCGGTCCGGCCCGGTACCGTGCACGCCCGTGAGCAACACGTTCCAGGTCGACCTACGGGGCATCGTCGACCTGCTCAGCCACCACCTCTACGCGAGCCCCCGCGTCTATGTCCGCGAGCTGCTGCAGAACGCCGTCGACGCGATCACGGCGGTCGGGCCCGACCACGCCGGGGCGGTGGCGATCACGTCCGCCGATGCCACCGGGGACGGCACCCTGCGGATCAGTGACAACGGCATCGGCCTCACCGAGGCTCAGGTGCACGAGCTGCTCGCCACCATCGGCCGCAGTTCCAAGCGCGACGAGCTCGGCTTCGCCCGGCACGAGTTCCTCGGCCAGTTCGGCATCGGCCTGCTCTCCTGCTTCCTGGTCGCCGACGAGATCCGCGTGCACACCCGGCGGGAGGGTGCGGCCCCGGTGCTCTGGACCGGTTTCTCCGACGGGCGCTACGAGGTGCGGCCGGGTCCGGAGCGCGAGGCCGGCACCACGGTCACCCTGCTGCCGCGCCGTGGCGCCGAGCATTTCCTGACGGGTACGACCGTCGTCGAACTCGCCACCGTCTATGGCTCTCTGCTGCCGGTCGCCGTGACGGTCGACGACCGGACCGTCACCACGGGCGTCCTCCCGTGGCAGCTGCCGCCGGCCGGCCGGATGGCGTACGCGCAGGAGACCCTGGGTTTCCGGCCGTTCGACGTGATCGAGCTGAACGTGCCCGGTGCCGGGCTCACCGGTGCCGCGTTCGTGCTGCCCACCCCGGTCAACCCGGCCAGCCGCGGCGGGCACCGCGTCTACCTCAAGCGGATGCTGCTCTCGGAGAACGTCGAGGGACTGCTGCCGGAGTGGGCGTTCTTCGCCCGGTGCGTGGTGGACAGCTCCGAGCTGCGGCCGACCGCCAGCCGTGAGGCGCTCTACGACGACGGCATGCTCGCCGAGACCCGCGACGCCATCGCCGACCAGCTGCGCGGCTGGCTGGTCCGGCTGGCCGCCACCGACCCGCACCGGCTCGGCGAGTTCCTGCGGATCCACCACCTCGGGGTCAAGGCGCTCGCCCTGCACGACGACGAGATGTTGCGCCTGGTCGAGCAGTGGTTCCCGATGCAGACCAACATGGGTGAGGTCACCCTCGCCGAGTTCCGGTCCCGGCACGGCGTGCTGCGTTACGCGGCCACCGCCGACGAGTTCCGCCAGCTCGCCGCGGTCGCGGCGGCGCAGGACGTCGGCCTGATCAACGGCGGGTACGTCTACGACGCCGAGCTGATCGAGCGGCTGGCCGCCACCGACCCGGAGGTCCGCGTCGAGCGGCTCGACCCCACCGACCTGACCACCCGGTTCGTTCCGCTGGACACCGAGGTCGAGTTGCGGCTGCGCCCGTTCCTGGCCGCCGCCCAGCGCCGGCTCGACCGGCTGGGCTGTGAGGTGGTGGTCCGCGCGTTCGATCCGGTCACCCTTCCGTCGCTCTACCTGGTCAGTCGGGCAGCGGCGTTCCACGATGAGTTCACCGCGAGCCGCGATGAGGCGGATGATCTGTGGGGCGGGGTGCTGGACGCTTTGTCGCGGACAGTGCCGGCCGACCGTCCGCAACTGGTGCTCAACCATCGCAACCCGTTGGTCCGCCGGGTCGCCGCCCTCGGTGACGCGGAGTTGGCCGGCCTCGCCGTCGAGTCGCTCTACGGCCAGGCCCTGATGCTCGGCCACCACCCGATCCGCCCGTCCGACGCGGCGCTGCTCACCACGTCGTTCCTCGGACTGCTGGACCGGGCCGTCCCGGGGGAGGAGAACCGATGAAGACCGCACAGGAGCTCTGGGAACTGCTGCACCAGGCGTACGACCTGCCGTACGGCGCGGCGCAGATCGCCCTGACCGAACAGGTGCTGCGGCACGTGGAGGCGACCGGCGACCCGGAGTTGCGTTTCCACGCCCGCCTCTTCGCCACCACGGCGTATCTCTACGGCGGTGAGCCGGTGAAGGCGTTCCCGACCTTCTCCTGGTGTGTGAGCGATTTCGACCGCAACCCCGCGCCGTACCACGCGAGCCGGGTGCACAACATGTTGTGGCTGTTCAAGAACATGGTCAGCTCGTTGACGAAGTTTCCCGAGGTGCCGCTGGAGCGGACCTACGCGGTGCTCGACGACATGGAGCGGCGCTACCGCGAGGGCGGCCACGGCCTGCAGCCGGTCTACAAGTACCGCTACCTGGTCGCCGATCACGTCGGTGACACCGAGCAGGCCGAGGAGTGGTTCGCGAAATGGCAGACGGCGCCGCGCAACGAGTTGTCCGACTGCATCGGCTGTGACCCCAGCACCCTGGTCCGGCACCTGGCCGAGAACGGCAAGCACGCCGAGGCGGTCGAGCTGGCCGAGCCGGTGCTGGCCGGCGAGCTGACCTGCTCGGAGCAGCCGCAGAGCATCCTCAGCGACCTGATGGTGCCGTTCCTGCGGATCGGCCGGTTGCGGGAGTCGGCCGACGCGCACCGCCGCTCCTACCTGGTCGAGCGCAACAACCTGGCCGACCTGTGGGGCGTCGGCGACCACATCGCGTTCTGCGCCCGGACCGGCAACGAGAGCCGCGGCCTGGAGATCCTGCAACGGCACATCGACTGGCTGGACCGTGCCCCGTCACCGGCCGCCGCGATGAACTTCGCCGCGTCGGCGGCGCTGCTGCTGCGCCGGGTGACGGTGCTGGGCCACGGTGACTCGCCGATCCGCCGGGCCGGCCGCCCGGACATCACGGCGGCGATGCTCGGCGAGGAGCTGGCCGGGTTCGCCACCGGTCTCGCCGCCAGGTTCGACGCCCGTAACGGCACGTCGCACCAGAGTGCCGTGATCGCCGAGGTGCTGGCCGCCGAGCCGTTCGAGGTGACCGTCCCGCTCTCGCCGACTGCCCGCCGTGCGGGCGCGACGCCTGCCGAGCCGGTGACGGTGCCGGCCGGGCCGGTGGCGTCGCCGGCCACCGCACCGGCCGCCGTGATCCCCGAGATTCCGGCCGAGGCGACCGTTGCGGAACTGCTCGACCTGGCCGAGTTCCTGTCCGCCGACGACCAGGAGGCCGCCGCGGTCGCTGTCGTCGCGGTGCTCGACGAACGGTTCGGGGAGCCGGCCGACCCGGAACAGGCGGCCCGGTTGCTCACCCTGCGGGGCTTCCACCTGCCCGACGAGGAACACGCGGCGACCGTGGCGGTCTGGAAACGGGCCGCCGACCTGTTCGCCGAGGCCGGCCGGACCGGCGAGGCGGTCAGCGTGCTGGCCCGCGCGGCCCTGGAACGCGTCCGGATGGTCAAGGCCGGCGACGACGACGCCGAGGAGGTCCACGCGGTGGCCCTCGCGGCGGTGCAGGCCGACGTCGCCCACCAGGACGAGCACGGCGACGCCGGTCAGCGGGCCGGCGCCTGGACCCGGCTGTCCACGATGTACCTGCTGCTCGGCCGGATCGACGAGGCCAACGACGCCGGTGACCGTGCCGACGAGCACGCCGTGGCGTCCGGCGACCTCCGGCGGCAGGCCCACCACGCGATGATGCGGGTCCGGAACCGGGCCGAGGCGCACCGGCACGACGAGGCCGGTGAGGCGGCCCGTCAGGCGTGGGAGTTCTACCGCGAGCACGGCCCGGTCACCCTGTCGGCCGGTGCCGCCGCGGCGTTCGGGCAGCTCGCCGACGACCCGGACGAGGTGTTCACCGCGCTCACCGAGGTCATCGGGACCGGTCTGCCCGAGACGGTGCTGACGGCCCGGGTCCACAGGGGGCGGGCGCTGATCCGCCTGGAGCGGTTCGAGGAGGCGATCGACGACTTCGTCGAGGCGGTGGCGGTCTGCGCCGAACAGGGCCGCGACGAGGGCGGCCTCTTCGCCCGGCAGGAGCTCGCCGAGGCGTACCGCGAGGGTGGGCACCTGGCGGAGGCGGCCGAGGTGGGCGAGGAGGCGCTGATCGGGTTCCAGCGGCTGGAGATGGACGAGGCGGCCGACGACACCCGGTTCCTGCTGGCCGCGATCTACCGCGACCTGGGCGACAACCAGCGTGCCCTGGACCTCTACCGCGAACTGATCGAACGGCTGGCGGACAACCCGGCCGGCCGGGGCCAGATCGGTGAGCAGGCCGGCCAGCTGCTCTACGACATGGACCGGGACAGCGAGGCGGCGCTGACCTTCCAGGCGGCCGCCGACGCGTTGCGGGAGTCCGGCGACGCGGTCGGTGAGCTGCGGCTGCTCCGCCGTCAGCTGATGGCGCTCAACTACGCCGACGAGGTGCCCGCCGCCGAGGAGCTGATCAGCACGGTCGCCGGCCACTACGCCGAGCTCCCCGCCGAGTTGGCCGACCACCCGGGGGTGATCTGGGGGAAGGCGATCTTCGCGTTCGA
Organism: Actinoplanes rectilineatus; assembly: GCF_000962825.1. Classification (GTDB taxonomy): domain Bacteria; phylum Actinomycetota; class Actinomycetes; order Mycobacteriales; family Micromonosporaceae; genus Actinoplanes; species Actinoplanes rectilineatus. Next base: position 9,410 of record NZ_JZKF01000017.1, read on the forward strand.
GGTGGGCAACCTGCTGATGCGCCGTGGCCGCTACGCCGACACCGTGCCGCATCTGCGTGACGCGCCGGCACTCCTGCGGGGGATCGAGGCGGACGACGACGCCGATCGGGTGGAGGGGATGCTGGCCGAGGCGCTGCTGCGTTCGGGTGCCGCGGCCGAGTCCGAGGAGATCCTCAACGGCCTGCTGACGAGGATGGGACCGGCCTCGCCCACCCGCCAGCTCGCCGCCGAGCTTCTCGAGGAGGCGCGCGCCGCGCGAAAATAAGGCCTAACGACCGTTAAGGCGTGGGTTGACATCGGGTTAGAGTGGCCGGGTGACGACGGTAGAACAGCGGAACCGGGCCACCCCGCCGGCGCCCCGGCGGCGGTCACGCCGCGATGAGATTCTCGAGATCGCGGTGGGTCTCTTCGCCTCCCGTGGCTACCACGGCGTGTCGATGGACGACATCGGATCCGCCGCCGGCGTCACCGGGCCGGCCCTCTATCACCACTTCGCGGGCAAGGAGGCGATGCTGGTCGCCGCCCTGATCCCGGTCAGTGAGGGCCTGCTGCAGGGCGGGCAGGAACGGGTCGGCCGGCATCCGGACGACGCGGAGGCCGCCCTCGCCGACCTGATCGACTTCCATGTGGACTTCGCGCTGGCCAACCCGGCGGTGATCGCTCTGCACCTGCACGAGCTGGATCGCCTGCCGGAGGAGCCCCGCCGGCAGATCCGGCGGCTGCAGCGTCTCTACGTGGAGGAATGGGTCGGCGTGCTGTCGCGGGTGCGCCCGGAGCTGACCGCGCCGGAGGCCCGGGTGCTGGCACACGCCGCGTTCGGCCTGATGAACTCGACGCCGTTCCTGGGCGGCGAGGTGGACCGGCGCCGCCGTGCCCACCTGCTGCGTGAGGCGACGGTGCACGCCCTGACGGGCCACTGATCACCCACTCCCCACCGGGACCAGCGGGAAGGGCCACATGATCGAGTCCTTGCTCATCGCCAACCGGGGCGAGATCGCCCGCCGGATCGTCCGCACCGCGAAGCGGCTGGGGGTGCGGGCCGTCGTGGTGCACTCCGAGGCGGACGCCGGCCTGCCGTTCGTCCTCGAGGCGGACGAGGCGGTCTGTGTCGGACCGGCGAGCCCGGCACAGAGTTACCGCAATGCGGAGGCGATCCTCGCCGCGGCCAAGTCGACGGGTGTCCAGGCGGTGCACCCCGGCTACGGCTTCCTGAGTGAGAACGCGGACTTCGCGCGTACGGTGAGATCGAACGGCCTGGTGTGGGTCGGGCCCGGCGCCGAGGCGATCAGCGCGATGGGCGACAAGATCAATGCCCGGAATCTGATGGCCGCGGCCGGGGTGCCGGTCGCACCGGGCTCACCGGAACCCGCCGGCTCGGCCGAGGCCGCGCTGGCGACCGCGACGGCGATCGGTTTCCCGGTGATGGTCAAGGCGGCTGCCGGCGGTGGCGGCATGGGCATGGCGGTCGCGACCGAAGAGGCCGGGCTCCGTACGGAGTACGACAAGGTGCGTGCCTTCGCCGAGCGGATGTTCGGCGACGGATCGGTGCTGATCGAGCGCTACTTCCCCCGGGTGCGCCACGTGGAGGTGCAGATCCTCGGACTTGCCGACGGCCGGGTGGTGGCCCTCTCCGAGCGGGAGTGCTCGGTGCAGCGCCGCAACCAGAAACTCCTGGAGGAGGCGCCGTCCCCGGCGGTCGGCCCGGAGCTGCGGCAACGGCTGCTGGCCGCCGCGGTCAAGGCGGGCGAGGCGGTCGGTTACCGCAACGCGGGCACAGTGGAGTGTCTGCTGGACCCGGCGAGCGGCGAGTTCTTCTTCCTCGAGATGAACACCCGCCTGCAGGTGGAGCACCCGATCACCGAGCTGATCCACGGCATCGACCTGGTCGAGGAGCAGCTGCGGATCGCGTCCGGTCTCGCCCCGCTGTTCGACCCGGACCGGGCGACCCGGGGGCACGCGATCGAGCTGCGGGTCAACGCGGAGGATCCGAAACGGTTCCTGCCGGGGCCGGGCGCGGTCGCGACCTGGGACGAGCCGGCCGGTGAGGGGATCCGCGTCGACGCGGGCTACGCCGAGGGGACGACGGTCACCCCGTTCTACGACTCGCTGATGGCGAAACTGATCGTCACCGGCGCGGACCGGGACGAGGCGATAGCCCGGGCGCGGGCCGCGGTGGCCGGGTTCCGGATCGCCGGCCCGAAGAACAACCTGCCGTTCTTCGCCGAGCTGCTGGAGAACCCGGAGTTCCTCTCCGGCGACTACGACACCGGCATCGTCTCCCGGATGCGGTGACGTGATGACCACCGCGGTGTCGCTCCGGGAGGTCGCACCCCGCGACGGCCTGCAGAACGAGGAGCCGGTCCCGACCGAGGCGAAGATCCGGCTGATCGACGCGTTGAGCGGCACCGGGGTGCGGCGCATCGAGGCGGTGTCGTTCGTGCATCCGCGGGCCATCCCGCAGATGGCCGACGCGGACGAGGTCTGGGCGAAAGCCTGGCACAACCCGGACGTGCGCTACTCGGCTCTGGTGCCGAACACCCGGGGCGCCCAGCGGGCGATCGCTGCCGGGTTCCGGGAGATCGAGGTGGTGGTGTCGGCCAGCGACACCCACAACCGGCGCAACCTCAACCGGTCCACCGTGGACTCGCTGGACGACATCGCCGGCCTGATCCCGCTGGTGCACGAGGCCGGGGCGACGGTGGAGGTGATCGTCGCGACGAGCTTCGGCTGCCCGTTCGAGGGGGACGTGGATCCGGCGCGGGTGGCGGCCATCGTGGCGCGGGTCCGGGGCGACGGCGCGGACCGCATCGCCTTCGGCGACACCACCGGGATGGCGACACCGCGCCGGGTGCGGGATCTCCTCGCCGAGGTGCGCCCGGATCTGCTGCACTTCCACGACACCCGCGGTACCGGCCTGGCCAACATCCTGACCGCGCTGGAGCTGGGGATCACCGAGTTCGACGCCAGCGTGGGCGGGCTGGGTGGCTGCCCGTACGCGCCGGGTGCCACCGGGAACGTGGCGACCGAGGAGGTGGTGCACATGCTGCACGACATGGGCCTCGACACCGGGGTCGACCTCGACCGACTGATCGTGGCGGCGGAGTTGGCCGAGAGGGTGGTCGGTCGACGGTTGTCGTCGGGTGTTCTGCGGGCCGGACCGCGTACCCGATTGGTGTGATTCACCCTTTTTCTCACGATCATTTTTCCGATTTGTCCCCGTGACTTTCCCGTCCGGGGCCTCGTTATCTATACCGAGCGGCCAATATCGCCTGTTCCGGCCACAACCGGACAAAAACGGTGTATAAGGCCTCGGTAGACGACGAGGGGGTGGGTCATGACGGATGTGATCCATAGCGGTTCCGCCCTCATGCCGTTCCACAACCAGGGGACGGCGAGGAGCCCGGAGCGCCGTGCGGTGCTCACCGGTCACCGGTGGGTTCTGCGTGTACTCGTCGTCGGCGGACTGGCCGGTGCGGCCTGGCTGCTCACCGGCACCACCGCGCAGGCCGCGGACCCTGCGGGCGTGCCCGTCGGGGCCGTGGCGGAGATGCCCGGCTCCGAACCCGCGGCCGGCGAGCCGCGGCCGACGTCCTCCGTCGCGGACCTGTGGGCGGTGTCCGTCTCCCCGCAGGCCGGCGGGAACACTGTGGACGAAGCGCCGCCGGTCACGGCAGGGGCCGGCGCGAGACCCGTGGCGACTCCGAGCGGGGAGACACCACGGGCCGGCGCCGCGGAGGACGGTGAGACGCTGCGCATCGGGCATGCAGCCGTCCTGCCGCGCGCCGACACCGCATCCCGGCTCCCGGGCGCGATCGACGCCGGCCCGCGGCGACACCATGTCGCGGCACCGGCCGTCCCTCCCGACTGACGCACCCCGCTCCTTCCGCGGCCCGCGATTCCTCAACCGTTTGCGTACGAACGGCGAATCGCCGACGCCGAGCGCCGTTCCCGGACGTGCTCAGAAACAAAAGGAATAGTGCCCGGGCAGCACTGTGTCCGAAAAGCGTAGTTCCGGATCCGCATGTGAATACGCGGAAATCCTCTTGACGACCTTGCGAGAAAGGCGTGCCTCCTGATGAAGAAGACTTGGGTTCGTAAGACGCTCAGCGTGGGAATCCTGGCCGCGGGCGCGCTGCTGTTCGGCCCGGCCGCGGCGGCGAACGCCACCGAGGGCACCGGCGGCTCCTCCTACGGCAACATCGGCGCGCTCAACGGGAACTCGGTCTCGATCCCGGTGGACATGCCGGTGAACGTCGTCGGCAACAGCGGCGCGCTGCTCGGCGGCAAGAGCGTCGCCGGTGGCAGCGGCAGCAACCAGGTCAAGGGGCAGGGCAAGACCGCTCAGCAGGCCGCCGGCACCAACCTGGGTCTGCTGAACGGCAACTCGATCTCGGTGCCGGTGACCGTGCCGGTCAACGTCTGCGGCAACTCCGACGCGGTGCTGGGGCACAGTGCCGCCGGTGCGTCCTGCTCGAACAGCGTGGGCGGCGTCGGGGGCGGCAACGGGTACGGCTCGGCCGCGAAGGACAAGAAGGGCCGCACGCTGGAGAGCACCACCCGGCAGGGTGGCGGCAACCCGCTGGCGACCAACATCGGGCACCTGAACGGGAACGACGTCGCCTCCACGGTCATCTCGCCGGCGAACCTCTGCGGCAACTCGCTCGGCATGCTGGGGCACGCGTACAGCGCCGGGTCCTGCGGCAACGACGTGAGCGGCGGCAAGTACACCAAGCCGGGCAACAGCCACAAGGTGCAGCCGAGCCACGACTGGGCGCACGACCTGTGGCACGGTGGCGCCGGGTACGTCTACGGTGCGGCCCACAACCTGGCCCACGGTGGCGTCAAGACCACGTCTCCGGCCGCCGGCAACCTCGGCGTCCTGAACGGCAACTCGATCAACATCCCGATCACCGTGCCGGTCAACCACTGCGGCAACTCCCTCGGGCTGGCCGGTGCGGCGTACGGCTCGGGCAGCTGCGGCAACAACGTGGGTGGCGGCTACCAGCACAAGGGTGGCCAGAAGCCGATGAAGCCCGGCTACGGCGGCCAGGGCGCTCTCAACAACACGGTCGACGTCCTGGACAACGACTACGTGGTCCTGGACAACCAGGACAGCGGTGCGCTGGACAACGGCGCGGGTGGCGCCATCGACGCGGGCGGCCAGGGCGGTCACGGCGGCCAGGGCCACGGGAACAAGGGCGGCAAGGGCCACGGCAACGGCGGCTACGTCAGCCCGGACATGTACGCCGACCAGGGCGGCGACGCCGACACCGGCAACGGCGGCCGCAAGACGGAGGCCACGGTGAACCGGCTGACCGGTGGTCTCGGCACCGGCAGCCTCGGCGGACTGGACCTGCTCGACGCGGTGCGCTGACCGCGCGTCGCACTGGAACGGGGTCACACGCCGGTCCCGGGCGTGGACCCGGCCCGCCGGTGCTCCTCCACAGCGCCGGCGACAGTTGAACGGGAGTTCCCGCATCATGCGGGGACTCCCGTTCGTCGTTGCCGAAACACGCAGGGTCGTTGCCGGAGCGCGCCCGGTGAGCTAGCCTAACGCTCGTTAAGGTCTAACGAGCGTTAAGGCGAATCGGAGGACGCGATGGACGGCGACGCGCTCGCGGGTGCCCGCAAACGGGTGCTGGCCGGTGGGGCGGAGCGCTACCACGCCGCCAACGCCGCCAAGGGCAAACTCTTCGCCCGGGAACGGGTCGCCCTGCTGGTCGACGAGGGTTCGTTCGTCGAGGACGGGCTGTTCGCCAACAGCCTCGCCGACGGGCTGCCCGCCGACGGGGTGATCACCGGAGCCGCCCGGATCGACGGCCGCGACGTGCGATTGATGGCCAACGACTCCACGGTCAAAGCCGGGTCGTGGGGCGCACGTACCGTCGAGAAGATCATCCGGACCATCGAGCGGGCCTACCGGGACGGCGTGCCGATGATCTATCTCGTCGACTCGGCCGGCGCCCGCATCACCGACCAGGTCGACCTCTTCCCCGGGCCGCGCGGCGCCGGCCGGATCTTCCACAACCAGGTCCGGGCGTCCGGCGCGATTCCGCAGGTCTGTGCCCTGTTCGGGCCGTCCGCGGCGGGCGGCGCCTACATCCCGGCGTTCTGCGACGTGGTGGCCATGGTGGACGGCAACGCCAGCATGTACCTCGGTTCCGACCGGATGGTCGAGATGGTCACCGGGGAGAAGACGACGCTGGAGGCGATGGGCGGCGCCCGGGTGCACTGCGCCGAGTCGGGCGTCGGGCACTTCCTCTGCAAGAGCGAGCGTGAGGCGCTCGACGTGGTCCGGACCTACCTCTCCTACCTGCCGGCCAACTGGACCGAGCGTCCGCCGTCGGAGGCCGCCACCGCCCCGGCGGGCATCGATCTGGGTGCCTTGGTCCCGGTGAGTGAACGGCAGGCCTTCGACATGCGGCGGTACGTGAAAGGCCTGGTCGACGAGAATTCCTTCTTCGAGATCCACGCGTTGTGGGCCCGGGAGTTGACGGTCGGATTCGCTCGTCTGGACGGCGAGGTGGTCGGCGTCGTCGGCAACAATTCGATGTTCAAGGGCGGGGTGCTGTTCGTGGACTCGGCCGACAAGGCCGCCCGTTTCGTCCAGCTCTGCGATGCCTTCAACGTCCCGTTGCTCTTCCTCACCGACGTGCCCGGCTTCATGGTCGGCACCGCGGTGGAGAAGCAGGGCATCATCCGGCACGGCGCCAAGATGATCACCGCGATCGCCGAGGCGACGGTTCCCAAGATCTGTGTGGTGGTCCGTAAGGCGTACGGGGCCGGCTTGTACGCGATGGCCGGGCCCGGGTTCGAGCCGGACGCCACGATCGCCCTGCCCACCGCCAAGATCGCGGTGATGGGCGCCGAGGCCGCGGTCAACGCGGTGTACGCCAACAAGATCGCTGCGATCGAGGACGCCGGGGAACGGGCCGCCTTCGTCGCCGCGCGCCGCGCCGAGTACGAGCGCGACATCGACATCATGCGCCTGGCCAGCGAACTCGTCGTGGACGCCGTGGTCGAACCCGGCGACCTGCGCGACGAACTGGTCCGGCGGTTCTCCGCCGCGCGGGGCAGGGACCGCGCGTTCTCCCGGCGCCGGCACGGCGTCACCCCGGTCTAGAAGGAGCACAGGTCATGGTCGACTTCCGGCTCGCCGACGAGCACGAGGAGTTGCGCGCGAGTGTCCGGGAGTTCGCGCGTGAGCAGGTCGCCCCGGTCATCGCCGATCACTACGAGAACCGGACGTTCCCGTACGAGATCGTGCGCCAGATGGGCAAGATGGGCCTCTTCGGGCTGCCCTTCCCGGAGGAGTTCGGCGGGATGGGCGGCGACTACTTCGCGCTCTGCCTGGCGCTGGAGGAACTGGCCAGGGTGGACAGTTCGGTGGCGGTAACCCTGGAGGCCGCCGTGTCGCTGGGCGCCATGCCGATCTTCCGGTACGGCACCGCCGACCAGAAGCAGCGCTGGCTCCCCCGGCTGACCAGCGGCGAGGCCCTGGCCGCATTCGGGTTGACCGAGCCAGGCTGCGGGTCGGACGCGGCGGGCACCACCACGCGCGCGGTCCTCGACGAGGACACCGGCGAATGGGTGATCAACGGGACCAAGGCGTTCATCACCAACTCCGGTACCGACATCACCTGTCTGGTCACGGTCATGGCGGTGACCGGCCGCAACGCGGACGGCAGCAAGGAACTGTCGACGATCGTGGTGCCGTCCGGGACACCCGGCTTCACCGTCGCCCCCGGCTATTCGAAGGTCGGCTGGTGCGCGTCGGACACCCACGAGCTGTCGTTCGACGACGTCCGGGTGCCGCAGGCGTTCCTGCTCGGCGAACGGGGCCGCGGTCTGGCCCAGTTCCTGCGGATCCTCGACGAGGGGCGGATCGCGATCGCAGCCCTCTCCGTCGGTCTCGCCCAGGGCTGCGTGGACGAGTCGGTCGCGTATGCCAAGCAGCGCACCGCGTTCGGCCGGCCGATCGGCGACCACCAGGCGGTGCAGTTCCTGATCGCGGACATGGAACTGCGCGCGCACGTGGCCCGGCTCGGCTACTACGACGCGGCCGCCCGGCTGCTCGACGGCGACGACTTCAAGCGTTATGCGGCGATCGCCAAACTCAACGCCAGCAACGCCGCGATGGAGAACAGCCGGTACGCCACGCAGGTCCACGGCGGGTACGGCTTCATGAACGAGTCCGCGGTGGGCCGGTTCTACCGAGACGCCAAGATCCTTGAAGTCGGTGAGGGGACGTCCGAGGTGCAGCGCATGCTGATCGCCCGGGGGTTGGGTCTCTAGATCAAGCGGGCTGGGCCGTCTCCGCGCTGCCCGCCGCGGCGCACGGGTTCACCGCGTCGCGGATGGTGCGCAGGGAGTCGAGCAACTGGGTGAGCTGGTCCGTCGGGAGCATTCCGACATACCACTTCTGCAGCAGCTCGAGGTGCCCCGGCAGGACCTCGGCGATGCGCTGCGAACCGGCTTCGGTGATCACCGCGTAGGAGCTGCGCCGGTCGCTCGGGCAGGCCTCGCGGCAGACCAGGCCGCTGCGCTCCATCCGGTCGACGACGCGGGTGACGCCGCTGGTGGAGAGCGTGGTCTGGCCGGCGAGGTCGGTCATGCGCAGGCGTTTGCCCGGTGAGCGGGCCAGTCGCATCAGCACCTCGAACTCGACCTGCGAGAGCCGGTGCTCGTCGAACTGGGCGGCGAGCCGGTTCATCAATCCGGTGTATGCCTCGGCGAGCAGTCCGACCGCGGTCAGGCGTGGGTCGTCGAGGAGGTCCTCCCGATCTGTGTTCACCCGGTAACCCTAGCAGGCACTTGACAGAGCAACTATTGCCGAGCATATAGTTGCTCCGTCACACAAGCATCCGCGGCGTTCCCCTGGAGAAGAGGCATCACCATGACCGTCAGCACGCGTGAGTTCGAGGGACTGCAGATCCCGGCCGCCGGCACCTACGAGCTGGACGCCGCTCACAAGCGCGTCGGCTTCGTGGTGAAACACCTCATGGTCAGCAAGATCCGTGGCCAGTTCGCCGAGGCGAGCGCCACCATCGTCGTGGGCGAAAACCCGCTGGACTCCTCGGTCAGCGCCTCGATCAAGGCCGCCAGCATCGAGACCGGCGTGGTCGACCGTGACAACCACCTGCGCACCGGCGACTTCCTCGAGGCGGAGAAGTTCCCGACCCTCGAGTTCCGCAGCACCGGCGTGAAGTCCCACTCGGGTGCCGAGTTCGTCCTCGACGGTGAGCTCACCATCAAGGACGTGACCCGCCCGGTCGAGCTGGTCGTCGAGTTCGAGGGCGCTGCCACCAGCCCCTACGGCCAGCACGTCTTCGGCTTCAGCGCGCACACCGAGATCGACCGCACCGACTGGGGCCTGACCTACAACATGGCCCTGGAGACCGGTGGCGTGCTCATCGGCAACAAGATCAAGATTGAGATCGAGGGCGAGGCCATCCTCCAGGCCTGATCCCCACGAGATCTCCCACGAGGCGTCGCCCGGTTCGGGCGGCGCCTCGTTGTGCTGGCGATCCCCCACGCGAGGTGGCAAGGTGAACCGAGCGCAAGCGTTCGCTCACAGAGTGGTGATCGACGTCCGATTCGTCCCCGGCCGTCGCGGGAGTGCACATGGGTAAAGACCTGGTGGGCGCCGTTTTCTCAGCACAGGACCGCGTGCGGTTCCGCAACAAAGTCCGTCGATGTCTCGGCGTGCTGGAACGCATGCTCGACGACGGGCGGTTCGACGGGGACGAGCCGATGACCGGCCTGGAGATCGAGATCAACCTGGTCGACGCGGACGCCGAGCCGGCCATGCGCAACGCCGAAGTGCTGGCCGAGCTGGGCGACGACCGGTTCCAGTCGGAACTGGGCAAGTTCAACATCGAGCTCAACGTGCCGCCACGACTGATCGCCGGTGCCGGCCTGGGTGACTACGAAGAGGACATTCTGGACGCTCTGCGGGGCGCCGCCGAATGCACCCGCAAGACCGAGACCCGGCTGGCCCTGGTCGGCATGCTCCCCACCCTGGTCCCCGGGCACCTGGTCCTGGACAACCTTTCGATCAACGACCGGTTCCAGGCGCTGAACACCGAGATCGTCGGCGCCCGCGGCGACGACTTCCACGTCGACATCCAGGGTGCCGAACGGCTCCGGATCAGCAGCGACTCGATCGCCCCGGAAGCCGCCTGCACCAGCGTGCAGTTCCACCTCCAGGTCGCGCCGGCGGACTTCGCGCGGTACTGGAACGCCTCCCAGGCCGTCGCCGGCGTGCAGGTCGCCCTCGGCGCCAACTCGCCGTTCCTGCACCGCCGCCGGCTCTGGGCGGAGACCCGGATCGCCTTCTTCGAGCAGGCCACCGACGCGCGCCCCGATGAATTCAAAGCCCAGGGGGTACGCCCGCGCGTCTGGTTCGGCGACGCGTGGATCACCTCGGTCCTCGACCTGTACGCGGAGAACGTCCGCTTCTTCCCGCCGCTGCTCCCCGAGATCAGTGGCGAGGACCCGGAGGCGGTGGTCGCGTCCGGCGGGGTACCGCAACTCCCCGAGCTGCGGCTGCACAACGGCACGGTCTACCGCTGGAACCGGCCGGTCTACGACGTGATGAACGGGCGCCCGCACCTGCGCGTGGAGAACCGGGTGCTGCCCTCCGGGCCGACCGTCGTCGACCTGCTCGCCAACGCGGCGTTCTACTTCGGGCTGGTGCGCGAGCTGGCCGAGGACGACCGCCCGGTCTGGGCGGATCTTCCGTTCAGTGCGGCCGCGGCGAACTTCCAGCGGGGTGCGCGGGACGGCATCGATGCATGCGTACGCTGGCCCGGCTCGGAGAACGTGCCGGTGGTGGATCTGGTGCTGGGAACGCTGTTGCCGAAGGCGTATGCCGGTCTGGACCGGTACGGCGTGCACCCGGTCCACCGCGACCGGCTGCTCGGCATCATCGGGGAGCGTTGCCGGACCCGTCGCAACGGCGCCTCCTGGCAGACCCAGACGGTCCGCCGGGCCGAACAGGAGCACGGCCTGGACCGGGACGCGGCGCTGCGCGAGATGACCCAGCGCTATCTCGAGTTGCAGCGGGCGAACGAGCCGGTGCACACCTGGCCGGTGCACTGAATCGCCGGCCAGGTGTGCGACCGGTCTCGTTGAGCTGCCGTCTTCTCCGGTCGGCGGTCAGGTGCCGTTCTTCGGGTTGATCCGGGCCACGGCCGGGTTGGCCGGCGGCGGCGTGATGGTGCCGCTCTTGCGGGGCGGAGGCCGTTTCGATCCGGAGGACTTCCGCGCGGCCGCGGCGACCTCCGGGTCACCGACCTTGTCGGATTTGTCGTTCTTATCGGTAGGTGCCGTGACGTTTCCCATTCGTGCCGGGGTCGCCTTGGCCGGAGCGGGTCGCGGGGCCGGCGGCGGATTGACCGGCGCGGGCGCCTGCGGCGGGGCATTCGTCGGGATCGGTGTCTTCGGCGCGGAGTCCGATGTGGCCGTTTTGCGGGAGAAGAGTCCGCGGAGAGGTTTCGGCGACGCTTCCTTCGCGGGTTCCTCTTTCAGCCCCAGCAGCGGGCTCGGCCCCTCCTTGAGGTTGCCGGGCTCGTTCTTGAGGCTGCGCAGCCACTCGCTGGTGGACTCGTCCTCCGCCACGCCGGAGGCGCCACCCTTGCCGGGCTTCCCGTCAGCCGGTTTCGCCGGAGCGGGATTCTCGGCGGCCGGCGTCTCGGCCGGGGGCTTCTCCGTGACCGGCCTCTCGACCGTCGGCTTCTCGGCGGGAACAGCGGACTCCGCCGCCGCGGCCTTACGGCCCCGGGCCCGGGGCGCGGGGGCCGGAGCCGCCGGGGCGGGCGGCACCGGTTCGGGCGCCGGGGGCAGTGCCGGAGCCGTGGGACCGGGAGCCGCCGGCTCGCTGCGCAGGCCCGACCGGACGTCGCGCCGGCGGGTGAGCGTCACCGTCACCGCCGAACCACCGAGCCCGGCGAGAACGGCGTACGGCGCGATCAGATAGGCCGACTGCAGCGGGCCCAGCGCCTCGGTCAGCTGCGGCGCCAGGATCAGGAACGAGAACGCGACGAGCAACGGGCCGACCGCACCCGAGATCGCGTTGCTCAGCCCCAGATTGCCCCGGCGGGCCGCCGGCCAGGACGCGACCAGACCGATGCCGAACGCCGCGACCAGGGTCAGCAGCGCGCTCGGCCAGTAGATCCCGCCGTAGCGCACCGGGTCGATCGACTCGGCGAACTGCCAGCTCGTCAGATAGGTGGCCAGGTCACGTCCACTGGCGAGCTCGACGGCCACCCCCGCGACGGCGAGTGCCCACAGCCACGCGGCAGTGCCGATCAGGTTCGCCGCGACCGGGCTCGAGGAGACCGCCCAGAACGCGATGATCAGCCCGGCGATCAGTCCGGCGACCGCGTAGCCACTGGCCACCAGCTGCGGGGAGAGCGTGCCCGGGTGAACCGCCGACCGGGCCGGCAGCGCCACCAGGGCGACCGACACCAGAGCGCCCAGCGCGGCTGCCGCGGCGAGACTGAACCGCCGGAAGCCACGCCACCGGCCGCCCTGCTCCGTGCGTAGTCGCCCGGCGATCACCGCGCCGAGCATCGTTGCGCTTGCTGTGATCCATGTCGCCCAGCCGAGACTGCCCAGCCACACGCTCTCGGCGGCGGCCGGGGTCATCGGCCATGCGATCACGCCCAAGCCGTAACCCAGACCCAGCTGGGCGGTGCCGGCTCCGGCGGATATCCCAGCGGCCGTGGCCGCCTGTGTTGTCCAGCCCTTCTCGGCCATGCCGGGCACTGTACTGGCCCCGGCCGATGTCTGCGAACCGACGTTTGCCGGGGTGACACCGTGTGGCGGCAAGATTCGATACGTTGACGGGTGTCATCGCTGCCCGCACGTGGGGATTCGTCCCATGTCGGATATCAGAGATCAGTCGGGTTACGGGTTGCGACGGCCGACGAGAGGGAGCGGGGATGTCCGACGAGCGCGAGCCGGGTCGCGACGAAACGCGGCCCATGTCCCCCGTGAACGATGCGGACGCCACCGCGGTGGACCGGAATCAGCCGTCCGGTGGTCCCCGATCGGATGACGCCGATCAACGTGTCTGGACCGGACGGGCCGGAGTGCGACCGCCACGGCCCGGCACCGCCGACTACGACACCGAGCCGGACTGGGCCGACACCCTGCCGTCCGAGCCGTCCGGCCGCTGGTGGGCGCCGATTGCCGTCGGCACCCTGGCACTGCTGCTGCTCGGACTGCTCGTGGTGGGCATCGTCCTGATCGTGCAGAACGCGGGCGGTGGCACCGAGAGCCCGTCACCGACCCCGACACTGGCGACCACGACGACCGGTGACGGTGCCGAGACCGATCCGACGGGCACCGTGTCCACGCCGGCCCCGCAGATCACCACTACCCCGACGACCGAACCGGCGAGCACCGAGGTCACGGTGCCGGCGCTGCGCGGGATGCCGCTGGCCGACGCGCAGGCCGCGCTGGACCGCACCGGACTCCGCAACCGAGTCATCCGGATCCCGAGCGACGCCGAACCGGGCACCGTGATCGACAGTGATCCGGCGGAAGGCCGGCAGGTCCCGTCGGACACCCGCGTCACGCTCGTCGTTGCGTCCGAGCAGACGTCCGAGCCGACCACCGCACCGACAGCCTCGGCCGCGTCGTCCCCGAGCCCCGCCGGCTGAGCCCGGGACCGCATCCGGGTGCGTCGGGTGGCTCAGTCGGTAGTCAGTGTCGTGACCGGGCCTGATCCTGTCCGCCGAGATCATGGCCGGGTCGCTGGACGCGGGGTGGGTCAGCGGTGGGCGCGAACCGGGCGGGACGGGGCCACGCCGGGACGCGCCGCGGGCTGTCGACCGTTGCGGGCCCGCGGATCGGGTGCCTTGCCGACCGGGCGCAAGCCGTTGACCTGCACGAAGATGGAGCGGCGTTCCACGGCGTCGCCGGCCGAGTTCAGCTCGTAGCCGTCGAGCCAGACCCAGCCCTCGTACGTCGGCCAGTCATGGACCCGGATGACCCGGAAGAGCATCGGTGATGCGAATTGGACGCTCGCGGCCTTCGTCACGTGGATGACATCGCCGGACCGAGGAAGAACCACGTCATCTCCTGCCCTGAGACTCGTGTGGGTGGACTGAATAAGGCACAGATGCACCAGTCTGACCGGTTATCGCACCTTGGCAAGACTCCTATGGGGGAACCATGGGAGACGGTTGCGGAAAGTCACCGTTGCCGACCACTTCACCAAGATCGGTGCATTGGTCCATGGTGGACCCGCGGTGGCTCAGCGCCCCGTTTTGGACGTTGTTGTGTGGTGTTACGTCTGGCTTGTCCGCATCTCCCAAGAACGTTAAGTGATGCAAGCCATACGCAAAGATTGCACCACCAGTCTTGTCGATGCAAGTTGCATGTACGCCATCCGTGATCCTCCGTGATCATCCACTGTGGCCTGACGATCACGTTCGGACCGGCGGAGCTGTCCGTGAGGTGTGGTGCTCACGGTGGGCGGACGGGTTGTCCGCCGGTCAAGATATCCCGCCGTGTCGCGTCACAAACATCCATCGACTCGGCATTTTGGACAATTGCTTTTCTACCTGCAGGAGGACCCGTAAAACGTCCCTAAATCCCGTTCGGCATCGGATGGTGAACGCGTCATTCGCACCCTTGAGCAGTGGTTATGGCGGTTTGAAGATCAATGCAGTGGATCCGGCGGTAATCGCTGAGGTGGCCATCGGTCTCATCGGAACCATCCGATGGGACGACCCCGTTCGCAGAATCGCGTGACCGCTCCGCGACCCGGCGGGGTCACAGTCGTTACTGATTCAGGACGATCCAATCGATCTCTGGGCGATGCTCGATGGGCCGGCAGGCCCCGGCAAGCCGGCGACGACATGTCACCGACGGGCGAGTCGCATGCGGAGCCGGTCCCCGGAACGGGGCCACCGCCGAGATCACACTTGGCAGAGGAGCCATGGTGGACACCAAAACCGAGATCAAGACCAAGGGGTTCCGGCTCGACCTGAGCCGGGCCGAGTGGCTCGCGAGCACCCAGGGGGGATCGGCCGCCAACCGTGTCGAGGTGGCCTTCGTCGACGAGGCCATCGCGGTCCGGGACTCCCGCAACCCGGCCGGCCCCGCGCTGATCTTCACGGCCGCAGAGTGGGACGCCTTCGTCGGCGGTGCCAAGGACGGCGAGTTCGACCTCTGACCTGCATGTCAGCCCGGTGCGCATGGCCGAGGGTTTGAACCTACTGTGGCCATTTGCCCGATTTTGCCGTCGCTGAGTGCGACTCCCCTCGTTGAACGGCTCATGAGCGCGGGCCGGACCGCGCGACGGGCCGGAATGGACTTCCGAACGAGGCAAGGCATAAAGATGACGATTGGCTCCGACAACCTCAGCAATGGTTCGTCGACGGCGCAGGACCGATTCAGCGGGGGCGTCAGCGCGTACCGGCAGAGTCGGCGGGACGCCCTGTCCCCGGACAGCGACGGCGAACTACTCTCCCGCGGCAGCTCCGGGCTGCCGACCCGGATGCCCGGGCGCACGCACTCGCCCTCCCACAGCCTCGAGCCGACGAGCGCGCTCGACCGGGCGGCCAAACTGCCCTCCCTGGATCTTCAGGGCCTGACCGAACCGGTCTTCTCGTCGAGCAGCTGGGAAAGCTCGCCGAGCCAGTCGATGGCGGACCATCCGCTGCTGCGCGGGCTGCTCCAGGAGCTGCCGCCGCGCGGCACGCTGCCGCAGTCCGACTGGTTCGACCGGTGGTTCGAGGCGGCACGCTCCATCTTGGAGCTGATCTACACCCAGGAGGCCAAGAAGTTCTGACGCACGTGGCGGCGTGCTCCGGCCGGCCGGCCCGTCGACAGACGGCCGCAGCCGGCCGTCTCCGTCTCCGAACAAAGCCGGACCACTTCCTTCATCGGCGCTGGTTCAGCCTGGTCGGGATCACGGTTCGATGATCTTGGGGAGCCGCTTCTCGGCGGCCCGGGATCATCAGAACGGGCGCGATCCCCCGCCGAGCGGAGCGAGACCGGACAACAGAGCCAGGCGGCTGTGCCGCAGCCCCGCCCGCAGCCCGATCACCGCCACAGCGACCGCGACCACGGTGATCGCCACACCGGCGACCCCGGAACCCGGCAGCGACACCACACCCGCGGCGATCGGCAGGCCCACCAGCGCGGCCACCCCGGTCACCTGCAGCGGTGCCGTCACCAGCGGATGCGCGGCTGCGGCGCGCAGCCCCGGCGGCACCGGAACGAGCGGAGCGGTCGCGAACGCACCCGCTCCCTGCCGGACCCGGGAGAGACGGCGCAGGGTCGCGGTGAGGACGATCAGAGCCGGTACGGCCGGGAACAGCGCGGCCGCCGGAGCGGCCGACACCCCGGGCACCGCCTCGACGATGAACGGGAGCGCGACGAACACCACGGCGCCCGCAACCACCAGGGCGGTCAGGAGCCGGGCCCGGCGACGGAGCTGACCTGCGGTGCCGGCGGTCGGCAGACCGTCGACGAGGAGCCCGGCGCTGAGCCAGATCGCGGCGAGGGTGCCGATCAGGATGACGTCCACTGCGGTGTCCACAGGATCAGCGTTCACCGATTGTGGTCGATTCGAAACCGGGTTATGCCCGGAACGCCGACCCGTAGGGGTGGTGGCGACCCACCCCTGCCGGAGGCCGCCGCAGGTCAGACCGCGAAATCGTGGACCGGAACGGTGGCGGGGGCCGGCGGGGCCGCCTTCCACAGTCCGAGCTTCTGCGCGAAGAGCCGGCTGAGGTAGGCCGGGTTCAGCAGCACGTAACGCTTCCAGAGCCGCTTGGGCTCCAGGCCGAGACGCCAGAGCCACTCGAGCGCGAACCTCTGCATCCACGCGGGCGGGTTCTTCAGCAGGCCGGCGTGGTAGTCGAAGGCGGCGCCGACGGCGAGCAGAGGCATGTCGAGGTGCGGGCGCATCGCGTACGTGAAGATCTCCTGGCGCGGGCAGCCGAGCCCGACCAGGACGATGCGCGCACCGGAGTCCTTGATCCGCTCGGCGATCTGTTCCGGCTCGCCGGGCTGCGAGGAGCGGAACTTCGACGCCTCCACCCCGGCGATCTTCAGGGCCGGGAACATCGCGATCAGCGCCGGGACGAGCTTGTCGAGGACCGGCTGGGTCGACCCGTAGAGGTAGACGGGCAGCCCCTCGGCGGCGGCCTGCTCGACCACCTGGAGGGTCAGCTGCGGGCCGTAGACCCGGTCGGTGAGGCCGGCGCCGTGCAGCAGGTTGAGCGCCCACCGGACCGGCTGGCCGTCCGGGGTGACGAGGTCGAACGAGTTGAGCCGGGCGTTGTGCGCCGGATCCTGCACGCCGGTCATCACGCCGTGCACGGCCAGCGCGGTGACGGCGAACGGGCGCTGCTCGCGGGCCGCCTCGATGATCTGTGCCGTTGCCGTCGCGTAGTCCGTGGCGTCGACGAGCACGCCGAGCACGTTCTGCTTGCCCCGAACGGTTCCGGTAGGTGTGACGGTCACGGACGACACTCCAGCCCTAGCCATGAAGAACAGTGAGCGGCGAGCATAACGCCACCTCCCCGGATACCCCATGGTCGACCACGGACCACATGACGGTTCCGCGCGGTTCCTGCCCCCACCGTCCCCGACGACCGCTGTGCGGGCAATCCCTGGAGAGGGTGGCGCGCCCGGAACCCCGGAGACCGAGGGTGACGTGCGCCGCACTTACCAGCCCGAAAACCCCGCTGTGACCCGTTTGAACGAGATTCGCCCCACTGTGCCGGAAACCCAGCCCCGCGCGTGTCGTCGTTCAAAATCACTGAGAAGAAGGACCACGACGACCGCAAGAAGAAGTCGAGAACAAGTCAAGGGCGAGGCGAAGCCGAAGCCGAGACGAGTCACCCACCGGGCCGACCCGGCACTTTCCAGGGTGACCATCGCAACGCGGGGGTCTGGGGCTCGGCCCCCAGGCAGGAAACGACGAGAGGCCCCAGGTTCGCGCTTTCCGCGAACAAGGAGCCCCGATGCCGAATCGTGGGGATGGGGGGAGTTGAACCCCCACGTCCTTTCGGACACACGGACCTGAACCGTGCGCGTCTGCCATTCCGCCACATCCCCATGTGACTTGCCCTGAGATCGTATAACTGACCTCGTGGCCCGAAGTAAGCGGGTCCGGTGTGATCCGGTCTAGCCTGCTTCTGGTTACTGCGAGCGACAGACTACGCTGTCGCTCGTCACTAAGCGATTTTGATATCGCCTGGCGACGCCGAAACAGTAGCACGGCGTCGGAGGTGGTCATACGAGGGTCAGAAGTGCCGGGTGCTCTTGGGCTACAGATGCGCAAGCGGCGGCCGGATACCATCATGTCCTCGGAACCCGAGGAGGAGCCGGTGAGCGTGCTGCAGCGCTTTGAGAAGCGATTGGAAGGCCTGGTCGAGGGGGCCTTCGCGAAGGTGTTCAAGGGTGTCGTGCACCCTGTGGAGATCCTGAATGCCATGCAGCGGGAGGCCGAGGCACACAAGGCCATCCTTGCCGGTGGCCGCACCCTCGTGCCCAACCGCTATGTGATCGATCTTTCGCCCTACGACCACAGCCGTCTGGCGCCCTATGCGGCCGCGCTGGCCCAGGAGCTGGCCCAGTCGCAGGCCGAGTTCATCGGCGAGCAGGCCTGGACGGTCTACGGCGATGTGATCGTGGAGATCGAGCGGGGCGACGGACTGGACACGGGCATGTTCCGTGTGACCGCGGAGGTGTACACCGGTGGCGAGGTCGCCCCGGTGCAACAGCCCGCTTACGACGCGGGCGGCTACGGGTCGCCCTACGACCAGCAGGGTGGATACCAGCAGCACGGCGGCCACGGTGGTGGCCCGCGCAGTGTCGGCCTGGTCTCCGGTGACGGCCGGACCTACCCGCTGCAGATGGGCTCGACCGTGATCGGCCGTGGCGACCAGGCGAACCTTCGCCTGCCGGACGTCGGCATCTCGCGTCGGCACGCCCGTCTGGACTACGACGGCAATCAGGTCGTGCTGACCGATCTCGGATCGACGAACGGGACGATGGTCAACGGCCAGCGTGTGTCGGCTGTGGCGCTGAACCCGGGCGACATGATCCAGCTCGGCACGACCACGCTCACCTTCCGAGTGGACGGCTAGCGACCTTGCCCGAATTCGTCCTCACCGTCGCCCGTTTCGGATTCCTGATCCTTCTGTGGATCTTCGTGTTCACGGTGGTCGGGGTCATCCGGCGGGACCTCTTCGCCGGTGGCCGGTCCAAGAGCATCGTCGCCAGCCCTCGGGGGGTGGGTGGCACGGTGCTGCCAGGCCGGCCGGCGAAGGTGAAACGCGGTAAGGCGGCGCGGCAGATGGTCGTGACCGCCGGTCAGTTGGCCGGCACCCGGATCACGCTCGGCGAGGTTCCGATCACGATCGGACGCGCCGAGGATTCGACGCTCGTCATCACCGACGACTTCGCGTCCGCCCGCCACGCCCGGCTGGTGCCACGGGAAGGCCAGTGGTTCGTGGAGGACCTCGGCTCGACCAACGGCACGTACCTTGATCGCGGTAAGGTCTCCGGACCCACTCCAGTCCCCCTTGGCGTCCCGATCCGGATCGGGCGCACTTCTCTCGAGTTACGGCCATGACCCTGACCCTGCGCTATGCCGCTCAGAGCGACCGCGGTCTGATCCGAGACCTCAACCAGGACTCCGTCTACGCCGGTCCGCGACTTCTTGCTGTCGCGGACGGGATGGGCGGCATGGCCGCCGGTGACGTCGCGTCCAACATCGTCATCGCCGCCATGGCGCCACTCGACGACGACGTCCCCGGGGACGCCATGGTCGATGCCCTTCGGCACGCCGTCGGCACCGCCAACCAACAGCTGCGCGACACCGTCGATGCGAACCCGCAGCTCGAGGGCATGGGGACCACGCTGACCGCGGTCCTCTTCTCGGGCAGCAAGTTCGGCATGGTCCACATCGGCGACTCGCGTGCCTACCTTCTGCGCAAGGGTGAGTTCTCGCAGATCACGAAGGACGACACATACGTCCAGATGTTGGTCGATGAGGGACGAGTCAGCCCTGAGGAGGCGAGCAGCCACCCGCAGCGGTCGCTGCTCACCCGTGCGCTCGACGGCCGGGACATCGACCCGGAGTACTCGGTTCGCCAGGTGCTCAAGGGTGACCGCTACCTGATCTGCAGCGACGGCCTCTCCGGCGTGGTGAGCGCCGAGACGATCGGGCAGGCCATGCGGGAGATCCCGGACCCGAAGGCGTGCGTCGAACGGCTGGTGCAGCTCGCACTGCGCGGCGGCGGCCCGGACAACATCACCGTTGTCATCGCGGACGCCACCGACGCCGACATCGTCGAGCAGGCGCCGATCGTGGGCGGGGCGGCATCACTCGACCGGGGCAACACCACGGTCGCGGACAGCTCCACCTCTGCAGCCCGTGCCGCCGCGCTGAAACCGCCGCGTGCGGCACAGCCCGAGCCGGCCGCGGGCGGGTTCGAGCGCGAGCCGGAACCGGCCGGTCACCCGGTGCGGACCACCGTGATGGTGCTGGCTCTGCTCGGTGTGCTCGGCGGCGGTCTGTGGGCCGGCTGGAAGTACACCCAGAACCAGTATTACGTGGGTGCGACCGACGCGGGCCAACTCGCCATCTTCCAGGGTGTTCCCGGACAGGTCGCGGGTCTGGACCTGTCCACCGTGAGCGAGACCAGCCAGGTCCGCCTGGACGACCTGACCACGATCGCCCAGGCGCGCGTGAAGCAGGGCATCCAGGTCGACAACCGGGCCGCCGCACGGACCACCCTCGCCGATCTGACCACCGACGAGCCGTCGAACCCGAACCTGAAGCCGATCTGCGAGGCGCCCACCGCGTCGCCGACCGTCACCACTTCAGCTCCGGTGAAACCGGCCGCCGGTGCGAGTGGCCGGCCCGGTGGCGCGGTCACCACACCGCCGTCCGCGCCGGTCAGCTCGCCGACCGCCGTCCAACCGACCGAGACCGACTCGCCGGCCGAGGATTCGGTCGGGTGCCGAACCGTCGACTGAGCACGGCCTACACGTCTGGGGAAAACTCTTGACCGCGCCCGCCGTACCGGCTCCGACGCCCGCTTCCACGGGTGAGATGTCGCGTATCCCGGGATTGAAGACCCGCCGTAACGCCGAGCTCGGGTTGCTGGCGTTCGCCATGGTCATCGTCGCCGTCTTCGGCGCGACCGTGGAGGCGAACAAGTACGAATCGCTCCAGTCGAGTTTCTGGGTGCCGGCCGCGTTGCTGAGCATCCTGTTCCTCGGCCTGCACATCGTGGTGCGCATCGTGGCTCCGTACGCGGATCCCGTGCTGCTCCCCACGGTGGCGTTGATCAACGGCATCGGTGTGGCGTTCCTGCGCCGCATCGACATCGCCGACGCGATCAACGACAAGCTGCCGCCGCCGGGCATCTTCTCCGGCACCGGCGGACGGCAGCTGGCCTGGACGCTGATCTCACTCATCCTGGCCGCGGGTCTGCTCCTGGTGGTCCGTGACCACAAGAACATCTCGAAGTACGCGTACACGCTCGGCCTCACCGGCATCGTGCTGATGATGATCCCGGCCGTGCTCCCCGCCAGCCTCTCCGAGGTGAACGGCGCGAAGCTGTGGATCAAGATCGGTGGCTTCTCCATCCAGCCGGGTGAGTTCGCCAAGATCATGCTGGTCACGTTCTTCGCGTACTACCTGGTCCGCAAGCGCGAGGTGCTCTCGCTGGCCAGCAAGCGCTTCCTCGGCGTCGACTTCCCGCGTGGCCGCGACCTCGGTCCGGTCATCACGGTGTGGTTGTTCAGCCTCCTGGTCCTGGTCTTCGAGAAGGACCTCGGCACCGCGCTGCTGTACTTCGGCCTGTTCGTGGTGACCCTCTACGTCGCCACCGAACGGTCCAGCTGGTTGATCATCGGTCTGCTGCTGTTCTTCGGCGGCGTCTACGTGGCCTACCTGCTCGGCGCCTCGGTCGGCGGTCCGTTCGCGAACTTCTACGACCGGGCGGACGTCTGGCTCAACCCGTTCGACGACGACCAGTACAACCGGGTCGGCGGCAGCTTCCAGCTGGTCCAGGGCCTGCTCGGCCTCGGCACCGGCGGACTGTTCGGCACCGGGCCGGGCGCCGGTTCGCCGCTGTTCGTCCCCGAGGTCCGCAACGACTTCATCTTCGCCGGCCTGGGTGAGGAGATCGGCCTCTTCGGCCTCTCCGCGCTGCTGGTCTGCTACCTGCTGATCGTGGTGCGCGGCATGCGCGCGGCGATCGGCGTCCGGGACTCGTTCGGCAAGCTGGTCGCCGGCGGTCTCTCGTTCACCCTCGGCCTGCAGGTGTTCGTCATCCTCGGCGGCATCACCGGCCTGATCCCGCTGACCGGTCAGACCACCCCGTTCCTCTCCTCCGGCGGTTCGTCACTGATGGCGAACTGGCTGCTCGTCGCGATGCTGATGCGCATCTCGAATGCGGCCCGCGGCCCCGCGACCAGCGGTGGCGGCATCGGCGGAGTGGAACGCCCGGCCGGACCGAAGAAAGCTCCCACCCAGTTGCACGGCGCCATGACGGAGGTGATCAAGCCGTGAACGCACCCCTGCGCAAGTCCGGCGTGGTCCTCCTGGTTCTCTTCGGGCTGATCTTCGCCAACCTCAACTGGATCCAGGCCTACAAGGCCGACGAGTACCGCACCGACTGGCGCAACGCCCGCGTCATCGTCGCCCAGTACGAACGTCCCCGCGGCATCATCGAAGCGGCCGGTGGCGTCGCCCTCGCCGAGAACACGGCGACCGACGACAGCCTGAAGTACCTGCGCGTCTACCCCGAGGGGGAGATGTACGGGCCGGTCCTCGGCTACAAGCCGGTCAACATGAGCGCGGTCGGCATCGAGAGCGCGGAGAACGACTTCCTGTCCGGGGAGAGCGACAAACTCTTCGCGGACCGGCTCAGCGACATGTTCACCGGCAACGAGACCAACGGCGGCAACGTCGTGCTCTCGTTGAAGCCCAAGGCTCAGGAGGTCGCCTGGAAACAGATGACCAAGAACGAGCGTGGGGCGACGAAGGGCGCGGCGGTCGCGATCGACCCGCGGACCGGCGCGATCCAGGCGCTGGTCTCGATGCCGAGCTTCGACCCGAACGCACTGGTCAGCCACGACACCAAGGCGGCCGCGGCGGCGTACCAGAAGCTGAACAAGGACGAAGATCAGCCGATGCTGAACCGCGCGGTCGCCAACAACCTGCCTCCGGGCTCGGTGTTCAAGGTGATCGTCTCGGCGGCGGCTCTGGAGGCGGGTTACAGCCCGTCGTCGGAGATCGAGGCCGGCTCGGTCTACCGCGAGGGCGGCGCCACCATCCGCAACTCCGAGGAAGAGGTGTGCACCGGCTCCCAGGTGACCCTCAAGGAGGCGCTGACCCGCAGCTGCAACACCGGCTACGCGCGTCTCGGCGTCGAGCTCGGCGCGGACAAGGTCAAGGCGGCGGCCAAGGCGTTCGGTTTCGAGGACGACACCCTCAAGGTCGGCGACCTGGAGAGCGGCGCGGGTCTCACCGTCGCCGCCAGCCGTACGGGTGACATCGCCAACCAGGACGGCAGCACCGACACCGCCGCTCTGGCGCAGTCCTCGCTCGGCCAGCGTGACGTCCGGATCACCCCGCTGCAGGGCGCGATGATCGCCGCCACGGTGGCCAACGGTGGTGCCCGCAGGCAGCCGTACCTCGTGCAGCAGTTGCTCGGCCCGGACCGGCGGACGCTCTACACCGCCGAGCCGAAGACCCTGAACAACGCCGTCTCCTCGAAGGTCGCCGACGGCCTCAAGGAGATGATGGTCAGCGTCGTCGAGAACGGCACCGGCACGAAGGCTCAGATCAGCGGGATGACGGTGGGCGGCAAGACCGGCACCGCGCAGAACGCCGAGGGCGCCGACCCGCACGGCTGGTTCGTCGGCTTCGCCTTCAACGACAAGGGTGAGGCGGTTTCCGCGGTGTGCGTCATGCTGGAGAACGTTCCCGGCGGTAGCGCCAGCTCCGAGGCGGCCCGGATCGCCGGACTGATCATGAAGGCTGCGGCCCAGTGAACGGCCACCGTGAGCTCGGGAGGGGACTGAGATGATCCGCCCGGGTGTCACGCTGGGTGGGCGATACCGCTTGGAGGAGCGGATCGCCGGTGGCGGCATGGGTGACGTGTGGCGCGGCACGGACGACGTGCTGGGCCGGACCGTCGCGGTCAAGATCCTGCTGCCCGCCCTGCTGGACGAGCCGGGCTTCGCCGAACGGTTCCGTGGCGAGGCCCGGACCATGGCGACGATCAACCACCCGGGTGTGGTGGATGTCTACGACTACGGGAGCGACCAGCAGATCGCTTTTCTCGTAATGGAGTACGTGGAAGGTGACGCGCTCTCCCGTACTCTCAGCCGGGTCGGCCGGCTGACGCCCGCGCGGACCATGGCGCTGGTCGCTCAGGCGGCCGACGCGCTGCAGGCCGCGCATGCCAACGGCATCGTGCATCGCGACGTCAAACCCGGAAACCTGCTGGTCCGGACGAACGGCACCCTGGTCCTCACGGACTTCGGCATCGCCCGTTCGGCGCTCGTCGGCCAGCTCACCGTGGCGGGCGCGGTGCTCGGCACCGCCTCGTACATCTCCCCCGAGCAGGCCGCCGGCGACGTGGCGACCTCCGCGTCCGATGTGTACGCGCTCGGCGTCGTCGCCTACCAGTGCCTCTCCGGGCACCGGCCGTTCGACGGCAGCACCCCCATCGAGATCGCCATGAAGCACGTGCGGGAGACCCCGCGCCCGCTTCCCGGTGACATCCCGCCGGCCGTCCGCGCCATCGTGGACCGGGCGATGGCGAAGGACCCGTCGGCCCGCTGGCCGAGCGCCGCGGCGATGGCGACGGTGGCGCGGCAGGCCGCGTCGTCGCTGACCACCTCGATACAGCCGCCGGTCTCGCAGCCGGTGCACACTCCCGGCCCGGCGAGTCCGGCGCCGTCGCACCCGCAGTCCGGGGCCGCCCGGGCCGCGGTGTCCCGCCCGGTCTCCGGGGCGCGGGGCGCCGCCTCCGTCCCGCCGGCCAACGTTCCCTCTTCACCGCCTCCGCCCATGCCGCCGCCCTACCGGCCACAGCCGGGACCGGCGGCCAACGGGTACTCGCCGCCGGTCGCGCCGTCGGCGAAACCGGAGAATTCGTTCGGCCGTCAGGTCCTTGTCGTTCTCGCCGTTGTGCTGGCACTTCTCGTGTTGCTCTGCGCCGGGGTCATCTCTTTCCTGTTACGACATGGCAACGGCAACTTCGCCGCGGACAATGCGCTGGGCTATAACAGCAGCTCTACGGCTATCCTCCGCTCGGGCGTGGTCGTCGACCCAGTGTCGGTGGCGTCGTACCGTCTTATGAAGGCCGATGCCCAGTTCGGCTGGATCCGACCGAACGAAGGACGACAGACGTTATGACGGCTCAGGCCCGCCTGCTCGGTGGCAGGTATCAGGTCGGCGAGCTGCTCGGTTACGGTGGCATGGCCGAGGTGCACAAGGGGCGCGACCTGCGTCTCGGCCGCGACGTGGCGATCAAGATGTTGCGGTCCGATCTGGCTCGTGACGCCACTTTCCAGGAACGCTTCCGTCGTGAGGCCCAGAATTCGGCAGCCCTTAACCATCCGGCAATCGTCGCCGTCTACGACACCGGTGAAGAGATCTCGTCGACCAACGAGAAGGTCCCCTTCATCGTCATGGAGTTCGTCAACGGCGAGACCTTGAAGGAGTTGCTCGCCCAGGAGCAGCGGTTGCAGCCACGCCGCGCCCTGGAGATCACCGCCGACATCTGTGCGGCGCTGGAGTTCAGCCACCGCCACGGGATCATCCACCGGGACATCAAGCCCGGCAACGTGATGATCACGCAGAACGGCCAGGTCAAGGTGATGGACTTCGGCATCGCCCGGGCCCTGGCCAGCGGCGCCACCACGATGACGCAGACCAGCGCCGTGATCGGCACCGCCCAATATCTCTCCCCGGAGCAGGCCCGCGGCGAGTCCGTCGACGCGCGTTCCGATGTGTACGCGGCCGGCTGCGTCCTGTTCGAACTGGTCATCGGCCACCCGCCGTTCGTCGGCGACAGCCCGGTCAGCGTGGCGTACCAGCACGTCCGGGAGGACCCGCGGACGCCCAGCTCGATCGTCCACGACCTGCCGCCGGAGATCGACGCGATCGCCCTGAAGGCGCTGGCGAAGAACCCGGTCAACCGTTACCAGAGCGCCCAGGAGATGCGCGCCGACGCGCTGCGTGCCGTCTCCGGCCGCCCGGTGATGGCCACCCCGGTGATGAGCCAGGCCGAGACGATGGCGATGGGCGGCGGCGCCGCCACCCAGCGGTGGCAGCCGCAGGGCGCCACCACCATGCAGCGGCCGATCGAGGCCACCATGGGGCCGCCGCGCCGCCAGGACAACAAGTCCTCGATGGTGATGGCGGTGCTGGCCGGTCTGGCCGTGCTCGTCGTGGTGGTCCTCGGCGTGGCTCTGGCGATGAGCAAGGGCAACGACAACGACACCACGGCGCAGACGCCCACCGCGACGGTGCCCAACGTGAAGGGGCTGTCGGAGAAGGACGCCAAGGCCAGACTCACGGAGCTGAAGCTGACCAACGTCACGATGCTCGACCCGACCAAGGAGAAGGACTGCGAGGGCAAGATCGCCACGCAGGACCCGACCGCGGGGGTGACGGTCCCGATCGATCAGGCGATCAGCCTGCAGGTCTGCAACGCGCCGGACGTGGCCACCATCCCCGAGGGGCTGGTCGGCGGCACCGGCAGCGCCGCCGAGGCCGCGCTGAAGTCGGCCGGTCTCGAGTCGAACATCCGCAACGTGGACAGCGGCTCGCCGGAGGGTCAGGTCGTCGCGATCCTGGTCGACGGCAACGAGGTCAAGGGCGGCCAGACGTTCGAGCCGGGCACCACCGTCACCGTGCGGGTCTCCCGGGGCAACCTGGTCAGCGTCCCCGAGCTGGAGGGCAAGACGCAGGCGGTCGCCGAGGCACTGCTCGAGCAGAAGGGCCTGGAGGCCGAGGTCAAGCTGGTTCAGGCCGACGGCGAACCCGGCACCGTGGTGGCGCAGAGCCAGCGGGCCGGCAAGAACGTCGAGAAGGGCACCAAGGTCACGATCAGTGTGGTCGAGGAGACGCCCGAGGTCGACCCGAGCAGCGGCAGTGGCCTGCCCTCGTCGGAGGACCCCGGTGACGGCACCGGTGGTGGCGAACAGGAGGGCTGAGCCCGTCCGAGCATGAAGAAGGGCCGTGACCCCCTGGGGGTTACGGCCCTTTCAGCGTCACGCTGAGGCGAAAGCGGACCGCCGACGTGTTTCCACCTCGGCGGCGAGCGCCGGGGCCTTCTCCAGCGCTGTGGGGAGGCCGCACGAGGCGAGCCAGTTCGCCAGCATGGTGTGCCCGCCCTGGGTCAGCACCGATTCGGGGTGGAACTGCACACCCTCGATCGGCAGTTCGCGGTGCCGCATCGCCATCACGACACCCGACGCGGTCCGCCCGGTCACTTCGATCTGCGCGGGCAACGTCTCGGGCAGGACGGCCAGCGAGTGGTACCGCGTCGCGATGAACGGCTCGGGCAGCCCGGCCAGCACACCGTCACCCTGGTGGAAGACCTCGGAGGTCTTGCCGTGCAGCAGTTCGGGGGCCCGGGTGACGGTCGCCCCGAACGCCGCGCCGATCGCCTGGTGGCCGAGGCAGACACCGAACATCGGGACGGTTCCCGCGTACGCCCGGATCACGTCCATCATGATCCCGGCACGCTCGGGGGAACCGGGGCCCGGCGAGAGCAGGATGCCGGCCGCGCCGAAGCCGGCCACGTCGTCGACGCTGATCTCGTCGTTGCGCCGCACCTCGCACTCCGCGCCGAGCTGACCGAGGTATTGCACCAGGTTGAAGACGAACGAGTCGTAGTTGTCGATCACGAGAATGCGCACGTCGTCACCTAGCTTGCCTCGGGCGAAGGGTGGTTGGTGGTGTCGCTGTAGGGCAACTCGTCGGGGGCTTCCTCGCCGGGGATCGTGCCGTCGGACCCGCCGTCGACCTCCTGCCCGGTGCCGGACTCGACCTGGACGTCGTCGAACGGCAGCAGCGGGGTCGCCCACGGGAAGATCACGTACCAGAGCAGCGAGCCGACCGCCGTGAGCAGCACCAGCGAGAAGGTCAGCTTGCTCCGGAAGCCACCCGGGAACTTGCGCCAGATCCAGGCGTACACGGCTAGGCCTTCATCTCCGCCGGCATGCCGGCGTCGGCCGCGGTGGTGTCCCGGGGCACCGTCTTGACGAGGTCGGCGTGCACGACGAGGCGCTCGTAGTTGTTGAACTTCGGGTTGCAGGTGGTCAGGGTCAGGACCGCCTTGGTCGCCTTGGCCTTGGGCTTGTTGGGGACCGCCGCGACCACCTCGACCGCGGTCGGCTTGACGACCTGGTGGCCGGA
Source organism: Actinoplanes rectilineatus (assembly GCF_000962825.1). Lineage (GTDB taxonomy): Bacteria > Actinomycetota > Actinomycetes > Mycobacteriales > Micromonosporaceae > Actinoplanes > Actinoplanes rectilineatus. The sequence goes on from NZ_JZKF01000017.1 coordinate 37,842, forward strand.
GACCTGATAGACGTACCAGTTGTCGCGGGTCTCCACGCCGATCACGTCGCCGGGCTTCAGCTCGTCGAGGCGCCAGAAGATCTTCCGGATGCGGTGTCCGGCGACCGAGAAGTTGCCGATCTGGCCGGGCTTGGCGGTCTCCGGGTAGTGGCCGGGCGCGTACCGGATGTCGTCCGGCTTCACACCGTCGACGACCACCCAGTTCATGTCGAACTTCGGGATGTAGAGCACGCCGACGTACTGCGAGCCGGGCGGTGCGGGCGCCTGGACGCCGCTGCTGGCGCTGGGTGCGACGGTCGGGTCGGCCCACGAGTCGCGCAGGTCCTGCGCCAGGTGGTCCTGTTCCTCCTGGACCTTGGCCGAGTTGCCGAACACCTGGTAACCGGCGAACAGCAGCACCACCAGGCCGAAAGTGATCATCAGTTCGCCGGCGCCGCGGATGCCGGTGCGGATCCGCGAGCCGATCGTCGGCCGGGTCAGCTCGGAGTAGACGCTCTTGTAGCCCTCCTCGGTCTGCTCCGGCCGGAGCTTGACCACCCGCTCACCCCTCTTGGGCTCGACCGGCTCGGCCGGCGGCTGCGGGGCACTCGCGACCCGCGCCACGGCGTCCGGATCGACGGTGGCCGCGCCGAGTGTGGCGTCCGGCCCGGCGGCCTCCCGGGCGGCCTGCGCCGCGCTTCCCGCGGCCTCGGTGCCGGTGGTCACGGTGGGCATCATGCTGGTCGGAGCAGCGAGGGTACGAATGACAGCCGTCGGACTGTGATCCCGGTGGGGGACGGCCGCGGCGGCCCACGAACCGGTGTCCTGGCCGGGGGCGGTGGCGGGAGCCGGGGCGGTGGCGGTGGTCGGCTGGTTCCAGCCGGTGGCCCCGCCGACCGCGTCGCGGGACTCGGGGGCCGGCGAGCGTGCCGGGTTCCAGCCGGTGGGGGCGGGGGCCGCCGTGCTCAGACGGCCGCTCCAGTCCGCTCCCGTGCCACCGGCGCCGGGGTCGTGGCCGGCCGCGGGCGGGGTGACCGGTCCGCTGCTCGCGGCCCAGCCCGGTGCCGGCGCGTTCGTGCCGCCGGCCCAGCTGGGGGTCTGCGGCGGCGGGTTGGTGCCGCCGGCCCAGCTCGGGGCCTGTGCCGCGGGGTTGGTGCCCCCGGCCCAGGCCGGAGTCTGAACGGGCGTCTGCGGGGGTGCCGCGGGCGGCACGGTCCAGGCGTCGCTCGCCTGCTGGGCGGCGCGCTCGGCGGACCCGCGATCCCAAGTGGAGGCCGGTCGCGGATCGGCGTTGCCGCCCAGGCCGACCGGGGGCGCCAGCGGGCCGCCGGGAACCCCGTCCGGGGAGGCGTCGCTGAGACGCGGGATGTACGCGGTCTGACCCTCGACGTCGCCGTCGGGTGCGCGGTGGCGGCCGGAACCGGCCCGGGGCGTCGGATTCTCCGGGGAGGTCACTGGGCAGCCTGCGCCGATCGGAGGTCGGTCGATCCGTCGTACGCCTGCACTCTCACGTTCTTCTCCACCTTTTCCGTGTAGCCGAGCCCGAAGTCGGCGACGGCCTCCCGGAACTGCCTGACTCCCTCTGCGGACTCCAACGCGTGACGCATGGATGTGGGTTCGCCAATCGCGGTGATCCTGAAGGGGGGAGAGAATACCTGTCCGTGGAGGAGCAGCGTGTTGCCGACACAGCGTACCGCGCTCGTGGAGATCACCCGGATATCCATGATCGTCATGGCTTCGGCGCCACCAGCCCAGAGAGCGTTCACGACCGCCTGGACGTCACCCTGATGCACGACCAGATCATCGTTGTCCGGAGCGTTCTCCGCGAAGTCCGTCCCACGACGGGGTGAGTCGTTGAGGGTGACGGACAGGCCCGGACCCTGCAGCGCGGTGAAGCCGGCCGGCTCGCGCATCGCGGCGGCGCTCTCCCGGGCGGCGCGGACCGGCTGGTCCACCTCGGCCAGACGCGCGGTCTCCTCGTCCACCTCGGCGAGCAGTTCGGCGGACTCCTCCTCGTGCTGGGCGAACCGTTCCCGCTTCTCGGTGATCAGCTGCGCCAGCTGGGGCCTGCGGTCGTCGCGCAGGGCCGTCCCGTCGGCGGTCGTCGCGGACGTCGTGAAGAGCAGGCCGGCCGCCAGCGCGATCAGCGGCACCCCGGCGGACCAGACCGATCGGCGGTCGCCACGCCGGGGCTTCAGGCCCCGCGCGACGCGCCGAAGAACGAGCCGCCAGGAGGGTCCACCAGCGGCGTTGTCCACGTCGCCGCCCCCTTGAATGACCACTCAGTCCCCCCTCAGAACCCGATCCCGGGTATTTTCCTGCCCCGGCGGGTGCCTGTTCGTGCAACCTCTTGACTACGCTAGCTGTCGAACAGTATTCGCCACGGGCAGCATTCGGGGTTTCCGGAGCCGCTCAGCGGTGGTTGTTCACCACTTGTTGCCCTCAGGAGAGCACCGTGCCGAAGTCACAGGTTCGCAAGAAGAAGGTCTACACCCCGCCGTCGGACATCAGCCCGGCGGTGAAGGCGGCGTCCAACAAGCCGAGTCCGGTCTGGCTGCCGTTCACGGCGGTGACCCTGATCGTCGTCGGCATCGCCTGGCTCGTCGTCTACTACCTCTCGTCGCAGCAGTGGCCGGTGGAGAGCTGGCGTTACTGGAACCTCGCGGTCGGTTTCGGCTGCATGGTCGCCTCGCTGGGCCTGCTGTCGCGCTGGCGCTGACCCGCCTGCTGTTCGTTGTTCCAAGCGCACCCCCGCTCTGCGTGGGGTGCGCTTTCGCCTGAGGGCCGGTCGCCGCGCGCCCATCTATTACTCATGGGTAACATAGGGTCGGCGTCCCGTCGACCGAGGAGGCACTACAGATGGGCATCGCGCAGATCGTCGCCACCGTCTCAGCGGGGGCGGTCACGGTGGTGGCCGTCTATCTCGCGGTGCGCGCCGTGCAGACCATCACGGCGGTGATCCGGCAGGGGCAGCCAGCCCCGGAGCGGTTCACCGAGCCGAAGACCCGGACGAAGACCATGCTGGTGGAGACCGTCGGTCACACCAGGATGCTGAAATGGTCCGCGATCGGCGCGGCGCACTGGTTCGTGATGTTCTCGTTCCTGGTGCTGTCGTTGCTGGTGCTCGAGGCGTACTTCGAGGTGGTCAGCCCGAGGCTGGGGCTGCCGCTGATCGGGCACTGGACGATCTTCGGTCTGGTCACCGAGTGGTTCGGTATCCTCGGCACGGCCGGCATCCTCTACCTGATCTTCGTCCGACAGCGGCAGAAGCCGGGCGCGGTCAAACGGAGCAGGTTCCTCGGTTCGACCATGTGGCAGGCGTACTTCGTCGAGGCCGTGATCGTCGGGGTGCTGATCTTCGGCTTCCTGATCCGGGGCTTCAAGGTCGCGACGGACCACTTCGAGTACCCGTTGTGGGCGACCCCGGTCAGCCACGCGGTCGGCTCGGTCCTGCCGGCCTGGGAGGACGGCGCCACCTGGATGGCGCTCATCAAGATCTTCATCTCGATGACCTGGCTGATCACCATCTCGCTCAACCCGACGATGGGCGTCGCCTGGCACCGCTTCCTGGCGTTCTTCAACATCTACTTCAAGCGTGACCCGGAGAAGCCGGCCGGTTCCGGTCTCGGCCCGCTGAAGCCGATGATGAGCGAGGGCAAGCCGCTCGACTTCGAGGAGGCCGACCCGGAGAAGGACCAGTTCGGCGTCAACCAGGTCGAACAGTTCACCTGGAAAGGCCTGCTCGACTTCTCCACCTGCACCGAGTGCGGCCGCTGCCAGTCGCAGTGCCCGGCGTGGAACACCGCCAAGCCGCTTTCACCGAAGCTGCTGGTGCTGTCGTTGCGCGATCACGCGTACGCGAAGGCGCCCTACATGCTGGCCGGCGGCGGCAAGGACCTGATGGGCGAGGAGAAGGCCACCGAGGCCCAGCTCGCGCACATGGACGTCCTGGCGCTCGCCGAGGGCAACCGTCCGCTGATCGGCGGCGTCGACGAGAACGGCGTCATCGACCCGGACGTGCTCTGGTCCTGCACCACCTGCGGCGCCTGCGTCGAGCAGTGCCCGGTCGACATCGAGCACATCGACCACATCGTCGACATGCGCCGCTACCAGGTGCTGATCGAGTCGAGCTTCCCCTCCGAAGCCGGCGTGATGCTGCGCAACCTGGAGAACAAGGGCAACCCGTGGGGCGCCCCGCAGAACACCCGCGAGGACTGGACCAAGGGCCTGGACTTCGAGGTGCCGCGGGTCGGCGAGACCGAGGACTTCGAATACCTGTTCTGGGTCGGCTGCGCCGGCGCGTTCGAGGACCGGGCCAAGAAGACCACCCGCGCGGTCGCCACGCTGCTCAACGAGGCGGGCGTGAAATACGCGATCCTCGGCGAGGGCGAGACCTGCACCGGCGACCCGGCCCGCCGCATCGGCAACGAGTTCATCTTCCAGATGCTCGCCCAGCAGAACGTGGAGACGCTGACCGAGGCGCTCGGCGAGAACACCACCAAGAAGATCGTCGCGACCTGCCCGCACTGCTTCAACACCCTCGGCAACGAGTATGAGCAGCTCGGCCTCAAGGTCGAGGTGGTGCACCACACCCAGCTGCTGCAGCACCTGGTCGCCGAGGGCAAGCTGACGCCGGTCCAGCCGATCGAGGGCGACGTCACCTACCACGACCCCTGCTACCTGGGCCGGCACAACCGCGTCTTCGACGCACCCCGCGAGGTCCTGGGCGCGGCCGCCAACGTCATCGAGATGCCCCGCAACTCCGAACGCTCGTTCTGCTGCGGCGCGGGCGGCGCCCGGATGTGGATGGAGGAGCGCATCGGCAAGCGGATCAACGTCGAGCGCACCGAGGAGGCCCTGGCCACCGGCGCCAAGACCATCGCGGTCGGCTGCCCGTTCTGCTACACGATGATCGGCGACGGCGTCACCGGCAAGGGCAAGCAGGAGGAGGTCGAGGTCGTCGACGTCGCCACGGTCCTGCTCCGCTCCCTGAAGCAAGAGGCCTAGATCAAAGGCGAGTTCAAGTTCATGTCGTAGCCGGGTGGTGGGTGCGGACCGTCGCTCCCGCCGAGGGCCCGGCGGCTCCCGCCGGCCGCTGCGCGTCCGTAGCGCGGGAGCCACCGCGCGACCTGCGTGAGCGGTTGCGCTCACCCCTGAGGATCAAAACCACTCAACTGCCGCCGCCCCCACCGCCGTCGCCTCCACCGCCACCGCCGTCTCCGCCCGCGCTGCCGTCGCCGTAACTCATCACGGCGGCGGCGGTGACGGCCGCCTGGACGTCCTGGATGGCGCGGCGGACCGCGGCGGCCGCCCAGTCACCCTCGCTGATCTCGGCCAGCCGGGCGCGTACCCGTTTGCGGTCCAGATCCGGCAGCAGTCCGTGTTCCATGCCGGTGGCGGCCACCAGTGCACACAGTGCCGCGGTCCGGGGCGTGATCGGGTCGGGCCGGGTGACCGCCGAGTGGACCCGCTGCCGGGCGTCGGTGCGGGCCGGCGCCTCCGGACCGGCCACCGCCGGATATCGCGTCCGGGTGAAGACGAGCAGCATCGGGGTCTGCTCGACCCGCAGCACCTCGGCGGCGACCAGATCGTGCAGCACCCGCTTCTGGGTGCCGCGGGCGAACCGGGACACCCAGTGCACCGCCTTGCGCGGCCGGGCGTCACCGGCGATGCGGTCCAGGGCCTCGTCGGCGGCCGGGATCCCCACCGGGTCGCCCGCCGAGACCACGACCTTGCGGTCGGCGACGTCGATCCGGCGGGCCAGGGCGAGCTCCATCAGGATCGCCCCGCCGAGCCCGTGATCGATCCGGCCGCTGTCGATGATCCGGGCACCGCGATCGTCATGTGCCAGCAGAACGAACTCTTCGAGTAGGTCCATACCTCGACGGTAGGCCCACTTGTCATCAGCAGGGTTAGTGCCGAACCGGTCCGGTCCGGCACAATGAGGTCCGAGGTGAAGCGATCATGGACGGCCTGTTACTGACCGCGTTGCTCCCACTGGTGGCCTTCGTGCTGCTCACGGGTGGCAACGCGTTCTTCGTGGCCGCGGAGTTCGGCCTGGTCACCGTCGACCGGGCGGAGATCGACGCCCGGTGGGCGGCCGGCGACAAGCGGGCCGGCACGGTCCGCACCGCGATGCACAATCTCTCGTTCCAGCTCTCCGGGGCGCAGCTCGGCATCACGCTGACCGCGCTGCTCACCGGATACCTGGCCGAGCCGGCTCTCTCCGAGCTGTTCAACCCGTTGGTGGAGCCGCTGGCCGGCTCGTCCACCGAGACCGTCACGCACGTACTGGCCCTGGTGGTCGCGACCCTGCTCTCGATGCTCTTCGGCGAACTCGTGCCGAAGAACGCGGCACTGGCCCGCCCGATGCGGATCGCACTGCTCACGGCCGGCCCGCTGCGCGGCTTCTCCATCATGTTCAAGTGGCTGATCGCCGCGCTGAACGGCACCGCCAACTGGCTGGTCCGCCGACTGGGCATCGAGCCGCAGGAGGAGCTGGCCAGCGCCCGCTCGCCGGAGGAGCTGGGCCTGCTGGCCGCGATCAGCGCCCGGGCCGGCGCGCTGCCCAACGAGACGGCCACGCTGCTGCGCCGCACCATCCGGTTCGGCGAGAAACGGGCGGCCAAGGCGATGACACCCCGCGTCGACGTGGTCGGCCTGAAGATCACGGCGAGTGTCGCCGACCTGATCGCGGTGGCCCAGGAGACCGGGCACACCCGCTTCCCGGTGTACGAGAACACCCTCGACGCGGTCACCGGCGTGGTCGGGGTGAACGAGGCCCTCGGCGTCCCGCCCGAGCGCCGCGCCACGACCCGGGTCTCCACCCTGGCCAAGGAGCCGGTGTACGTGCCGGAGAGCCTCAGCCTGGACAAGGTGCTGGCCGCCCTGCGCGCCGCCGACGCCGACCTGGCGATCGTGGTCGACGAGTACGGCGGCACCGACGGCGTGGTCACCGTCGAGGATCTGATCGAGGAACTGGTCGGTGAGATCGCCGACGAGTACGACACCGACGTCGCGGAGACCGGCAGCCAGGAGCTGACCGCACCGGGCGGCGAGAAGACGTTCCTGGTCGACGGCCTGCTGCGCGAGGACGAGACGCTGGAGCAGACCGGTTTCCAGTTGCCGGAGGGGCCGTACGAGACGCTCGCCGGTTTCCTGCTCGCCCGGCTGGGCCACATTCCGGTGGTCGGCGAGTCGCTCGAGGAAGACGGCTGGGAGTTCACCGTGATGGAGGTCGACCGGCACCGCGTCGAGCAGGTGCGCGTGGTCGCGCCGCTGGAGCCGTCCGATGACTGAGCTGTTGTTCGTCGCGGTCCTGCTGATCGGGAACGGTCTGTTCGTCGGTGGTGAGTTCGCCCTGATCGCGTCCCGGCGTACCGCGCTGGAACCGTTGGCGGAGACCTCGCAGGCGGCCCGCTGGGCGCTCTCGGCGATGAGCCAGATCCCGTTGATGATCGCCGGTGCGCAGCTGGGCATCACGATCTGCACGCTGGTGCTCGGCGCGCTCGCCGAGCCGACCGTCGCGCATCTGCTGGAGGGCCCGATCACGGCCACCGGCCTGCCGGAGAACGCGGTGCACCCGGTCGCGTTCGTGGTGGCGCTGATGATCGTGACGTTCCTGCACACGGTGATCGGCGAGATGGTCCCGAAGAACATCACGCTCGCCGGGCCGGAGCGTTCCGCGCTCATCCTCGGACCGTTCATGCTGGGCTTCTGCATCGCCACGAAGCCGCTGCTCAACGCGATGCGCTGGGCGTCGCGGCTGATCCTGAAGCTGTGGCGGATCGAGACCACCGACGCGGTCAAGACCGTCTTCACCGCCGAGGAGCTGGCCGGCATGGTCACCCAGGCGCGCAGCGAGGGCCTGCTCGGATCCGAGCAGTACGCCCGGATCCACGCCGCGCTCGGCCTCAACAGCCGGACCGCGGACGACGCGCTGCTGCCCTGGTCGCGGGTCACGACGGTGGCGGCGGACGTGTCGCCGGCGACGTTGGAGGCGGTGGCCACCCGCAGTGGCCGTTCGCGGTTCCCGGTGGTGCAGCGCGACACCCGCCGGGTGCTGGGCTTCGTGCACGTCAAGGACGTCCTGGGGTACGCGTCCACGCAGCGGCGACTGCCGATTCCGGCGGAGGTGATCCGTCCGCTGGCCGTGGTGCCGCCGGAGCGCAGCCTGGCGGATCTGTTGCTCACCATGCGACGGGATCGGCTGCACATCGTTCTGGTCAGTGACGGCCGGCGGCCGCTCGGAGTGATCACTTTGGACGACGTGTTGCACGCGGTGGTCGGCGAACCGGCGGCATCCGGTCAGCTGGTGGCGCGCGGGCGCTGACCTCGGTGTGTCCGGTCGGAGTCCCCGATACGGGGGAATACTCCATTTGGGCATACTCGCGACAATGCGGACAATAGCCGCATGCTTTCCTCTCGGCGGCGCGTCCTGCCGATCGGCGCCCTGTCAGCCGTCCTCGCCCTCGGCGGCGTCCTGCTCCTGTTCCTCCAGCACCTGCCCGCCGCCGCCCGCCCCCGGACGCCGGCGGCCGCGGTCAGCGTCCCCCCGGCCGTACTGCCGATGCCGGGCCTGCTCGCCAACGTCAGCGCCATCTCCGGACCGGCCCGCTCCGGCCAGATCCGGACCGCCGCCGCGCCGCTGACCGTCCGCTACGACTTCAACGGCGGCATCGCCAAGCCGATCGCCGACCACACCGGTGGGCACGAGCTGCGGCCCCTCGGGCAGAACGGGGGAGCGCTTCGGCTCGTACCCCAGGGGGCTGGTCTCGCCGTCGCCTACCCGGACCGCTGCACCCTGCTGGAGGACCACGCCTGCCCGCGCGCGATCCTCGAAGGACTGCGCGACGACGACCTGAACCCGGGCCGGCGGCCCCTGCGATACGGCGCGGCGGTACGGATGACACACGCCGACCTCGCCGACGGCGCCAACGTGGTGCAGAAGGGCTACTCGGTCGGCGGCGTCAGCCAGTTCAAACTGCAGGTCGACCATCAACTCGGTCACCCGAGCTGTGTGATCGCCGGGACGCAGGCCCGGATCTACCGCGCCGAACCGCACATCGACGTCGCCGACGGCCTCTGGCACCGGCTGGAGTGCCGTCGCGCGCCCGGCCGTCTGGTGATGATGGTGGACGGACTGGCGCGTGCCGGGGTGCCGATCCCGCCGGTGCTGACGATCGCCAACGCGGAGCCGATCCGGGTCGGCGGCAAGGGCCCGAACCGGGGCAACGACCAGTTCGCTGGCGAGATCGACGACGTCTTCGTCAGCATCGGCTGAGTTCCCTCGTGGCCGGGTCCCACTCACGCAGGTCGCCTGGCGGCCTGAGCGTTTCGGACGCGTAGCGGCCGGCGAAGACCGGCAGGCCCTCGGCGGGAGCGACGGTCAGCACCACCCACTCGGATGCGACATCGGTTTTGATCTGGTTTTTAATGAGCCGTCCGGGTGAACCGAAATGCCCGAGTCGCGAAGTAGCTTTCCGTGGATGAAGATCCAGGTCACTACGGTTCCGGATGCTCGGCTGGTGGCTACCGCCACGCGGCGCGTGATGCGTCGACCGGTTCTGATCGCTCGCGTGACGGGGTGGGCGCTGCTGCTGCTCACGGCGTCACTGCTGGTGGTCACCGGGGAACTCGAACCGATGCCGCTCGCCGGTGGGGCGCTGCTCGCCCTGGCGCTGCCGGTCTTCCTGCACACCAGCACGGCACGGCAGGCCGCCCGGTCCGGGCGGCTCACCACCTACGAGATCAGCGAGCAGGGGCTGGCCAGTTCCAGCGCGGAGAGTCGGCACGCGTACACGTGGAAGGCTTTCCGCTCTGTCGAGCGGCTCTCCGGGCAGCTGCTGTTCGGCATGGGCGGCGCCCGGTTCGTGCCGGTGCCGACCGGCGGCCTCAGTGCCGCCCAGATCGACCAGGTGCTGGCGGCGGCCTCCGCGGGCGGCCTGCGGGTCGGTTAGTGGCCGCCGGCCAGGAGCCCGCCGGTTAGTAGCCGCCGGTCAGGAGCCCGTCGGCCAGGTGCGGAAGTTCAGCGCCGAACGGCTCGCCGTCGGGCCGCGCTGACCCTGGTATCGGGAGCCGTAGACGGCCGAACCGTACGGGTGCTCGGCCGGGCTGGACAGCCGGAAGATGCACAGCTGACCGATCTTCATGCCCGGCCAGAGCTTGATCGGCAGATTCGCCACGTTGGAGAGCTCGAGCGTCACGTGACCGGAGAAGCCCGGGTCGATGAAGCCGGCAGTGGAGTGCGTCAGCAGTCCCAGGCGGCCGAGGCTGCTCTTGCCCTCGAGCCTCGCCGCGAGCTGCTGTCCGAGACTGATCACCTCTAAGGTGGACGCCAGCACGAACTCGCCGGGGTGCAGCACGAACGGCTCGCCGTCGGCCACCTCCACCTGCGCGGTCAGGTCGTCCTGCTGCTCCGCCGGGTCGATGTGGGTGTACAGGTGGTTGTTGAACACCCGGAAGAACCGGTCGAGCCGCACGTCGATGCTGGACGGCTGGATGAGCGCCGGTTCGAACGGCTCCAGCGAGAGATCACCGTTCTTGATCTCGGAGATCAGGTCACGGTCGGAGAGCAGCATCGCAACACCATACCGACCTGGTTGTATCGGCATGTCCGGTGGATGTCTCGAACAAATGTTCGATAGACTGCCGGCATGGCTTCCTGGTCCGATTTCGCCACCGCCGAGCCCCTTCTTGCCGCCGGCGTCCGTGCGCTCCTGCAGCAGTATGGGCCCGGCATGGGCTACCTGGCGACCATCCGCCCCGACGGCGGGCCCCGCGTGCACCCCGTCTCGCCGGTCTTCACCGACGACGGCCTCCACTGCTTCCTCGTCGACTCCCCCAAACGCCGCGACCTCGAACGCGACGGTCGCTACGCCCTGCACTCCTACCCACCGGAGGACAGCGACGACGAGGCCGTCCTCACCGGCCACGCCCGTCCCGTCACCGACCCCGAGATCGTCGCCCGCCTCTCCGCGGCCCTGCACGCCTCCGGCGACGTCGACTGGCGCCTCTTCGAGCTGACTGTCGACACCGCGATGCTGCGCTACCACGGTCCGGCCGGCGCCCTCCCGCTCGCCGTCCCACCCCACCGCACCACTTACGCCCAGACGTGGCACGCGCCCCGGCGGTTACAGCCGGCCCTCGCGATCGCCGGCTGACGTCTGTCGGCTGACAACTGGAGGGCGGTCCCGCCACAGAGCCGGATAATCAGGTACAGTGGGGCCGCTTGCGGGTGTAGTTCAATGGCAGAACATCAGCTTCCCAAGCTGACAGCGCGGGTTCGATTCCCGTCACCCGCTCCAAGTCGGGAGGCCTGTGTCCACGGATTGCGTGGACCGGGCCTTCTCGCATTTCTGCCGGGGGCCGAGCCCCGGACCCTCACGGTGCGAGCGGTCTCAGATTGGTGGGCACTCCCGGGAATCCGGTGACGGCTGCGGGCCGCCTGGATCGCCCATACCGCGTATCGGCTGGTGGCGTCCCATGATGACGGATGCCGACTTGTCGACTGCCCCGATCTTGTTGCGCCCGGACTGCGGCGTCGCGGTGGGTAGGACGCCTGGCGCGCTGAAATGCCAGTGGCGGCTGTCGCCATGGCGCTACCGAACGATGTATACGCTGCTGTAGACGACTGTGTCATCTCCTGGATACGCTGTGACTATGGGCAGCGTGATGATCCGGGTGGACGAGTCCACCCGTGACGACCTGACTCGCATCGCCAGCGAGGATCTTGGTGGTGCGTCGGCGGATGAAACGATCCGCCGGTTGTTGGCCGAGCACTGGCAGATGAAGGCCATCGCGGCCGTGGACACGTATCGGGCAACCGATCCTGAGGGCTGGGCAGAGTACGTAGCCGAGGCTGACAGGGAGGACCGGGCTTCCGCACCGTCGGCCGACATGTGGGACGAGGCTGCGTGACGGCCGTCCAGCCGTGGCAGGTCTGGTGGGCCGACCTCGACCCGACCGAGGGCCGCGAGCAGGCAGGCCGTCGTCCGGTGCTCGTGGTCTCCAGCGTCTTCCACCTGCGATTGACCGGGGAGGCTCTGGTCACCGTGCTCCCAGTGACTACGCGCGAGCGCTCCGGCTGGCTGCATCGCGTCCCGGTGCGCCCCGCCAGCCGTCCGGTGGGGTTCGTCATCACGGAGCAGGTCCGGACGGTCGCCCGGTCGCGGCTGCAGGGGCAGCGGCCGGCATGGGTGCTCGCCGACGACGAGATTTCAGCGGTGAAGACCGTGCTACGGCAGATGATCGATGGGTAGGCGGTCCGCGACGTCATCGAACCCCGAGTCGCCTCTCCGGATCACGACGGTTCACTGAGGGAGAGGGCCCTCGGCGGGAGCAGCGGTCGGCACCACCCGCCGAGATGCGACAGGCACTTGATCGGATTTGATCTGCGCCGCGGCGATGTGGGCCGGATCGAGCTTTACGATGACCGTGTGTATCTGATGATTTCGAAGTATTTGAAGCCGATCGCCGAAGTCGACGCGGCCCGTGAGGATCACCTCACGTTCCTGGCCGAGATCGAGGCGAAGGGGCTGGCGGTGACCGCCGGCCGCCAGGACCCGCCGGTGGGTGGCATCGTGGTGCTGGACGTGGACAGCGCGGACGAGGCGCACCAGGTGATGGCCGGTGACCCCTACGTCGCGCGGGGCCTCGCCGCCTACACCGCCACCGGCTGGGTGCCGACCCGTGGCCTGCTGGCCGGTTACGAGCGGGTTCGCCGGACCGTCTGACGCCCGCTTCACGGGTCCAGGTCGGCGCCCGTCAGCAGGCTCTTGATGCACAGTTCCGCGGAGACCTCCGGCGGGCACTCGTCGACGATCACCGACGTACCCAGGTACCGGTCGCCGAGGAGGGTGCGCAGGCCGCGGGCCTGTGCGCCGGTCGCGGCCCAGTCGTCGACGACCAGGACCCGGTCGGCGTGACCGATCAGGCGGCTGCGTACGCCCAGCCGCTGCACGTCCCCGCGATGGTCGGTGGGCACGTCCGCCCAGATCATCGGTTCGGCGATGGGGCGCCGCGCCCCGGCCCGGTACGCCTCGACGAATCCCACCCCGAGTTCCCGGGCGACCAGCGGCCCCAGCATGAACCCGGTGACCTCGGGGGACACGACCACGGTCGGCTGCTGTGAGCGGAACGGTTCGGCCAGTGCCGCGCCGACGCCCGCGAGGATGCCGGGTTCGCGCCACCAGCCCGAGCGGTCGCTGACCAGATAGTCGCTGCCGACGTCGGTCCAGCGGAACTCGGCACGTAGAAGATCACGGAGATCGTTCGTCACGGGGACATCCTGTCACCGGCGCGCTGCCCTTCTTGGACCGATGGAATGACAGGGGACCTACGGGTGGACAGAACCGACTCAGCCTAGGGGTCAAGTTGATGCCCGACGTAACGCCGATCGGGCATGCTGTTCGGCAGAGCCATGCCTACTTTCACGCCGGGTCGTCGCCCGCTGAGCCCTGGGAACCGCGCCGGACTCGGCGCGGCTCTCGTGCTGCTCGCCGTCGTGTCCGCCGTGGAGTCGTCCGACGGGGCTGCGGTCCACTACGTGGGGTTGCTGGCGGCGGTGCCGTTCGTGGCCGCGGTGTTCGCGTCGTGGCAGCTCGTGGTCGCGGTGGGGGTTGCGTCGACTCTGGTCGGGGCGGCGTTCGTGGGCGCGTCCGGCAGTCACGGTCTGGCCGGCCTGGTCAATCTTCTGGGCATCATGGTGACCACCGGTGTGGCGGCGGCCGGCGCGATGATCCGGCAGCGGCAGGCGGACCGGATCGCCGAGTTGCTGCAGTTGGCGGCGGTGGCCCAGCAGGCGGTGCTGCGCCCGATCGGCCCGCAGGTGGGTGCCTTGGCGGTGGCCGGGCGGTACATCTCGGCGACCGCGGCCGCGGACATCGGCGGTGACCTCTACGAGGCGCTGAACACGCCGTACGGGGTTCGCATCATCATCGGTGACGTGCGGGGCAAGGGCCTGGACGCGGTCCGGCTGGCGAGCATCGTTCTGGGGTCGTACCGGCATGTGGCGTACGAGCGGGCCGACCTGAAATCGATAGTGGCCGACCTGGACCGGGCGGTGGCCCGCAGTGTCGGCGACGAGGATTTCGTGACCGCGGCCCTGGTCGAGGAGCGCGGCGGCACGCTGACCATCGTCAACTGTGGACATCCGGCGCCGTTGCTGCTGCGCCGGGGTCAGGTGATTCCGCTGGAGCCGCCGGCGCCGGCTCCGCCGCTCGGGTTCATGCCCGAGGTGAAGGCACGGGTCGAGCGTCTGGAGCCGGGTGACCGGCTGCTTCTGTTCACCGACGGTCTCGGTGAGGCCCGTCGGGAGGGCGAGTTCTTCCCGACCGCCGACCGGGCGTGGCGTCTGCTGGGCCACGGCACGGTCGGCGACGGTCTGGCGTCGTTGGAGACGGCGTTGACCGATTGGGTCTTCGGCCGTCTCGAGGACGACATCGCCCTGGTGCTGCTGGAGTACGCCGGACCGGACGGCGGCGCTGCCGTCGCGGTCCCGAGCTGGGAGGTCGGCGCCGCCGGTAGTTAGGCGGCGTTCTCCTCCGGTTCGGCTTGCGGCGGCGTGCGTGGCGCCGGCGCCGGGGCGTTGTTCTCGGGCTGCCGGTGCCGGCCGACGTAATTACGTGGCTGGTTGGCCGAGCGCGGCTCCGGGATCAGGCTTTTGATGGTGGCGAACATGGCGGCCCCCTTTAAGGCTCGATGCTTGCCGCGGCGAGATGTTCTTCGCCGTCTATCCGGTGAAACGAGCATGTTCGAACTGCGATACGCGGTCCGAGTGTCGAAGTCGGCAAATGGCCGAACGGCTGTCCCGTCGCCCACCCGATCGGAGTCCTTCGGCACACGAAGCGACGGAGAACGGCCGTAGTGCTGCCCGGCTTGTCGCTGGCTACCGATGAGTAATACAGTGGTAGTTACTGACCGGTAACTCGCGTCCGGAGAGCGGGGCCAGCACCATGACGCATTACAAGAGCAACCTCCGCGACATCCTCTTCAACCTGTTCGAGGTGTTCGGGGCGGACAAGGCGTTCGGGCAGGCCCCGTTCGACGAGATCGATGCGGAGACGGCGCGCGACGTGCTCGCCGAGGTGAACCGGCTGGCCCGCGAGGATCTCGCCGCCAGCTACACCGACAGCGACCGCAACCCGCCCGTCTTCGACGCCGCCACGCACACCGCGCCGCTGCCGGAGTCGTTCAAGAAGTCGTATGAGACCTTCATGGCCTCCGAGTTCTGGCGGCTCGACCTGCCGTCCGCCCTGGGTGGCACGTTCGCCCCGCGGACGCTCTACTGGGCCATCGCCGAGCAGATCCTCGGCGCCAACGCCCCGATCTGGATGTATTCGTCCGGTCCCTCGTTCGCCCACGTGGTGTGGACCGAGGGCACCGACGAGCAGAAGGAGTGGGCGAAGCTCTTCGTCGACAAGCAGTGGGGCTCCACCATGGTGCTTACCGAGCCGGACGCCGGTTCGGACGTCGGCGCCGGCCGGGCCCGCGCGATTCCGCAGCCGGACGGCTCGTGGCACATCGAGGGCGTGAAGCGCTTCATCACCTCGGGCGAGCACGACCTGACCGACAACATCGTGCACTACGTCCTGGCCCGTCCGGTGGGCGTCGACGGCGTGGGCGGCCCGGGCACCAAGGGCCTGTCGCTGTTCATCGTGCCGAAGTACCACTTCGACCCGGCGACCGGCGAACTCGGCGAGCGCAACGGCGTCTACGCGACGAACGTCGAGCACAAGATGGGCCTCAAGGTCTCCAACACCTGCGAGATGACCTTCGGCGAGCACGGCGTACCGGCGAAGGGCTGGCTCCTCGGGGAACGTCACGAGGGCATCCGGCAGATGTTCATGATCATTGAGTACGCGCGGATGATGGTCGGCACCAAGGCGATCGCCACCCTCTCCACCGGTTACCTGAACGCGCTGGAGTACGCGAAGAACCGCGTCCAGGGCGCCGACCTGGCGCAGAACACCGACAAGGCCGCCCCGCGGGTGACGATCACGCACCACCCGGACGTCCGCCGGTCGCTGATGCTGCAGAAGTCGTACGCGGAGGCCCTGCGCGCCCTGGTCGTCTACACCGCGGGCTGGCAGGACAAGGTGGCCATCGCGACCGCGGCCGGCGACGAGAAGGCCGCCAAGGTCGCGAGCCGGGTCAACGACCTGCTGCTCCCGCTGGTCAAGGGCGTCGGCTCGGAGCGGGCCTACGAACTGCTCGGCCACGAGTCGCTGCAGACCTTCGGCGGTTCCGGCTTCCTGCAGGACTACCCGCTGGAGCAGTACGTCCGGGACGCGAAGATCGACACCCTGTACGAGGGCACGACCGCGATCCAGAGTCTCGACCTGATCTTCCGCAAGATCGTGAAGGACAACGGGCGTGCGCTCGCCACCGTCGCCACCGAGATCCAGGGCTTCGTGGAGAGCGAGGCCGGCAACGGTCAGCTCAAGAACGAGCGGCTGGCCCTCGGTAAGGCGCTCGGCGAGATGCAGCAGATCCTCGGCACCACGATGGGCTGGCTGCAGGCCGTGCAGGGTGGCGACAGCCGGGAGCTCTACAAGATCGGCCTCAGCTCGCGGCGGATCCTGCTCGCCCTCGGCGACGTGGTGCTCGGCTGGCTGCTGCTGCGCCAGGCCGAGGTGGCGTTGACCGCGCTGGGCGGCGAGGTGTCCGAGGCGGACCGGAAGTTCTACGCCGGCAAGGTGGCGGCGGCCCGCTTCTTCGTCGGCGAGGTGCTGCCGCGCATCGGCTCCGACCGCCGGATCATCGAGAACACCACCCTCGACCTGATGGACCTGGACGAGGACGCGTTCTGATCAGACTTTTCCCACTCTCCTGAAAAAAGTGGAAGCCGGCGGACAACGGAGTCTGCCGGCTTTCGCCTTCCGTGACGACGCTACGGTGCCGTAGCATCCTCGGTCGTGCGCCACATACCCTCCTCCCTGTCCACTGTGCTGCTGGCGGTCGGCCTGGGAGCCCTGGCCCCGTCCGCCGCGCAGGCCGCGGACACCGCCACGACCCGCCTCGACGTCGGCATCGAGGTCGGTGCCGACCCCGCCGGTGTGGTCGCCGCCCTCGGCGACGGGGTGACCTACCACCGGGTCGACGGCCTGAACGCGATCGCCGTCGACGTCCCGCCCAGCACCCGCGCCGCCGCGCTGAAGACGCTCACCGCCCACCCCGACGTCCGGTACGCCGAGGTGGGCGCCGTCCTCAAGGCCGACGGCGACCCGCTCGACACCACCAACGCGCCCAAGTTCGAGGAGATGACCGTCCCGGAGGCGCGGACCTGGACCACCGGCCGACCGGACGTGCTGGTCGCGGTGCTCGACACCGGCGTCAGCCCGAACCCGGACCTGTCCGCGGACCGGCTCGTGCACCCGCGTGACGTCGTGGACGGCGACGACGACGCCACCGACGACGACAACCACGGCACGATGGTCGCCAACCTGATCGCCGCGGCGGACAACGGCGTCGGCTCCACCGGGGTGTGCAGCTCGTGCGGCATCATGCCGGTCCGGGTGCTGAGCCACCGCGACGGCGCCCCGGCCGAGGGCAGCAGCGCGGACGTCGCGGCCGGCATCGTCTGGGCCGCCGACCACGGCGCGAAGGTCATCAACCTGTCGATGAGCACGCCCACACGCAGCACGCTGCTGGAGGAGGCCGTCGAGTACGCCGACGGCAGGGACGCGCTGATCGTGGCGGCCGCGGGCAACGACCCCGGCTCGCACCGGCGCTACCCGGCGGCGATCGACAGCGTGCCGGTTCTCGGGGTGGGCACCTTCACGATGGGCGCCACCAACGCGCCGGACGACGAGTGGATCACGCTGAAGGCGCACTCCGGGTTCACCGTCCTGGACGCGAGCGGCACCCCGCGACGACTCGAGGGCACCTCGGGTTCGGCGGCGGTGACCTCGGGGGTGGCCGCACTGGTCCACATCGGCGGACAGGACGGCGTGCCGATGCGGTCGGCCGGCTGGGCGATCGCGGCGTACGCCCAGCAGATCCACGGGTTCCCGGGGCTGCACGCGGCCTGGGCGATGTTCGCCAACGGCGCGCCGAACGGTGAGCAGCCGACGGTCTCGTTCGAGGTGCTTCCGCAGGGGCAGACGGCCCACCGCACGTTGAGCGTGCGCCCGGCCGCCTCGGACGACCACATGGTCACCTACCTGCAGCTGGTGGTCGACGGCAAGGTCGTGCAGGAACGCTACGGCCGGCTGACGAACGAGCCGCTGCGCTGGACCCCGCCCGCCGGATTCTCCGGAACGCTGCCGGTGGAGGTCTGGGCCAACGACTTCGCCGACACCGGCCGGGCGCCCGCCGTCAAGGTCACGTTCGACAACGCCGGACCGGTGGCCACGTCGGTCACGCCGGCGCAGAACACCCGGGTCCGCGGCACCTTCACCAGCGCCTTGTCCGGGGTCACCGACAAGGCCGGCGTGGCGAAGGCCGAACTGACGGCGAACGGCAAGGTCGTCGGCACCGACACCACGGCGCCGTACTCGCTCGCCGTGAAGACCGGAACCACCAGCGGAAACGTCAAGCTGGTCTGGAAGCTGACCGACCGGCTGGGCAACACCCGCAGCTACACCCGGACCGTGATCGCCGACAACACGGCACCGACCGTGTCGATCACCAAGGCCCCGAAGAACAAGGCCAAGGTCAAAGGCACCGTCAAGGTGTACGCGAAAGCCACCGACGCCAGCGGCATCGCGCGGGTCGAACTGCTCGTCGACGGCAAGGTCGTCGCCACGGACAGGACGACGGCGTACGTCCTGAGCGTCAATGTCGCCAAGCAGAAGAAGACGATGAAGGTGCAGGTCCGGGCGTACGACAAACTCGGCAACGTGAAGTCCACGTCCACCCGGACCTGGTACCGGAAGTAGGCCGGATCAGCCGCGGGCGGTGTGCTGCCGTGTCAGGCGCATCGCCCCCGGCTGGGTCTCCGACCAGGGGTTCTCGCCGGTGTGCACGGCGATGCCGGAGGTCTTCATCTCGGTCACCACGCCGGTGAACTGGTCGTCCGGCATCAGCAGTGCGGACACTTCGGACACGGTCGGGTTGTGGGCGACGACCAGGACCGTGCGTACCTCGTCGGATACCGTGCGCAGCGCGTCGAGGACCTCGGTCCGTCCGCACAGGTAGAGCTCGTCCAGGTAACGGACCTCCGGCGCGACCCCGCCCGGCGCGCCCTGGGACAGGGCGATGGCCGCTGCCTGCCAGGTCTGCCGGGTCCGCCGGGCCGAGGAGCAGAGCACCAGGTCGGGCCGCAGACGTTCGTTCGCCAGCCAGGCGCCGGCCGCGTCCGCATCGGATTCGCCGCGTTCGGTGAGTGAGCGGTCGTAGTCGTCGAGAGTGCCGGGTGTCTCCGCTTTGGCGTGCCGCAGCAGGATGAGCGTCCGCGAGATCATGGACAACAGCTTGCCTGATTGGAACTCGGCCCGTACGGGTATCGCTCGTTCGACGCATTCACCGCGATGAAGACGTATTCACCGCGATGAGACCGAAGAGCGGGCACCCACCGAAGGAGGGTCCGATGGGCATCGGCGCGAGCATCTTCCTACTGGCTCTGGGCGCGATCCTGGCGTTCGCCGTGGAGGCGGACATCAGTGGCCTGGACATCAACGTGATCGGCTGGATCCTGATGATCGCCGGACTGGCCGGCCTGGTCATCACACTCTGGTTCTGGAACAGCCGGCGCCGCACCGTGGTGACCCGGTCGACGCAGGCCCCGGTTGCCGGAGCCGGTTACACGTCGGAGTACCGCGAAGTGCGGCGCGACGACGTGCCGCCGCCCCCGCCCTCGGCGTACTCCTGAGTGGTCGGTGGCCCGGGCTTCGGCCCGGGCCACCGCTGTCAGGCGTTCAGGGTTCAGGCGTAGAGGGTTCAGGCGTAGAGGGCGAAGTACACCGCGATGTGGTGGCAGATCGCGGCGACCAGCGTGCAGGCGTGGAAGAACTCGTGGTGCCCGAAGACGGTCGGCCAGGGGTTCGGCCGCCGCATCGCGTAGAAGACCGCGCCGATCGTGTAGATGGCGCCACCCACGAGCAGCAGCACCAGGCAGGTCACGCCGCCGACCTGCAGGACGTCCGGGATGATCGCGACGGCCACCCAGCCGAGCGCGACGTAGAGCGGGGCGCCCACCCATCGCGGCAGGTGCGGCCAGATCATCTTGAGGGCGACACCGCCGAGCGCACCGCCCCAGACCAGGCTGAGCAGCACGACCTGCATGGTGTCCTGCAGCAGCAGCATGCAGAACGGGGTGTAGCTGCCGGCGATGAAGATGAAGATCATCGAATGGTCGGCCCGGCGCATGATCTGGTAGCCGCGTTCGCTCCAGACACGCCGGTGGTACAGCGCGCTGGTGCCGAAGAGGCCGCACACCGTGATGCTGTAGATCAGGCAGCTGACGAAGGGTGCGATCCCGGGCCGGGTGAGGGCGATCGAGCTGAGCACGATGCCGCAGACCAGGGCCACGAAGAACGCGTACTGATGCAACCGGCCGCGTAGTCGCGGCTTGCCGAGATCGGTCGGCTTCATCCGGAACGGGGCTGAGGTCGTCACGCGATCTAGGTTACGGCACCGTAGGTTACTGGGGGGTAGTGATGCCGGATACGGTTCCCTCCGGTGGATGATTTCCACGTGAAGGTTCGGCGAGGTCACGCTGGAAACAGCCGGTTCGGGGCCTGGCGCCGGGTGGGATTCGGGACGAAGGTCCCCTCTTGCGGATCCCGCAGGACTTCGGTCTGGCGAGTCCGGCGGCGATGGCCCAAAATCCACAAGATCACGCCCATTTCGGGTACGCCGTAAGCACTCGTCCCATTCGTTCCCGGGAACGCGTCGTGGTTACAGTGGACAAGATCACATCTGTGGCCGATTCTCAAGGTCAAACGAGTCATCGCCGCCTGACACGGAGTTGATCAAACAGCGGATATCCTCCAGAACGGTGTGTTGGACGACATCACGTCGCTCCAACCGGCCCGACCAGCGACTACGGTACGTTTCCGTGGACTCGATTGACCTGAACGCGGACCTCGGCGAGGGCTTCGGCATCTGGCAGCTCGGCGACGACGACGCGCTGCTCGGCGCCGTGACGTCAGCGAACGTGGCATGCGGCTTTCACGCCGGGGACCCCTCCACGATGCGACGGGTCTGCAAACAGGCCGCGGAGCGCAACGTCGCGGTCGGCGCCCAGGTCGGATACCGCGACCTGGCCGGCTTCGGCCGCCGCCGGATCGACTACGACCCCGACGACCTGCGCGACGACATCCTGTACCAGATCGGCGCCCTGGAAGCGTTCTGCAAAGCGGCCGGCACCCGCGTGCGATACGTGAAGCCGCACGGCGCCCTCTACAACACCGCCGCGATCGACGCCGTGCAGGCCTCCGCCGTGGTGGCCGCGGTGCTCTCCTACGACGCGTGGCTGCCGATCCTCTGCCAGCCGGGATCGGTGCTCGCCGAGATGGCCCAGCAGTCCGGCCTGACCGTGATCGCCGAGGGCTTCGCCGACCGCGGCTACCTGCCGAACGGCCGCCTGGTGCCGCGCAACGCCACCGGCGCCCTGGTGACGGACCGGGAACAGGTCGTCGAGCGGGCGGTCCGGATGGCCGCCGGCGGCGAGGTGATCGCCACCGACGGCTCCGTCGTGCCGATGCGGGTCCAGTCGATCTGCGTACACGGGGACACACCCGGCGCGGTCGAGCTGATCCGGGAGATCCGGAACGCGCTCGAATTCGCGTTGCAGGTGGTGCAGCCCTTCAACCTGAGCCGCGGCTAGACACCTGCCGCGGTCGGCATCCGCGTGGTGACTTGCGGCCCGCAGCACGGCCTCACGACGGGTGGTGATCTGGGGCGCTCAGCGCGCCCGAATTCACCACACCCACAACAGCGTGGTGATTTCGGGCGTCCAGCGCGCCCGAAGTCACCACACCGCCAGGGGTGTGGTGAATTGGGGCGTCCAGCGCGCCCGAAGTCACCACGCGGATGGGCTTCGCGCCCTGACCACGAAACGTGTCTAGCCGTCCAGGCCGCGCAGGACCAGGGGCAGCCGGTCCGGCCCGTTCGCGTCCACCACGATCGGCACACCCCAGTCCTGGCGGGTCAGGTGACAGGCACCGTACTCGGTGTCCGCGTCACAGGTCGCGGCCTGAGCCACCACCTGCAACACCCCCTCGGGTACGCCCGGATTGAGCACCAGGCGGCGGGACAGCTCGGTGCTCACCCCGTCGCCCTCCAGTAGCAGTTCGGCGGGCGACGCCGACACGGTCAGCCGCAGCGGCGAACCGAACTGGCTGTCCAGTTTCTGCCCCGGCGCCGGCGTGAAGATCACGTCGAGGGTGACCTCGCCCGGCGCCAGATGCGACGGCGGCCGCTCGGTCCTGTGCCGCTCCCCGGAGACGGTCCGCACCGCGCCCGGCGCCAACCGGACCAGCCGGTGCGCGGCCGACTCCACGACGAACACCTCACCGGCCGCGGTCACCAGCACGTCACTCGGCTCGGCGAGACCGGAATCCACCGTGGACACCTGGCCGGCCGCCGGGTCGAAACGGCGAACCGCACCGTTGTACGTGTCCGCGACCAGCACCGACCCGTCCGGCAGAGCGGCGACACCGAGCGGATGCTGGAACAGTGCCTCGGCGGCCGGACCATCCACGTGTCCGAAATCGAACAGGCCCTGACCGACCGCGGTGTGCAGCACGCCGTCCTCGACGTACCGCAGCGCGGACGTCTCGCTGTCGGCGATCCAGAGACGCCGGCCGTCGGCGCTCACCGACAGGCCGGACGGCTGAGCCATCCAGACGTCCGGCAGCGGCCCGTCCCGCAGCGCCTCGACGGTGGTGCCCGCGTACACGCCGACGGTCCGCTTGATCGGATCGAACCACCAGAGCTGGTGGATGCCGGCCATCGCGACGATGACCCGGCCGTCGAACCACGCCACGTCCCACGGCGAGGACAGGTCGGCGGCGAGCGCGTCGTGGGCGTGGTCGTCCACGGTGGAACGCCACGGCTTGCCCGAACCCGCGACCAGGGACAGTTCGCCGGTCGTCGTGTTCAACGCCCGCAGCTGGTGGTTGACCGTGTCGGCGATGACCACGTCGTACCCGGCCGTCTCGGCGACGTCGGCGGGAAGCAGGACCAGGCCCTGCGGCTCGTTGAACGGCTCCCGCCGGTCACCGCCGAATCGCCGGACCAGGGACTCGCCGTCCGCGGACAGTTCGGCCACCGAGTGCCGGGCGGAGTCGGTGACGAGCAGATTCCCGTTCGGCAGCTCGATCGCCTTGCCGGGATAGTTGAGCAGGCCCGCCGGTGCGGGCGGCGGAACGTACGGGCCGTCGCCGCGGTGCAGGGTGCCGTCCGCCTCGTGCTTGACGATCAGCTCGTCGATCAGCCGGGACAGGCCCTCGGCGTGCCCCTCGCCGGCCATCGAGGCGACCAGGTAACCGGTCGGGTCGACCACGGCCAGGGTCGGCCAGGCCTTCGCGGCGTACTGCTGCCACAGGTGCATGTCGCCGTCGTCGATGACCGGGTGGTGCACGCCGTACCGCTCGACGGCGGCGGCCAGCGCCTTGGGGTCGCGCTCGTGCTCGAACTTCGGAGAGTGCACGCCGATCACGACGAGCGCGTCACCGTACTTCTCCTCCAGCGGCCGCAGCTCGTCCAGGACGTGCAGACAGTTGATGCAGCAGAAGGTCCAGAAGTCCAAAACAAGGATCTTGCCGCGCAGATCGGCGAGCGTCAGATCCTTGCCGCCGGTGTTGAGCCACCCGCGGCCCCGCAACTCAGGGGCACGCACACGTCCAGTCATGCCGCCATGGTGCCTCACCGGCGGCGATCCGCCACCGCCACGCGGGCCGATCGTGCCAGGCGCCACCTCACCGGCCCGGCCCCAGCCCCGCCGGGTCGTTTCGGCCCCCTATGCGCCGTTGGGCTTTGTCGCGCCGTTACCGGGTATCTCGCGCCGAGTTCGGGTTGTTGTGCCGTGGAAACCCCTCGTCCCGGCGCAGAACCCTGTCCCGCGATCACGGGGTCCCTCATGCCCCGTCCGGGTTCCGTGGTGCCGCTCAGAGGGAGCGCGCCCGGGACCGATGCCCGGGACAGGTCGGAGAGCGCGAGAAACGACGAGGCCGCCCGGGGTGAGCCGGGCGGCCTTCATATCAGTGGAACCGTGGAACAGTGGCGGTCGGGTGATCAGGCGTTCGGCTGGAGGCAGAGCACCTGGGAACCCAGCTCGATGTACGGCTGAGTCGCGTCCGCGCACTTCTCCTTGCTGTCGGTCACCGAGACGACCTTGTAGACGTCGGCACCCTTCGTGCCGCAGTCGATCTGCACCGGGGAGTTGCCGGACCGCTTCACGCAGTCGCCCTGGGCCACGCTGAAGTCGTCGTCGCCGGAGATCAGGTAGACCAGGCCGAACACCAGGCCGAGCAGCAGCGTCGCGCCCAGGACCACCGCGAGGGTGACCGGGACGGTCCGCACGTTCGGCTTGGCGGGTGCCGGGGCGGGTGCCGGCTCCTCGGCCTTGAACTGGTCGAACTTGTCCTGCTCGTCCGGGCTGGGCCAGCTGGTGGTGTCCTCCGGGGTCGGCGGGGTCACCGTGGCACCCGACGTCAGCGGGTTGTTGTTGTAGAGGCCGGAGAACCGCGGGTCCGGGGCGTCCGGCATCGGCGGGGCACCGGGCGACGGCGCGAACGAGGTGTTGCCGCGACCGGAGACGTCGGTCGTGAACTCGTTGTACTGGTCGGAGCCGGGAGCCGCCGCACCGCGACCGGAGACGTCGGTGGTGAACTCCGAGAACGGCGCCTGTGACGGGTCACCGGGCGTGCTGGGCGAACCGTAGGCGGTGCCGCCGTTCGGGTACTGCGTGCCGCCTCCGGGCGGGGAGAACGGCGACGTCCCCGGTCCCGGGAACGGCGCCGTGCCGGGCGTCTGGAACGTCGAGGTGCCCGGAGCCGGGAAGGTCGACGTGCCGGGTGCCGGGAACGTGGAGGTGCCCGGAGCCTGGAACGTCGAGGTGCCCGGAGCCGGGAAGGTCGACGTGCCGGGTGCCGGGAACGTGGAGGTGCTGGGCGCCGGGAAGGGCGGCGTGCCCGGGGCGTCGGGCGTCGAGCCCGGCGACGGCGAGACCGGGGTCACCCGGGCGCTGGCCGAGGCGCGGGCGCTGGCCCGGGCCGGCGACTGCGGCGCGACGCCGGTGTCGCCACCGGGCTGCGGGAAACCGCCGAAGCCGCCACTGGGCTCCTCGTCCCGGCCGAACTGGTTGGCCGGGCCGAAGCTGCCACTGGGCTCCTCGTTGCGCTGCCCGAACGAGTTCGCCGGGGAGAAACCGCCACTGGGCTCCTCGCTGCGCTGCCCGAACTGGTTGGCCGGGCCGAAGCCGCCGCTGGGCTCCTCGTCACGCTGGCCGAACGGGTTCGGCGCGGAGGCCGGGAAACCACTGCCGGCGTCGTTGCCCGACTGGCCGAACGGGGTCCCCGCGGACTGGCCGAACGGGTTCGGGGCGAAACCGCCGCTGGGCTCCTCGGAACGGCCGAACGGGTCCGGCGCGGGGGAGAAGCCGCCGGACGGGGACTCGGCGGACTGGCCGGCCTCCGGCTCGTCGGGGGTCGACGCGGCGGGACGGCCGTAGACGCGGGCCTGCGGTGCGGCCGACGGCGGCGGGATCTCCTCGCCACCCGCCGGGGTGGCACGGATGCCGGTCACCGAGGCGCTGCCGGTCACCGGACGGGCCGAACCGGTCGGGCGGGGCTGCTCGTGGGGGTCGCGCTGCGGCGGGACGTTGCTCGCGGCGAGGTCCGGCGGCTGGATGCTGCCACCGGAGTTGAGTGCGGCGCCGGGCACCCGCTGCGGGTATCCCGGACCGCCCGAGGACGGCTGCTCCGGCTCGGAGGCGTAGGACGACTCGGAACCGTAGGAAGGCGACTCGGAGCCCGACGATCCGTAAGACGAATCGGAGCCCGCGGAGCCGTAGGGCGCGGAATCGGATCCCGGCGACCCGAAGGGCGCGGGCTCGGAGGCCGACGAACCGTAGGGCGACGACTCCGAGGTGGCCGAGCCGTAGGTGCCGGGCTCGGAAGCCGGGGAGCCGTAGGACGACGGCCCGGAGGCGGCCGCACCGAACGGCGACGAGTCGGACGACGGCGCGACCGATCCGTAGGTGCCCGAGGACGACGCGGATCCGTAGGACGAACCCGAGGCGGCGGGGGCGGCCGGGGCGGAACCGAACGGCGACCCGGGCGTCTGGGTGGCGCCGAAGGCCTCCGGACCGCCCTGCGTCGCACCGAAGGCACCCGAGTGGGGCTCGCCCTGGGACGGGAACGCCCCGGACGGCTGCTGGCTGCGGATCGGCAGGTCGAGGCCGGGGGTGGCACCGGACGGCTCGGCGTCGGCGGCTGGGCCGGCCGGGGCGCGCAGCGGGAAGCCGCTGCCGCCGCCGTCACCGCGCCGGGTCGGGAACCCGGGGGTCTCCGGGCGGGCCGACGCGTCGGCGGCGCTCTCCGTGGACCGGGCGGCGTTCTGCTGCTGGAGCCAGCTGTTCTGCGCCGGGCCGGCGGTGAAGCCGCTGGACGGCTGCGCGCCACCGGACGAGTCGGGCAGGTCGGACAGCGAGGCGCCGGGCACCCGGACCGGCTGGTCGCCGAAGGCCGAGAAGCTGCGGTTGGACTCCTCCAGCACGGAGGCGGTGGCGCCCGGGGTGCGGGTCGGCAGGCCGCTCGGCGTGCTCCCACCGGCCGCGGCGGCCGGCTCGGAACGCTGCTCGGGCCGCGGCTCTGGGCGCGCGAACGGGTTGTCGGCCGGCTCGGAACGCTGTTCGGGGCGTGCGAACGGGTTGTCCAGCGACTCCGGGCGTGCGAACGGGTTGTCGCCGGGCGCCGGGGACGGCGGGGCCGGCGGCACCGCGGCGGACGCCTGCGGCCGGCCGCCCGGCGAGAAGCCCGCCGGGCCGAACGGCGACGCGGGTGCGCCGGAGTCGATCGGGCCCGGCTCGGCGACCGGGGGCGCCCAGGAGGGCGCGCCGGGGTCGGCGGGTGCCGAACCGTACGTGGAGGGCGAGCCGGGCGCGGCGGGGCCGCCGAACGACTGCGCGGGGGTGCCGTAGGGCGGCGGCTGTGGTGTCCCGTAGGCGCCGGCCTGTTCGGGTGCGACCGAGCCGTAGGGCGATGCGGCGCGCTGGGGGAGCTCGCCACCCGCCTCGGGCTGCGGGACCCGGGCCGAACCGTAGGACGTGCCGGAGGCGCTGGGGCCGGATCCGAAGGTGGACACGGCAGGGACGACGAAGGGTGATCCGCCGTCGGGTGCGGCCTGCGGGGGCGGGCCGTACGAGGTGGGGAAGCTTTCGGCGGGGGAGGGTGCCGACGCACGACCGGCAACTCGCTGACCATCGGCGTCGAGCGGGTAACCGCCCGACGTGGGTCCGCCCGACGTGGCTTCGGCCGGCTGACCGGCGTGGTGCCCCTCGGACGTCATACGCGCCTCCTCATCGATGCGGCCGTGCCGGGTTTGCACGGTCGCGATCCCGGCGGTGACCTTCCGCCAAGGGTGGTGCCAGCTATCCGGACTGGCTGTGCCGGGACCGGGGGAAAGGCGGTGTCGCCTGCGGTCCCGGTCACCCGCGCCGGCCGGTCTCGCCGGTTCGGGGACCGTGCCCACGGTACCGGGCGTACGCGGCAGTCGGAATCCCGGTGTACGCCGTGGAGGTACGGATGCCCGATCTTCACGAGTGGTGTTTCACACGAACACGGAGTGGTATCCGACACGAAAACGGCCCGCCCGGGTGAACCGGACGGGCCGTTACGCGATGTGTTCGTGGCGCGAACAGATCAGAAGATCTGACGCCGCTGCGCGAAGATCGCGATCTCGTCGCGCATCGACTGGCTGGGCGCCGTGGCCCAGGCGCGGTTGATGGCGCGGTTCTCGCGGCTGGCAATCCGACGCTGACGAATGCGGTCGATCATGCTCATGGCAGTGCTCGTTTCCCCGGCAACGTTGCCGGCCTCGCTTATGACGTACTCACCCGATCCGCCGGTGGCGGTTTCCCCTCGGTTGGCCCCTGCCGGGGTTGTTTCCATTATGTAACCGGTAGGGGTGGACTGCCAACTGAATAGAGGGTGACGTCGGTCATCTGCCTAACAATCGAAGGTCCGCACCTCGTTGGGCCGAAGGACCTCAGGACCAGGCGAGCATCGCCTCCTCCGGGTCCGTGAGGAAGTCGCCGACGTCGCGCAGGAACCTCGAGCCCAGCTCGCCGTCGATGATCCGGTGATCGAAGGAGAGCCCGAGGGTGGTCACCTGCCGGATCTTGATCTTGCCGTGGTGCACCCACGGAGTCGGCCGGATCACACCCAGCGCGAGGATCGCCGACTCGCCCGGCGGCAGGATCGGCGTGCCGGTGTCGATGCCGAACACCCCGACGTTGGTGATCGAGAAGGTGCCGCCGGACATGTCGGAGGGTGAGGTCTTCCCCGACTTCGCGGTGCGGACCAGCGCGTGCAGGGACGCGGCCAGTTCGCACAGGGTGAGACGGCCGGCGTCCTTGACATTCGGCACGATCAGGCCGCGATCGGTGGCCGCCGCGATGCCGAGATTCACGTACTCCTTGACGACTATCTCGTTCGTCGCACCGGACCACGCCGCGTTGACCATCGGATGGCGCCGGATCGCGAGCAGCACGGCCTTGGCGACCAGGAGCAGCGGCGAGACCCGCAGTTCGGCGAACTCCGGGCGGAGCCGCAGGCGTTCCACCGTCTTGACCGTGCGGGTCACGTCGACGGTGAGGAACTCGGTGACGTGCGGCGCGGTGAACGCCGACGCCACCATGTTCTCCGCGGTCAGTTTCCGCACGCCCTTGACCGGGATCCGCTGCTCACGATCACCGGCCGGGCCGGGGCGGACCGCGGTGGCCGGGGTGGGTGCGTTCGCCGCCGGCTCGGTCCGGCCTTCGGCGATCCGGTGTACGTCGTCGCGTGTCACCGACCCCAGCGGGCCGGTACCCGGGACCGTCCCGAGGTCGACACCCAGATCCCGGGCCAGTTTGCGGACCGGGGGCTTGGCGAGGACGTGAGCCGGCGCCGGCGCGCCTGCCGTGACCGGCGGCACCGTTGCCGGGGCGACCGGGCCGACCGGGGGCGCCACGACGGTCGAGGCGGTAGCCGCCGCAGGCGGGGGACCCGCCGGTGCGGTCGGGGAGGTGTGGCTCGTACCCCTTCGGGGTCTCCTGACGGCCGCGCCCTCACGCGGGCCGTAACCGACCAGCACGGCCGTGCGCCCACCAGGGGCCGGTCCTCCGATGAGCCCGGGTTCGACCATGCCCTCGGCGGGGGCGATCGTGACGGCGGCGAGGGACTCCGCGGAGGGCAACGGCCCGGCGCCCGGATCGGTGTCGATGGAGATGATCGGCTTGCCGACCTCGACGGTGGTGCCGGCGTCGTGGAAGATCCGGGTCACCACGCCGCCCCATTTCGCCGGGATCTCCACCGCGGCCTTCGCGGTCTCGACCTCGACGATCGGCTGATTCAGCTCGATGGTGTCGCCCACCTTGACCAGCCAGGTGAGGATCTCGCCCTCGGTCAGTCCCTCACCGAGGTCGGGCAGGTTGAACTCCTTGACCCGCGTCATGCCGGTCACCAGCCGAACGCGCGGTCGACGGCGTCCAGGACCCGGTCCAGGTCGGGGAGGTACTCCTCCTCCAGCCGGGCCGCCGGATAGGGGACGTCGTAGCCGGTGACCCGCAGCACCGGCGCCTCCAGGTGATAGAAGCACTGCTCGGTGATCCGGGCGGCGAGTTCCGCGCCCATGCCGAGGTTGCCGGGTGCCTCGTGGACCACGACCGCCCGGCCGGTGCGCCGGACCGACTCGACGATCACCGGGTAGTCGACCGGGGAGAGCGTGCGCAGGTCGATCACCTCGAGATCCCGGCCGTCCTCGGCAGCGGCGGTCGCGGCGTCCAGCGCGACCCGGACCATCGGCCCGTAGGCGAGGATCGTCGCGTCCGTGCCGGGGCGCGTCACCCGTGCCGCGTGCAGCGGGAACGCGTCGGCGAGGGGTGCGTCCAGGTCGACCGTGCCCTTCTCCCAGTACCGCCGTTTCGGCTCCAGGAAGATGATCGGATCGTCCGAGGTGATCGACTGCTGGATCATCGAGTACGCGTCGACCGGATCGGCACAGGTGACGACCTTGAGCCCGGGGGTGTGCGCGAAGTACGCCTCCGGCGACTCGGAGTGGTGCTCGACCGCTCCGATGCCGCCGCCGTACGGAATGCGGATCACCAGGGGCAGGCGCACCGCGCCGTTGGACCGGTAGTGCATCTTCGCCACCTGGGCGACGATCTGGTTGTACGCCGGGAACACGAACCCGTCGAACTGGATCTCGCAGACCGGCCGGTATCCGCGGATCGCCAGCCCGACCGCGGTCCCGACGATGCCGGCCTCGGCCAGTGGCGTGTCGATGACCCGGTCCTCGCCGAAGTCCTTCTGCAGACCGTCGGTGATCCGGAAGACGCCGCCGAGCTTGCCGACGTCCTCGCCCATGATCACGACTTTGGGGTCGTTCTCCAGCGCACGCCGCAGTCCGTGGTTGACGGCCTTGCCCAGGGTGATCGTCTCGGTCATCAGTGCCCACTCCCTTCGAAGGAGGCCTGGTAGGCGAGGAACTCCCGGCGCTGCTCGTCGACCTCGGGCGAGCCGTTCGGGTACGCGTTGTCGAAGAGCCGCACGGGTTCGGGATCGGGCATGGCGAGCACCCGTTCGCGCAGGCCGAGTGCGAGGGCGGTGGCGGCCTCGTCGGTCTCGGTGAAGAAGTCCTCGCCGGCCACCTGCTGCCTGGTGAGGAACGCACGGAGCCGGCTGATCGGGTCCTTGGCCTTCCACGACTCGACCTCGCTGGCGATCCGGTATCGCGTCGGGTCGTCGGAGCTGGTGTGCGCACCCATCCGGTACGTGTAGGCCTCGATCAGCGTCGGGCCCTGCCCGTTGCGGGCGTTGTCCAGCGCGGTCCGGGTCACCGCGTAACTGGCCAGCACGTCGTTGCCGTCGACCCGGACGCCGGGGAAGCCGTATCCGCCGGCTCGCAGGTAGAGCGGGACACGGGTCTGCCGTTCCAGCGGTTCGGAGATCGCGTACTGGTTGTTCTGGCAGAAGAAGACGATGGGGGCGTTGAAGACACCGGACCAGACGAACGCCTCGTTGACCTCACCCTGGCTGGTCGCGCCGTCCCCGAAGTACGCGATCACGGCCTCGCCGTCGGCACTTCCGGTCCTGCCGTCCATGGTGATGCCCATGGCGTAACCGGTGGCGTGCAGCGTCTGGGAGCCGATGACGATCGTGTAGCTGTTGAACTTGAACTCGTTGGGATCCCAGCCGCCCTGGTCGACGCCGCGGAACAGGCCGAACGGCATGATCGGGTCGATTCCGCGGGTGTAGAGGACACCGTGCTCGCGGTAGGTCGGGAACCCCATGTCCTGCGGCCGCATCGCTCGCCCGGATCCGACCTGAGCGGCCTCCTGGCCCAGCAGGCTGGCCCAGATGCCGAGCTCGCCCTGCCGTTGCAGGGAGGTCGCCTCGGCGTCGAGGCGGCGGACGGTCACCAGGTCGCGATAGAGATCCCGGTATTCCTCGTCGGTGAAGTCGACCGTGTATGTGGTCCCGTCGGCGGTGGTGACGCTGTCGATGCGATCCCCGTCGGGGGTCAGCAACTGGACGAAACCGCCGGCTGGAATGTCGGTCCCGGTTGTGCCTTCGCCTTTCGCCATCCGTGTCTCCTGCTTCCTCTCTGCGCCCGCGGCGGGTGTTGCCCGGCCACGCGGCTGACCACTGGGTCATCGCGCCCGGCCGGGTGAGGACGGCACGCGACGGTCCGGCCGGAGGCGTGCTCCAGTCGGGGCGGCCCGCCGTTGCCCCGCGGGTCTGCGGAGAGCGACGGCGGCGGTGCCGTCACTGCCATCCTGACAGAGCGGATGGGCTCCATTACAGGTTGCGTGGATCAGTTTCTCCTGAAGGGTCGTTAATGGTATTTGTCCGTTTTGTTCCTAAGGTTGATCTCACGGTTGGGCCAAAGGTCCCCGGGTGCCGCTGCCGAATTACCCATGCCTCGTTCACCCTTTTGACCGAGAGCGATCTGAGTGGATCTTTAGACTGGATTACCTGCCGAGGGAGTCTCACCGGTGCCGCACCATTCCGACGACGGCCGTACGCCGCCACCGAAGGTGCTTCGCAAGCGCCTCGACGGCGTGTACCGCGAGGACCTCGGGTTCTCCGGGCCGACCCGGCGGTATGTCCTGACGGTGGTGCTGCTGGTCGGTCTCGCGTCCCTGCCGACGCTGGCGGCACTGACCGTCGGATCACGGGAGATCGCAGGTCGGGACCGTGGTCGGGCGATGGATGTGCCGTTCTTGCCGCCGCCGTCGACCGGTCCGGTGCGGACCGCTCCGGACCCGGTGGGCCCGGTCCTGCCGTCCGATCTCCGGTCGGCCGGACCGGTCGGGCCGTCCGAGCCGGACGTCTCGGTGGAACCGTCGGCACCCGCCTCGGTGAAGCCCTCGGTCACGCCTTCGCCGACATCGAGCGAGGCCGAAAAGGATCACCCGCGGGATCGTGATCGGGAGTCGCCCCGAGGGCACTCGACGACGCGATCCGGCGACGACTCCCACGATTCCCGGCCGCCGAAAAGATCACAAAAACGGCCAAAAAATGAGCCTTCGCGTGTTATTCCGGTGGTTCCGGATTTACCGCGGGTTCCGGAGGAGCATGCCTTCGAATTCCCGTCGATTCCCGATCTCCCCAGAGTGCCCGACGATCATTTCAAGCCGGCTACATCGGACGAGCCCTGTCCCGACGCCGACCGCACCGTCCACAAGCGCCGGTCCACGGACCGCGCCCGAGCAAGCCGGAGGTCAGCAGTGAGCGAACGCCCGTACAACATCCGTGCCACCCGCATTCTCGAGCAGAGCTGGTCCGACAACACCGGCGCCAACTCCCACCGGATGCTCGACGAATCGCGAACCGGCGAGAACCGGGTGCTCAACCGGCCCTACCGGGGCCTGCACCGGGCCGAGCACACCAGCCACGAAGAACACGAAGCCGCACAGCGCGACTCCCGGGTGGGCCGCCACCACGCCGAACCGTCCGACGACCGGTACCGCAACCGGCGGTGAACCGTCACTCGTCGCGATGCGCGTCCAGCCAGGCGTCGATCGCTTCGGTGTCGCTGGGATCCACACCCTCGGAGAGCAACTGCGCCACCGCGGCCGTCGCCGGACTGCGGCGCTCCCCCGTGGTGAAGAGCCGGGCGAACTCCGGGACCAACTCCTCCTCGACCGTGGTCATCGTCTCGGTGACCGCCGCCGCGGGCAGCCGGAGCCGCCGGGTCGCATAGGCCGACCAGGCACGGACCACCCGGGGCAGCATCGCCGCGTCGTCCATGTCCAGCACCGCCCGCCGGTGCACCCAGTCCAGCAGGAACAGCCCGGCCACCGTCGGGCTCCAGCGCAACAGGTCCGCACCCGGCAGGGTCGCCGCGTGATCCAGGATCAGGCTGAGACAGAAGTCGAGCGACGCCTGATCGGTGTCCCGGCCGGTCAGACCGAACCGGGCCGCCTCCTCCGACGACCGGAAATCGCGCACCAGATCGGCGGCTTTCGGCCCGGCCGGCTCGGTCAGCGGCGGCATGGTGACCGCGGGCAGCAGCGCCAGCCGGGACACGGCGAGCGCCCGGTCGGTGGCGAGCGAACCATCGGTCGGCAGATCGGTCAGCTCGTCGGTGATCCGGATGTGCCGGCCGGCCTCGTCCCGCAACCGGCCCGGATCCTCGGTGCGGAACCAGGTCAGCTCGTCGAGCGCGCAGTGCGACCGGACCTGCTCCAGCAGCGACTCGCCGCGGGCCGCGACGAAGACGTCCTTGGCACAACCGACATTGTGGTCGACCAGGACGACCACCGCATGGTCCGGACCGCCGCCGGTGGTGTCCTCGTAGCCGAAGGTGACCAGATAGGACGTCTGATCGCCGTAGACGTCGCCGTATGCGTAACAGCCGATCGGGCGGACCCGGCCGAGCTGCGCCGCCCAGTGCGGCGTCGCGGTGTCGTGACCGACCGTGGTCGCGCCCTCGGCGTCCGGCACCAGGGCGGCGAACACCTCACGGATGGTCGCGGCGGCCGGTGTGGACGGTGGCACCGTGGCGGTCAGGAAACGGCCGACGAACTCGCGGACCGCGAGCTCGCGATCCTCGTCGGCGACCGCGTAGACGCTGCCGAGCAGCGCCGTCCCGAGCATCTCCGCGTCGAGGGCGGAGTC
This sequence comes from Actinoplanes rectilineatus, assembly GCF_000962825.1. Lineage (GTDB taxonomy): Bacteria > Actinomycetota > Actinomycetes > Mycobacteriales > Micromonosporaceae > Actinoplanes > Actinoplanes rectilineatus. The sequence goes on from NZ_JZKF01000017.1 coordinate 72,098, forward strand.
CAGCTTGATGACGTCGCGCGCTGCGTGGAGTACCGCCTCGTACGCGGTCCGGGAAGCCGGCATGCCGCGAGCCTACGCCCGCGGCACGCCTGTGACCTACTCCGGACGGACCGCCGCGAGCGCTTCCCTCGCCTGGGCGTACGCGTTGAGCACCTCGCGGACCGGCGCCACCACGTGGCTGCGGCCGACATCGGTGACCGCGGCCCGGAGTTTCTGCTCGGTGCGCCGCCGTGCTCGCCGGGCGCCCATCTCCACCAGCGGTTTCAGCAGCAGCCAGAGCAGCACCCCGCCGAGCAGGCCGCCGAGCAGCAGCATCGTCGGCATCGGCACCGAGGTGTCGGACGGATCGTCGATCTCCGGGAGTCCGAGAGCGATCAGTCCGTAGCCGAGCAGGAGCCAGGCCAGGCCGACCAGTCCGGTCGCCAGCAGCGCCCACTGCAGGCCGCCGGCCACCCGCCACCACAGCGGCTGGCGTTCGGTGCCCAGGTCGGTGGTGGCCACCGCCCGGTCGAGTGCGTCCGGCAGGTCGGCGGTCCGGGAGCGGGCCGCGGCCTTGAGCGCCGGCGCCCACGCCTCGGGCAACGGCGCGGCGGCCCGGGTGGCGACCGCGCGGACCGAGAGGGCCACTGCGGACTGCTGGGCCGCGTCGGCCCGGGGCACCGAGGTGCGCGGCACGATGTCCGTCGAGATCGCGTCGGTCTTCGGCGTCTCGCCCAGGTGCAGCCGGCGCAGCGGGTCCGGCCGCAGTCTGCGCAGGCCCCGGATCAGCGGCCAGCCGGTCGCCGCGGCGGCCCGCTGCCGGTACGACCCGGCGGCCGCGTCGGCGACCGCGGGCACACCGGCCGATGCCGACAGCGCCTCGGCCAGCTGACGGACCGTCGCCCGGTCCACCTCGTCCTCGGCGGCCGGCGGCCCGATCGTGGTGGCCAGCTCACCGGCGACCACGTCCAGGTCGGCGGCGAGCCGGCGCAGGGCGGCCTGCCGTGCCGCGACGGTCGTCTCCAGGGCGGCTCGCAGATCGCTGAGCATCCCCGGCTGCTTGGCCGAACTGGCCAGCACCGGGGTGCCGGTCAGGCCGTCCTCCTCGAGCAGCCGCTCCAGGTCGCCGAGCACCACCTCGGTGTCCGACGGGCTGAGCCGGTCGGCCTGGTTGAGCACCACGATGGTGATGCCGGCGTGCGAGCTGAACTGGGAGAGGTACGCCTGGTGCAGGATCCGGTCGCCGTACTTCTGCGGGTCGACCACCCAGACGATCTGGTCGACCAGACCGAGCAGGCGGTCCACCTCGAGCCGGTGGGTCTGCTCGACCGAGTCGAAGTCCGGCAGGTCGAGCAGGACCAGGCCGTGCAGGGCGGCCTCGTCGTCGCCGTCCAGTGCGCTCTCCCGGCGGAACCGCTGCCGCGGCAGCACCCCGATCCAGTCGAGCAGCAGGTTGGCCGGTTCCAGCGGGCCCCAGACGCAGGCGTGCGCGGTGCCGGTGGTCGGCCGGCGCACCCCGACGTGCGAGAGCTTGAACCGGGCCAGCGCGTTGAACAGGCTGGACTTGCCGCTGCCGGTGCTGCCGGCCAGCGCGACCACGGTGTGGTCCAGGGAGAGCGAGAGCCGGTTGCCGGCCCGCTCCAGCAGGGTGTGCGCGGCGACCAGGTCGCCGTCCGGAAGGTACGGATCGGCCACGCGCAGGAAGCGGCCGAGACCCTCGAGCCGCCGCGCCAGCCCGCCGACGTCCATCACGTCGGCCTTGTCCTTCTCGATCAGATTCATGACGCCGGCCCGGTCAACGCGAGTTCCTTTCGGGCGTTCTCCACCTCGGAGGCCACCTGGCGCAACAGTGTGCCCGGCTCGGCCTCGAGGCGTACCGCCGCGGTCCGCTCGGTGAACCGGGCGGCCTCGGCCTCCAGTAGTTCGTCGACCCGGGCCAGCAGTTCGGTCCGGGCCCGGGTGGCGAGAGTGCGGATGGCCTGGTCACCGAAGACGGCCTCGAGCACCTTCTGTGCGGCGACCGTGGTGCCGGTGCCCACCGCGACCTCCAGGCCGGTCGGGATGAACGCGGTCGAGGTGAACACCGCGATCATCACGGCCAGGCCGGCGCCGTTGACCGCGTAGGCCGCACCGCGCGCCACCGACCGTTTGTCGGCGGCCTCCCGGCGGACCAGGTCGAGCACCCACTGCTGCCAGTCGCGGACCAGGCGGTCGGCGCGCTGCGGCAGGTCGGCGGAGGCGGTCTGCAGGTCCTTGGTGAGCAGCGCGTCGCCGGCCGGGTGGGCGTGCCAGGCGGCCCAGGTCTGCTCGGCCGCGTCGGTGGCCAGCCCGCGTAGCAGCGTGACCAGCTGTGACTCCAGGGCGACCTGGAGGCTGCGGCTGGGCGCCGGGCGGCCGGTGAGGGTGGCGAGGAGACGGTCACGCAGATGGCCGACCCGGGATTCCAGACTGCGCAAGAACTCCCCGGTGCCGACGAACTCCTGCCAGCGGGCCAGCACCTCACCGCGCAGCAGACGGCCGTCCTGCAGGCCCTCCTCGGCGGTGGCCCGGGCCTGGCGGTAGGCCGCCGTGACCCGCTCGTCCAGGCCGCCGGCCACCCGGCTCTGCTCGTCGGAGGCCTCGGCCAGTCCGGTCAGCGCCGGGGCCAGGGCACGCAGGGCGCCGTCGAGGGTCTGCCGGACCACGGTGGCCCGCGCCCCGGCGTCCCCGGCGAGCTGGCCGAACCAGGCGCCGATCGGGCCGGCCGCGGTGTCCGGCAGCAGGCCCTTCTCGTCCAGGCCGGCCTCGGGCACCACGAACAGCGGCGCACCGCCCAGGTCGTGGGCGGTCAGCATCTCGCCCAGGTGGGCGGCCACCTCGGCGGCGGCGTCGATCGGCACCCGGTCGAGGACCAGGGCGACCACCGTGCCGCGCAGCCGGGCGGTCTTGAGCAGCTCCCAGGGGACGGCGTCGGCGTACCGCGCGGCGCTGGTCACGAAGAGCCAGAGGTCGGCGGCGGCGAGCAGTTGGGCGGCGAGCTCGCGGTTGTGCTCGACCACCGAGTCCACGTCCGGCGCGTCGAGCAGGGCCAGCCCGGGGCCGACCGAGGCCGCCGGGATCACCTGGAGCGCCTTCGGGTCGTTGCTGGGGTCGATGGTGCGGACCAGGCCGGGCAGCAGGCCGCCCCGGCCGAACCAGGCGAGATCGTCCGGGTGGGCCACCAGGACCGGGCAGCGGGTGGTCGGCCGGAGCACGCCCGCCCTGCTCACCGGGGCCTGGACCAGGCTGTTGACAAGCGTGGACTTGCCCGCGCCGGTGGAACCGCCGACGACCACGAGCAGCGGTGCGTCGAGCCGCGCCAGGCGCGGCAGCAGATAGTCGTCCAGCTGCGAACTCAGGGCGCTGCCGACCTTGCGGGCCTCCTCGGCGGAGGGCAGCACCAAGGGGTACGCCACCGCGCCGAGAGCGGCTCGTAATCGGCTGAGCGCCGCGGCGAGGCGGCTGACCGTTGCCGGGATTTCGCCCGGTTCGGTGCTGTTATCGTCGTTTGCCGGACGGGTCCAGCCCGTCCCCGTACGCTCTGATGGGCCACCTGCGGCCACGTTGACCTGCTGATTCTCATCCGATGCGGCGGGGACGGCGGACAGGGCCGACGGTCCGACCGCGTCTCCGTGCGTCGTCACGGGTAAAGCGTGCACGATCTATGCATCCAGGACAACGGGTCCCGGTATGCCGTGACCGGACAGGTATGTAGGTGATTTCCAAACCTCACCCGTCCCGGACCAGGACTTGCGCCCCTCCGGCTCAACTTCGATTTGACCACGTGCCGACCCGTGGCATCATTGAGTCGGTTCCACTCAACCCTGGTGCGAACCCAGCGGTTCAGAAGCCCAGCTGTTTAGAAGCGAGGAACACCATGGCACGTGCGGTCGGCATCGACCTCGGCACCACGAACTCCTGCGTCAGCGTTCTGGAAGGAGGCGAGCCCACCGTCATCGCCAATGCGGAGGGCTCCCGGACGACGCCGTCGATCGTCGCCTTCGCCCGCAACGGCGAGGTGCTCGTGGGCGAGGTCGCCAAGCGTCAGGCGGTGACGAACCCGGACCGGACCATCCGTTCGGTGAAGCGCGAGGTCGGCACCACCTGGTCGATCGACATCGACGGCAAGCAGTACACCCCGCAGGAGATCTCCGCGCGGGTGCTGATGAAGCTGAAGCGGGACGCCGAGGCCTACCTGGGCGAGAACATCACCGACGCGGTGATCACCGTTCCGGCGTACTTCAACGACGCGCAGCGGCAGGCCACCAAGGAGGCCGGTGAGATCGCGGGCCTCAACGTCCTGCGGATCGTCAACGAGCCCACCGCGGCCGCCCTGGCGTACGGGCTGGACAAGGGCTCCAAGGAGCAGACCGTCCTGGTCTTCGACCTCGGTGGCGGCACCTTCGACGTCTCGCTGCTCGAGCTGGGCGACGGCGTCATCGAGGTGAAGTCGACCTCCGGTGACAACCACCTCGGTGGTGACGACTGGGACCAGCGGATCATCGACCACCTGGTCAAGACCTTCCGCGGCGAGCACGGCATCGACCTCTCCCAGGACAAGATGGCCCTGCAGCGTCTGCGCGAGGCCGCGGAGAAGGCGAAGATCGAGCTCTCCGCCGCGTCGACCACCAGCATCAACCTGCCCTACATCACGGCCGGCGCCAACGGCCCGCTGCACCTGGACACCACCCTCAGCCGGGCCGAGTTCCAGCGCATGACGCAGGACCTGCTGGACCGCTGCAAGGGCCCGTTCGAGTCCGCGATCAAGGACGCCGACATCAAGCTGGCGGACATCGACCACGTCATCCTGGTCGGCGGCTCGACCCGGATGCCCGCCGTCACCGAGCTGGTCAACGGCCTGATCGGCCGCGAGCCGAACAAGGGCGTCAACCCCGACGAGGTCGTCGCGGTCGGCGCCGCCCTGCAGGCCGGTGTGCTCAAGGGTGAGGTCAAGGACGTCCTGCTGCTCGACGTGACCCCGCTCTCGCTGGGCATCGAGACCAAGGGCGGCATCATGCACAAGCTGGTGGAGCGCAACACCACCATCCCGGCGCACCGCTCCGAGGTCTACACCACGGCCGACGACAACCAGCCGTCCGTGCTGATCCAGGTCTACCAGGGCGAGCGCGAGATGGCCGCCTACAACAAGAAGCTCGGCACCTTCGAGCTCAGCGGCATCGCGCCGGCCCCGCGTGGCGTCCCGCAGATCGAGGTCTCCTTCGACATCGACGCGAACGGCATCGTGCACGTGTCCGCCAAGGACCTGGGCACGGGCAAGGAGCAGAAGATGACGATTACCGGTGGCTCCGCGCTGCCGAAGGAAGACATCGAGCGCATGATGCGCGACGCTCAGGACCACGCCGACGACGACAAGAAGCGTCGCGACGAGGCGGAGATCCGCAACCTGGCCGAGCAGCTGCAGTGGCAGACCGAGAAGTTCCTGGCGGAGAGCGGCGACAAGCTCCCCGAGGACAGCAAGAACAAGATCGGCGAGGCGCTCGGCGAGCTGCGCGGCGCGCTCGGCGGCACCGACATCGAGAAGATCAAGGCCGCCCACGAGCAGCTGTCGAAGGTTTCCCAGGAGGCCGGTTCGCTGCTGTACTCGCAGGGTGGTGAGACCCCGCAGGCCGGTCCCGGTGCGGCTCCGGGCGGCGCGGCCGGTGCCGGCACGACCGGCCCGGCGACCGGCGGCGGGGACGACGTCGTGGACGCCGAGATCGTGGAGGACGACAAGAAGTGACTGCTACGGACGACGAGAACGACGGTCCCGTGACCGAGCGCGAAGTCGCCCAGAGCGAGACCGAGACTCCGGCTGAGGAGACTCCCGCCGAGGCGACCACGCCGTCGGGGAAGTCGAAGAAGCCGGTCGGTGCGCACCGCGCGCCCGAGGGGGAGGACGAGACCTCCACCGAGGACGCCGTGGCCGACACCGATGTCGAGGCGCTGCGGAGCGAGCTCGAGGAGCGGACGCACGACCTGAAGCGGGTGACCGCGGAGTACGCCAACTACCGCAAGCGGGTCGACCGCGACCGGGGTGCGGCGGCCGAGCAGACCACCGGCGCGGTCCTCACCGCGCTGCTCCCGGTCCTGGACGACATCGACCGGGCCCGTGAGCACGGTGATCTGGTCGGTCCGTTCGCCTCGGTGGCGGAGCAGCTGACCGCGGTGACCGGCAAGTTGGGCCTGGTGGCGTTCGGCGAGAAGGGCGACCCCTTCGACCCGAACCGGCACGAGGCCGTCGCGCATCAGACGTCCGCGGACGTCTCGGAGCCGACCTGTGTCGAGGTGATGCGCCGCGGTTACACGCTGGGCGAGCGTTTGCTGCGCGCGGCGTTGGTCGCGGTCGCCGATCCGGAGTGAAGCCATTGATTCCCGCCCGCCGGTTCGCCGGCGGGCGGGGCGTTCCCGCCGCGTCGAGGAGGTGGACCGAGTGAGCTCGAAGGACTGGCTCGAGAAAGATTTCTACGCCGTGCTCGGCGTGACCAAGTCCGCCTCACCCGACGAGGTCAAGAAGGCGTACCGCAAGCTCGCCCGTGACCTCCACCCGGACCGCAACCCGGGCAACAAGGAGGCCGAGGAGAAGTTCAAGGCCGCCTCCGAGGCGTACGACGTCCTCTCCGACGACAAGAAGCGCAAAGAGTACGACGAGATGCGCTCCCTGTTCGGCTCCGGAGCGTTCCGGCGGGGAGCGCGCCCGGGCGCCGCGGGAGGCACCCAGTTCGATCCGTCCGACCTGTTCGGCGGGTTCAACGGCGGCGGCGCGGCGGGGGCCGACCGGCGGTTCGGCGGGACCGGCTTCTCGGACATCTTCAGCTCGATCTTCTCCGGCGGTGGCGGCCCGGCCGGACCGGCGGCGGCGCGGCGTGGCCCGCAACGCGGCCGGGACGTGGAGACCGAGGTGACACTCGACTTCGCGCAGGCAGTCCGCGGCACCACCCTGCCGCTGACGCTGCGCACCCCCGGCGCCTGTGACACCTGCCGGGGCAGCGGCGCGAAGCCCGGCACCACACCGCGGGCGTGCACGAAATGCCAGGGCACCGGCATGATCTCCAGCAATCAGGGCTCGTTCAGCTTCTCCGAGCCGTGCCGGGACTGCCAGGGCTCGGGCAGCATCGTGGACGAGAAGTGCGCCGAGTGCCGGGGCACCGGCGGGGTCACCAAGTCCCGCACGATCAACGTGCGGTTCCCGGCGGGCGTCTCCGACGGCCAGCGCATCCGGCTCAGCGGCCGGGGCGAGCCGGGTGACCGCGGTGGTCCGGCCGGCGATCTGTACGTGCAGGTCAAGGTGCGTCCGGACGACCTGTTCGGGCGCAGCGGCGACGACCTGACGCTGACCGTGCCGATCACGGTGGCCGAGGCCGTGCTGGGTCTCGACCTCAAGGTCCCGACCCTGGACGGGCCGGTCACGCTGCGGGTGCCGCCGGGCACGCCGAGCGGCCGCAAGCTCCGGGCCCGGGCCAAGGGGGTGTCCCGCAAGGAGGGTCCCTCCGGCGATCTGATCGTCACGGTGGAGGTACAGATTCCGACCGGGCTCTCCGACGAGGCCAAGGACGCGCTGGAGGCCTTCGCCAAGCTCACCCCGCCGCCGGCACGTGAACGGCTCGACGAGCGACTGCGCCGGGCCGGTTAGGACCTCTGGAGGAGGTGGCACATGTATGAAGAGATCCACATCTCGACCGAAATGTCCTCCGACGCTAAGGTTTTGATCATCTCGGTGGCCGCTCGCCTGGCGGGCATGCATCCGCAGACCCTGCGGCAGTACGACCGTCTCGGCCTGGTGCAGCCGGGCCGTGCCGGTGGTGGTGGCCGGCGGTACAGCGAGCGTGACGTGGAGTTGCTCCGCGAGGTGCAGCGGCTCAGCCAGGAGGACGGTGTCAACCTGGCCGGGATCAAGCGGATCATCGGGCTCGAGCAACTGGCCGGGGAGTTGCAGCACCGGGTCATGGAGCTGGAGCAGCAGCTGGAGGCCGCGTATGCGCGGATCGCTCAGCTGGAGTCGATGAACCCGTACGCCGGTCGGGGTGATCTGGTTCGCCAGGAGCCCCAGTCCACCGCGCTGGTGGTGTGGCGCCCGCGACGGCCGCAGGACAAGTAGGAAAAGCCGCAGCAGGCGGAAAACGCAGCGGCGGCCCTCTCTCGGGATGGGCCGCCGCTACACCTTGTCGTCGCCGTGTGATTACCGACGGTTGAAGAGCCCCAGCCGGCGCGGGTTGCGCACCAGGCCGCCCTCCATCCAGTCGTGGTGATCGAAGAGCTCCGGTCGTGTCATCAGGACACGGCAGTTGTGGGCCCACAACTGCATCGGCTCGTCACCGACCTCCTCCGCACGTTCCACGAACTTCTTGAGCCGGCGCTTGCGCTGACTGCTCGCGTTCTGCCGCACCCCGTCCGCGGCGTAGATGTACATGCAGTGCTGTGCGAACCGGCGGGACGGGCACTGCCTGTCCATGGCCAGTTCGAAGAGGGTCGGGCCGAGCACGTCTCCGGAGATCAGCAGGTCCCAGTCACGCGGCATGGTGCTCAGGGGAACGGAATCGGGTTGGTAGGCCCAGGCATGCAGCTCGTCCGGCCGAGGATCGACCGGGTTTCCGAATCCGGGGAAAGTTGCCTCACGCACGCTCACGCAGCCGCCTCACTCATGCGTTCGCAGCCGCGACCAGAGTCGGTGACGCTGGTCGCCGGTGCCGAACGCCCCAATACTCAGAGTCGTCGCTCCGGAACCGTAGCGCGCCGGATGTTTGAGCGGAAGTGTCAGGACTTCACATTCGGATACTGGACGGTAACTTTAGGCTTCGATAAGGATTCAATCCGTGGCGGCTAGCGGCTTTTTGACTGTTCGGCGGGCTGCCATCCGCTTTCGCACGATCTCCTTGAACCAGGGGTAGTCCGGCAGACGCGCCAGCATCGGGCCGGTGACGACCGTGATCAACACGTAGGCGGTGGCGAGCGGGGCCAGCCGGGGGTCCACCCCGTACGCCACGGCGAGCCCGGCGATGACGACGGAGAACTCGCCGCGCGGCATCAGCGCCAGGCCGGCCCGGACCTGGCCGGGCAGCCCGATCCCGGCCCGCCGGGCGGCCAGGTAACCGGTCAGCACCTTGGTCAGCATGGTCAGCACCGCCAGTGCGAGGGCCGGCAGGATCACGCCCGGCATGTCGTTCGGATCGGTGGAGAGACCGAAGAAGACGAAGAACACCGCGGCGAAAAGGTCACGCAGCGGCGAGAGCATCTGGACGGCGTGATGCGCGACCGGGCCGGACAGCGCGATGCCGACCAGGAACGCGCCGACCGCCTCGGAGACCTTCAGCTCGCCGGCCACCCCCGCGATGAACAGCGTCATGCCGAGCACACTCAGCAGCAGCGCCTCCGGATCCTTCACCGACATGAAGTCGCTGATCTCGCCGCCGTACCGGATCGCGATGACCAGCACCGCGATCACCGTGACCACCGCGACGGCGAGCGTGCCCAGGCCGTCGACCAGACCGACCCCGGCCAGCACGGCGGTGGCGATCGGCAGGTAGAACGCCATCGCCAGGTCCTCGATGACCAGCACCGACAGGATCACCGGGGTCTCCCGGTTGCCGACCCGGCCCAGATCGCCGAGCACCTTGGCGATCACGCCCGACGAGGAGACCCAGGTGATGCCGGCCAGCACCAGCGCGGCCTTCCAGTCCCAGCCGAGGACCAGCGCGAAGGCGGCCCCCGGCAACGCGTTGAGCAGCATGTCGATCAGGCCGGCCGGCGCCGCGGACCGCAGGTTGTCGACCAGCTCGTCGGCGCTGTACTCCAGCCCGAGCATGACGAGCAGCAGGATCACACCGATCTGGGCGCCGATGCCGATGAACTCCTCGCTCGCCGAGAGCGGGATCACCCCACCGTGGCCGAAGGCCAGGCCGGCGAGCAGATAAAGCGGAATCGGGGAGAGGCCGAAACGGCGACCCAGACGGCCGAGCATGCCGAGACCGAACAGGAGTGCGCCGATCTCGATGAGCAGGATCGTCGTGTCGTGGTTCACGACCGTCAGCCGTCGGTGTCGCCGGCCAGGATGGCGGTGACACCGTCCAGACCCTGCCGGGTGCCGACGGCGACCACCACGTCGTTCGCCTCGAACCGGAACGACGGCACCGGCGAGGCGATCACCTCCCGGTCGCGGAGCACCGCCACGATCGAGGCACTGGTCCGGCTCCGGGCCCGGGTGTCACCCAGCAGGCGGCCCACGAACGGCGAGCCGGCCGGCAGCGCGATCTGCTCGGTGAGCAGGCCGGCCGCCTGCTGCCGCAGACCGGCCAGCTGGCCCAGCATCAGCGAGGCGCCGAGCACGTCGGCCAGGGCCTCCGCCTCGTCGTCGGTGAGCGGGATCGAGGCCAGGCTCGAATCCGGATCGTCGACGTCGTAGAGCACGAGATCACGCCGGCCGTTGCGGTGTGAGACCACCCCGACCGTCCGACCGGACGATGTGACCAGGTCATGTCGGACGCCGATACCCGGCAGCGGAGTCTGTTCCACCCGTACGCGCACGATCCCCACGTTAACCCTCAGGCGGTGATCCCGATCCCAAACCCGACGAACGGACCGCCGGGCGGGCGATCAGCAGCAGCACCAGTCCGACCACGGCGAGCACCAGGTTGACGGCGAACGCCAGCCGGAACCCGTAGTTCTGGGCCAGACCGAAGAGCGGGGCGGACAGGATCTGCCCGATCGCGTTGGTGTTGGTGAACATCGTCGTGGCCCGGCCCGGGAAGTGCGGCATCCGGTCCTGCACGTACGTGATGCCGAGCCCGGAGATCGCCGCGATGAACAGCGCGTTGAACAGCTGACCCGCGCCCAGCTGCCACACCGAGGCCGCCGTGACGGCGGTGAGCTGGTAGACGACCGCGCACACCGCCCCGGCGACGATGATCCGCCGCAGCGGGAACCGGGTGCCGAGCCAGCCGAACCAGAGCAGCAGCGGGATCTCCAGCGCCGCGCACACGCCGAGGACGACACCGGCGTCACCGACCGAGCCGCCCAGGTCGGTGCTGACGAACAGAGCCATGGCCTGGACACCGAGTACGCCGGTGGTCTGCAGCAGGGTGAAGGCGACCAGGATCGGGTACATGCCGGGTGGCACCCTGGCCGAGATCTTCACGCCGTCGCGGGGTGCGGCGGGTGCCTCGACCTCGGGGAGCCAGCGGGCGACGGTGAAGGCGGCGAGGGCGTACATGACGGCGGCGGTGCCGTAGACGTACCGGAAGTCGCCGACCTCGAGCAGGAACGCGGCGAGGGCCGGTCCGCCGACCCAGGCTAGGGAGAAGACGGTACGGAGTGCGCTGGTCCCCATCGCCGCGCGGGCCGGGTCGTCACGTTGGAGGACCTGCCGGGCGTACGCGAAGGATTGCGGATAGAGCGAGGTGGCGACCGCCGTGACCGTCGCGGTGAGCGCGAGCAGCACCCAGTAGTCCCGGATCATGGCGGTGACGCCGGTGCCGGCGAAACCGGCGAGGGTGGCCGCGATGAGCAGCGTGCGCCGCATCGGCCGCCGGTCGGAGAGCCGGCCCAGCGCCCAGGACATCACCACGCTGGAGAGCGAGGCGGTGATCAGGAATGCGGTGACCTGGAACGGGTTGGCATGAACGGCGGTGCTGAGGAACATCCCGAGGAACGGGCCGACCACCGCGGTGGCGATGCCGGAGGTGAGGAAGACCAGGACCAGGGGGAGGAGTCGCTGCGTGGCGCTGCGCGTCCCGAGTGACACGGACACGACTTCGTACGTTACGGCTCACGACGGCGTGCAACCCCCGGCTGGTGGTGACCGTCACCTCGGATATCCGGTTCGACGTGGCGGGTTAAAGTTGAGTTGAGTACGCTCAAGTCTGTCCACGGTGGGATCCGATCAGGGGAGCTCATGAACACCGAACGTCTGACGACCAAGAGCCGCGAAGTGATCACCGCTGCCGTCGCCGACGCCGGCCGCCGCGGCCACGCCACGGTCGAGCCGTGGCACATGCTGCTGTCCTTGCTGGACACCGGGGGTTCCACGGCGACCGCGCTGCTGCGGGCGGTCGGCGCCAACCCGGCCGACGTCCGCCGGGCCGCGGCCCGCGCGGTCGAGCAGCTGCCCTCGGCGCGCGGTGCGAGCACGGTCGAGCCCAGCCTGTCCCGCGAGTTCGTGAACGCGATCGGCGAGGCCGACCTGATCGCCAAGCCGCTCGGCGACGAGTACATCTCGACCGAGCACCTGCTGGCCGGGCTGGCCCGCGTCGGTGGCGCGGTGAGCCAGGCGCTCAAGGCCGCCGGCATCACCGAGGACAGTCTGGTCGCCGCGTTCCCGCAGGTGCGCGGTGGTGACCGCCGGGTGACCACGGCCGATCCGGAGCAGACCTACAAGTCGTTGGAGAAATACAGCGTCGACCTGACCGCCCTGGCCCGGGACGGCAAGATCGACCCGGTGATCGGGCGGGACACCGAGATCCGCCGTGTGGTCCAGGTCCTCTCCCGGCGCACCAAGAACAACCCGGTCCTGATCGGTGAGCCGGGCGTCGGCAAGACCGCGATCGTCGAGGGCCTGGCCCAGCGGATCGTGGCCGGCGACGTGCCCGAGACGCTGCGGGACAAGAAGCTGGTCTCCCTCGACCTGGGCGCGATGGTCGCCGGCGCGCAGTACCGCGGTCAGTTCGAGGAACGCCTGAAGAGTGTGCTGGAGGAGATCCGCAGCTCGAACGGGCAGGTGGTGACGTTCCTCGACGAGCTGCACACGGTCGTCGGCGCCGGCAAGGGCGAGGGTTCGATGGACGCCGGCAACATGCTCAAGCCGATGCTGGCCCGCGGTGAGCTGCGGATGGTCGGCGCGACCACCCTCGACGAATACCGCGAACACATCGAGAAGGACCCGGCCCTGGAACGCCGGTTCCAGCCGGTGGTCGTCGGCGAGCCGACGGTCGAGGACACCATCGGCATCCTGCGCGGACTCAAGGGCCGCTACGAGGCGCACCACCGGGTGCAGATCACCGACGCCGCCCTGGTCGCCGCGGCCAGCCTCTCCGACCGCTACATCAGCGACCGGTTCCTGCCGGACAAGGCGATCGACCTGATCGACGAGGCGGCCTCCCGCCTCCGCATGGAGATCGACTCGCGTCCGGTCGAGCTGGACCAGCTCCAGCGCCAGGTGGACCGGATGCGGGTGGAACGCCTCGCATTGGAGAAGGAGACCGACCCGGCGTCGGTGGCCCGGCTGGAGCGACTGGTCCGCGACCTGGCCGACCGTGAGGAGCAGCTGACCGCGCTCAACGCCCGGTGGGAACGCGAGCGTGGCGGGCTGAACCGGGTCGGTGAGCTGAAGAAGCAGCTCGACGAGGCACGGGCCGCGCAGGAGCGGGCTCAGCGCGACAACGAACTGCTCGAGGCGTCCCGGCTGCTCTACGAGGTCATCCCGGCTCTGGAGAAGGAGATCCAGGCCGCGTCCGAGGCCGAGGAGGAGAAGACCGAGCCTCCGATGGTCAAGGAGGAGGTCGGCGCCGACGACATCGCCGAGGTCGTCTCGCTGTGGACCGGCATCCCGGCCGGCCGGATGATGGAGGGCGAGACCGCCAAGCTGCTGCGCATGGAGGAGTCGCTGGCGGCCAAGGTGATCGGCCAGCACGAGGCGGTGGCCGCGGTGGCCAGCGCGGTGCGCCGGGCCCGGGCCGGCATCGCCGACCCCGATCGCCCCACCGGCAGCTTCCTGTTCCTCGGACCGACCGGCGTCGGCAAGACCGAGCTGGTCAAGGCCCTGGCAGGGTTCCTCTTCGACGACGAGCGGGCGATGGTCCGCATCGACATGAGTGAGTATGGCGAGAAGCACTCGGTGTCCCGCCTGGTCGGTGCGCCGCCCGGATACGTCGGCTACGAGGAGGGCGGCCAGCTCACCGAGGCGGTCCGCCGCCGGCCGTACAGCGTGGTGCTGCTGGACGAGGTGGAGAAGGCCCACCCGGACGTGTTCGACCTGCTCCTGCAGGTGCTCGACGACGGCCGGCTCACCGACGGCCAGGGCCGCACGGTCGACTTCCGCAACACCATCCTGGTGCTGACGTCGAACCTGGGCTCGGCGAACACCGACTTCACCCTCACCGACGAGGAACGGCGCGACGAGGTGCTGGCCGTGGTCCGCGCCCACTTCAAGCCGGAGTTCCTCAACCGGCTCGACGACATCGTCGTCTTCCACGCCCTCACCAAGTTCGACCTGACCAGGATCGTCGACATCCAGCTCGGCCGTCTGCGCAGCCGGCTGGCCGAACGCCGGCTCGCCCTGGTCGTCGCGCCGGAGGCGGTCGAGTGGCTGGGCGAACACGGTTACGACCCGATCTACGGCGCCCGCCCGCTGCGCCGCCTGGTCCAGTCGACCATCGGTGACCTGCTGGCCAAGGCCCTGCTCTCCGGTTCGATCACCGACGGCGACACCGTCCTGGTCGAGCTGGGTGCGGCCCGGGACGGTCTCTCGGTGCGCAAGGGCTGATCCTCCACCGTACGCACGGAGAAGGGTCCCGGAATCATCCGGGACCCTTCGCGTGTCACTCCTGGTCGTCGGCCACCCGATGTCGGTAGGCCTGTGTCATCAGAACGTCCGTGATGGCGTGCTCGCCGTCGGCGGACCAGATGTGTATGCCGTCGCGGTGCAACTGGTAGCGGACGTCGGAGAAGCTCGTCCGGGTGTCGTCATGGTGAACGACGGTCAGGGTGTCGGCGTGGGGCATGGGACTCACCGGTCCTTAACAGGTCTGGGACGGCCGCGGGATGGTCACGCGGCCGCGGTAACGGGAAAGGTGCCGTCAGCCGGTCTGCCTCGGCCCCGGTCAGGTGTGCGCGGGGCGGGCGACTCGTGCTGCGGACAGGTGGGGTCGCTGGAGGGCTGGGTTGCCTCGATTGCCAGCTGGACGCCACGGCATCGAAGTCTAAATGCCCAGCTCCGCCGCCGTCGCCCCCCGAACGAGTTACCCGGGTCGGGTGTTCGGGTCATCGTTGCCCGATGCTGCCACAGAGGCACGGTGGGTGAGGTCCGGTCGCGGTACATGGCGTCAGGCCGATACCGTGAATGGATCTATAGGAGGGCACTGTGACCGTTCCCACATATCCGGGCGCACATCCCGCGCCGTCCCCGCCGGGACGGCCGGCGACCGTGACGATCTCGTCGATCCTGCTCTACGGGGTCGCGTTCCTGCAGGCGATGAGCGCTCTGCTGGTGCTGTCCTCGATCGGGACGCTGCGGGAGGTCTACACCGAGGCGATGGCCGACGCGGGCGCCGACGAGGTGGACCTCGCCGGCCTCTTCACCGGCATCATGGTGATCATCGTGGTGATCTACGCGGTCATCGCGGGCGGCATGGTGGTGCTCGCCATCTTCAACAACCGGGGCAAGAACCCGTCCCGGATCGTGACCTGGGTCTTCGCCGGCATCGGTCTGTGCTGCAACGCGCTGGGCCTGACCAGCTCGGCGAGCGACATGGCGGCCGGCACCGGGTCGGGCACCTCGGGCGACGTCTTCACGGAGGCCTCCGCCGACGCGCTGCCCGGCTGGTACGACGGGGTCGAGCTGCTGCTCACCCTGCTCACCGTCCTGGCGCTGCTCGCGGCGATCATCCTGCTGGCGCTGCCGCAGTCGAACGCGTTCTTCCGCCCGCCGACCACGTGGAACCCGGGTTACCCGGGCGGATATCCCGGTGGCGGTGCCTACCCGCCCGGTTACACGCCCTACCAGGCGCAGCCGGGTCAGCCGGGTTACGGGCAGCCTGGTTACGGGCAGCCGGGTTACGGGCAGCCGGCCCAGCCGGGCTACGGGCAGCCCTATCCGGGTCAGCCGGGGCAGCCGCCCTACTACGGTCAGCAGCCGCAGCAGCCCTACCCGGGGCAGCCGGGATCACCCAGTGGTGACGCCAGTCACTTCGGGACACCGGAGCAGTACGGCCAACCGGGGCAACCGGCGCCGGGACTCTCCCCGTACCCCGGACAGGCCGGGCCTGGAACGTCCACCCCGGGCCCGCTGACGCCGCCGCCGTTCTCGGCGCCGCCGGCGTCCACCCCACCCGCTGCCGGGCCGCCCGCGTTCCCGCCGGCCTTCCCGGAACCGCCGACCGCCCCGCCGCCCAGCGACCCGTGGGCCCGTCCCCCGGCCGAGGAGCAGCCTCCGGCCGACGGCGACCAGCCGCCGCGCCCGCCGGCCTGACCCGGCACATCGAGCCTTCTCCGGACCGGTTCGCCCTCGGGCGGACCGGTCCGGCCACGTTCCGGTCCGGTAGGCGATAGGTTCGTGCCAGTCGAACCTTGCAGGAGCCGTCGATGTCGTACGCCGTCCAGCCGCCCGTCGCCGTGCCCGCGCCCGGCGCCGCCCGGCCCACCGCCGTCACCGCGGCCGTTGCTCTGCTCTGGACCCTGGCCGTCGCCGGCCTGGTCTACGCGGTCGGCGGCGTGGCCGTCGCGGTCTCCGCGGACAGCCGGTTCCGCGAGCTCGCCGGCAGCAGCGAGCAGGTGGAGAACCTCGTCTCGGTGATCTGGCTGGGTGCCGCGCTCGCCGCGGTGGCCGCCGTCGTGCTGCTCGGGCTCTTCGTCGTGCTGGGGCTCGGCCTGCGCCGGGGCAACCGGATCGCCCGTGGGGTGACCCTGGGCGTCTGCGGGATCGGTGCGCTGGCGGGTCTGGGCACGCTCGCCACGATCGCCGTGCAGCGTTCCGGTGAGGCGCTGCCGGGCACGATGGGTGCCGCGCTGGGTGAGGCGTACCCCGGTGGGTGGATCGCGTTGAACGCTGTCGTGGCCGGCGTTCAGGTTCTGGGCTATCTCGTCGTGGGGGTTCTGGTCCTCACTGCCCCCGGGAGCCACTTCGGCACGGTGGCGGAGACGTCCTCTTTCGAGTCACACTCGGCGTGGACGGGCGCCTATTCCACCCCCTGGACGGGTGATCGAACGGGGACAGCGCCGGTGAATGATCCGGCCGCGTTCCCGACTTCCGGTGCCGAACAAATCTCGGCTCCCCGGTCCGATGACGACTTGTGGACCCGACCGGCCAACTGATTACCCCCCAGTAACGGGGTAACGCACTGCCGTATCGACGACTGTGGGTCACACGAACGGGTACGGTCAGTTTCTGTCACCCGTCACTCGATCGGCTGTCCGGATAGATCGAGATCGGCCGTACGGTGAGTGTTTCCGGCTCAACGTCCAAACGTGATTTCGTGAGTTCACAGCACTCTCACAGCCCAACCACCAGGTAGTCCTGAGGAGCGGGTGGGTACCGTGACGGCGTTACCTGCTTTGAGCTGCGTCTATGGTCGGGGGGAAGGTTGAGATCCGTTGTTCGATCCGTAAACCTTCTTTACAGAGCCGGGTTAAGCCGTGGGTCAATAGTTCGGTTCCGCCCCGGCGGGGCGAAAGATTCCGGTTTCCTTCCAGCCAGTACTCTCGATGTCATGGATGCACGGTACGACCTGCGTAAATTCATCACTGAATTGCCCGTCGCGCAGCGTGGCGCCGTGCTTTCATCGGGTCGTGGGTCGTTGGCTTCGGAGAGTGCCGACCAAATGATCGCGCAGTGTCGCGTGATGATGTCGACGCTTTCCGTGTCGGGGTCTCGTCGAGGTTCGTCAAGCGGAAGCAATCGACGAATTGACAATGTGGGCCGCCTCACTCCGGAGACGGGGATCGAGAGCTCGACACGGATGGGCAGCGACCAGATCGCGGCTGAGGCGTTGCAGGAGGCAGAGACCGAAGTCGGTGTCGAGGTGAGGTCCGGTTGGACGAGGGGTGCGGCACGCGTCGTCGCGTCGCCCCAGCGGCCGTCCGGGTCGCCAAACCGCGTCGCCCTTGCGGCCTGAAGTTAGCCGGTTCTCCCTGCACACATGCAGGAGAATCGATGCAGTTGGTGGAAGGATGGAGATCGTGGGAACTGCGTTGGCGGAAATGACGATGCCTCAGATCTCGCCGCTTGCCGGCGAGCCTATTGAACGCGCTGACGCCGAGCGCCTGGCGGGAGTGCTCAAGGCGCTCGCCGACCCGGCCCGGCTGCGGCTGCTGAGCCTGATCCAGTCCGCAACGGATGGCGAGGCTTGTGTCTGCGACCTGACGGCTCCTCTGGGCCTCTCGCAGCCGACTGTGAGCCACCACCTGCGGATTCTGACGGAGGCGGGTCTGCTGGAGCGCGAGAAGCGCGGTGTCTGGGCGTACTACCGCCTGGTCCCGACCGCTATCGCGACCATTGCGGACCTGCTGACGCCGCCCCGTAAGCGCGCCACCAAGAAGGCTCGCTGACCGTTGGACAAAGCCTGGCGTCACTCGCATGGGGTCGTGACGCCAGGCCGAGGACCTCGTCGACGTCCATTTTGCGGACCTGAGGAGGAACGGGTGAACTACGTCCCCGGTGACCTGCGTGATCAGCTCGCACACGTGGGTTACGACGTGGTCCAGGCCGGCCTCGTGTGTGGTTCGGGCGGCAACCTGTCCGCCCGGATCCCGGATGAGGACGCCGTTTGGGTGACCGCGAGCGGTTCCTGGCTCGACCGGCTGAGCCGCACCACCTTCGTCCCGGTGCGGACCACCGACGGGACGCCCGCGTCGATCGGTTCGCTGCCACCGCCGCGGATCGAGCCGTCGAGTGAACTTCCGTTGCACCTCGCGCTCTACCGGGCCCGCCCGGACGTCAACGCAGTGGTCCATCTGCATCCACAGACGGCTCTACTGCTGGACGCCCTGGGCGAACACATCCGGATCGTGACCACCGATCACGCGTTCTACCTCCGCCGGATATCGACGGTGCCGTTCCGCCTGCCGGGTGGCACCGAGCTGGCGGCGCTGACCGCGGCGATGGCGGCAGACGGGACCGACTGCCTGGTGCTCAGCCGGCACGGTTGCGTGGTCCTGGGCGACTCGGTGGAGATCGCGCACAAGCGGGCCCGCAACCTCGAGGAAGCGGCCCGGCTCACCTACCAGGCGCTGGCCGCCGGCCGGCTGGAGAACCTCCGGGACTGCCCGGAAGAGTTCCTGGACCGGTTGCAGGGTTCCACCGCTGTGACGGTGTGACGACGCGCTGACACGAAACGGCCGGCCCCGGAGAGATCCGGGGCCGGCCGTTTCCGTGGGTCCATGCGAATGTCTAGCGGGGCGGCCAGTCACCCTGGTTCTGCGACTGACCGTAGGTCGGGCCGCCACCGTAGGGCTGCTGACCGTTGTGCGGCTGCTGACCGCCGTAGACCTGACCGCCGCCCTGCGGCTGCCCGTAGACGTGGCCGCCCTGCGGGGGCTGCTGCGGTTGCTGCGGCTGCTGACCGCCGTACGTCTGGCCGCCACCGTAGGTCTGGCCGCCCTGGTACGGCTGCTGGCCGCCGTACGGCTGCCGGCCGAACTGCTCGGTGGGCTGCTGCTCGTCGTGGTGGTCGTGGAACTCCTGGTGGGCGGCGTCCGCCACACCGGCGACGGTGGCCGCGGCCACCACACCCAGGGACTCGGCGGCCTGCGGGCCGGCCTCGCCACCCTTCTTCTTGGCGCGGCGCTCCCGGACCAGCTCGATCAGGATCGGCAGCACCGAGATCAACACGATCAGCACGACCACCGGCAGGATGTAGCGGTCGATGTGGTCGCCGACGAGGTCGTAGATCTGCTGGGCCAGCAGGTAACCGATCAGGATGATGCCGTCGGTCCAGAGGACCGCGCCGACGATGTTCCAGATCAGGAACTGCTTGGCGGGCATGCCCAGCGTGCCGGCGACCGGGTTGAGGAAGGTCCGGACGATCGGGATGAAGCGGGCCAGCACCACGGCCTTGGCCGGACCGAACTTCTCGAAGTAATACTCCGCCTTCTCGACGTACTCCTTCTTGAAGAGCTTCGAGTCCGGCTTCTCGAACATCTGACGGCCGTACTTCGCGCCCAGCCAGTGGCCGAACTGCGCGCCGATGACGGCGCAGATCGGCGCGCCGATCAGCAGGCCGGTGATGGACAGCTTGGCACCCGCGCCGAAGATCGAGTCGGCCACCGAGGAGGCCGCCACCCCCGCCAGGAACAGCAGGGAGTCACCGGGGAAGAAGAATCCGACCAGGAGTCCGGTTTCGGCGAAGAGGATGGCCAGGACACCCGGCAACCCGAAGGCGGAGAGAAGATCCTTCGGATCCATCGGGTTCAGGGCTAGCGGCTCGGTGAGCGCATGGATGTCCACGAGGAGCCAGGGTACCGGCCCTGCAAGGGCCGGTACCTGTATGAATCCTGTGGATACCGCGTGGTCGCCCACCGGTGACGGTGCGGAGGCACCCAGGAGGGGACGGACCGCTACAGACGGGGATCCACCGGCTCCGACTCGGCGGCCAGAATGGCGAACACCAACTCGTGCACCCGCCAGGCCGGCGCGCCCTCGGCCAGCCGGTCCAGTGCCGCCAGACCGAGACCGTGCTCACGCAACGCCAGCGACCGCTTGCGCCCGAGGTTCCGCCCGCGCAGCCGCTCCAGCTGCTCCGGACGGGTGTACTCCGGCCCGTAGATGATCCGCAGGTACTCCCGGCCGCGGCACTTCACCCCGGGCTGCACCAGCCGGCCCTTGCCGTCGGTCACCCCGAGACCCGCCCACGGCTTGACCACCATGCCCTCACCGCCGGCCCCGGTCAGCGACAGCCACCAGTCGGTCGCCGCCTCCTCGGACGCCGGGTCGGCCAGATCCACGATCATCCGCCGGGTGGCGGTGAAGAGCTCCGGGTCTGCCGCGACCAGGCGGTCCGCGATCGCCAGGTGCCAGTCGTGATCCTTCTTCGCGTACGAGACGCCGGCGCCCGCCAGTACCGCGAACGGTGCGAGCGTGACCCCGGTCAGACCATCGGTCGGCCGGATGTAGGACCGGTAGGCGGCCGAGTACCCGTCGATCTCGGCGGACCGCAGCTCCAGCCGGTCCCGCAGCGTACCGACGTCGAGCCCACGCTCGGCGGCGTCCCGCAGGACGTCGAGCGCGGCCGGCAGCGCCGTCCGGCCGGCCGCCCCGACCGCGGCGTAGTGGTCACGGATCAGACCGCCGGCCTTCGCCGACCAGGGCAGCAGCTCGGCGTCGATCAGCAGCCAGCCGGTCTCCAGCTCGGCCATGATCTCGGTGGCGGCGGCGCGGACCCGGGCCAGCAGCGGCTCGTCAAGCTCCGGGCCGAAGAACGGCCGGCCAGTCCTGGTCCAGATCGCGTCCCCCTCGCCGGTGACGGAGACCCGCACGACGGCCCGGGAGCCCATGTGTTTCTCCTCACAGACGACCCGGTCCAGCCCTGCTGCCCGCAGATCGGCGAAGGCCGACGACGGGTATTCCAGGTAGCCGTCGACGGTCGAACTGGAGCACGGCGCCATCGTGGGCGGCAGCCACACCAGCGTCTCCGGGTCGACCGCGAACCGGCCCATCACCTCGAGCGCCGCCGCCGCGTTCTCGGCGGGGACGGTGGTCCGGCCGTACCCGAAATCGATGTGCCGGCGACCCGTCACGTCCGCGATGTCCAGGCCCTGGTCGAGCCGGTCGGGGACGGTGACCAGCGGCCGCACCGGCGCGTAGTACTCCTTCGCCGCGGGCGTGGCGACCAGCTCACGTTCCGGCCAGCGCAGCGCGGTGAGCCGGCCACCGAAGACACAACCGGTGTCCAGGCAGATGGTGTTGTTGATCCACTCCGGTGTCGGGGTGGGCACGTGGCCGTAGACGACCGCGGCGGAACCCCGGTAGTCCCGCGCCCACGGGTAGCGGACCGGCAGGCCGTACTCGTCGGTCTCGCCGGTGGTCTCGCCGTAGAGCGCGAAACTGCGCACCCGGCCGGACGCCCGCCCCTGGTACGCCTCCTTCAGCCCGGCGTGCGCGACCACCAGCTTGCCGTCGTCGAGCACGTAGTGGCTGACCAGGCCGTCGATGAAGGACCGCACCTCGGTCACGAACTCGTCCGGCTCGGCGGCCAGCTGCTCCAAGGTCTCCGGCAGGCCGTGGGTGAGCTGCACCTTGCGGCCGTTCAGCTTGCGGGCCAGTTTCTGCTCGTGGTTTCCGGGCACACAGATGGCGTGCCCGGCCGCGACCATGCCCATCACCAGGCGCAGCACGCCCGGCGAGTCCGGTCCGCGGTCGACCAGGTCACCGACGAACACCGCGGTGCGGCCGTCCGGGTGGGTGGCGTCCACCGGGCGTCCCCGGTCGTCGCGGGCCAGCTCCCAGCCCAGGTCGCCGAGCAGCGTCTCCAGCTCGGCCCGGCAGCCGTGCACGTCACCGACGATGTCGAACGGCCCGTGCTCGGAACGCCGGTCGTTGAACAGCTTCTCGTAGCGGATCTCGGCGGCCGCGATCTCGTCGAGCCCTCGCAGCACGTGGATCTTGCGGAAGCCCTCGCGGGCCAGCTGGTTGAGCGAGCGCCGCAGGTCACGGCTCATCCGGCCGAGCACCTGACGGCCGAACGTACGGTCCGGGCGGCTCTGCGTACGCTCCCAGGCCACCGCCTCCGGCACGTCCAGCACGATCGCCACCGGCAGCACGTCGTGCTCCCGGGCGACCTTGACCAGCCCGGCACGGGCGTGCGCCTGCAGGTTGGTGGCGTCGACCACGGTGAGCCGGCCGGCGGCCAGCCGCTTGCCGGCCACGTAGTGCAGCACCTCGAACGCGTCACCGGACGCCGACTGGTCGTTCTCGTCGTCGGCGACCAGCCCGCGGAAGTAATCCGAGGAGAGCACCTGGGTGGGCTTGAAGTGGGCGCGGGCGAACGTCGACTTGCCGGATCCGGAGATGCCGACCAGGGCGACGAGGGAGAGCTCGGGAACGTCGAGGATCATGCGGTCACCTCCGTGACGGTGTCGGTGCTTGCTTCGCCGGTTGCCTCGGTCGTCGTGAACAGGGCCAGTTGGGTGGGTGCGCCGGTCGTCTCGTCCGGGTCGCCGACCCCACGGAACGTCACCGTGTAGCCGTGCTCCGCGGCCACCCGGTCCGCCCACGCGGCGAACTCCGCCCGGGTCCACTCGAAACGGTGGTCCGAGTGACGCATTCCGGTCAGGCCCTCGTAGTGGACGTTGTACTCGACGTTCGGCGTGGTGACCACGACCACGCGGGGCCGCGCATGCCCGAACACGGCACGCTCCAGCGCGGGCAGCCGGGACAGGTCGACGTGTTCGATCACCTCCATCAGCACCGCCGCGTCGAAGCCGCGCAGCCGGTCGTCGCGGTACGTCAACGCGGTCTGGATCAGCCGGATCCGGCCCCGCTGACGATCCGGCAGACGGTCCAGCCGCAGCCGCCGGGACGCCTGCTCCAGCACCCGGCTGGAGACGTCAGCGCCGACGATCTCGGTGAACGACCGTTCCTTCATCAGGGCGGTGAGTAGCGCGCCGCCACCACAGCCCAGATCGAGCACCCGGGCCGCACCCGACTCGACCAGCGCGGCGAGCACCGCGTCACGCCGCTGCCCGGCGAGCGGCGCCCGGCGCTGCACCGGCAGCTCGGCCTCCTCCTCGGTGGGCGCGGCCACCTCCGGCTCCAGCAACTGCAGCGCGGTGGCCGCCAGCGACTTGCGATGAGCCAGGTAACGCCGGGCGATCAGCACCTTCTCCGGATGGCCGGCCAGCCAGCCCTCGCCGGAACGCAGCAGCTTCTCGATCTCGTCCGGGGCGACCCAGTAGTGCTTGCCGTCGTCCAGGACCGGGAGCAGCACGTACAGGTGGTTCAGCGCGTCGGCGACCCGCAGCACGCCGGTCAGCCGGACGTCGGAGTATCGGCTGTCTCCACCGCCCAGCTCGGCGTCGAGCGGGATCGGAGTGGCCTCGACCGTCCAGCCGAGCGGCGCGAACAGGCGGGTGATCAGATCGGGGGTGCCGCGCAGCACCGGCACCCGGATCTCCAGCGGGATCGGGGTGGCGGCCAGCTCCGGACGGTCCTTGGAATTGCCGCGCAGGGCACTCCGGAAGACCTTGGACAGCGCACTGGCGAGCAGGCTGGACGCGGCGTACGGCCGGTCGTTGACGTACTGACTCAGCTCGAACGCGTCCTTCTGCGCCCGGAGCAGTTGCGGATCGACGTCCAGCATCAGCGCCGCCGTGCACTTCTCCTCGGTCGCCTCCGGGTACAGCACATAGGCCGTACCGGTGGGGACGTCGAAGGAATGCACCTTCTCCGGGTGTTTGACCAGTAGGTAACCCAGATCGGTGGCAGGTCGGTGAGTGGTCGTCAACGTGAGTAGCACGCGTCGATGGTGTCAGCGTGCCGCCATCGACGCGATCGAAAAACCGAGGTCAGCGGTAGTCGTCGTCGAACTCGACGACCCGAGCCTGCTCCTGGACGTCCCATTCGTTGGCCTCGACCGGCGCCGGCGTCCGGCTGCGCCCCGGCTCCTCCGGCTCGTCATCGTGCCAGCTCGGGCCCGCGACCACCGCCTGCTCAGCCGCGTCGACCTCGGGCGTCTCCACGTCGATCTCGTCCAGCACCCGCTCGGCCATCGTGGGCTCCCTACGCTCGCGGCCGGTTCCCTGCCCCCATGGTGGGCCTTCCCCGCTCCGGATGCCGGACAAACCGTCAGGCACCCCTCGGCGTGACCACGATCTCCGCACTGTCGTTGGCCCGATCGGGGTCGACCGGGCGGGCGTACCCGCTCATCTGCGCACCGAACCGCACCCGCCCCGGCGTCGGCGATCCCTTGGTGACCTTCAGCCGAACAGCGAACGTCTGACTCGCCCCGGCGGCGAGCGGCTTGGACGGGTAGCACCAGAGCATCCGCTCCCGGATCGGGAGACAGTCGCTCCCGACGATCTCGGTGTTCCCCGGCGGCCGGACCTCCAACGTCACCATGTTGTTGAGGTAGAGATCGGGCCGGATCCGGCGGGGGCCGTGATTGACGAGCGTCACCCGCAGGGTCAGTCGGCCACCGACCGGGGCGGATCCGCGAGCACCCAGAACGGCCAGGTCGGTCGCCGGTCCGCCGCCGATCGCCATGTCGAGCAACGCGTGGTTGTTCTCCTGATCGAGGTCGGCCTGCGGTTCGGCCGCGGCGCCGGTCAACTCGGTCAGGGTGAGTTCCGGGCCGGTCCCGGGCGCGGCCGGGGTGCCACCGTCGAAGACACTGGTCATGTCCGACCATTCGGCCGCGGTCGTCCATACCGTCGTCGCGGTGAGGATGCTGCCGGTCACCTTCACGATGCCGGAGTCCCGTGTCGTGGCGTTGGGGCGTGCCTCAACCCAGAGCATCCCCAGGGGATTCGGGTACACCGTTTCGGTCACGGTGATGGTGCAGGTCGTGCGCAGTCCCACGGTGGTGCAGGGCGACGCCGCTCGGTAAGAGCTGTCGCCGCCGCCGACCGACAGGGTGAAGAAGCTCGTCGGGTCGACGGTGACGGCGGCGAAGGCGTCGACACCGGCCCGATCCACAGTGAGGCGGAGGTGATGTGTACCCCTTCCGGGGACTGTGCCCCAGATAATCACGTCTTTCCCATCACTCCCGGGTGCCAATGTCGCGGTCTCCACATGCAGTTGGAAGCCGGATGCGGCCTGGGCGGGGGCCGCAACACCACAGAGAGCGAGCATCATCGCGACGGTCACCGTCGCGATCCGCCCCAGAAGTACGGACATGAGTCGAGCTTATTTACAGTGATAAGACCCATGTGCCGGATTCGACGTCGGGATTTCGGGGTGATTTCCGCTACGCAACGCGACTGCGGAATACTGCCTGTGGAGGACAGCGCGGTCCTGCCCTCTGCTTCCCGTTCCACGAGCAAGGAGCGCACTGATGCCTATCGCTTCCCCCGAGGTCTACGCCGAGATGATCGATCGCGCCAAGAGCGGCGCGTTCGCGTACCCGGCGATCAACGTGACGTCCTCGCAGACCCTCAACGCCGCCCTGCAGGGCTTCGCGGAGGCGGGCAGCGACGGCATCGTCCAGATCTCCACCGGTGGCGCCGAGTACGCGTCCGGCCCGACGATCAAGAACATGATCACCGGTGCCGTCGCGCTCGCCGAGTACGCCACCGAGGTCGCCAAGAACTACCCGGTCAACATCGCGCTGCACACCGACCACTGCCCGAAGAACAAGCTCGACGGGTACGTCCGGCCGCTGCTCGCGATCTCCAAGGAGCGCGTCTCCAAGGGCCTCGCCCCGCTGTTCCAGTCGCACATGTGGGACGGCTCGGCCGTGCCGCTGGAGGAGAACCTCCAGATCGCCGAGGAGCTGCTGGCCCTCTCCGCCGCCGCGAAGATCATCCTCGAGATCGAGGTCGGCGTGGTCGGTGGCGAGGAGGACGGCGTCTCCGCCGCGATCGACGACAAGCTGTACTCGACCGTCGAGGACGGCCTGGCCACCGCTGCCGCGCTCGGCCTGGGTGAGAAGGGCCGCTACCTGACCGCCCTCACCTTCGGCAACGTGCACGGCGTCTACAAGCCGGGCAACGTCAAGCTCCGTCCGGAGATCCTCAAGGAGATCCAGGACGCGATCGGCGCGAAGTACGGCAAGGAGAAGCCGCTCGACCTGGTCTTCCACGGCGGCTCCGGCTCGCTGCTCTCGGAGATCCACGGCGCGCTGGACTACGGCGTGGTCAAGATGAACATCGACACCGACACGCAGTACGCGTTCACCCGCCCGGTCGTCGACCACGTCATGAAGAACTACGACGGCGTGCTGAAGATCGACGGCGAGGTCGGCAACAAGAAGGCGTACGACCCGCGCGCCTGGGGCAAGCTGGCCGAGAACGGTCTGGCCAAGCGCGTCGTGGAGGCCTGCGAGCACCTCCGCTCGACCGGCACCACGTTCGCCAAGTAGTCATCCGGCAGCGGTCGGTCCCGATGCCGGGGCCGGCCGCTGCTGTCGTTGTGGGATCACCCAGGTACATGGGTACGATCGAGCCCGTTCTTGATCAAGGGACCGGTGATCGTGTTCGCTATCGACGGGTGGAAACCCGAGTGGCATCACGACGCCGAGGCACTCGCGGCCATCCACCGG
Source organism: Actinoplanes rectilineatus (assembly GCF_000962825.1). Classification (GTDB taxonomy): domain Bacteria; phylum Actinomycetota; class Actinomycetes; order Mycobacteriales; family Micromonosporaceae; genus Actinoplanes; species Actinoplanes rectilineatus. The sequence goes on from NZ_JZKF01000017.1 coordinate 98,989, forward strand.
CACGCGTTCGTGCGACTCATCGGCCGTAAGCTGCGGTCCGGCTGGCTGATGTGGGACGTCGGGCAGCGCGGCTGGTTCGCCGACGGCCCGGTGATCCTGGATTTCGGCCAGAGCCGCGTCGAGGTCACCCACCGCAAGTTCGACGAGTGTGCGATCACCTGGGACCAGATCGACATGGCCGTGCCGATCGACTGGTACGAGCACTTCGACTGGCGGGCCGACCCGCACGCCGCGTTGCGGAAGGCGCGGGGCCGACCGCTCCGGGCGGTCAACATCATCGAACGGACCACGTCCGCCGACTGGCGTCCGCGGGTGCTGCACGCGGTCGAGTTCCTCTTCGACGGCGCCCGGCTCGCGGTGTACAACGCGATGGACGAGAACGGGCTGACCGACGTGCCGGAGGCCGAGTTGCCCGCCGCGCACTGGCGCCGTATCCACGTCGCCTGAGAGCCGACCCGGTCCGCCGGTTCACGTGGGCTTGAGAGCCGGGCGGGTCCGCCGGTTCGCGTGGCCCGCGGAGTAGCCGGGTTCACGTGGTCTGAGGGTCAGCAGCCGCTGCTGCCGCCCCCGTCACCGCCACCTCCGCCACCTCCGCCACCGTCGCTTCCACCGCCGCCCCAGCCGCCGCTGTCACCCCAGCTTGCGCCGGTGTCGGTCGGCGCACCGGTGTACGGGTACACGCTGGAGGCGGCGCCGGCCCCGGCCCCGGTGTGGCGGTGGTGTCCACGACGATGCCGGCCCGAGGTGGCGAAACCCAGTCCGACCAGGATCAACACTCCGATGAGGAGAAGCAGCGCGGTCATCATGGCTGCAGTGTGAGTGACGTCCGCCACCGTTCCGCCTGGGTGCCGCCACCGTTCCGCCCGGGTGCCGTGACCTCGGGAGATCAGTCGCCGCCACCGCCACCACCGCCGCTGTCCCCACCACCGCCGCTGTCGCCGCCGCCCCACCCACCCCCGGAGTCCGACGAATCGCTGCTCCACGAGTTGTCCCAGGACGACCCCGAGTCGTGCGACGAACTGGTGCTGCCGACATAGCCGCCCCCGGCGTAACCACCGTGGCGGCTCCTCCGGCTGCCGTCCCGTCCCCGCCGTGCCCGGCCGAAAATGATCACCGCAGCGAACACCGCGACGGTGAAGAGGAACAGCGCGCCCCCGAGCGCGAGGATCAAGACGAATCCCACCATGCCCGCAGTGTGCGGCACGCCCGCCAGCACCCGGGATCAGTCGACCGGCCAGGTCACGGCTGCAACGCGGCGACCGCCTCGTCCAGCGAGTCGGTGACCACGACCAGGTGCGACTGATCGCCGTGCGGGGACCGGGCCAGCAACGGCCGCAGCAGGTCCACCACCGGCAGAGCGGACCAGTGCTCGACGCCGAGGAACACGTACGCCCCCGACGGCCCGTCCGTCGCGTAGAACGTCTTCGTCGCCGCCTGGAAGATCTCCTGGACCGTTCCGGCCCAGCCCGGTGCGAACACGATGCCGCCCCGGGACAGTCGCAGGATCGAGTCCTCGCGGACCGCGTTGGAGAAGTATTTGCCGATCTGCCCGGCGAACAGGTTGGCCGGCTCGTGCCCGTACAGCCAGGTGGGCAGGGCCAGACCGCCGTGCCGGAGCAGGCCGGCGACATCGGTGGCGGCGACCGGGAACGCCCGCCGGACCGCCAGCGCCGCCGCCGTGTACGGCTCGTGGTCCGGGAAATCCGGCGCACCGGACAGCATGTCGATCGCGGCGGCCAGCTCTTCCGTACCGCGGGACGCGAAGAACGCCCCCAGGTTCGCCGCCTCCATCACCCCCGGGCCGCCGCCGGTCACGATCAGGCGGCCGGCCCCGGCCAGGCGCTGGGCCAGCGAGGCGGCCATCCGGTACGCCGCCGAGCCCCGCGGCGCCGCATGCCCGCCCATGATCCCGACCGGCCCCTCGTGCCCGTGCACCGCGGCCCACGCCGCCAGGGCCTTGCCGAGCGCGTTGTCGATGCCGGCGTCGTGCAGCCGCTGCGACAGGGCCTCCCGGATGTCCGGGACCGGCCCGCCGTGCGCCACGAAATGCTGGTAGACGAGCGTGTCGAACATTCCGGCGAAACCGGCCTCGGCGAATCCCCGGGACAGGTCCTCCGGCGTGTAGAGCAGGGCCGGATGGGTGGGATACGGGCGCTCCCGGAACGGCGGGATCAGATGCGCGCCCCGCCGGATCAGATCGATCTCCACCTCCGGGCCGGCCAGCCGGCAGCCGACGAACAACGCGCCGCCGACGTCCACACCGGTCAGATCCGGCGGGTCCACGTCCAGGTGCAGACCGAGCACCACCAGCCCGGACAGGCTGCGCTTGGCGAGATGGACGTCCAACTCGGCACGGGATTCGATCTCGAGGGCGGTCGCGTCGAACGGCATGTCGCCGCCGAGCACGGGTTGCAGAGGATCCGGCATCGTTCCATCTTGCGCGTGGCGCGCGAACGACAGCCGGGTGGCCCTTGTCGTTGACGGCGAACCTAGAGTTGACCGCATGCGTGCTGCATCGGGATCACTGTTCGGGCTCGCCTACGGCGACTCCCTGGGAAAACCCACCGAGTTCCGGGACTACCAGGAGATCGTCGCCCGATACGGTCCGGGCGGACCGCGCAGACTCGAGGGCGAGCCGGCGCTGGTCACCGACGACACCCAGATGACCCTGGCGGTCGGTGAGGCGTTCCTGGAGGTGCGCACGCTGACCCCGGGCCTGCTGGAGCCGGTGCTGCGCCGCCGTTTCCTGGAGTGGGCGAACAGCCCGGAGAACGACCGGGCACCCGGGATGACCTGCCTGCGGGCGATCGGCGCGCTCGCCGACGGCCGGCCGTGGACCCGGGCCACCCAGGCAGACTCGAAAGGCTGCGGGGCCAACATGCGGGTCGCACCGGCCGGGCTCGTCCCCGGGCTGAGCGACGAGGTGCGGTCCGGAGTGGCGCAGTTCCAGGCCGCACTGACACACGGGCACCCCACCGCGTTGGCGGCGAGTGAGCTCACCGCGTACGCCATCTTCTGGTTGGGCAACGGCCTGGCGCCGGCCGATCTGCTCGCGGCGCTCCGGCAGCGCTGCGCCGAGCAGCGCAAGGTCTACCACGGTGACTGGCTGGGCGAGCTCTGGCAGCGGCCCGCGGTGAGCTCACCGGAGGAATTCATCGCCCGGGGCTGGGACGAGTGCGCGACGGCGCTCGACCGGGTGGAGGCGGCGCTCGCCGCAGGCGACTACACCGGCGACCCGTGCCTGGCCACCGGCGCCGGATGGATCGCGGAGGAGGCGCTGGCCACGGCGCTCTACTGCTATCTGATCTCCCCGGACGAGCCGGTCGCGGTCCTGGGGCGCGGCGCGGCGTCGTCCGGCGACTCCGACTCCATCGCCTGCCTGGCGGGGTCCTTCGCGGGGGCTTCGCTCGGCCTCGCCGCGTGGCCGGCCGAGTGGCAGACCCAGATCGAGTACGCGGACCGCCTGTTCCGTCTGGGCAGGGCCTGGGATTGACCGTCCCGCCGGGCGGCGCGGTTCGAAGGCTCCGTCCGACGTCAGGTGCCGTGCTGTTCAAGCAGTTCTAGTGCTTTCAAGTGTTCCTGGTGTTTTTAAGTGTTCCTGGTGTTTTCAAGCGTTTCCAGTGGTTTCAAGCGTTTCCGGTAGGTTCAAGCGGTTCCGGTCGGGGGAAAAGCGGGCAGGGCGGAATGAACACCGGCCGGCCGGGTTGAATGAGGGCATGCAGAACCTCCTTCCCGAGCCTCCGGCCACTCGCCTGCCCGCCGACGCCGTGGCGGACAAGGCCCTCGCCGAGGCCGCTTCCGCGGGCACCGCGGAGGCCTACAAGGCGGTCGCCGCCGCCCACCCCGCCTACAGCGCCGCGTGGGCGCCCCTCGCCGCCGGTGCTCTGGCCGACGGCGAGCACGTGACGGCCTACGCGTATGCCCGGACCGGATACCACCGCGGACTGGACGCGCTGCGCCGCAACGGCTGGAAGGGCCACGGGCCGGTGCCCTGGTCGCACGAGGCCAACCAGGGCTTCCTGCGCTGCCTGCACGTCCTCTCGCAGGCCGCCGCGGCGATCGGTGAGGCGGACGAGGCGGCCCGCTGCGCCCAGTTCCTGCGCGACAGCGACCCGGCCGCCGCCGACGCTCTCAGCTGACCGCTCACGCCCGAACTCCCCACGCCACTCGGGCTGTGTCGAGTTCGGGCGTCCTACGCGCCTCAATTCACCACGCTGCTTGGGGTGTGCTGAGTTTGGGCGTCCTACGCGCCCTAAGTCACCACGCTGCTCGGGCTGTGTCGAGTTTGGGCGTTCTACGCGCCTCAATTCACCACGCTGCTTGGGGTGTGTTGAGTTTGGGCGTCCTACGCGCCTCAATTCACCACGCTGCTTGGGGTGTGTTGAGTTCGGGTGTACTACGCGCCTCAATTCACCACGCTGCTTGGGGTGTGTTGAGTTCGGGTGTCCTACGCGCCTCAATTCACCACGCTGCTTGGGGTGTGGTGAGTTGGGGCGTTGTGCGCGCCTGACGTCGACACACGGGGTGGGTCAGAGGCCCTCGGCCACGGCGGCGGCTATCTTGAGCCAGGCGTCGCGGGTGTCGGCGGAGAGTTCGCCGTAACGGATCGGCTCACCGGAGTCGACCAGCTTCTCGTACGGGGCGAGCAGCACCGCCCGGGTCCGCGCCGCGAAGTGTTTCTCGATCGCGGGCAGGTCGATGTCCTTGCGGGTCGGCGGCATCGTCACCACGGTCACCGCCTGCCGCACCAGCCGTCGCCGGCCGCTCTGCTCCAAGTGGTCGAGCATCCGCGCGGCGGTCTCGGCCGAGTCGTTACGGGCCGACATGGTGATCACCAACTGGTCGGTGGCGTCCATCGCGGCCTGCCAGTTCTCCGCCCGCACGTTGTTGCCGGTGTCCACGAAGATCAGCTTGTAGAAGCGGCTGACCACGTCGCGGATCTCGGCGAACGCGCCCGCGGTCAGCATCTCGCCGGCGGTTGCGGACTCGTCCGAGGCGAGTACGTCGAACATGCCCTCGCCCTGCGCCCGCACATACTGTGACAGGTCTCCGACCCGGCCCTGGGAACCCTGGAACAGGTGCAGGTCACGGAGCATGTCTCGGACCGTGCGGGCGTGGAAGTCCTGCTGGGCGCGCATCCCCAGGGTGCCCTGGGTCTCGTTGTTGTCCCAGGCCAGCACGTACCCGCCGCGCTTCTGCCCGAACGTCATCGCGAGCAGCACCACGGCTACCGTCTTGCCGGCGCCGCCCTTCGGGTTGACCACGGTGACCTGGCGTAGTCCGCCGAAGTTGCGGCGCACCATCTCGACGTCCTGGCGGAACTCGCGTTCCCGGCGGCCCGGCGCCATCTTGACCAGGCCGAGTGTGCTCTTGCGCAGCAGCGCCCGGGGTCCCATGGTGGCGTCCTGCTGGGGCGGGCGGGCCATCCGGCGCCGGGCGAACTCCTCGGCGGTCGGCGTGCCGTCGGCCAGCCAGGCGAGTTCCTGGAACGGGTTGCCGGCCGGCGGCTCGTCGAACGGGTTCGGCCCGTCCGGCATGGCCGGCACCCCATGCTTCTCCAGGGCACCCGGCTTCTCCAGGGCACCCGGCTTCTCCGGAGTGCCCGGTTTCTCCGTGAAGCCCGGCGGTCTTTCGGTCGATGCCGGCGGCACGGTCCGGGTCCGGGGCGCCAGGGCAGTCGGCGGAGGCGGCAGAGCCGGAACAGGCTCCGGCGCAGGCAGCGGCACGGACTCCGGTGTAGGTGGGGGCACGGGCGCGGCGAGCGGATCCGCCGGCCGGTGCAGAGGTTGTGCCCACGGCGAATCCGGGTTCGCGTAATCGGAAACCGCGTGATCAGAGGCCGCGTGATCAGAGGCCGCGTGACCGGAAGCCGAGCGATCAGGAATCGCGCGCCCGGGAGCCGCGCGATCGGGACCCGGATCCCGCGCGGGAGGGCGGGACCCGCCGGCCCGCTGAGCCGGGACGTGCACGCCCGGTGGCAACTCCGGCGCCGCCCGCCCGGCCGGCCGGTAGACACCCGGCTCGACCTCCACAGCGGGCGGCCGACGGCCGTCGAGCGGCACCACACGGCCGTGCACCGGGGCCTCCGAGACCCCCGGCGAAGAAGGCGCCGGAGGTACAGAAGATTGCGAAGGCTCCCCGGTGCCGTCCCAGAACGGTTCCACGTCGCGGGGCGGAGGGACGGACTCGTCCTGCACGGATCGACCTCCCGGATGACAGGCAATCGGACCGGATGTCCGGTTCAGCCTGTCACAGAGAGCGTCAGCCCGCGTACACCGCCCAGGCGCCCGGCTCGGTCCACCAGGATCGTTTGCGGCTTGTGGATCCCGCCACCCCGTCGTCCAGGAACTGCAGATCGCCTTCGCGGGGCAGCACCGACACCGCCCGGCCGCGGGCCCGGCGTACCTCGATACGGATCTTGGTGTCTTTCCGGAACCGCTGCTTGACCACGATCGGGACGGCCACCGCCACCTCGACCCGGCCGTCGGTCGGGTCGCCGTCGGCGAGCAGCCGCAGGCCGTCGAACTCGGCGTATCCCGCAGCGTTGCCCACCGCACAGGCCAGGACCGGCTCCTCGCCGTCGGTGAGCAGCGCGTCGTCCACCTCGACCCGGCCGCGCCACGGCACCGCACGCCCGTCGTCGTCGGATCCGCCGAGCAGGGCGCCGTCGAGCGTGACCGAGCCGCCGTCGTTGCGCAGCAGGTCGAGCCGGCGGACCGAGCCCTCCAGCACCGCCGCCGCCACGGCCGCGGGGGTGCGGGGCAGGCCGAGCTGGGCGGCGAGGTCCCCGGTGTGCGTCGGGTCGAGCGGCAGGATGGCCAGCGGAGGCAGGTCCGGCACGGTCCGGACGGCCGGCAGATCGTCCGGGCGTTTGCTGGGCGGCGGAGCGTACCGCCGGACCAGCCTGCGCACGACGGCGCGCAACTGGCCGTCGGTGGCGCTCGCCACCACCAACCTCAGCTTGGATTCCGGATCCGGCCAGGTCAGGCCGTCCGGCCGGGCCGGACCGTCGAACCGCGCGAGAACCGCGTCGATCTCCTGGTCCGATCCGGCCATCACCGTCTCCACTCGGGCGCCGGCCTCGCGCAGCGCGTCGGCGCAGGCGAGGACCGGGGTACGCGGGGTGGCGCACACGGCGTTGCACCCACCGCACCCCGACCCGCACGAGTCGGAGCCGCCCTGGCCCTCGGCCAGGCTGAGCAGCACGACGTCGAACATCCCTAGGCTCCGCTGAGCACCGAGTGGCGCTCGATGACCGCCTCGCGGCCCGGTCCGACGCCGACGATCGAGATGCGTGCGCCGACCCGCTGCTCGACGAACTCGACGAACTCCTGTGCCTGCTTCGGGAGTTCGGAGAATTTGCGGCAGCCGGAGATGTCCTGTTTCCAGCCGGGCAGCGTCTCGTAGACCGGGGTGGCGTGGTGGAAGTCGGTCTGGTTGATCGGCATCTCGTCGTGCCGGACGCCGTTCACCTCGTATGCCACACAGACCGGGATCTCGTCGAGCCCGTCGTAGTTGTCCAGCTTGGTCATCGCGAAGTCGGTGACGCCGTTGATCCGCTGGGCATACCGGCCGATCACCAGGTCGAGCCAGCCGATCCGCCGGGGACGGCCGGTGGTGGTGCCGTACTCGTGGCCGACCTCGCGCAGGTAGTCGCCGAACTTGTCGTGCAGCTCGGTGGGGAACGGGCCCTCGCCGACACGCGTGGTGAACGCCTTGAGTACCGCCACCACCCGGTCGATGCGGGTCGGCGGGATGCCGGAGCCGGTGCAGGCGCCGCCGGCCGTCGCGTTCGAGCTGGTCACGAACGGGTAGGTGCCGTGGTCGACGTCGAGCAGGGTGGCCTGGCCGGCCTCGCAGAGCACGACCTTGTCCTGGTCGATGGCCTGGGCCAGCTCCAGTGCCGTGTCGGCGACGTAGGGCCGGAGCCGTTCGACGTAGGAGAGCAGTTCCTGGACGACCTCCTCGCCCTTGACCGCGCTGCGGTTGTAGATCTTCGACAGCACCTGGTTCTTGAACGCCAGCGCGGCGGTCACCTTCTGCCGCAGGATCGACTCGTCGAAGAGGTCCTGCACCCGGATGCCGATGCGGTTCATCTTGTCGGCGTACGTCGGGCCGATGCCGCGCCCGGTGGTGCCGATCCGCCGCGCGCCGAGGAACCGCTCGCTGACCTTGTCGAGCGACCGGTTGTATGCCGCGATCACGTGCGCGTTGGCGCTGATCCGCAGCCGGGACGTGTCGATGCCCCGGGCCTCGAGGCCGTCGATCTCCTGGAACAGCACGTTGAGGTCCACGACGACACCGTTGCCGATGACCGGTACGACGTTCGGGGAGAGGATGCCGCTCGGAAGAAGGTGTAGTGCGTATTTCTCGCCGTCGATCACGACGGTGTGGCCCGCGTTGTTACCACCATTGAACTTCACCACGTAGTCCAGCCGGTCTCCCAGCAGGTCCGTGGCTTTGCCCTTGCCCTCGTCGCCCCACTGGGCGCCGACCAAAACGATCACCGGCACTTTGTGTGATGCCCTTCCCGAAGGAGCATTGCCCGATAGGGAGCATTGCCCCACGTCGTACCTGGAGGAGCCCGGGTACTGCCGAAGTTTACGCGACCGTGTCGCAGGTAGGATGGGCCGTCGTGCGCGTACTTCTGATCGGCTCCGGTGGGCGCGAACACGCGCTAGCCGTCGGCCTTGCCGCTGACCCGTCCGTCGACTTCCTGGCCGCCGCGCCGGGCAACCCCGGCATCGCCCAGGTTGCCGAGCTGCATGAGGTCAAGGTCACTGATGCCGCCGCGGTCGCGGCGCTCGCCGTCACCCTGCGCGCCGACCTCGTGGTGGTCGGCCCGGAGGCCCCGCTCGTCGCCGGCGTCGCCGACGCGGTCCGGGCCGAGGGCATCGCCTGTTTCGGCCCCAGTGCCGCCGCCGCGGCCCTGGAGGGTTCCAAGACTTTCGCCAACGAGGTGATGGCCGCCGCCGGTGTGCCGACCGCCCGGTCGTTCGCCTGCACCGAGATGGACGCGGTCCGTGCCGCGCTCACCGAGCTGGGTGCGCCGTACGTGGTGAAGAACGACGGTCTCGCGGCCGGCAAGGGTGTGGTGGTCACCGACGACCTCGACGAGGCCCTGATCCACGCCGAGGCGTGCGGCAAGGTCGTCATCGAGGAGTTCCTGCCCGGCCCCGAGGTGTCGCTCTTCGTGGTCACCGACGGGACCGCGGTGGCGCCGCTGATGCCGGCTCAGGACTTCAAGCGGCTGCAGGACGACGACGAGGGCCCGAACACCGGTGGCATGGGGGCGTACGCGCCGCTGGACTGGGCGCCGGACGACCTGGTGGAGCGGGTGCTCCGGGAGACCGTCGAGCCGACCCTGGCGGAGATGCGCAAGCGGGGCACGCCGTTCGCCGGTCTGCTCTACGTCGGACTCGCGCTCACCCCGGACGGCCCGAAGGTGATCGAGTTCAACGCCCGGTTCGGCGACCCGGAGACCCAGGTCGTGCTGGCGCTGCTCGAGTCGCCGCTGGCCGGGCTGCTCAACGCCGCGGCCACCGGCACGCTCGCCGAGCACGGCCCGCTGCGCTGGAAGGACGGCTCGGCGATCACCATCGTGATGGCGAGCCACAACTACCCGGGCGTTCCGCGGACCGGTGATGTGATCGAGGGCGCCGAGCGGCCGGGCGTCATCCACGCGGGCACCGCCCGGGACGCTGCCGGGGCTCTGGTCTCGGCCGGCGGGCGCGTCCTGAGTGTCACCGCCGTCGGTGACGACCTGGCGTCCGCACGGGACGCGGCTTACGCACTGGTCGACGGGGTGAAGCTGGACGGCGCCCAGTACCGCACCGACATCGCTCTCCGGGCGGTCCGGGGCGAGATCAAGCTCTGAGTCTATTGCCCGTTTAGAGGGAGAAACGCCGGTTGTTCGATGGGTTGACCGCAGGTAGGGTCCTAGTAGCTTGGTGTGGTTTTCCGGAGCCGCACTCACTCGGGCACCGCACTCTGTGGTCACCCGGCCGACGAGCGTGGGAGACGACATGACTCCGCAGGCGACCGCCATCGAATCGGACGAGGAAGTGCAGGTCCTCCGGCCCTCGCCGGCTGATTGGACGACCTTTGTACAACAGGAGCTCGCCGCGCTCGGGATCGATATGGCCGAGCTGCGCAGGCAAGCGCAGGAGCGCGATTTCGCCTCTGCCGCCGCCCGCGAACTGTGGGTGATGGTGGGTGGCTCCACGAGTTGACCTGGCGAGTCTGACCAGATCATTCGCCAACCAGTTGAAAGACCTCCTGAACGCGACCGTCTGCGACGGGGCGTATATCGGAGTTCTGGAACGTCCGGATGGTGTCGTATTCCTCGGGACCGAGCTACGAAAGGTCGGTAGGGCGCAACCGGTGCGACTCCGGACCAGCGGGGATGTTCCGCTGTGGCTGGCGGTGCACATGCGGACCGCGTTGGATCCCGAGGGGTACCTCGTCACCCAGGAATCCACCTACACCCTGAGTAAGGGTTTCGACCAGGTGGAACTTCTCCACTACGACTACGAGCGGGACAAGGCCGGATATCCGGACGCGCACGTCCAGGTCATCGGCGGGAGCAAGGACTGGGACGACGTGCTTGTCGCTTCCGGCCGGAGTCGTGGCGGGCTGGGAAAGCTGCACTTCACCGTGGGTGGGCGACGATACCGGCCTTCCGTCGAAGATGTTATCGACATGCTGATCGACGAACGTTTTCTCGACCCCAAGCCGCAGGCACGCGAGCGTCTCGCCGTGAGCCGTGAGGCGTTTCAACGTCGGCAGTTGCGGGCCGCGATTCGTCGTGATCCGGATGCGGCCGTCCTGGAGCTGCGTGCGGCGGGATACCACGTCGTCGAGCCTGATCAGGTGGAACGGCGGAGTCGTACCGGCCTCGCGCCCGGCCGAAAGCGTCGGGGTCGTGGGTGACGGGACTTTGAGGCGTACGAGAAAAGGGGTGTGCGCATCGATCGCACACCCCTTTTGCCGTGTTGTGTTCTCAGTTCTTGGGGATGTCGAACAGCTTGGCGATGCTGGCCGCCAGGCTGAGGTCACCCTTCGCCTTGATCTTGCCGGTCATGAACAGCATCATCGGGTTGCCCTCGCCGGTGATGGTCTTGAGGAACGTGAGCGAGTCCATCGTCATGTGCAGCTTGGGCTCGCGGACCGGCTGGTTGGTGACGGTGCAGGCGCCGTTCTCGATCACGGTCTCGTAGGTGTCGCTCGAGCCGGCCGGGCCGCCCGTGATGGTCCAGTGGATGACGGCCTGGGTGTTGCCGGCCTTCTCCGCGCGGAACAGCGACGGCATCCGGTTGAACACCTCGTCGAGGATCTTGGGGCGCAGGTCCGACGCCATCACCTCGGAGATCTTGGAGTCCGGGGTGGACTTGACGAGCTGGGCGAACTCCTTCGGGCCGATCGACGCGAGCGACTCGGGGCTGAAATCAGTCATCTGCGGACCTTTCGGGATGATCAATTGCCTACTCGCCAGTAACCTTAGCGAGAATGCCGTGTCCTCGTGCAGTGTGCCACTCCCCAACATCCGTTGGACAGTCGGCCTACCGTGCTCATAGACTCCCCAACATGTCTTTGGGAGAAGGTGACACGGCCGCCCTCCGGGCACTCGCCCATCCGGTCCGCCTGCAGATCATGTCGCTGCTCACCGGTGCCTCGCTGACCGCCGCCGAGGTGGCCCGCGAGCTCGGCATCACCCACGCCAACGCCAGCTACCACCTGCGCAATCTCCTCGCCGCCGACCGGATCGTGGTGGCCGGCGAGGAGAAGATCCGCGGCGGTGTCGCCAAGCGCTACCGCTACGTCGGACAGCACCCCCGAGGGACGGTCGCCGCGGAGGAGAAGCGGGAACTCTTCCCGGTCGTCGCCACCGATCTGCAACGGCGGGCGGCCGCCGCCCGATGGCCCGGTGTCGACCTCATGGGTGACGCCGAGGTCTGGGTCGACCCCGGAAAGTGGCGGGAGATCCGGGACCGGATCGCCGCCGCACTCCACGATCTGCACCAGGCCGCCCAGCCGTCCCGCACCCCGGGCACCGTCCGCACCAGCACCACCATCGCCCTCTTCGAGATGGACGACCCGTCGTGAGCGCCGCGCTGGCACCGTTGCGCCTGCGCGACTTCCGGTGGCTGCTGGCCGCCCGCACGACCGGCGCGTTCGGCAACGCGTTCGCCCCGATCGCACTTGCCTTCGCGGTCCTCGACCTCACCGGCTCGGCCCGCGACCTGGGCCTGGTGGTCGGCGCCCGGACGCTGGCCAACGTCCTGCTCCTGCTCTTCGGCGGGGTGCTGGCCGACCGCCTGCCGCGCGGCCTGCTGCTGGTCGGCGCCTCGGTGGCCGCGGCCGGCACCCAGGCCGCCGTCGCGGCACTGGTGCTGACCGGCGCGGCCACCGTGCCGGTGCTGATCGTGCTCGCCGTGCTCAACGGCATGGTCGCCGCGGTCTCGCAGCCCGCCTCCGCGGCGCTCATGCCGCTGATCGTCGGGGCGGAGATCCGCCAGCAGGCCAACGGCCTCACCCGGATGGCACACAACGGCGCGATGATCATCGGGGCGTCGGCGGGTGGCGCACTGGTCGCGTTGATCGGCCCGGGCTGGGGCATCGCGGTCGATGCCGGCACGTTCGCGCTGTCCGCACTCTTCTTCGCGGTGCTCCGGCTGCCCACCCGGCCGCCGGCCGGTCCCGGGACGGCCCGCCCGGGTGTCCTGTCCGACCTGCGGACCGGCTGGACCGAGTTCCGTTCCCGCACCTGGTTGTGGGTGGTGGTCGCCGGGTTCTGCCTGGCCAACATGGCCTGGGCCGGTGCGATGAACGTGCTGGGCCCGGTCGTCGCCGACGACACCGTCGGCCGGCAGGCCTGGGGTCTGGTGCTCGCCGCGCAGACCGCCGGCATGGTGGCCGGCGCGGTGGTGGTGTTGCGCCTGCGCGTGCGGCGGCTGCTCGGGTACGGCGTCGTCTGCTGCCTGTTCTGGGGCCTGCCGGTGCTGGCCCTGGGCGTCCTCCCGCAGCTGCCGGTTCTGATCGCCGCGGCGTTCCTGTCCGGCCTGGCGATCGAGCAGTTCGGCATCGCCTGGGAGACCTCGATGCAGGAGCACGTCCCGGCCGACCGGCTGGCCCGGGTCTACTCCTACGACATGCTCGGTTCGTACCTGGGCATGCCGATCGGGCAGATCGCGATCGGCCCGATCGGTGAGGCGGCCGGCGCCGGGCCGGCCCTGATCGGCGCGAGCGCGGTGATGTTCGTGGCGGCCGTGGGCATGCTGAGCAGTTCCTCCGTCCGCACCCTGCGTCACCAGCTGCCGGAGGACTCGGCGGGGCCCATGAAAGAATCGGTGTCGTGACCATCCCGAACGTGCTCGCCGCCCGCTATGCCTCCGCCGACCTCGTCGCCCTCTGGTCCCCGGAGGAGAAGATCCGGATGGAACGGCAGCTCTGGCTCGCCGTCCTGAAGGCCCAGCGCGACCTCGGAGTGGACGTGCCGGACGGTGCCGTCGAGGCGTATGAGGCGGTGCTCGACCGGGTCGACCTGGAGTCGATCGCCGCCCGCGAGCGGATCACCCGCCACGACGTGAAGGCGCGGATCGAGGAGTTCAGCGAACTCGCCGGCTTCGAGCAGATCCACAAGGGGATGACCTCCCGCGACCTGACCGAGAACGTGGAGCAGCTGCAGATCCGGGCGTCCCTGGAGCTGATCCGCGGACGCGTCGTGGCCACGCTGGCGCGGCTCACCGCGCTGGCCGTCGAGCACTCCGACCTGGTGATGACCGGCCGGTCGCACAACGTCGCGGCGCAGGCCACCACGCTCGGCAAGCGGTTCGCCTCGGCGGCGGAGGAGCTGCTCATCGCGTACGAGCGGCTGGACGACCTGATCGCGCGGTATCCCCTGCGGGGCATCAAGGGACCGGTCGGCACCGCCGCCGACCAGCTCGACCTGCTTGACGGCTCGGCGGACAAGCTCGCCGGTCTGGAGGCCAAGGTCGCCGAGCACCTCGGGTTCGCCCGGGTGCTGTCCAGCGTCGGCCAGGTCTACCCGCGGTCGCTCGACTTCGACGTGGTCTCCGCACTGGCGCAGGTCGTCGCGGGCCCGTCGTCGCTGGCCACCACGATCCGGCTGATGGTCGGCCAGGAGCTGGTGACCGAGGGCTTCAAGCCGGGCCAGGTCGGCTCGTCGGCGATGCCGCACAAGATGAACACCCGGTCGTCGGAGCGGGTCAACGGCCTCGCGGTGATCGTCCGCGGCTACCTGTCGATGATCGGCGAGCTGGCCGGCGACCAGTGGAACGAGGGTGACGTCTCCTGTTCGGTGGTGCGCCGGGTGGCCCTGCCGGACGCGTTCTTCGCCGCCGACGGGCTGTTCCAGACCTTCCTCACCGTGCTCGACGAGTTCGGGGCGTACCCGGCCGTCATCGCCCGCGAGCTGGACCGTTTCCTGCCGTTCCTGGCCACCACCAAGGTGCTGGTCGCCGCGGTCCGCAAGGGCGTCGGCCGTGAGGTCGCGCACGAGGTGATCAAGGAGCACGCGGTCGGCGTGGCCCTGGCCATGCGGGAGAAGGGCGTGGCCGTCAACGACCTCTTCGACCGGCTGGCCGGCGACGAGCGCCTGCAGCTGTCCCGGGCCGAGATCGACACCCTGGTCGCCGACCGGGCGGCGTTCGTCGGCGCGGCACCGGCGCAGGTGCGCGCGGTCGCCGACCGGGTCGCCGAGATCGTTGCCCGGCACCCGTCGGCGGCCGCCTACGCACCCGCCCCGATCCTCTGATCCCTGAGCCGTTCTCCGTGGTCCCGCGGGATCACGGAGAACGGATCAGACGCCGGCCACCGAGGTGATCCACGACCGGTTGTACGCGACGCTGCCGTAGTACTGGCGGCTCGAACCGTCGGCAGTGGACGCCACCCCCACCTGCGCGTTGTTGTAGACCTGCGGCCCACCCGAATCGCCGCGCCAAGCGTTGCCGTTGATCCGGGTGCTGCCGATCGCCCGGCCGCCGTACGCGTCGGTCTGGTTGGTCGAGGTGACCTGCACCGACGCGGTCTTCAGCGTGGTCGACGCGTCGCAGCCGGAGTAGCAGGTCATGCCCCAGCCGTAGATCGAGTTGGTCGACCCGACCGGCGGGTACGCGCTGGACAGCGCCATGTACGTGGTGCTGATCGGCGTGCTGAGCCGCATCAGCGCCAGGTCGTACCGGGTGGAGGTGGCGGAGACCGCACTGGTGGTGCCGCCGGAGGTGCGGTTGACGCTGCCGACGCGGACCGACATGGTGCCGCTGATGCAGTGCCGGGCGGTGAGCACGTAGTTCGCCGAGATGATCGTGCCGGAGCAGGTGAAGCTGCCGTTGCTGAACACGGCGGCCGCCCATGGCGCGGAGGACACCGTGCTGCCTCCGATGATGAACGGTGTGGCGGTGTCGTCGGCCTGTGCCGCGGCCGGGGCGAGCAGCCCGGCGGCCAGGCCGGTCAGGGCGGCCAGCAGTCGAATGCGCACGTCGAGGTTCCTTCCGGGGATCGGGCTTACGGACTGCGCGCGCGGTCGAGCATCGAATTCGATGGATCGAATCTAGAGCGTCCCGGTGGACTTTCACCAACGTCAATTGATACCTATCACCGTGTGATGGCCGCGAGGGTGTGCTAGATCACCGGGAGATTGCCTGCTCAATGACCGTTGCGTCGGCCTGCCGACACCGGCCCGTGGCTTGGGTGCACGCCTCACCAGGTAGGCTTCGCGTGCTTACACCTATCAGTCAGGAGTGCCCGTGGCTCGCGTCGTGGTCGACGTCATGCTCAAGCCGGAGATCCTGGACCCGCAGGGCCAGGCGGTGGCGAAAGCGCTGCCCCGGCTCGGCGTCACCGATGTCTCCTCTGTTCGCATCGGTCGTCGGATCGAGATCGATTTCGCTGGTGAACCCGACCTGGATCGGGCCCGCGAGATCGCCGACAAGCTGCTCGCCAACCCGGTGATCGAGGACTTCGAGGTCCGGATCGTCGAGGCCGCCGCGGCGGAGGTCGCCTGACCATGCGGATCGGTGTGGTCACCTTCCCCGGCTCGCTGGACGACGGGGACGCCGCCCGCGCCGCCCGGATCGCCGGCGCTGAGGTCGTCCGTCTCTGGCACGGCGACCCGGACCTGCACGGAGTCGACGGCGTCGTCCTGCCCGGCGGCTTCTCCTACGGTGATGCTCTGCGCTGCGGAGCCATCGCGCGATTCGCTCCCGTCATGGAGACGATCATCGACGCTGCCCGTGGCGGCCTGCCCGTTCTGGGCATCTGCAACGGTTTCCAGATCCTCTGCGAGGCGCACCTGCTGCCCGGCGCGCTGACTCGCAACCAGCACCTGCACTTCCGCAACCGCGATCAGTGGCTGCGGGTCGAGGCGGCCGGCACCGCCTGGACGAACCGCTTCACCGCGGGGCAGGAGATCCTCATCCCGGTCAAGAACGGCGAGGGCTGTTTCGTCGCCGACGAGAAGACGCTCGACGCGCTCGAGGCCGAGGGGCGGATCGTCGCCCGTTACATCCGCGGCAACCCGAACGGTTCGCAGCGCGACATCGCCGGGATCACCAACGAGGCCGGCAACGTGGTCGGCATCATGCCCCACCCGGAGCACGCGGTGGAGGCCCTGACCGGCCCGTCGCTCGACGGCCTCGGCTTCTTCACTTCCGTCCTGCAGGCTCTGGCGGGTGCCTCCGCGGACGGTCAGCGCGCAGGGGGACAGCAGTGACCACGCAGCCCACAGATCCTCAGAAAGCCGCACCCAGCGGCTTCGCTGCGACTGACGTCCTGGTCAACGAGTTCGAGGACGGTCCGGATACCGTCCAGCGGGCCGAGAAGACCCCGGACGACCTGCAGCCGCACAAGGACCTGGGTCTCAAGGACGACGAGTACGCGAAGATCCGCGAGATCCTCGGCCGCCGTCCCACCGCGTCCGAGCTCGCGATGTACTCGATCATGTGGAGCGAGCACTGCTCGTACAAGTCGAGCAAGGTGCACCTCAAGCAGTTCAGTGAGAAGGCGCCGAAGAACACCCGGATGCTGGCCGGCATCGGGGAGAACGCCGGTGTCGTCCAGATCTCCGACGAACTCGCGGTCACCTTCAAGGTCGAGTCGCACAACCACCCCAGCTACGTCGAGCCCTACCAGGGTGCGGCGACGGGTGTCGGCGGCATCGTCCGGGACATCCTGGCGATGGGCGCCCGGCCGATCGCGGTCATGGACCCGCTGCGTTTCGGCGCCGCGGACCACCCCGACACCGCCCGGGTGCTGCCCGGCGTCGTCGGCGGCATCGGCGGCTACGGCAACTGTCTCGGCCTGCCGAACATCGGCGGCGAGATCGTCTTCGACCCGTGCTACCAGGGCAACCCGCTGGTGAACGCCCTCAGCATCGGTGTCCTGCCGGTCGAGCGCCTGCAGAAGAAAGAGGCCACCGGCGCCGGCAACATCGTCGTGCTGCTCGGCGCCCGCACCGGGCGTGACGGCATCGGCGGTGTCTCCGTGCTCGCGTCCGCGACCTTCGACGAGGAGGCCGAGCAGCGCCGCCCGTCGGTGCAGGTCGGCGACCCGTTCATGGAGAAGCTGCTGATCGAGAGCTGCCTCGAGCTCTACGACGCCGGCCTGGTCAGCGGCATCCAGGACCTCGGCGGCGCGGGCCTGACCTGTGCCCTCACCGAGACCGCCGCGTCGGCCGGCACCGGCATGCGGGTCTGGCTGGAGCGGGTGGTCCTGCGTGAGGCGTCGATGACGCCGACCGAGATCCTCGCCAGCGAGTCCCAGGAGCGCATGCTCCTGATCGTCACCCCGGAGAACCTCGAGCAGGTGCTCGCGGTCGCCGAGAAGTGGGGCGTCTGGGCCACCGCGATCGGCGAGGTCACCGCGGCCGCCGAGGACGGCACCCCGGGCCGCCTGGTGATCACCTGGAACGACCACGTGGTCGTGGACGTGCCGCCGGGCTCGCTCGTCGACGACGGCCCGGTCTACCACCGGCCGTTCCGCGAGCCGAACGACGTGCTGCTGCTCCAGGCCGACCGGGCCGAGACGCTGCAGCGCCCGTCGACCGGTGACGAGCTGCGCGCCACCCTCCTGCGGATGGCCGCCTCGCCGAACCTGTGCGACAAGAGCTGGGTCACCGAGCAGTACGACCGGTACGTCCTGGGCAACACCGTGCTGGCGCAGCCGGAGGACTCCGGTGTGCTCCGCATCGACGAGGAGACCGGCCTGGGTGTCGCGCTCTCCGTCGACGGCAACGGCCGGTTCGCCCGCCTCGACCCGTACGAGGGTGCCAAGCTCGCGCTCGCCGAGTCGTACCGCAACGTCGCCGTCACCGGCGCCGAGCCGATCGCGATCTCGGACTGCCTGAACTTCGGTTCCCCCGAGGACCCGACCGTGATGTGGCAGTTCGCCGAGGCCACCCGTGGCCTGGCCGACGGCTGCCAGCAGCTGGGCACCCCGGTGACCGGCGGCAACGTCAGCTTCTACAACCAGACCGGCGCCGCCGCGATCCACCCGACCCCGGTGGTCGCCGTGCTGGGCGTCTTCGACGACGTCGCCCGGCGGATCCCGATGGGCTTCCCCAAGCCCGAGAAGGCCGAGGGCGACCTGCTCTTCCTGCTCGGCGAGACCCGCAACGAACTGTCCGGTTCGGAGTGGGCCTGGGTGACGCACAACCACCTCGGTGGACGCCCGCCGAAGGTCGACCTCGACGCGGAGCAGAAGCTCGGCGCCGTGATGATCAAGGCGTCGAAGTCCGGCCTGGTGGCCGCCGCGCACGACCTCTCCGACGGTGGCCTCGCGCAGGTCCTGGTGGAGAGCGCCCTGCGCCACGACGTCGGCGCCACGGTGACCCTGCCGGACGACGGCACCTCGCCGTTCGTCTACCTGTTCAGTGAGTCGGCCGGCCGTGCGCTGGTCGTCGTGCCGCGCGGGCGGGACAAGGCGTTCACCGCCCTGGCCGCGGAGCACGGCGTGCCGTGCACCCCGCTCGGTGTCACCACCGAGCAGAAGGCGCTGGACGTGCAGGGCCAGTTCAGCATCCCGCTGGACGAGGTGCGGACGGCGTGGACGGCGACCCTGCCGGCGCTGTTCGAGTCCGCGTTCGAGTCCGCCCAGGCGGAGGAGCCGGTTCGTTCGGTGACGCTGGAGCTGACCAAGCCCGAGTGACAGGCACATGAAGAAGGCCCCGAGCGGATCTCGCTCGGGGCCTTCTTCATGTGTCCGTCAGATCAGTCGTCCCACTCGTTGCGCCGCTGTCCGGGCGGTCCATTGTGGGGCGCGGCTCCGTAGGTGCCGCCACCGCGCTGCGGTTGCTGGTTGCCGTAGCCGTCGTTCTGGCCACCGCCCCAGCCGCCCTGCTGCGGCTGCTGGTTGCCGTAGCCGTCGTCCTGAGCGCCCCAGCCGCCCTGCTGGTCGTAGCCGCCCTGCTGCTGGTTGCCCCAACCGTCCTGCTGGTCGTAGCCACCCTGCTGCTGACCGCCCCAACCGCCCTGCTGCTGGTTGCCGTAGCCGTCGTCCTGAGCGCCCCAGCCGCCCTGCTGGTCGTAGCCACCCTGCTGCTGGCCGTACCCGTCGTCCTGACCGGGCTGGTACATGCTGGTGTGCTCGTCGTAGCGCTGGCCCTGCTGGCCGCCCTGCCCCTGTTCGGGCTGGTACATGCCGGTGCGCTCGTCGTAACGCTGACCCGGCGCCTGGCCCTGCTGCTGGCCGCCGTCGTTGTAGCCGCCGTACGCGTCCTGCTGGCCGTAACCGCCCTGCTGAGCGCCGTACGTGCTGGTGTTGCCGGCGAAGCTGCCCTGCGGCGGCATCGGAACGCCGTACGGGTCGGGGAACTCGTCCTCGACCGGAGCGGCCGGGCGGTGGATCATCGTCGGCGCGTCGCCGAGGCTGCCGCCGCCCATGCCGGCCGCCGGGGCGATCATCGTGGCGTCGTTGCCGCGACCACCGACACCGGCCGGCGAGGCCACCCGGGTCGCGTCGAAGCCGGCGCCGCCGGCGCCCGCACCGGCGAGCTTGTCGTCGTCGCCCTCGGCCTCGGCGTTCTTGCGGCGCATCCAGACCAGGACCATCGCGCCGATGCCGGCGGCCACGAGCAGCACGCCCATGATGATCAGCAGCCAGTTGCTGCCGCCTTCGTCCTCACCGGACTTGTTCTCCGCGTCGATGTCGCCCGCGGCCGAGGTCTCACCCTCGGTCGGCTCGTCCTCGAGCGCTTCCTCGTCCTCGGTCGGTTCGGCGCTCACCGAGGCGCTCGGCGAGGGCGTCGGCGAGGTCGTCGCGGCGGCCAGCTTCTTCAGCGTGATCGCGACGTTGACCGTCTTGCCGGCTCCGGCGTTGGCGCTGGCCGAGGTCGACTCGTAGCCGTCCTTCAGCGCGCCGATCTGTACCGTGCCGGGAGTGATCGGCCGGGAGTCGGACGAGGTGAAGGAGTACCGTCCCTCGCTGTTGGTGACCGTGTCGTACGAGTGGCCACCCGAGTCGCTCATCGCGATGGAGACGCCGGAGATCTGCTTGCCGTCGCCGTCCTTGACGCGACCGGAGACCTGGCGCACGGTCTCGGGCTTGTCCTCGCCCTTGACGGTGATGGTCTGGCTCGTCGAGTTGGTGCCCTCGGTCGTCTTGGCGGTGATCTTGACCGTGAAGGTCTTCGTCTCGCCGGCGCTCACGTTCGGCGCGGTGAAGTTCGCGGTGAACGACTGGTCACCGGTGAACGTCTTGACCGAGCTGCAGTCACCGGAGCAGTTCGGGCCACTGACCTCGATGCCTACCGCCGCTGCCGCTGCGGAGCCTTCGCCCCCTTCACCACCGTCCCCGCCCCCCGGGTTACTGATGGTGTACTGAATGGTTACAGTACCTCCAGTAGCAACCTCGGTTGCCGACACCGACCCAATCGAAACGTTGGGGGGCGCCGCCAGGGCAGCCGTCTGTACACCGGCCACCAGGCCGGTGACCAGGGCCAGGAACGCACCGGCCTGGGTCGTCCGGGCTCTCAGGTGCGTCGTCACGTCCACCGCCTTCCGGTCGCGGTCATCGGTTTCGGTGTCCGACGACATCCCGCGACTTGTACACCGTCGGCCACTATGCCTTGTCGCACGTCTTTTACGCGACCCAGGGCGGTGTGCCGTTGTCGGCAGCCCGGGTCGTATTGTCCCGACATGTCCCCTGCGCACAATAATTCCGAGTCGGTCAACGACGCGTTGGACGCGCTGGACCGGGGTGTCGAGCCTGAACGTCCCGTGCTGCGTGACGCGGTACGAGCACTGCTGACCGAGTTGTCCCACCGCGCGCCTGGCCGTTCGGTGGAGGTCCGGATTCCTCCTTTCGGTGCGATTCAGTGCGTCCCCGGCCCTCGGCACACACGTGGCACACCGCCCAATGTGGTCGAAACAGATCCCATGACATGGCTGCTCGTGGCCACCGGCCGCCTGAGCTGGGCGTCGGCCGTCGCCGAAGGGCGTATCCGGGCGAGCGGCATTCGTACCGACCTCTCCGAGCACCTGCCGCTGACCGGGGGATGAGCCCGGCTTGCATGGTCGCCACCTCGCGTACACTGGGCGATCGGAGCGGACCGGCGAGTTCGAGCAGATCCGGAGTTCGCGCAGATCCGGGCCCCTGTGGCGGACAGGGGTTCGTGCAGATCCGACATGAGGGAGCAAGCAAGTGCCCCGAGGCGACGGCCGGTTGACCGACGATCTCGATCCCCAGGAGCGTGGCCCCCAGGACGCCTGTGGCGTCTTCGGTGTCTGGGCTCCCGAGGAGGAAGTTGCCAAACTCACTTATTTCGGCCTCTACGCGTTGCAGCACCGCGGACAGGAGGCTGCCGGGATCGCGGTGAGCGATGGTTCCGGTGTCGTCGTCTACAAGGACATCGGCCTGGTCTCCCAGGTCTTCGACGAGCCGACGCTGGCCAGCCTGCGGGGCCACCTCGCGATCGGCCACGCGCGCTACTCGACGACCGGCGGGTCGAACTGGGAGAACGCGCAGCCCACGATCCAGGCCACCCCGTCCGGCACGACCATCGCGCTGGCCCACAACGGCAACCTGGTCAACACCGCCGAGCTGCTGAAGGAGGTCGCCGACCGCGGCCTCGACCCGGCCGGTGGCGCGACCTCGGACACCGCTCTGGTGACCGCCCTGCTGGCCGGCCGTCAGGACCTCTCGGTCGAGGCGGCGGCGATGGAGGTGTTCCCGCGGCTCCGCGGCGCGTTCAGCTTCGTCTTCATGGATGAGAACACGCTGTATGCCGCCCGTGACGCCCAGGGTGTGCGACCGCTGGTGCTCGGCCGGATGGAGCGCGGCTGGGCGGTCGCCAGCGAGACCGCAGCCCTGGACATCGTCGGCGCCAGCTTCGTCCGCGAGGTCGAGCCCGGCGAGATCATCGCGATCGACGAGCACGGCCTGCGCTCGACGAGGTTCGCCTCGCCGGAGCCCAAGGGCTGCCTCTTCGAGTACGTCTACCTCGCCCGCCCGGACACCACGATCGCCGGGCGCAACATCTACTCGGCCCGTGTCGAGGTCGGCCGCAAGCTGGCCAAGGAGCACCCGGTCGAGGCCGACCTGGTGATCGGCGTGCCCGAGTCGGGCATCCCGGCCGCGATCGGCTACGCGGAGGCCTCCGGCATCCCCTACAGCGCCGGGTTCATGAAGAACGCCTACGTCGGCCGGACCTTCATCCAGCCGTCGCAGACCATCCGGCAGCTCGGCATCCGGCTGAAACTGAACCCGCTGCGTGAGGTGGTCCGCGGCAAGCGGATCGTCGTGATCGACGACTCGATCGTGCGGGGCAACACCCAGCGGGCCCAGATCCGGATGCTCCGCGAGGCCGGTGCGCTCGAGATCCACGTCCGCATCTCCTCGCCGCCGGTGAAATGGCCGTGCTTCTACGGCATCGACTTCGCGACCCGGGCCGAGCTGATCGCCAACGGTCTGGAGATCGACGGCATCCGGCGGTCGATCGGCGCCGACAGTCTGGGCTACGTCTCGCTGGACAACCTGATCCAGGCGACGGAACAGCCGAAGACCCGGCTCTGCATGGCCTGCTTCGACGGGGAGTACCCGATCGAGCTGCCCACCGCGGACCTGATCGGCAAGCACCTGCTGGAGGGTGTCGGCCGTCGTGCCGCGACCCCCGCGGTGGCCGGCCTGGAATCCGAGTACGAGGCCCGCGAGCACGGCGACGACGAGCGGCAGCAGCTGCCGGCGTCGCTGATCGCCAGCCCCGGTGGCGCCACCGCGCTTCAGCACCCGTGACTTCAAGATCTACAGAACCGCTAAAGGGGAGAACCGTGACCCACGTGTCCGAGCGCAGCAGTGCCGGATCGAACGGTGCCGAGGGCGCCGACCGCCAGCTGTGGACGGCGGGCGCCGGCCGCGGGACGCGGAAGCGTGCGGCCACGTACGCGGACGCGGGTGTCTCCATCCACGCCGGTGACCGGGCGGTCGAGCTGCTCAAGTCGAAGGTGAAGAAGACCACCCGCCCCGAGGTGATGGGCGACCTGGGCGGCTTCTCCGGGCTGTTCAAGCTGAACACCGCGAAATACAAGAGCCCGGTCCTGGCCTCGTCGACCGACGGCGTCGGCACCAAGCTGGTGATCGCCCAGCAGCTCGACATCCACGACACGATCGGCATCGACCTGGTCGCGATGGTCGTCGACGACCTGGTGGCCTGTGGCGCCGAGCCGCTGTTCCTGCTCGACTACATCGCCTGTGGCGAGGTCGTCCCGGACAAGGTCGCCGAGATCGGCGCCGGCATCGCGGACGGTTGCCGTTACGCGGGTTGCGCCCTGCTGGGTGGCGAGACCGCTGAGCACCCCGGCGTGCTGCGCCCGGACGAGTACGACGTGTCCGCCACCGGTGTCGGTGTGGTCGAGGAGAGCGAGATCCTCGGCAAGGAGCGGGTCGAGCTCGGCGACGCCATCATCGCGATGCGGTCGTCCGGTCTGCACTCCAACGGCTACTCCCTGGTCCGCCACGTCCTGCTGGGCGCCGGCCGGATGCGTCTGGACACCGTGGTCGACGACTTCGGTTCGCAGCGCACCCTGGGCGAGGAACTGCTGACCCCCACCAAGATCTACGCCAAGGACTGCCTGGGCCTGATCGAGGAGACCGACGTGCGGGCGTTCTCGCACGTCACCGGCGGCGGCATCCCCGGCAACCTCAACCGGGTGCTCCCCGGCACCATGGACGCGGTCGTCGACCGGTCCACCTGGCGCCCGCAGCCCATCTTCGACCTGATCCAGGCCAAGGGCCGGATCGAGGACACCGAGATGGAGTCCACCTTCAACATGGGTGTCGGCATGTTCGCCGTCGTCTCCGCGGACGACGCGGACCGGGCGATGGCCTACCTCACCGGCCGCGGCGTCGAGGCGTGGCAGGTCGGCGAGGTCATCGAGGGTTCCGGCGAGGTGCAGATGATGGGCTCCTACACCCGGGGCTGATGACCGTGTCCGCGCTGAGCGCCCGTCCGGGAAACTGATTCTGGTTCGTGGCCGAGCAAACGTGAAATGATCCGTGTGTGTCGATGTCCGGCACATGCGGATCTTTCGCATTCAGAGGTGGACCGCGGGCCTGATCCTTGAGTCACAGTGCCGGACGGGAGTGCAGCGGATATGGCGCAAGCGTGGAGCGGGATGCAGGGCATCTCGCCGACACCCGGCTATGTCGTCATGCAGCCGACCACGCTCTGCAATCTGGCGTGCAACTACTGCTATCTGCCGTTCCGGCGGGACAACCGGAAGATGCCGGTGGCGGTCGCGGAGGCGGTCGCGGCCGGTGTCGCCGGGTTCGCCCGGACCGGCCGGTTCTCGGTGGTCTGGCACGGCGGTGAGCCGCTGGCCGCCGGCCGCGCCCACCTGGCCGACCTGTTCGCGCCGTTCGGCGACGCTGTCGAGCACCATGTGCAGACGAACGCGACGCTGATCGACGACGCCTGGTGTGCGTTCTTCGCCGAGCACGACGTCCGGGTCAGCGTCAGCGTGGACGGTCCGAGGGAGCGCAACCACGAGCGGGTGGACCGTGGCGACAAACCGGCCTACCCGCTGATCATGAAGGGGGTGGAGCGGCTACGCCGGCACGGCATCCCGTTCTCCACCCTGTGCGTGGTGGCCGACCCGCGACCCGGTGCCGCCACCGAGCTCTACGACTACTTCCTCGGCCTCGGCTGCGAGGTGCTCGGCATCAACGTCGAGGAGCAGGAGGGGGTCAACACCCGGCTGAACCGGCGGGACCCGGCGGCGGTCCGGGCGTTCTGGTCCGAGCTGGTCGCCGCCTGGCGCCGCGATCCACGGATCCACCTGCGCGAGATCGAGTGGTCGCTGCGGTACGCCGCCGCTGTCCTGGACGGCACCGCCGACGGTCTGCTGCCGCGCCGGCTGGACCCGATTCCCACCGTCGCGTACGACGGGTCGGTGGTGCTGCTCTCGCCCGAACTGGCCGGTTTTCACGATCCCCGGTACGGCGACTTCACCAGTGGCAACGTGCTGTCCACACCACTGCCCGAGATCCTGTCCCGGGCGGCGGAGACCCCGTGGATCGGCGAGTTCCTGCGCGGCGTCGAGTCGTGCCGCCGGACGTGCCCCTACTTCGGTTTCTGCGGCGGCGCCCACGCGGCCAACCGCTACTTCGAGCACGGCAGGTTCGACGTCACCGAGACGGACCACTGCCGCAACAGCAAGATTCGCCTACTGGAGGGAGTGTTGGACCATGCCCGAGATCACGAGGCCACAGCTGTCTGACGGTGTGGGACCGGATCCGGTGACGGCGCGGGTGCATGACACCCGGGCAGGTCTGACCGCGCTCATCGCGGAGGCGGAAGCGGCCCGAGAACAGCGCGCCGAGGAGGCGTCGCAGGGTAGCGGCTCGGCGGTTTGCGCCTGGAACCACTTCGAGAACATCCCGACGTTCTACAACTGGAACAACCGGCCTCGCTGAGCTCCGCGGAGCGTCAGACAGAGTCCGGTCGAGGCCCACGCGGAAAACCAACCCGCGTGGGCTTCATCGTTGTTGACCGCAGGAAGTGAGTGACCACGACACACACGGAAGCACGCGGTCAGAGTCCGCGTGCCCTATGCGAAACGGGTCAATGCCGCCTTGTTGTCGGCGACCAGGAATCCTGGTCGTCTTCAGCGTCGTCATCCTCGTCATCGTCGACGAACTCATCGTTGTCGTCGTCGAAATGACGGTCGGATTGGCTGGCACCCGCCAGTTCGCGCTGCAAGGCGGTGAGGTCGGTGTTCGGGGAGTGATACTTCAACTCCCGGGCCACCTTCGTCTGCTTGGCCTTAGCACGGCCGCGCCCCATGGCTCGACCCCCTCGCACAGAATTCGGGGCAGCCCGAAGGCGGGCCCCGATGACGTCAGGCATCTCTCGTGGGTCTTACGGTACATGGACGATGCCGCGTTCGGCACCTCGGGTTGCGTGTGACACTGCCGCGCGTCGCGGTTCGTCTTCTCCGGCGTCGCGCGGCAGGCCCCCGAAGCGACCGCCCAGGCCGCTAAGCCAGGTGGATCGAGCGAAGACGACCGACCTCGGACATCCGCCGTTCGGCGAGCCGGTCGGCGGCCACCGCCGGTGGGACGCCCTCGTCCGAGGCGAGCTGGAGGATCCGCCGGGTGGTGTCGAAGACCCCGGTGGCGCGCAGCTTGGCCCGCTCGAAGTTGAAGCCCTCGATCTCGTCCGCGACCTGGATGACGCCGCCGGCGTTGACCACGTAGTCGGGGGTGTAGAGGATGCCGCGGTCCTCCAGCAGCTTGCCGATGCCGGGGTGGGCGAGCTGGTTGTTCGCCCCGCCGGTGACCACCTTGGCGCGCAGCACCGGGACGGTGTCGTCGTTCAGGGCACCGCCCAGGGCGCAGGGCGCGTACACGTCGAGGTCGGAAGTGATCAGCGTGTCGGTGTCCGCGACGAGCTGGATCTCCGGGTGGGTGGTGCGGGCCCACTCCCGGGCGGCGTCGCTGACGTCGGTGGCGATCACCGTGGCACCGTCGCCGATCAGGTGGCCGGCCAGATACTTGCCGACCTTGCCGAGGCCGGCGACGCCGACCGTGCGGCCGTGGAGGGTGGGGCTGCCCCAGGTGTGCTCGGCGGCGGCCCGCATGCCCTGGAAGACGCCCCAGGCGGTGAGGACCGAGGAGTCGCCGGCACCGCCGTGCTGCACGCTGCGGCCGGTCACATACTTGGTCTCGCGTGCGATCACGTCCATGTCCGGGACGTAGGTGCCGACGTCGCAGGCGGTGTAGTAACGGCCGCGCAGCGACTCGACGAACCGGCCGTACGCCCGCAGGAGCGCCTCTGACTTGAGGGTGGCGGGGTCGCCCCAGATGACGGCCTTGCCGCCGCCGAGGTCCAGTCCGGCCATCGCGTTCTTGTAGGCCATGCCGCGGGACAGCTTCAGCACGTCCGCGAGGGCGGCGTCCTCGTTCTCGTAGGGGTAGAAGCGCGTGCCGCCGAGAGCCGGCCCGAGAGCCGTGGAATAGATTCCGATGATCGCCTTCAGGCCGGTGCTCCGGTCCTGGCAGAAGACGACCTGTTCGTGCCCGTCGGTGTCGAACACGTCCATTGTTGATCTCCTGATCTCGTTTCCCGGCCTTCGTGGGGCCGTGGTGTCCGGCGGGGTCAGCCGGACACTGCGAGCGTAGTCGCGCGAATAGGAGGGCGATTACGTCAGCGCGGGAAGTTCAACCCGGGCGAATTCGTGAAAGGATCGCGCCGTGCCGTCACTGTTCGCGTCGTACCTACGGGTTTACGAACCGCTGACCGCCTTCGACCCGGACCGGCAGGTCTTCTGGCGCGAGTACGCGCGCCAGGGCCGTGACCTGGGGCCGATCGAGGGGCCGGTCCGCCAGCGCAGCGCCGTGCTCGAGGCGCTCGGCGCGGGCTGGACCCGTCTGCCCGAGTTGCCCGACGAGGCTTACCTGCTGGAGTGGGAGGACACCCTCCTGGTCTGCCCGTGGAGTCTGCGCCTGCGGGTCGCCGAGGCGGCGCTGAACGCCCGCGACGGTGTGCCCGCGGTGCTCGCCGACGCTTTCGTGCCGCCGGTGCTGGCCGGGCAGGCCAAGGCCGTGGTGGAGGACTGGCGCAGCGGCGCCAAGGTCCTGGAGCAGGGTGTGCCGCGGGTGCACGAGCAGATCGCCACCTGGGGTGTGCCGTTGCGCTGGTTCGCCTTCGTCGATCTCGACGAGCGGGAGATCTCGCTGTCCGGCCGCCGGCGCACGCTGCGTTACCGCACGGAGATCTCCAAGGCCCGCCGCCGGGCGCATCGAGCGGTGTCGGTGTTGCGTAAGTCGCTCGGCGACGCGCCGATCACCGAGGCGGTCGAGGAGGGCACCCGCTGGCTCGAGGAGTTCCACCCACGCTCCGTGGTGGAGCTCGACTACGGCGGCCTGGTCAACCTCCTCCCGGAGGACAGCCTCACCGAGGACGATTCCCCCGGACTGGTGGCAGCCGGACTTTCCGCACTTTCCCGTGGTGACGCTGAGTCAGCGAGTGAGGCCTACGAGAAGCTGGTCGCCCGGTGGCGGGTCGTCCAGCTTCTCGAGCGATGCAACTGACCTGCGGAAATAGGACAGACGGGCAGTTTTCCTCGTGTCTGGGAGCGCTCCCGAGGCGAACACTCTTCGTAATTGCGGGTCCGCGAAGCGTGATAATCAGACTAAACGAGACACTATCTGGCGTAGAAAACACGGAAAAATCGGGCATGCTTCATCCGTCTATCTGGGGACGTTCGTCCGTTCGGCCCATGTCGGACATCGGGGACTAGCCGGACCATGAGAGACGCACCGGCCGGCGGGACCCCGGCCGATGTTTATAGGCACCTGTGGAGGAGTGACCGATGGCATCGCGTACGCACGATCCCGAGCCGCTACTAACGCCGGCCGAGGTGGCGTCGATGTTCCGTGTCGACCCGAAGACCGTGACTCGGTGGGCGAAGGCGGGCAAACTCAGCGCTATTCGCACGTTGGGTGGCCACCGTCGTTACCGGGAGTCGGAGGTTCGTGCCCTGCTGCAGGGACAGATTCCCACGCAGCGTCAGGGCGACTGACCCGGTCGACCAAGACCGTTGCAAGGGGCGAGCGCTGGGGAAGGCGATCGCCCCTTCTTCGTCTCAACGATCCGACGACCTTGAAGGAAACCGCTGCCCGGCGCCGGCTTCGTGCGGCGCCGGCTGCTTTTCCCGTACGAACTGAGACTCCCGCCGGCCGTCGGCAGGATTCCACGGCCCCGTGATCTGACCAGCAGGTCTCCCGGCAGTCGGCCGGGACGGACTCCGGTCAGTTCACCAGCACCGCGACGGTGCCGCCGGAACCACGGCGGATCCGGCTGCCGAGCATCAGCAGACGGCCGACCATGCCGTACTTCTTCCGGATGCCGGTGCCGATCCGGCCCAGATCCGAGGTGTCGCCGATCCGCGCGACCGCCTCGACCGCGTCGCCGGTCGGCGTGCCCCGCACGTCGCACGGGCCCACCGTGACCCGCCCGTTGTTCCGGATCCGCTTGTGTTTGCCGCTTTCGGCGACCGTCCAGAATCCGAGACCGCCGCCGGAGTCGGGCACCACCCACAGCGGGGTCGCGACCGCGCGCCCGTCCCTGCGGAACGTCGTGAGCAGGACGTATTTCTCCGACCCGAGTTGCTCCAGTCCGGCCATGTCCTCAAGAGTAGTGACCGTGGATGAACCGGCAATCGGCGACGCCTTCGGCGAGATGATCAGAGACGCGTACGCGGTGCGTACCGGCGTCGGGCCGCGACCGCTCGCCGGTGGCCGGCTGCCCCGTCCGGTGATCGAGGTGATCGAACGCGACGACGGGCTGATCAACGGCGCACCCGCCGACCACTACCTGGACGAACCGGACGCCTGGCAGCCGCACGACCACCGGGCGCTGAAGTACTGCCGGGGCCGGGTGCTGGACATCGGCGCCGGTGCCGGGCGCACCGCGCTCGAACTGCAACGCCGGGGTGTCGCGGTGACCGGCCTGGACACCTCGCAGGGCGCGATCGAGGTGGCCCGCAGACGGGGACTGCGCGACACCGTGCTGGCCACCGTCGACGAGTTCGCCCGGGCCCCGGTCCGGTACGACACGTTCCTGCTGCTCGGCAACAACCTCGGCCTGCTGGAGAGCCCCGAACGCGCCCCGGTGTTCCTGGACGCCCTCGCCCGGCTGGCCGCCCCGGGTGCCCGGATCGTCGCGCAGGGCACCGATCCGTACGGGACGCGGGACCCGGTGCATGTGGCGTACCACGAGCGGAACCGGGCACGCGGGCGTCTCGGCGGGCAGTTGCGTCTGCGGCTGCGCTACCGCGAGGTCGCCACCGGGTGGTTCGACTATCTGAACTGCTCGGCCGCGGAGCTCGAAGCGCTGGTGGCGGGCACCGCGTGGCGGCTGAAATCGATCGACGAGCGGGATCGGCCGTACTACCTTGCGGTCATGGAGCTCACCCATTGACCACACTCACCCGCGACCAGGTTCGCATCAGCAGACGGATCTCGATGGTGCTGCGGCACCGTCCCGAGACGGCCGGTCTCACCCTCGACCCCCATGGATGGGTGCCGGTTGCGGCACTGCTGTCCGCTCTCGGCATCTCCCGGGAGACGCTCGACGCCGTGGTGGCCGGCAACGACAAGTCCCGGTTCGCGGTGGCGCCCGGCCCGGACGGTGTCGACCGGATCCGGGCCAGCCAGGGGCACTCCCGGCGGGTCGCCATCGACCTGGACCTGCCGCCCGCCGTCCCGCCCGCCGAGCTCTTCCACGGCACGCCCCGGGCCAACCTCGACGCGATCCTGCGGGAGGGGCTGCGCCCGCGCAGCCGGCATCACGTGCACCTCTCGGCGGACGTGCCGACCGCGCTGACCGTCGGGCGCCGCCGGTCCGCCGACGTGGTGGTCCTGGCGGTCGCCGCGACGGTGATGACGGGCGAGGGTCACGTGTTCCACCGCAGCGACAACGGGGTGTGGTTGACCTCTGCCGTCCCCGTACAGCACCTTTCGATAAAACGGACAAATCCGTAATCTGCCAGGTTGATCGTCCATCCACAGTGGCCAGTGCCGGGTTCCCCGGACAGCGGCGCGAAACCGCCGTTAACTTGGACGGATGGGGACGGTCACGCGGCGTCAGCTCACCGATCTTCCCGGCACCCTCGGACTGCCGCTCGCCCTCGGACTCGTGCTGGTGCTCGCCTTCCTCACCTTCGGCCTGCCGTTGCTGGACCAGGCCGTCCCGGCGCAGCGACCGGTCCCGGCCGGCCTGCCCTATCCGGTCGGCGCCGGGGTCACCGTCGTGCCACCACCCGGCGCCACCCTCGACGTCACCGGCACCCGCCCCGGTGAGGACCGGGGCACCGCGCTCTTCCGCGTCGGCCGGGTCCGCTACGCGATCGCCGTCCAGCCCTTCGACGGTGACCTGAGCGCCGCCGCGGTCCGTCTGCGCCAGCGCATCACCGGCACCTCCGGCCACCGGGTCACCGGCACCCAGCTCGCGGTCTCCACGGCCGGCGGTCTCGACGGCGTCCAGGGCGTCTACAGCGCCGGCGGACGCGACGGCCGGTACGCGGTCTTCGTCGCCCACGGGCTCACCATCGAGGTCACGGTCAGCGGTGCCGACCTCGACCTCGGCCGCACCCTGCCGGCCATCGACGCCAGCACCCGGACCCTGGACTACGAGGCCGGTCGATGAGCGACCCGGTGCGGCCGGGCGCCACGGCGGCCGCGCTCGCCCGGCAACCGGCGTTCTGGATCGTTCTCGCGCTGCTCGCCGCCGGAGCGATCCGGATCGGCCAGATCACCACCCGGTTCCTCGCGACGTTCCCGATCGCCACGATCACCGCGATCGCACTGTTCGCGCTGCTCGCCGTCCCTTTCTGGCTCTTCGTCTCGGAACTCGACTTCCTGGAACGCGAACCGGCCGGCCTGCGCGTGGTGGCCTTCGCCTGGGGAGGCCTGGTCGCGACCACGGTGTCCATCCCGGGCAGCACCGCCCTGGAGAACCTGATCGCCAAACTCGGCTCCCCGCACCTGGCCGCCGACTGGGGTGCCGCCCTGGCCGGGCCGACCGTCGAGGAGATCGCCAAGACACTCGGCGTGGTGGCCATCGTGCTGATCGCCCGCGCCCAGGTGAACAGCGTCCTGGACGGCGTCGTCTACGGCGCGCTGGTCGGGCTGGGCTTCCAGATCGTCGAGGACGTGGTGTTCGCGATCGGCGCGGTCGCGCTCGCCGGCGAAGGTGACCAGGTCCAGCCGGTGATCACCACGTTCCTGGTCCGCGGCTTCCTGGCCGGGGTGTGGAGCCACACCCTGTTCGGCGCCCTGGCCGGCGCCGGCATCGGGTACCTCGTGGTCACCCCGGACCGCGGCCGGGGACACCGGGTCGCGATGGCCGGATGCGCGTTCTTCGGCGCCTGGGCCTCGCACGTGCTGTGGAACTCGCCGCTGCTGCGGGACGGCCTGGGCAACGGCGCGCTGGCCCTGCTCGCGGTGCTGGTCGTCAAAGGCCTGCCGCCGCTGCTGCTCATCCTCTGGCTGGTCCGCCGCGCCCACGACCAGGAGGCGGCCTACTACGTCGCGAAACTCGCCACCCTGCGCGACCCGGCCCTGATCACCGACGGCGAACTGCGGGTGCTCGGCTCCGGATCACGGCGCGCGGCCGCCCGCCGGCACGCCGCGGCAAGCGTCGGCCGCCGCGGCCGGGCCGCGGTCCGCCGTCTGCAACGTGCCCAGGCCCGGCTGGCGGTGGAGTTGAGCCGGGCCCCGGCGGAACCCACCGAGGACACCGCGATCCGGCACCGCGCCGAAGTCCGTACGCACCGCGCGGCGCTGGAATCGCTGGGCCACCCGGAGGCCGTCGAAGGCGTCCGCTCCTGGCGGCACACCGTCTCCACGGTCGGCACCACCGCGGTGGCGCTCGCCGTCCTCTGGGTGGCGTTGTCCGCCCTGAGCGGCTAGCGCCTGTCACGCGAGGGATGGCAGGACGGCACCTGAACCTCGCCGCGCTCCTGCCCCTTCACGAAACAGGCGCCGGGCTCAGACGGTCGCCGGCGGCAGTCCGCCGTCGCCGTCCACGACCAGGTCCGGGTTTCCGTCCTCGTCGAGGTCGACCATCGTGACGTCGACCTTGCCGTCACCGTCGGTGTCGAACTGGTACAGGTCCGGCTTACCGTCGCCGTCGGTGTCCGAGACCCAGACGTCGACCTTGCCGTCGCCGTTCGCGTCGCTGGTCACCAGATCCACGCGGGTGTCGCCCCGGGTCTCCACGGTCTCCTGCGGCTCCGTCATGGCCCTCCCCTTTCCCTGCCGGATCTTCCGGCTCGATGGACACATCTGTACCCGATCACCGCCAGAGGCAGACGTCCGGCTGTGACACATGTCGCTGGGTGCTGGTTGATACGCGGGTAACGTACGCCGTCGTGGATATCGCGGAAGACGGCACGCAGCACCTGTTCACCAGCAGCGGTGGCGGTGCGCTCGCCGAGCGGATGGGCATCGTGATCACCGAGGCGACCGCCGAGCGGGTCGTCGGGACCATGCCCGTCGAGGGCAACACCCAGCCGTACGGTCTGCTGCACGGCGGGGCCTCCTGCGTGCTGGCGGAGACGCTGGGCTCGGTCGGCGCGGTGCTGCACGGGCAGACCGTCGACCGTCCGTTCGCGGTCGGCGTGGACATCAACGCCACCCATCACCGGGCCGCCCGGTCCGGACTGGTCACCGGCGTCGCCACCCCCGTGCACCGGGGACGTGCCGTCGCGACGTACGAGGTGGTCCTGCTCGACGAGGCGGACGAGCGGGTGTGCACCGCGCGCATCACCTGCCTGCTCCGTGGGGCCTGATACTCACAGGTAGATCCACGAGCGGAGCTTGACGGTTCCGCGTACCTTTTCTGACGTGACCGAAGTACCACAGCACGCATTCGACGACGCCGCGCAGGTTCTGGAGAGCGCGCTCACCGGCGACAGCGCTGCCGTGGCCGACACCTTCGACGCGGTGGTCAGCCGTGAGGGTGTGGTCGGGGCCTGGGACGTGGCCTGGTGCCTGGCGGCGACGATGGTCGGCCAGGTGCCGATCGGTGGCGCCTGGACCCTGGAGTTCCCGGGCATCGACGACGCGCGGTATGACAAGCGCTGGGTGGCGCGGTTCGTCAGCGCGTATGTCAACGGCGACTTCCCGACCGGTGAGGCGCTCTTCGGCGCCGCGATCCAGGACGGGCAACTGCCGGACTGCCTGATCGCCCTCGCCGGATCCACCGTCGCGACGTTGCGCCACCGCGACGCCCGCGCTGCGTGACCGTGCTCCGATGCGTACCCCGGAGACGTCTGTCCTATCTGGTCCGGAGATAGAGCGCCTTCGCGTATTGCGCGGTCGCCGCGGTGTTGAACATCGCCGCCTGCGACATGAAGAAGCCGTTGTCGGCGATGGCCCGCGATGCCTGCGCCGACCCGGACCAGCGGATGTCGGCCTCCACCTCGGACAGGCCGCGGGCGCGGAACTGCCGCCGCATCGCGGTCTGACCGTTGCGGAAGGCCTCGGAGGCCTCCTCGGCGCTGCGCATGCACGACATCGCCTTCTCGCAGAGCGCCTCCGCGAGGGTGAAGGCCGCCTGTTCCGCCTCGTTCGTGAAGGTCTGCACGACCGTGCCCTCCTTTGACCGAACCCGATACCACACTGTGATGGACCGGGCGTCGCCCATCAAGAGGCTGCCCCGTGAGTGTGGATGAGTGGGGGCGGCTTGCCGGTGTGCGCACAAAGGACGAATCCGCGGCTGCCGATCAGGTCTCGGTTTCCTGTGCGGTTGCCATGAATTCGGCCGCCACCCTCGAAAAGTCGGCCGGAGGTGGCTACCGTTCTGTGCAAGGCCCGTGCCGTTCCCCCCGTGACGGCACGGGCCTTTCTCATGATCAGGTTCGGTCTTTTCGGCTGGTGGCGACACCGCCGTACCCCCTTAGGCTGCGGTGGCTGTTGATCTCATGGGGAGAAGAAGACCTTGATGCACTCGTTCCGCCGCAAAGCCCTCGCCACCGTCGGCCTCACCGCCGCCGCGGTCGCCGCCACGTCGGTGATCGCCAGCCCGGCACAGGCCTACACCAGTGGGCTGGCGAAGGTCGTCGGTTCGTCGACGGTCCAGTTCAACGCCCTGATGGGCAAGAGCAACAACCTGGTCATCACGATCAGCGGCCGCACCGTCACGCTGAACGACACGGTCGCGCTCACGGCGGGCAAGGGCTGCAAGGCGGTCAAGGGCGACAAGACCAAGGTCAAGTGCACCACCAAGAAGAAGACCACGAAGATCACCGCTGCCCTCGGCGACAAGAATGACAAGATCACCAACAAGACCGGGGTCTACCTGTTCGCCGACGGCGGCTCCGGCAACGACGTCCTGAT
Source organism: Actinoplanes rectilineatus (assembly GCF_000962825.1). GTDB lineage: Bacteria > Actinomycetota > Actinomycetes > Mycobacteriales > Micromonosporaceae > Actinoplanes > Actinoplanes rectilineatus. Next base: position 134,347 of record NZ_JZKF01000017.1, read on the forward strand.
CGGTGGCTCGGCCGGCGAACAGCTGCAGGGCGGCACCGGCAACGACAAGATCTGGGGCAACGGCGGCAACGACACCCTCTTCGGCGGATCCGGCAACGACCTGATCAAGGGTGGCGCGGGCGACGACAAGATCGACGCTGGCGCGGGCACCGACACCGTCTACGGCGAGGCCGGCAAGGACGAGGTCCACGCCGGAGCGGGCAACGACGTCGTCTACGGCGGCGCAGGCAACGACTTCCTCCTCGGCGAGGCCGGCAACGACAACCTCAAGGGCGAAGCCGGCGACGACGAGCTCCAGGGCGGCGCGGGCAACGACAAGCTCTACGCGGGCGCGGGCGCCGACTGGGCCATCGGTCAGGCCGGCGACGACCTAATCTACGGCGACGCCGGCGAGGATGTCCTGATCGGCGGCGACCTCGACAGCAGCGGCAACCACACCGGCAGCACCACCGCCCGCGACCGCCTCGACGGCGGCTCGCAGGCGGACGTGTGCCTGGTGCGGGCCGCGGGCACCGCGGTCAACTGCGAGGACCTCCGCAAGAACGCGGTGGACGCCGCGGACCTGGCCACCCTGCGCGGCTGACCCCTCGTTCCTCGGAACGGCCCGGCATCCTCTGCCGGGCCGTTCTTGTCGGGGTCGCTCGTTTCGGAAGCTGTTCCGAAACGGGCTCCACATCCACGGCGGGTGTTGCCACACCCGCCACGGATGTACACAGCGCCGTCAGACCCGCACCCCCCTGCGGCATCGACACACTCTTCTACCGCAAATCAGGCGCTGCAGTGCTTCACGGCCCGCCCGACACCGGCCGGCGCCCGCTCACGCGGATGACAGCGCCCGACCCCGGACTTCTCACCACACATGCCCACGACACCTCAGCCGACAACGCGTCCACTCTCCCGAAGTCGATCACCTGGCCCCGCGCTACTGCTGCCTCACCGACGTTGAAGCAGCAGTAGCGCGGGGCCAGGTGATCGACTTCGCAGGGGCCCACCGCCGGCACACACGCCTCCGACCCCGGCCACGGCAAGCGCCCGGCACCGGCTACAGCCACCCCCGACGACCAGATGACCCGGACCAGAGTGACGCCGAAGGTCGAACGGCAAGATCAGCAACCGATCGCCACCACCACACCTGCCACCTGCTGACCGGGCCAGCTAGACACGTTTCGCGGTCAAGGTCTGCGTGGTGATTTCGGGCGCGCTGGACGCCCGAAATCACCACACCCGTGGCGGTGTGGTGATTACGGCCGTGCTGGGCACCCGAAGTCATCACACCCGTGGCGGGGCGTGGTGATTACGGCCGCGCTGCGCACCCCAACTCACCACACCTGTGGCGGGTGTGGTGATTACGGCCGCGCTGCGCACCCCAACTCACCACACCCCAACTCACCACACCCGTGGCGGAGCCGACGGCCCTCGATCCGCAGCTGAAGATCAAAGGCGGCACGCGCCGGGTGCCAATGGCGATGCCGTCATCCGGTCGGTTGGCTCCGGACGAAGTCGAGTGGCACATGGGCAGACTTCGTGGGCGAAGGACGCTGCTGGAGGGAACCGGACGCGGTGCGAAAGATAGCCCCGACAGTGAAAGGGAGTGACCGTGGTGGGGCCACGAGCGACCGCCGAAACGACTGAAGAGTCCCGGAAATGACGAAGCCCTCAACCGCGAATTCGCAGAAGAGGGCTTGTCTACCTGGTTCGGTAAAAGTGGCCAGGGGCGGGGTCGAACCGCCGACCTTCCGATTTTCAGTCGGACGCTCGTACCAACTGAGCTACCTGGCCGCGACGTGCATTGCGGTCCTGACGGGACTTGAACCCGCGACCTCCGCCTTGACAGGGCGGCGAGCACTCCAACTGCTCCACAGGACCTTGCTATGTAACTGTCATTCCGTGCCGGTCTGTCAGTGACTTGCGATCACTAACTTACCAGTACCCCCAACGGGATTCGAACCCGTGCTACCGCCTTGAAAGGGCGGCGTCCTAGGCCACTAGACGATGAGGGCAACTCCGCCATCATTGCACACCACGCTGGATGCGTGATCGGCAACGTTTGGTGGCCTTGACCTCAGCCGCTTCGACCTCAGCCGCTTGGCCCCAACCGCGCCCCGTTGAGGCCTGCAAAGCATATGTGATCCACCGACCGCCCGCCAAATCGGTATCCCCGATTCCGTTCGCAACGCTGTGACCAGGTCAAACGTCTACGGTTCCGGCGATGGCCGCCAGGTTCACCGCGTCGGTGAGGCTGCCGAGCGGGGTCACACCGACCGGCAGCGCGTCCATCGGCCAGCCCGGTCCGGCCGCCGCGACGACCAGTGGCGGGTGCGGCAGCCGCATCAGGTGCTGGAGCTGGCCGACGTCGCCGGTCCCGCGCAGCTGCGACCAGAGCACGACGACCGCCGGCCCGGTCCGGGCCACCGCATCCTCCAGTGCCCGGACCGGCATCCGCGCACCCAGCATCCGGGCCGGCACCCCCTTCTCGGCCAGCGCCGCGTCCAGGGCCTCCAGCGGCAGCGTGTGCTGTTCCTCGTCGGCGGCGGACAGGAGGATCCGCGGCGTTCCGGAGGGCCGCGGCACCGCGCCGAGGACCTCGGTGACCGTCCGGGACAGCAGGTGTTCGACCTCGATGAAGCGGCGGGTCGCCTCGTACCGTTCGCCGACACCGATCAGCACCGGCATGATCACCTGCTCCCACGCCGGCACCACGCCACGCCCGGCGATCGCGGCTTCCAGGACGGAGCGCATCGACGGCACGTCCAGCCGCATCGCGGACCGTCCGAGCCCCCGTGCTGCGGGGTCGGCGTGCGGCCCGAGGGCGATGGTCTGCCCACCGCCCGAGCGGGAGGAACCCGGGGCGGCAACGGGGACGGCAACGGGGGCGGCAACGGGGACGGGAGCCGGTTCCGGGGTACGCCGAGCCCACGCCGCAGCCTCGGCCGGTGCCACCCCTTGAGCCGTCAGTCGTTGCATCACCTCCAGCCGGACGAGGTCCTCGACCGTGTAACGCCGATGATGTCCCGGCTCGTGCCGGCTGGGTCCGAGCCCGTAACGCTGATGCCAGGTGCGCAGGGTGGTGACCGCGACGCCCAGACGTCGCGCGGCGGCACCGGGGCTCAGCCCCTCATCGCCCACCCGACCGCTCCGAACGAGAGGAGTCCGGAAGCGGGTGAACCGCGAAATCGGAGGAGTAGACCGAGACGACCCCTTCGAGCCAGGGCGCGTACGACAACGGATCCGCCGAGATACGCCCCGGCAGGTCCTCGGGCGCGACCCACAGCAGCCGTGCCACCTCGCCGGGGTCGGGCCGGAACTCCATCCCGTCCGGCACGTCGGCCACGAGCACGTGGTCGTACTCCCGCTCCACCCGCCCGGTCACCGGGTCCTCGGCGAAGTACGAGTGGACGCCGACCTCCGAGAGGGTGGAGGAGAGAGCGGAGGCGGTGACGCCCAGTTCCTCGCCGATCCGCACCTCGGCCGCCGCGGCCACCGACTGTCCGGGCGCCGGATGCCCGCAGCACGTGTTGCCCCAGCGCAGCGGGAACCGGGTCTTCGCCGCCGACCGCTGCTGCAGCAGCACCCGGCCGGACGGGTCCCGCAGGAACACCGAGAACGCCCGGTGCAGCGTGCCCGGTGCCTCGTGTGCCCGGAGCACGGTCGTCGACCCGATGGCGGTGCCGTCCGGGTCGACGAGTTCGACCAGGAGGTTCTCCCGGTGGGTCACGAGGCGCTCCCGGTGACCCGGGCGGCGGCCAGTTTCCCGGAGATCAGCACCATCGGCACGCCGACTCCCGGTTGCGTCCCGGAGCCGGTGAAGACCACGTTGGGTAGCGTCGGGTGCAGGTTGGCCGGGCGGAACGGCCCGGTCTGCGCGAAGGTGTGTGCGGCGGCGAACGGGGTGCCGGCGGCCATGCCCTCGTCGGCCCAGTCGGCCGGCGTCACGATCCGCCGCACCTCCACCCCGTCCCGGAAGCCGATGTATCCGCGCTGTTCCAGCACGCCCAGGATCTCGTCGGCGTAGCGCTCGCCGAGTCCGCCACGCCAGTCGAACGGTGCCTTGTCCAGGTTGGGGGCGGGCGCGAGCACGTAGTAGCTCTGCCGGCCGTCGGGCGCCGCGGACGGGTCGGTGTGGGTCGGGTTGGTGACCAGCAGGGACGGGTCGCTCATCAGCAGACCCTTGTTGATCACCTCGTCGAAGGTGCCCTTCCACGACGTACCGAAATGGATGTTGTGGTGTGCGGTCTTGCTGAACGAAGCCCGTGACCCGATGTGCAGGACCACACATGACGGGGAGTAGCGGAGCCGGCGTGACGAAGCCCGCGGCGGGAGCAGGTCGCGGTAGGCGATCGGCAGATCCGGATTGAGTACGACCACGTCGGCCGGAATGTGGTCGCCGCCCGCGGTGAGCACTCCGGTGGCTTTGCCGTGTGCCGTGGTGACCTTCTCGACGGTCGTGTCGTACCGGAAGGTGACCCCGTGTTTCTCGGCGGCGCCGGCCAGCGCCCGCGGCACCGCGTGCATCCCGCCCTTGGGGTAGTACACCCCGGCGACCGAGTCGAGGTACGCGATCACCGCGTAGATGGCGAGCGCGTCGTGCGGGGCGAGTCCCGCGTACATCGCCTGGAACGAGAAGATCCGCCGGGTCCGCGGGTCCTTGAAGAACTGATCGATCTTGGGCTGGAGTCGCCGGAACCCACCCATTCCCAGCAGCTTCAGCAGGTTGAGGTTGAGCAGGTCGATCGGGGAGTCCAGGTTCCGGTCGATGAAGTTGTCCCGTTCCAGCTGCCACAGCCGCCGGGTGTAGTCCACGAACCGCAGGTAGCCGTCGGCCTCGCGCGCCCCGCAGACCCGGGCGATCTCGGCTGCCATCCGGGTCGTGTCGGTACGCACGTCAAGCGTCGACCCGTCCGGGTAGAACGCCCGGTACGCCGGGTCGAGCGGGGTCAGCTCCAGCCAGTCCGAGAGCTTCTCGCCGACCGCCGCCAGGGGTTCCTCGATCAGTTCCGGCATGGTCAGCACGGTGGGCCCGGTGTCGAACTCGTATCCACCGAGGGCCAGCCGCCCGGCCCGGCCGCCCGGCACCGGTTCCCGTTCGACGACGGTGACCTGGCGCCCGGCCGCGGCCAGGTGCAGGGCGCACGCCAATCCGCCCAAGCCGGCGCCGACCACCACGACGCGTTCGGTGGGCCCGTTCACAACTCGCACGTCACGACTCCAGACAGAGGGGGAAGAACAGGGATCATGCCGGTCGGTGCGTGGCGGCGACGGCCAGCTCGAGCAGTGCGGCCCGCGCGTCGGGCTGCATGGGCGCCGCCCGGATCGCCGCGACACCCTCCTCGACCCGCTCCTGGATCATCTCCTCGACGCGGTCCCGTGCGCCGGTCGCGGTGATGATCTGCGCCTGCCGGGAGGGGCCGGCACCCCGGTCGAGTTCGTCGCGCTGCGCGTCGGTGGCCATCCGCCGGGCCAGCATCCGCAGGGTGGTCGGTTTCTCGCTGCGCAGGTCGTCGTCGGCGGGTTTGCCGGTGACCGCCGGGTCGCCGTACACACCGAGCAGGTCGTCGCGCAGCTGGAAGGCCTCGCCGACCGCGATGCCGTAGATCTGGAACGCCTCGTCCAGGCGCGGGTCGCCGCCGGCCAGCGCCAGGCCGAAGCCGAGCGGCCATTGCACGGTGTAGCTGGCGGTCTTGTGCCGGGCGACGAGCAGTGCGCGTTCCACCGACCACGAGCCGGGGTCGGTCTCGCCGAGCACGTCGAGGTACTGCCCGGCGACGGCTTCGATGCGCATCCGGTCATACCGGGTGCGGGCCTCCATCAGCACGTGCGGTGTCAGCGGGGTACGCGCCAGCAGTTGATCCGCCCACACCAGGCAGAGGTCGCCGGCCAGTATCGCCGCGGACGTCCCGAACCTGGTGCCGTTGCGGGCGGCGAAGAGCCGGTGCGCGGTGGGCCGTCCCCGGCGGGTGGCCGAATCGTCCATCACGTCGTCGTGGACCAGCGCGAACGTGTGCATGAGTTCGAGAGCGCCGAGAGCGGGTAGTACAGGTTCGACCGGTTCGGCTGGGCCGGTGATCCCACGCCACCCCCAGTACGCGAAGGTCGGCCGGAGTCGCTTGCCGCCGGCCATCACCAGGTCACGGGCAGTCCGGGCGAAGCCGCCCAGCTCGGGGTCGACGGCGTCCAGGGCGGCGATCTGCGAGGCGAGGAAATCGGCGAGCGTGCCCTCGACGGCGCCGATCAGCGCTCGATGCGAGACCGGCTGGCGGGGGATCGCTTCGACGCGATTTCCCTCGAGGGTGTGATTGGCCACGCTGGGTACCGTACCCTAACTCGTTGAAGTTGCGTCGATTCGTGCGTCGATTTAACCGGGAGGCCCGGGATGGAAACCGATTTGGCGGCGGCCTATGAACGCTGCCGCGAGCTGCACCGAGAGCACGGGCGGACGTACTACCTGGCCACCCGGTTGCTACCGGCGTGGAAGCGGCGGCACGTGCATGCCCTGTACGGTTTCACCCGATATGCGGACGAAATCGTGGACCGCACCGAGTCCCGGCCCCCCGCCGAGCGGGCCGCCCTGCTGACCGCCTGGTCCGACCGGTTCCTCGCCGGACTGCGCGGCGAGGACGTCGACGACGAGCTGCTGCCCGCCGTCCTGCACACCATCGCAGTGTTCGACCTGGACCTCGAGGACTTCGAGAAGTTCCTGCGCAGCATGGCCATGGACATCACCGTCACCGGCTACCGCACCTACGACGACCTGCTCGACTACATGGACGGCTCGGCCGCCGTCATCGGCACCATGATGTTGCCGATCCTGGGCTCCTCCGACCCGGTCGCCGCCCGCGAACCCGCCCGCCAGCTGGGCTTCGCGTTCCAGCTCACCAACTTCATCCGGGACGTCGCCGAGGACCTGCGACGCGACCGGATCTACCTGCCCGAGGAGCATCTCGCCGCGCACGGCGTCACCCGCGAGGACCTGGAACGCGGCGTCACCACCCCGCCGATCCGCAACCTGATCAAGGCCGAGGTGGCGCTGGCCCGCGAGCACTACGCGGCCGCCGCCCCCGGCATCCCGCTGCTGGAACCCGCCTCCCAGGCCTGCATGCGGACCGCCTTCCAGCTCTACGGCGGCATCCTCGACGAGATCGAGGCGGCCGGCCACGACGTCTTCACCCGACGCGCCACCGTGCCCAACCACCGCCGGGCCGCGGTCGCCGTCCGCAGCCTGCTGACCCGCCCGGGCACCCCGATCCAGTTGGCGGCCTGATGCGGACCGCGGTCGTCCTGTTCACCCGCGATCTGCGGGTGCACGACAACCCGGCCCTCGCCGCGGCGTGCGCGAACGCCGACCGGGTGATCCCGCTCTACGTGCTCGACCCGACGCTCGGCTCGCTCTCCCCGAACCGCACCCGGTTCCTCCACCAGAGCCTCGCCGACCTGCGCGAACAGCTGCGTGAACGCGGCGGCGACCTGGTCCTGCGCACCGGCGACCCGGTCGCCGAGACGATCAAGGTGGCCCGGGAGCACGACGCCGCGTGGGTCGGCCTCGCCGCGGACGTCAGCCGTTACGCCCGCCGCCGGGAACTCCGCCTCGCCGAGGAGTGCGAACGGCACCGCCTCGCCCTCGAACTGTTCCCCGGCGTGACGATCGTCGAACCGGGCGCGGTCCGGCCCGGCAGCGGCGGGGCGGCGTACAAGGTGTTCTCGCCCTACCACCGGTCCTGGTCACAGGCGACATGGCGGACCGAGGCAGCAGTACCGGCCGCCGTCACTCTGCCCGGCGGGATCAGCGTCGGACGTCTGCCGGCCGTCCCGGACGGCGAATCACCCCATGCCGCCGAAGGAGGCGAGACCGTCGCTCGGCGGCGGCTGAGCACATGGTTGCGCCATCTCGACGGGTACGCGGAAGCGCACGACGACATGCCGGGTGATGCGACCAGCAGGCTCAGCCCGTACCTCCGCTGGGGTTGCCTGTCGCCCCTGGCCGTCGCCGAGGCGGCCAGGTCCCGCAACGCCGACGCCTTCGTCCGTCAGCTCTGCTGGCGCGACTTCTATTACCAGGTCGTCGCGATCTTCCCGAAGATCTCCACCGAACCGATCCAGGCCGCCCGGGACACCGGCTGGCGCACCGACGAGGACGCCCTGCGGCACTGGCAGGACGGACTCACCGGGGTCCCGGTCGTCGACGCCGGGATGCGCCAGCTGCGCACCGAGGGCTGGATGCACAACCGGGCCCGCCTGATCACCGCGGCGTTCCTCACCAAGCACCTGGGCATCGACTGGCGCCTCGGCGAACGGTGGTTCTTCCGCTGGCTGCTCGACGGCGACGTCCCGAACAACTCCGGCAACTGGCAGTGGGTGGCCGGGACCGGCAACGACACCCGTCCCTACCGACGCTTCAACCCGATCCGTCAAGCGCAACGGTTCGACCCCGAAGGCGTGTACGTTCGTCGCTACGTACCCGAACTCAAGGGAATCGACGGCGCCGCCGTGCACCAGCCGTGGCGCCTGCCCACTTCGATACGCCGTGACCTCGACTACCCCGCGCCACTCGAGTCGCATCGCGACGAAGCCGTGTGGCTGCGGCCGTAGATTCCGCTTTCGAGCGGAAGGGAGCGGGGCCCGCCGGCGTTGCGTCCGTCAAAACGTCAACCGGTGGGCTCCGCTGCCGTTCTTTCTTTGCTTAGCTGTGCCCCATGGGTGAATCGGTCGAAGCAGTTCAGCAAGTGGACGTCGTGGTCGTCGGTCTCGGAGTCGGCGGCGAGGAGGTCGGCGGCCGGCTCGCCGCGGCCGGCCTGAGCGTGGTCGGCGTCGAACACAACCTGGTCGGCGGCGAATGCCCCTACTGGGGATGCATCCCCACCAAGATCATGGTCCGTGCCGGGTCGGCCCTCGCCGAGGCTCGCCGCATCCCGCAGCTCGCCGGCACCTCGACCGTCACACCGGACTGGGCACCGGTCGCCAAACGCATCCGCGACGAGGCCACCGACGACTGGAACGACAAGGTCGCCGTCGACCGGTTCACCGGCAAGGGCGGGACCTTCGTGCGAGGCCGGGCCACGATCGTCGGTCCCGGCCGCGTCAAGGTCGGTGAGCAGGTGTACGCGGCCGGCCGCGGTCTCGTCATCGCGACCGGCACCGCCGCCGTCATCCCGCCGATCGACGGTCTCGCCGGCACCCCGTACTGGACCAACCGGGAAGCCGTCGAGGTCACCACCCTCCCCGCATCGCTGCTGATCCTCGGCGGCGGCGCGATCGGCTGCGAGTTCGCCCAGGCCTTCGCCCGTTTCGGCGTCCAGGTCACGATCATCGAGGGCTCGCCGCGGGTGCTCGCCGCCGAGGAACCCGAATCGTCGGCGGTGGCGGCCGAGGTGCTCGCCGCCGACGGCGTCACCGTCCGGCTCGGGGTGCACGCCGAACGCGTCGACCACGACGGCGGCTTCACCGTCACCCTCACCGACGGCAGCACCGTCACCGGCGAACGACTGCTGATCGCGACCGGTCGCAGCGCACGCCTCACCGACCTCGGACTCGAGACCGTGGGGCTCGACCCGCAGGCCCGGTTCCTCGGCACCGACGACCGGATGCGCGCCGCCGACGGGATCTGGGCGGTCGGCGACGTGACCGGCCACGGTGCCTTCACCCACATGGCGATGTACGAGGCCGACATCGCGGTCCGCGACATTCTCGGACAGGGCGGGCCGGGCGCCGACTACCGGGCACTGCCCCGCGTCACGTTCCTCGACCCGGAGATCGGTGCGGTGGGACTGACCGAGAAGCAGGCCCGCGACGCCGGCCTCGACGTGCGGGTGGGACATGTGCCGCTCTCGTACACCTCCCGGGGTTTCATCCACGGACCCGGCAACGAGGGCTTCATCAAGGTGATCGCGGACGCCGGGCGGGGAGTCCTGGTCGGCGCCAGCACCGCGGGGCCGTCCGGTGGCGAGATGATCGGCGCGCTGGCGGTGGCGGTGCACGCCGAGGTGCCGCTGAGCACGCTTGCCAGTCAGATCTGGGCCTACCCGACCTTCCACCGCGGGATCGGCGATGCCCTGAAGGCACTCGCCTAGACGTTTCGGTCGCCGTCTCCCGGGCACCCGTCTGACATGTTGCGCCAGGCGATCACCAGACTCGAACAGGCTGACGCCCTCGACGGCGCCGGCGACAGAATCCAGTCCGTGGTCACGGCGGCGGTCCGGCCACGCCGACTGCGCGACCTCCTGCATGGCAGCCCGTGGGGGCACCCGCTGCACCCGGTCCTGGTCCAGGTTCCCGTCGGGGCGTTCCTCTCCGCGGCGATCCTCGACCTGGTGCCGGGTGGGCGCCGGTCCGCCACCACGCTGATCGCGGTCGGCACCGCCGGAGTCGTGCCGGCCGCGATCGCCGGCTGGGTCGACTGGTCCGAGACGACCCGGGACCGGCGCCGGGTCGGCCTGGTGCACGCGGCGACCAACGCGGTCGCCACCGGTCTCTACGTGAGCTCGCTGATCGCACGGCTCACCGGCCATGCCGGTCGGGGCCGGGCACTGGCTTACGCCGGACTTTCGGTTGCGGGAGCGGGCGCCTATCTCGGAGGCCATCTCTCGTACGCGCAAGGCGCCGGCATCAGCCACGCGGCGCCGGAGGTAGCCCTCGTCCCGGAGTCGTGGACCGTGGTCTCCTCGCTGGCCTCGCTACCGGACGGGAAGACCGCGGTCCGGAAGGCGGGTGGTGTCCCGGTCCTGCTTCACCGGCGCGGCGATCAGGTCACCGCGCTGATCGAGCGCTGCTCCCACGAGGCCGGTCCGCTCGGTGAGGGCGAGATCGAGGGGACCGGCGCGGACGCCTGCGTGGTGTGCCCGTGGCACGGAAGCACGTTCAGGCTGGCCGACGGGGCGGTAGTGCACGGGCCGGCCGGGAATGCGCAACCCGTTCTGCCGGTACGGGTTCGCGACGGAGCCGTCGAGGTGCGCCGACCCTGATTCTGGCTTTTCCCGGCGTTGAGCAGGGGTTATGCGCAACACTGGTACCCGATTTGGAGCAGCGGGAGACCTGCGGGTAATGTTTTGCGAGCCAGCAGGGAAACGGGCGAGGCAAAACGAAGAATTCCACTTCAGTGGAGGGCTTCGGACCGGCCGTCCTGCTAAAACTTCTGATCTTGAGACCAGGGCATAGCCATGGGCTCTGATCGGTGGGGCGAACTAGGTTAGATCGGCAGCAACCGGGAGAAACCGGTTGACAACGCCAAGAAGACCTAGTAAAGTTGAGCGAGTGCCCCGGGCAACGGGCCGCGGAAGCGGGTCGTGAGATGGTGTGCGGTTGTTCTTTGAGAACTCAACAGGGTGCTTGATAAGCCAGTGCCAA
>NZ_JZKF01000170.1 GCF_000962825.1 Actinoplanes rectilineatus
ATCGATGGCTCCACGCCTATATCCAGCACCGTCCGATCCGCAGGCATTTGCCCGTGTCGTACAGAATCAGACGCCCCTTCTCGCTGAGATCACCTCACTGCCTTTTCGTCCGCATTAGCCGCTTTCATACTCGGTGACAAAACGGCCTTCGAGCAACGAGTGAGCTGGCTGACTCAGCGGTGTCAAGATGATCCGTTCGAGACAATGCTTACCTCGATCGTATTCTGCGTCAAAGCGATGCAGCTATGGCAGCGGGCAACCGGCGAATCACCGAGGCTTCTCGCAGACAGCTGGATTGCCAGCGGAGCAACTGTTCCCCATGTTGCTGAAATCGTGCTGTCCGCCCACGATGGGAACCTGGAGGCACCGTTAATTCCCGGGCACCCAGATGACCAGAAAAAAGCCACCATGAATTTGGGCCCGGTAACGGCGCTTACTCTTTGTCTTGCTGCCGAGCACCGACCCTATCCGCTTGTCTCGGTGTTGCAGGATCTTCTAATCGATGTCCAACGCGAGCCAGCTGGTGATTTCGGCTCGGTGGGTGGCGAGGACGAGGATTAACTTCCGCGATACGATGTCCATGGTCGAGTGCACTCAACTCGGTATGAGCGCATGCCCGCCGCGTATGGTGCCTACGGACCGTGACGACCACACTGAGCACCGAGCACGACCGGCGGCAGATGAGTTTGCCGGGCAGAGTCGGAACCGATTTGGTGAACCTGCCGGGTTGACCTGCAGAACCGCTCGAGTGCTGTGGGTTCTGCAACAGAACCGTCGTCTAGGGAATGGGGGCCCAGTGCTGCACGCCGACGACGACGTCGCCGAGTGTGCTCGGGTGTCCGGGCGGGTACTGCCACAGCGGCCATGAACAGCCGGCAAGTTCGGCCCAGCCCTTTTGCGCCGCTTCGTTCAACCGGTCCTCGACAACGGTGTCGACAGAGCCTGTGACCTCGCCGTAGGCAAAGAGGACAGGGTCATTGAGAGAACGCCAGCGAACGAGGAAGCGCTGGTTGCTACAGCCGTTCATGGTCGCCGGATAGGGATTCGTACAGGCATCACTTCCACACACCGAGCTCCACTGACCGGTAAAGGCACGTGTGGTCTCGGTCCACTCGTGTTGAAGCTCCCAGCCCACCAACGTCTGAGGAAATGCCGGGCCCTGACCGGACAGGATCAGATTCGTTGTACCGCTGTCCGACCAGGTGGGGCCTGCCGATGAGGTCGGGCCAGCCGACGCCGACTGGACGCTTGACGAGGCCGGACCGGGTCGGGAGTCACGGTAATGCCAGACAACAGCCGCGAAGGCGGTTGCGGCAACGAGCCCGAGAGCAGTTCCGGTCACAAACGCGTGACGGACCTTCGGCTGCATGAGGTGAAACTACCGAATCCGGCGTGATGGAGTCTCCCGTTCGCCCGGCTGAACGCAAGCCTCGAACCGGTCGAAGCACACCTACCCACGTCGGCCAGTCAGACCGAACTGCCGGTCGTTCGCCAGGGCGGAGCGCGCCGTTCTCTACGCCTGGGCCCACGAGCGGGGTGACCGGATCGCGGCATGAGAGTAAGTTTCGCAAACTCGGCCTGATTTGATCTTGATAGAGAGTCACGCTGCGTCCGCCGACGCGCTCACCGTCTTCCCGTAGTATCGATGCAGCACCAAAGTTAACCCGGGAGGGAATTTCGTTGACGGTTAGTCCACCGACTCGGCTTGAGCTGAAGCTTGCCAAGTGGTGGCTCTTCTCGGCCGCCATTGTGATCTTCACTCTCGCTGCAGACATAATGGCAGCGGCTATCGGACCTGGATCCTTTAATGCTATTACGGTTTTCGGTGGAGGGGACCTATTTGCCGCCTCGTTCGGGCTGTCAGCAGCTGCCGCCGGAGATTTAATCTGCGATAGGCTCTTCGCGCCGAATCCACAGATCACTCACCTCAAGTGGCTTGGGCTCTGCCTAGCCTTCGGACTGTTTTCATTCGTTGCATATTTCTGGGCTAAGGATTCTTTAGGACTCGCTGCAATTGTGGCGGGTGATGGCATTGCCGGCGGAGATTTGAGCGAGGTGAAAGATACTGCCTTCTGGATAGCAGTCGTATCTCCAGTAACCTGCTTAGTCTCAGCGTACGTTGCCCGTCAGGCCGTCAAGCGGTCAGAGCCGTGAGGAGGTGGCAGCATGACCAATAAAACGTCAGGGATCTGGACAGCCCTAGCAACCTTCGTCGCCGGCCTGGGCACAATTACGGCGACGCTGCTCGCTAGAGGCCTTGACTCTGTCGACAAGGTGGCAGGCGTCGCGAGCGTAATAATTACCGTAGTCAGCCTTCTTGGTGGACTTTTTGCTCAGGCACACGAATTTCGGATACTTCGCCAACGAGCGACGGGGAAAAAGAGGGAAGAGCCGCCAAGCGGGAAAACCTGAGATCGGATTATCGGCGCTTGATATCACACAGAAAACGATCATCGGACGATCGGCGCGCACTCTCATCGGCATGGCAAAACGCAATCCTGGACGGCTGCCCGCCCGAGACCTCTATCAGCGGCAGACGAGGATGCCTTGGACGCAGGCCGCCTGTCACTGCTCGGTAGGCGGCCCGTCGATATCGCCGAGGCTGTCCAGCAGCCGTTGGCGGGCGTTATGAAGGCGCCCGGGATAGTCCGGCATGAAGATCTCGGCAAGCGACTTATCCAGCGTGCCAGCGATCGCGTATAGCGGCGACCAGGCCGCGCGCTCCTCGTTGACGAGGTTGTCGAACGCCGCGGTGCCCATCATTTGGTCAAGCCAGTCGGAGAGCACGAAGGCCTGGTCTCTGGTGAGTTTGATCGTGAGTTCGTCATCCGGCACCGATGAAGCGTACTGGCCGCCAGCCTGGTCACCCCGCCCGCGCGGAAGCGCGATCAGCGGCATGAAAGTGTAGCCCCTACCTATTCGGCGGACCCCAGAAGAGGGAATCTAGTTGACCGTCGACCCAGCTTAGGCAAGATGAATTGGGCTCGACCAGACGCCTTGGCCGGTCGTCCAAGGAAAGACGGGATTTTCGGACATCGCTGGCCTGGAGCCCAAACTTCCTACGGCCGATTTTCGGAGGCATGCCTGTTATGGCAATCTCATATCGGGACCTGTTCGACGTCAACCTAAAGTACCTAGATTTCATCGTGACGAAGACGCTAGTGATCCATCAGTACCTTCATGGGATTAAGAGCTCCGGCGATAGCGTAGAGTCCGAAGTAAGAGAGTTGTTGCGCCGCGTTGTACCGGCCCGCTTTCGCGTGACACACGGGTATATCGTTTCTGCCAGTAACGCAGCGGAGGAGCCTTCCGTCTCGCCGCAGGTGGACGTAATCATCGTCGACACCCTTGTGCCGCACTCGCTGTGGACGGTTGATGACAGCCAGGGAGTCGAGATCGTTCCTATTGAAGCGGTCGTCGCCATCATCGAAGTGAAGCGCACTCTGACGGAGAAGGCACTGACGGAGGCAGCCCTGCACCTTCAGAAGATCCGAGACAGGGTTGGAGTAGAGAAGTATTCCAATTCTGGCTATCTGCCAGGCGGTGTCACCATTGGCGCCGCGTTGACCAGTCCGTACCGGTCAAACCCATTGTTCGGGATATTTGGAATCATCGGCGATCCTTGGCTCATTGATGCACCGAGTGAACGGTTCAAAGAGCTTGTGAAAAGTACGGATATTGAGGACAAGGTCCCACTTGAACTGGACATGATTCTTTCGCTCGACGGAACCCTGGTTGCGACCGCGGATTCCGGAAGCTCAAATTATCAACCCCATCATGTCCGAGTGACTGGCGAGGTATATCCAGTAAATGAAAGCTCGGCACGTGCGGGACATGCTCCACGTCAAGCACTGGCCTTCGGGCTCGGGTTTTTATTGGCCTATCTTGATAAGTCGTGTGGGAGGATGGCAAACATAGTTGGATACTTCTTCAATGACCATCTGATGGATGAGAAGAAGGCTTGACTGACGGCATTTCCAACTGCGGACGCCGTCGGGTGTGGCCGGGATGCGCAGATGCGTGATGGCACCGGTCCGGATGTCGACGATGGCGACGTCGTTGAGGTGGTCGGCCCAGTCGATTCCGCAGTAGAAGCGCGGCGGACGGTTCATAACGGTGTTCTCCAAATCCCGGGCACGGCAGGGGGGCGGGCGCGGCGCCCAAGCACATCAGGCAGGGCTCCAGGTTGACCGCCAACCGCACGGCGCCGACCGTGGCCGGTCACGCAGCAGCAGGTCGGCCTGGTCCATCGCGAGCAGGTCGGCATGAATCAGCCGCCGGTTCTGGGCCCGGTCCTGAGTAAACGCACTCGCGATGATCTCACCGCCCATCTCCACCACGGCGCCGATGGGCATCTCACCGTGTGCCATGCCCTCCTCGGCTTGGCGGATCGCCGCCGCAACAAGGTCGTCCGGCGTCACCGCGGCCCGTCCTCACCGCCGGCATGCCCCTGCGCGTGCCAGTGCGGCCGGGCGCCGGGATGCGGTGCGCAGTGCCGGTTCTGCGTGCGTCCGCAGCCATATCTCGTCCGCTGGACGGTGTTCTCGGCCTTCATGCTGGCAACTCTGACGACCGGTCGCTGGGCTCACCGATCGCGGCCGGCCGCTCGGGGAGGCGGTCTCGGGCTTTGACCGCGCACGCGGTCATCACGGCACAGGGATCCTGGCCGAGGCTGGCGATGGCCACCAGCGCGGTGAAGGCCACGCCGCGAGTTCACCGACCACATCGCCCACCGTATGGGTGACGCCTTTCCTCGGGTTCTGACCAAGAACCCCGCCCCATGCCTGAACGGCTTCGCCGGCCTCTTCCATGATCTTCGCGATCCGCATCGTCAGTTCCAGCGTGGCGGAGCCGTTCTGCTCATCCAGATACGCCCGCCATCGGACGGCGGTGTCCCAGATCGACGCCTCGCCGACATCGGTCATCTGCTGTCCTCTTATCCAGAACTGCTGCCGGAAGAACTCCTTACGCGGTGCGGTGCCGCGCAGCAGCAACCGCATCGGCGAGGTCGATCAGCCGGCCGGCGGCGGTCACGGCCGGGGCCAGCTCCGGATGCCCGGCGAGGTCGATGCGATCCCGCAGCATCCGGGCCAGGCCAGGCGCGGCCGTATCCGGTGGCAGGCCTAGCTGGTCGTGAATGGCCTCCTGTCGTTCCCGGTCTCCCCGCGCCAGGTACTTCGCGGCCAGCTGGGTCAGGAACAGGATGTTCTCCGCAGCGTCCGGGTCGGCGCCCCGGCTGTCCGTCGTCCGGTGCCGGTCCATCAACGCCATGAACCCGAGCTCGCTGCGCGGCAGCGTCCCGGTCTCGTGCAGCACCCGGCTGCCGGCCGGGACAGTGGCGGTCGCCGTCGGCCACAGGCACAGGTCGACCAGCAGTGGCAGTCCGTCCAGGTCGAGGCACACCGCCCGGTAGCCACCGCCGAGTGGCGCATTGCGAGGTTTGCCCCGGGTGAACAAGACCTGTCCCGGCAGGCCCAAGCCGTTCACCGGATCCCGCAGTACCTCGCCCGGCATCGACTCGTCGAACACGACGACCAGGTCAACATCGCTGAACGGGTCATCGGACTCGGACGCTAGCGAGCCGTAAAGCCACGCCCCGGTCAGAAATGCGCGCTCACGCAATCCCACAGTGACCGCGTCGAGCCAGTCGCTACGGCCGGCCGCTAAGGCCGCCAACTGCGCGCGCAGGTCGGAGGACCGATCAGCGACGGGCTCGACCATGACGCCTCACTTCCGTCGTCGACGTGAAAGCCGACGGCCTGCAATGTGAACAGCTCACGGCAGCAGGCCGCCCACAACGACTCGTGGCGGGCTGCCTGTTCGGCCAGGCATCGGATCAACGCTTTACTGACCGCAGGGTAGCCATCAGCAGCGCGGAATAGCGGCCGGCGAAGCGAGTCCGGCAAGGCAGACATCCTCCCGGGTGATATCCAGCATCTGCGCGATGCGGTCACAGACGTCGATCTGGTCAACGGACAGTTGACCACGGCCAGGATGAACCCACGTGGGCGATCGGGACGGCGAGATCCCTCATGCTCCACCGCAGAGGGGCCGCCCATACGCGTCCGTCCGGCTGGTGAGGGCCCGGCCTCGGGCACAGCGACGACACCTACCAAGGCAGGGCCCGCGTGCTGCGGCGCCGGCAAGAACGCTGAGCCATCGCAATGACGATGACAGCTTCGTCGCATCCCATGCCCCCGGCAGGAAAGCCTCGCCCGGAACGCCGATCAGGCCGCGCGGGGCGTACCAACCCTCGCCGTCTTCACGTCGACCAGAAGGGTTCTACTGGCTCTGTGCGCCGCCCTCTGTGCCAAGATCATGAGAGGCAAGATCTACTCTTGAAACGTTGAGTTGAGGGCGAGCGAGGAGACCACCACCGGTGGGTTCGAACAGTGAGGT
>NZ_JZKF01000171.1 GCF_000962825.1 Actinoplanes rectilineatus
TATCGATGGCTCCACGCCTATATCCAGCACCGTCCGATCCGCAGGCATTTGCCCGTGTCGTACAGAATCAGACGCCCCTTCTCGCTGAGATCACCTCACCGAGCCCGAATGCATGCCCGAAGAGGAGTCCGGCAACAAACCCGAACACGAGGCCAATAACAGGCCCGCCCACGAATCCGACTACGAGCCCGACTAATGTCCAGCATCCGACCCCGGACACGAGTCCGCATATAATTGTGCGCCGGAAATCCTGTCTGTGGAGGTCCAGGGGGCTGACGGCCTTTGCTGCGGGCAGGGGCGTGGCCGAATTATCGATCAGGTGAATCAGCGCTTCCGTGAATCCGGTCATCATGCCAGTCGATATTCCGACCGCGATTCCAACCCGAAATCCGGCGATAAGCCCGGCAATGGCGCCGATCCCTATCCCGATTGCGAGCCCTTCGATTGCCGAGCGTTTTAGTTGTGGGCGGGTAGGTCGATGGACGGAGAACGCTACCGGACCACGCTCGTGCCTGAACCCGGCCGCGACCGTTAGCCCAAACCTGACTTCGAAAACAGGATTTCGATTATCTCCAAACCCGGCCCTAGTCGCGACCAGGAATCCGATCCCGACCCCGAATACGAGCCCGGAGACGAGTCCAGCCACGACCCCGAGTCGGATTCCGAAGAGTAATGCGATTAATACTCCAGCAGGAGATCCGTTTCAGGGTTCGGTGAGGGCTTGTCGTTCGTAGTGGCTGGTCCTGGCAGCGTTTTGGTGGCGGCGTCGGAAGATGGACCATGTGATCACTGCGGTGATGTTCGCTGCGGGTTTGATGATCAGGTCGTGGAAGAGGCTGCGGAGTTCGTTGACGGTGATCGGGATCAGGCCTTCGGCGTTGGCGGTGCAGAGGGTGCTCGCGGCGGCGAGGAAGGCGTGCGCGGCGATGACCAGGGTCGTCCAGCGGTGCCAGGCCGTCCAGCGGCGGTGTTGATGCTGGTCGAGGCCGAGTTCGGTCTTCGTGGCCTAGAACGATTCTTCGATGGTCCACCGCTGTCCGGCGACCGTGACCAGATGGCGTAGCGCGACGGGTTCGGGTGACCAGCAGCGGTAGAACGCGAGTTCACCGGTGCTGCGGTTGCGGCGGATCAGCAGCCGGTGGTGCCCGGCGTGCTGGTCGGCGGCCAGGGGCAGGGCGATGAACGCCCAGTCGTAGTAGCGGTGGCCTTTGGCGCCTTCGCCGGCTGACAGCCGTTGCCAGGCATGGGCGGGCAGGCCGGCGGCGATCTGGTCAGCGCGTTGAGTACCGATACCGGTGGGCATGCGATGCGAGCAGGCGACAGCCAGGACGTGACCGAGGCGGTGGCCGCGTAGTGCGGTGGCCAGTGCCGGGTCGCCGCCGTACGCCTCGTCGCCGGCGACCCATCGGCAGGGCAGGCCGCCGGCCAGTGCGGTCTCGATCAGCCGGCGGGCCAGCTGCGGTTTGGTGGCGAACCGGACGTCGTCGGGAACACCGGCCCCGGCCAGCCTTTCAGGATCACCGGTCCAGGATTTCGGCAGGTAGAGAGCGGTGTCGAGCAGGGTATGCCCGTGCGGGGAAGCGTAGGACAGGTGCACCGACAGCTGACAGATCTCGATCTTCCCGGCGGTGCCGGAGTACTGCCGCTGGACACCGACGGTGTGCCGGCCCTTCTTCAGATCGCCGGTCTCGTCGATGACCAGGACCGCGTCCGGATGCCCGAGCCTGCGAGCGACGAAGTCACGGACATCAGCACGTACCAGAGAGTCGTCCCAGGCCGCCCGGCCGATCAGGTCCTGCATCCCACCCGGCCCCTCATCACCGGCGTGCTCCGCGATCGTCCAGCAGTTCTTCGCCGGCAACGGGGCCAGGAGCCCTTGCAGGAAGCCCCGGACCCGGCTGCGCGGCTCCGGCCGTGAGAAACGTGCCTCGATCGGGTTCATCAACTCGTCGAACAGCTCAGACCATCGCTGAGCGTCTACGCTGTAGGCGGCAGCCACCGCCGATTTCGGGGTCCACACAACCACCGAGACTCAGCGGTGGCTGCTTGCTGTCCACGGACAAACCCGCACCGTCACAGCAGCTCAAAACGGATCTCCTGCTGGAGTATTAAGGATCCGACATTAAGTCCGGAGGTGACCCCGACCTCGATCCCGACCGCGATCAAGATTCTGTTGCCAAGGTTCTTCTCGTCTTCGATCATCCAGCCGGGAATGTCCCACAAGCGAATGTCTCGCAGGCCGTCTAACTTCTTGGCGATCCATGACAACCAGCGAACCGCGTGGGCATGCTCGTCGGCGTCGGGGTAGGAAATCGCCATTAGCCGGGTCAGCAGATGTCTCAGCAGGGCATCGGAGGTGTGGTGCTCGAGCAGATCTGTTGGGTGAGCGTGGGTGTGGGTGTAGGTGTCCCTGGCCAGACTCAACGCCAGCGGATAACTCAACGTGCGTGCCGCCACGCACCCAGGGTTGTTGCGTAAATGGCCGGTGACCTTCTCCCACGCCGCACGCCTGTCACCCTTTTGCTGGAACAGTAGGAACTCACACGCTCTCGAGTATTCCGACCGCATCTCGTCCGACACGTCGTCCGGGAGCCCGCGGCCCTCGGCGACCGGCGTCCAGCCGTGCACGTTGCGGACCCCGAACAGTGATCCGAACACGGCGTAGTCGTTGCCGGCGAGCAGTGGAAAGAGGTCCATGCCGCGGAACCACGGCACGTCCTCCAGGTCGGCGGAGCCGATCCGGACACTGCGCAGGTCGCGTACCTCGATCGCCCCGTAGATGTCAGTGCTCACGCGGCGGCATCCTCCAGCGTGGCGAAGGCGGCCGGACGTGACGTGACCGCCACAGGCGACGACCACCAGCGGCGGGACGCCAGGGCGGCCAGGCCGGCGCCCGCGGCGTTGAGCAGCACGTCGTCGACCGATGAGACGCGGTCCAGGCGCAGGGTGAACTGCAGGGTCTCGACCAGGATCGACAGGCCCGCGCCCAGCGCCAGCATCCGCCACGCCGACGCCAGCGCCGCGAACCGTACCGGGGCGAAGAAGCCGAGCGACGCGAACACCAGCAGGTTCGCGACGATCTGGACCGTTGCGGTCAGCGGGCCGGCCGCGAGCACGTCGGCCAGGTCGCGTAACGGGACCAGGTTGACGCGGGGATCGCGGTCGGTGGTGGCGGCGCCGTTCGGCAGCAGGATCATCCACACCCAGGGGACCGTGCCGTAGACCATGGCCACCTCGGCGAGGGACGTCCGCCACGTGCCCCGGCGGCGGGCGAGAAGCCACACCGCCAGCGCGGCGGCCGGGGACGCGAGCACGGTGAGGAGGACTACGTCACCGATCGTGTCGATCATGGAAGCTCCGAGGGGCCAGCTGCTCCGTCATCCGCTCCAGGCCGGTTCGGATCAGTCGACCGTAGTCGTCGTCGCCAAGCGCGCCGATGCCGTCCCGGGCCGATGCGAGATGTTCCCGGGCGGTCGTGAGGTCGCCCAACCTGCGGTAGCAGTCGGCCAGGTTCAGGTGCAGCGACGGGTACAGACCGGCCACGGTCAGCGGCACCCCGGCCCGCGCCACGTCGTCCTCGGTGAGCGCGCCCGCGGCGGTCAGCGCGCGAAGATCCCAGAGGAGCTCATCGTGTACGCCGTCCTGCACGTCAGCCATCGCGTGCGCCAGGACGCAGACGTGCAGGGGGTCGCCGCGGTCACCGCCGATCTCCGTCCAGATCTGCGTGAACAGCTGCCGGGCGTCGTCCCGTCGTCCTTGACCGTGGTGGAGTGCCACGGCTTCGCCGATGCGGGTGAGTGTGGGATCCGCTTCCATCGGGGCTCAGGGCCGAGTGCGGCGGCGGCTCAGCAGGACGAGTCCTCCGCCGGCGGCCACGAGCAGCGCGCCGGCCAGCACGATCACCCCGGTCGGCGAACCGGTGATCGGCAGCCCGCCGCCGCCCGGGGAGGCGGACACCGATGGCGAGGCGGAAGCAGACGACGAGGCGGACGGCGAGACGGCCGGCGACGCGGACGGCGACGCGGAGGGCGGTGCCGCGAACCGGATCAGCGTGCTCGCCGACACCGCGTAGTCGTCGCTGAAGTTGTAACTCTTGAACGTCTGCGTGAACGTGCGTTCCCGGTAGTCGGCCGGGTCGGTGCTGGTGCGGAACTCGTACACCAGGGTGATGTCCTGACCGGCGACCAGCCGCAGCCCGGTCTCGCACAGCACCGAACCGGGGTCCGCGGAGCAGCGGACCTCGGGCAGGTTCACGATCCGGGCGTCCACATACCAGTCGTCGAAGGACGCGAACATGTGCAGTTCCGGGATCGGCGGGCCCTGCGCGTAGTGCACACCGACGGTCACCCGGTACGCCTCACCGGGCACGACCGGCTCGGACGGCCCGGTGACCGTGAAGTGGGTGCCGGGCCGCGCGACGACAGTGGTGACGAGCGTGCCGGTGTTGTCGGCCGGGTTGCTCTCCGTGCTGTCCGAGGCCGCCACCACTGTGGTGTTCAGGGCGGTGCCGACGGGCAGGGACGCCGCGGCGCGGGCGGTGAGCTCCCAGGTCCGGCCGCCCTCGGCGGGCGAGCCGGGGTCGGGGATACAGACGATCACCCGGCTGCCGATCTCGCCCTCGCAGGGACCGGAGCCACCGCCCGGGCCCTCGTAGGTGGCGCCCTCCGGCAAGGTGACCGTCATGGTGATGCCGGTGGCGGCCGGCGGCCCGGGGATCTCCGCGTTCACGGTGATGTCGAAGATCTCTCCGGCGACGACCTCCGCGGAGCCGCCGATGGTGACACGCAGGTCCACGGTGTCCGGCGGTGCTGCCAGGATCGGACCGCCGGCCAGGAGGAGACTGAGGACCCACTGCATCATGCGCGGCAGTATGGCACGCGTCACACCGCCGCGCTGCCCGTGTTTCAGAGGGCGCGGATGAGCAGGTACACGCCGACCGCCACACCGAACACCACGATGATCGAGCGCAGCACGTTTGCCGGAAGCCTCCGGGCCACCCGCGCGCCCAGGTAACCGCCGACCACCGTGGCGGGGGCGATCACCGCGACGGCCGCCCAGTTCACCGGGCCGAAGATGCTGTAGACCCCGATCGTGACGAGCCCGATCAGTGCGGAGAGCAGGTTCTTCAGCGCGCTCACCCGGGCCAGCGTCTCGTCCAGCACGAGGGCGAGCCCGGCGACGAGCAGGACACCGAGGGCCGCGTTGAAGTATCCGCCGTAGAGCGCGCACAGGAACACCGCCCCGTGCAGCATCAGCGTCGCGCGTCTGGCGGACACCTCGGCGGGATGGCCGACGAGCCCGCGAAGCTTCTGCTGGAAGGCGAGCGTCAGCGCCGCCCCGATCACGAGGAACGGCACCACCAGGTCGAACACGCGCCGCGGCGTGTTCAGCAGCAGCACACATCCGCAGAGCGCGCCGATCAGCGCCGTAGGCAGCACCCGCAGGATCCGCTGCCGCTGTCCACCGAGGTCGGCCCGGCTGGCGAGGACACTCGAGGCGTACCCGGGCGCCACCGACAGCGCGTTGCTCACGTTGGCCGCGACCGGAGGCATCCCGATCGCCAGCATGCTCGGAAACGTGATCAGCGAACCGCCCCCGGCGATCGCGTTGACGGCTCCCGCCCCCAGCCCGGCCACCAGCAGCAGACCCGCTTCAGCAATATGCACGTTCGTCTCTCACTTCCAAGATCACTAAGTCTTCTCGACGGTACGCCCAAAGTCCACTCCCGCCCCCACC
>NZ_JZKF01000172.1 GCF_000962825.1 Actinoplanes rectilineatus
GTCACGTTCGAGCAGCCGGCCGTGCTCGTCCCAGCGCATCGTCACCGTGTGGCCGTTGCGGTCGGTGACCGTGACCGGATTGCCCCACTCGTCGTAGGTACGGCGCAGCGTCCGCCCGTGCCCGTCGGTGACCGCCAGCAACCGGCCCTGCTGATCGTGGACATAGGTGTCGGTCTCCCCGACCACGGTGACTCGGCCAGGGAGATAGGCGAAACTACTGACATTTCCGAAGTTTCCGGTCTGTGTGATCACCCGCCCCTCGTCGTCATAGGTGTTCCGAACCGCGGCGACACCGTCGGCGTCCACCACGGCGAGCACCCGCCCGCTCGCCGAGACCTCATAGCGGGTGTCCCCCGCCGCGACCAGCACCCCGTCCGCGTAGCCGAACGACACCTCCCCCACCGACGTAACCCGCTCGCCGGACCACGCCAGCCGGGTCTCCCCCACCCGCGCCAGACGCCCCTCGGCGTCGTACTCAAACCGGGTCCGTTCCACCGACACCGGCCGGCCCGCCGCGTCGAACACCCAGCTCCGGCCGTCGTTTCCGAGCATCTCCAGGCCGTCACCGCTCGGCCGCACCACGGCTGCCAGCCCGGCGACCCGGCCGTACCCCGCACCGTGGCGCGGGAACACCGCCCGCCGGCCGTCCGGGCCGACGAAACTCGCCCCGGCCGCGTCCGCGAACAACCGGGCGTCCGCCCACGACGACCAGCCCGGCCCGAACGCCCCCGTCCGGCCCGAGCGGCTGTTGTGGACGATCGTGAACCCCGGCGTGACCCGGAACAGTGTGACGAGATTGCCGGACGCGGTGTTCACCGGATCGTTCGCGAAGCCACTGGTCGGCGGGAACCCGTACCCGATCGGGTCGTCGAATGTCACCGCCGCCCGCGCGTCGCCCAACCCTGCCAACCGCAGACTCGCCGCGAGCGCCGCATCCGGCAACCGCGACAGATCACCATCCCCACCCGCGGCCCGGAACGCCCGGGCGATCTCCGCCACCCACCGCGCGTCGGCCTCGTTCAGATCCACATACTGGCCGAAGGCGCCGATCAGCGACGACGCCTCGAAACGCCCCCACCGGTTGCCGTCCTGGAACTGCGCGTACGCCTCCCGCAGCCGCGACACCCGAACCCGCAACTCCTCGTCCGCGGCCCGGCTGCCCCGCACGAAAGCGTCCAGGTCGTCCGGCCGCGCGGCGCTGGTCGGCATGTCACTCCCGGCTGCCGACGGTGGTCACGTCGGCGGTGTAGACCGGCGGGGTGATCGGGTCCGGGACCGGTGGCAGGTCGTCCTCGCCGAAGAAGAAGTCGCCGATCTGGTCCAGCAGGCCCTCGTCCTCCTGCCGGCGCTGCCATTCGCGGGCCTGTTCCCGGCGCTGTTGCTCCTCGGCGGCCAGCCGGCTCAGTTCGTCGACCTGGTTCGCCGCCTGGCGCATCGCCGTCGCCAGGCGGCGGGCGTCGGCGTAGCAGATGTCCATCCGTCCGGTGAACTGTCCGGCGTAGACGCCGCGCCACTGTTCGGCGGCGATGCCCGCGACCGTGCTGCGGCGCGGGATCTGGCCCTCGCATTCGTCGGCGGAGGCGCGCAGCTGGGCGGCGAGCCGAGTCGCCGCCGCATGATCGAAAGGAACGTCCTCGGTTATCCCCCGTAGATCGACCATCGCCATCCCCTCGGATCCGGCAATGATTGCGATGATAGGGCCACCGTGCTGACAATGGCAGTCCGGAGAAAGGGAGTGGACAGATGGCGGGACGCGTACTCTCGACGGACCAGGCGAAGACGTCCATCCAGCAGGTGCAGGCGATCGTGAACGGCGGCCTCACCGATCAGATCGCCCAGCTCGACGCGCAGGGCAAGATGCTCTCCAACCCCGATGTGTGGGACGGGCCGCTGGCCCAGCAGTTCCGTGATCAGACGTGGCCGGAGACGAAAGCCGCATTGGACAAGGCCAAACAGGAATTGGATCAACTGCGGGACCAGTTGCAGAAGATCGCGCAGAACATCATGACCGCCGGCGGCGGCGCATGAACGATCAATAAACGATCAAGAAAGGTCACGGGGACATGGAGCCACTCGGCCGCGAATACCTCCTGCACGAGGAGATCGGCCGCGGCGCGGTCGCGGTGGTCCACCGTGCGTCCAGCCGGCACGGCGGCCCGCCGCTGGCGGCGAAACTGCTGCGGCCGGAGTTCGCCGGTGACCGCCGGGTCCGGGAGCTCTTCCTGCGGGAGGAGGAGGCGCTGCGCGACCTGGACCATCCGGGCATCGTGGCGCTGCGTGACCTGATCGTCGAGGGCGGCACCCTGGCCCTGGTGATGGATCTCGTCGACGGGCCGAACCTGCGCCGTCACCTGGCGCAGCACGGCGGCCGGCTGGCACCGGCCGAGGTCGCCACGATCGCCGCGCAGACCGCCGCCGCGCTGGCCGCCGCGCACGCGCAGGGCGTGGTGCACCTCGACCTCAAACCGGAGAACGTGCTGGTCGTCCGGGGTTCCGCGCCGCCGCTGGTACGGATCACCGACTTCGGGGTGGCGGTGCTGCTGCACGACGCCGACCGGGGTGCGGCCGGCGGCACCCCCGGCTACACCGCGCCGGAGATCTTCGCGGGGGCCACGCCGACCGCCGCCGCCGACGTCTGGTCGCTCGGGGTGCTGCTCGTCGAGCTGATCACCGGCAGTCCGCAGGGTGATCCGGCGGCACTGCCCGAGGCGCTCGCCCCGATGGCCCGGGACTGTCTCGCCGCCGACCCGCGGGCCCGGCCGGCGGCCCGGCAGGTGGCCGCCTACCTGCGCCGGCTCGCGGACACCTTCCAGCCGGTGGCGCCCGCGCCGGCCGCCGGCGACAACCTGTCCGACTGGGCGGGACGCCTGCTGGGCGGCGAGATGCACGAGACCCGCCTGCGGCCCGGCGTCGGCCCGGCCGCGGAGACGCCCGCGCCGCCGCCGCCCCGGGAGCCGTCACGATGGCGGCGCGGCCCACTCGTCACCCTCGGCGTGATCACGCTGGTGGCGGCGGTCCTGACCGGCATCACCGTGACCGCATCGGCGAGCGAGCGGAGGAAAGGCGAGCGGGGGAACAGTGCCAATCAACTGGTCAGTGTCCCGCCGGCGGTCGCGACGACGCCGGGGGCCGTGCCGTCGACCACCGCTCTGGCCGCCCCGGCGACCACCACCGCCACGGCGGAACGCCTGCGGGTCACGCTCGCCGGGCGGGTCGACGACGACGGCGGCACGCTCGCCCTGTCCATCCGGGACGGTGTCGCCATCGCGTACGTCTGCGACGGCAAGCGTGTCGAAGCCTGGCTGAAGGGCACCGCGAAGGCCGGCAGACTCGCGCTGAAGGGCTCCGGCGGCAGCCGGCTCACCGGCACGTTCTCCGCCCGCGAGGCCGAGGGTGACATCACCGTCGAGGACGAGACCCGCGGCTTCACCGTCGGCGTGGTCGAGAAGCCGTCCGGGTTGTACCGCACGACCGCCCAGGTCCGCGGCGCCGAGGTCGAGGGTTCCTGGATCGTGCTGCCGGACGGCAGCCAGGTCGGGGTGCTCTCCTCGGACGGCGTGCCCGGCCCCGCGCCGAGCCTCGACGTGTCCGGCCGGACCGCCGTCGTCGACGGGGTGACCGTCGGCGCGACCGGCGTCGACGCCGACAGCGGCGAGGGCTTCTAGGTGCTGCGGGTGTGGCTGCCCGCGGCGGCGGGCGTCGGCGTCGCGGTCGTCCTCGGCGTCTACGCGCGCCTGCACACCCCGGTCCCCGCGGGTTTCCTGGACGTGCGGGCGAAGGTGTGGCTGGCGTCGGCCGCCGCCGCCCTGGCCCTGCTCCAGCTGCTGTCGGCGCTGTCGCTCTACGGCCGCCTGCCCGCCTTCCGCGGCAACGCCGCCACGCACCGCTGGACCGGCCGCCTCGCCGTCCTGGTCTCCCTGCCGATGGCCGTCCACTGCCTCTACGTGCTGGGTTTCAGCACCGCCGGCCCGCGCACGCTGGCACATTCGGTGTTCGGCTGCCTGTTCTACGGCGCGTTCGTCACCAAGATGCTGCTGCTCAGCAGTCCCCGCGCCACCCGCCCGTGGCTGCTGCCGCTGCTCGGCGGCCTGGTCCTCACCACGATCACCGGCCTGTGGTTGACCTCGGCGTTCTGGTTCCTCTTCCTGTCGGGTACGCCCTGAGCCCGGTCCCGCCGAGCCGGCATGTGACGGCGCCCTCGGAGAGAATGTCGGCATGGAACCCCTCGAGGCCGCTCGTGCCGTCGTCGGCGACCGGTTTCCCGACGCCAGGTGGGCGCTGCTCACCGGGAGTGTGCTCGGGCCGCACCGGACGGCCGGGTCGGATCTGGACATCGTGGTCATGCGCGACGACGGTCCCGGTTTCCGGGAGAGCCTGGTGTTCGAGGGCTGGCCGGTCGAGCTGTTCGTGCACACCCCGGAACGCCTCGCCGGCATCCTGGAGCGGGAACGTGCCGCCCGCAAACCGAGCACGCACCGGATGCTGGCGCACGGCGTCCCGCTGGCCGGTGATCCGGGCGAGCTGCGGGAGCGGTGCGCGCGGGTGCTCGCCGAGGGGCCGCCGCCGCTGAGCCCGGCCGAACTCGCCTGGCTGCGGTACTCCCTGACGGATGCCCTGGACGATCTGCGGCACGCCACCGACCCCGGGGAGCGGGCCGCGATCGCCGCCGACCTGTGGCCCGCGTCGGCGCGGGCCGCGCTGTCGGTGGCGGGCCGCTGGCTCGGCTCCGGCAAGTGGCTGTGGCGGGAACTGCACGACCTCGACCCCGCGCTGGCCGGACGCTGGCTCGCCGTACGGGCGGATCCGGGGCCGTTCGCCCAGGAGGTGCTGTCCCGGGCGGGCGGCCCGCTCTTCGACGGCTACCGAGCCTGATC
The DNA here is from genome assembly GCF_000962825.1 of Actinoplanes rectilineatus. Classification (GTDB taxonomy): domain Bacteria; phylum Actinomycetota; class Actinomycetes; order Mycobacteriales; family Micromonosporaceae; genus Actinoplanes; species Actinoplanes rectilineatus. Next base: position 4,875 of record NZ_JZKF01000172.1, read on the forward strand.
GCCGCCGAGGCTGACCCTTTCCGGACAGGAACCGGTACGGCCCGGCGTCGTTGAGAGTGACATGTCGCGCGCTCTCGTACTCACCGCCGCCCTCGCCCTCGGCCTCGCCCTGACCGGATGTTCCAGCGCCAAGACCGACGAGGAGGCCACCGCCGCCGTCCCGGCCGCGCCCGCCTCCGCCGCGGCGGCCTCCGGGACCACCTCGCCGGAGATGCGGGCCAGCATCGAGGCCCAGCTCGGGTTCCCGCCCGCCCCGAACCCGCAGACCACCGCCGCCTACCTGGCCGACCTCAAGACGATCAGCCCGGCGATCATCAGCACCGGAACCCCGGAGTCGCTGGTCAACCGGGGACGTGACCAGTGTCGTGACATCAAGCAGCTGCCCGAGGCGCAGTGGACCACCCGGGCCGGTGAGCGTTTCGCGTCGCCGGAGCAGCCGCTTCCCGCCGCCGAGGCGGAGAAGGTCGTCCAGGTGGTCCGCAAGCGTCTCTGCCCCTCCTTCTGACGGTTCTCCACCCCGCACCCCTCGCGACGCGGCGGCCCGCCCC
>NZ_JZKF01000173.1 GCF_000962825.1 Actinoplanes rectilineatus
CAAGGGCTTCGACCCGGTCCTCGGCGCCCGCCCGCTGCGCCGGACCATCCAGCGCGAGCTGGAGGACACCCTGTCCGAGCAGATCCTCTTCAACGAACTACGCCCCGGCCAGATCATCGTGGTCGACTGCGAAGGCGACCCGGAGAAGGTCGAGAAGGCCAAACTGGTCTTCCGTTCGGCGGACCGCGCCGTGACGGTCCCGGACACCGTGCCGGCCGACCTCACCGAGGAATAGCCGCTTCCGGACGGAGTGGCCGGGTCACCCGGCCACTCCCCCGGGTGCGACACTGAGCAGTGACTGAGATCTATCCTCCGATCGAACCGTACGCCGCGGGCATGCTCGACGTCGGCGACGGCAACGCCGTCCACTGGACGGCCTCCGGCAACCCGGACGGCAAGCCCGCCCTGGTGGTGCACGGTGGGCCCGGTTCCGGCAGCAGCCCCGGCGCCCGCCGCCTCCTCGACCCGGCCCGCTACCGGATCGTCCAGTTCGACCAACGCGGATGCGGCCGGAGCACCCCGCACGCCGCGGACCCGGCGACCGACATGCGCCACAACACCACCCGGCATCTGATCGCCGACATGGAACAGCTGCGCGACCACCTGGGCATCGACCGCTGGCTGCTGCACGGCGGCTCCTGGGGTTCCACGCTGATCCTCGCGTACGCGCAGCAGCACCCCGAGCGTGTCTCCGAGATCGTCATCGCGGCCGTCACGATGACCCGCCGCTCCGAGATCGACTGGTTGTACCGGGGAGTCGGCCGTTTCTTCCCCGAACAGTGGGAACGTTTCCTGGCCGCGGCACCCGGCACACCCCGCGACGGCGACATCGTCGGTGCCTACGCCCGGCTTTCCGAAGACCCCGATGCGAGGGTACGGGAGAAGGCCACCGCCGACTGGTGCGCCTGGGAGGACGCCGTCCTGTCCGGGGAGACCGGGGGCGCGTCGAACCCGTACAGCGACCGGCCGTCCGCCGCCCGGCAGGCCTTCGTCCGGATCTGCGCACGCTACTTCGCGCACGGCGCCTGGCTGGACGAGGGCGCCCTGCTCCGGGATGCCGGCCGGCTGACCGGCATCCCGGGTGTCCTCGTCCACGGGCGCCTCGACATGGGCGGTCCGCTCATCACGGCCTGGGAGTTGCACCGGGCCTGGCCCGGTTCGGAACTGATCGTGGTGGAGAACGTCGGCCACCTGGGCAGCCCCACGACCCGCGATCATGTGCTGCGTGCCCTGGACCGTTTCGCCGCGCTCCCTTGATGCCGCCGCGCTCCGGCCGCCGGCGGCGATGGTGCCTCGTGTCACCGGGTGCGGGCCGTGATGTCCCCGTGGGCGGTGGTGGCGCGGATGGTCAGTGCGGCGGACGCGCCGACGGTGTTGCGCAGGCCGTTGTGGACCCGCCCGTAGGCGGTGCCCGCGTCCAGCGTGGCCGACGTCTCCGGGGCGGTGCCGACGGTGATGTCGCCCTGCTGGGTGCTCAGCGTCACCGCGCCGGTGACCGCCTCGTCGATGCGCAGGTGGCCCTTCTGGGTGCTGATCTCGGCGGACCCGCCGAGCCGGCCGACGGTGATGTCACCGGCCTGCAGAGTGAGCCGGGCGGCCGCGGTCTCGTCAAACTTGACCGTGCCCTGGGCGACGTCGACGGTCACGTCGCCCAGGCGCCCGACGCCGCGCACGTCCGCGGCAGCCGTCGTGGCCTCGACACGGGAGCCGGCCGGCAGTTGGACGGTCACCTCGACGGAACCGGACGAGCCGAGGAACCGGTTGGCCGGCTCGGCGGCGGCGACCCGCAGCACGCCCTCGTGGAAGGTGACCTGGATCCGCTCGGCGGCCCGAACGTCCCGGCTCTTGCCGGCGTCGGCAGGCCGGACGTCCACGACGGTGTCGGCCCGCTCCGCGGCGATGATCTGAACCCGGCCGGCCGGGATGCCGAAAACGGCGGCGACCGGGGCGGGGGTGGCGAACGTCTGCATTGTCGTCTCCTTCGATCAGTTCTTGTCGGCAGTTCTTGTCGGCAGTTCTTGCCGGCAGTTCTTTCTGACAGAGGAAACGCTACGTTGCCTTCTCCCATATCGAAACGAACATCTTCCACGGAGTTGCCGTTTCAGCAGCTCAGAGCAGTGCAATCGTTGCAACGGTCCTATTCTCAACGCAACGATCCCCATCGGATCGTTGCAATGGATGAGAATCGAACGCTACGGCGGCCGCCCCGCTCGAGATTCACCCGGCCACCGCGCGCTCCACCGTTTCGCGACGGCAGATCAAGGACAGAAGACCCCGATCATCGGGTACGGGAGATAGCGTTCGCCCAACGAACGGGGGTTCGCCATGAAATCCACTCTCCACCGTAGGGTCAGCGCAGTGGTCACGGCCGGTGCGCTGGTGTTGGTCGCCGGGGGCGTCTCGGCGGCCACGGTGCACGCCAAACCACTGCGGGCCGAGGTCGCCACCACCGATCAGGTGCTGGCCAAGCCACTCCGGGCCGAGTGAAGCCGCTCGACACGGCGCCTTCCTCCCCGGACCGACGACAGCCTCTCGACGCGGAGCCTTCCTCCCCGGACCGACGACAGCCTCTCGACGCGGAGCCTTCCTCCCCGGACCGACGACAGCCTCTCGACGCGGAGCCTTCCTTGGGCCGGATGACAGCCTCTCGGCACGGGGCTTCCCTCCCGGCACCTCGACGTGGCGGTGACCGGGCCCGGCCATCGCCTCCGATAGGGGTGTGAGTGGCTGTCTTTCAACCTGTTTTCGCAGTTAGAGCGACTTTCGGGATACCCGTAAGGATGTGCGGCGTTCGGGTTGCCGTCACCGTGACGGGCAAACGAACGCTCGAGGTCGATGAACAGGGCGACGATCTCGTCGCGGTGGTGGAACACAACGCTTGTTGATCGCAAGCCGGTACCGTGACACGGTGATTGAGCCAGTGAACCGGGCCCTGCTCGCCACGCCGGTCGAACGGCTGGTTGCCCATCCGCGCCTGCCGCTGGTCGCTGGCGTTGATGCGACCCGGCCAGCGGTGTACGTGTGGGATCTCAACCTGCGGCTGGTCGGTACAGTCAGCGGCGACGCGGACAGTTACGGCAACTTGCCTCCCTGGGAGCGGTACAAACAAGTGCCGGAACTTGCGTGGCACCCACACGAGCCGATGCTCCTGGTTACCGCAGGCGGAGTGCTGTGGCGGTGGACGCCCGACGGGGTTACGAGTTGGCCCACCGAATACGGGAGCCTCGCCTTTAGCCCAGACGGCGGCACAGTGTGGGCATCACCCGCCAGTGACGGTGGCGAGGACGCCTGGCTGGCCTCGGATGTGGTCGAGCACGACGCCAGCGTGGTCGGCGTCGGGCCGCGCTGGGATACCGGCGTTGCCGAGCATCCAGCCGGCGGCCTCGTCCTCACCCTGGCCAGCGACCAAGGCGCGACGCTGGTCTTGTTCGCCCGGATCGAGGATCGAAGGCTGCGGATCCGAAGCCGAGCGCTCGTGCTCGACGCTGATGGCTACGAGACACCGGTATGGAGTCCCGACGGCCGGCGCTTCGCAGTGCGCGGCAACGCCTACGGGCAGTCGCTGGAGGTGTACTCGTTTCCTGCGCTGGAACGGCAGGTGGCCCTCACACTGCGGGAGCCGGCTCCGGCATCGACTCCGCCGGATTGGAGTGAGTTCGCGCTGGACCGGCTGCGGAACGACATCGCGTTCGGTGACGACCCGGACGTACTGTGGATCGGCACCCCTGATGGTGCACTGCTCGCGCTTGACCTGGCAGCCGGGACAGCCACCGCTCATCCCGTGGGCGGCGCTGGAGTAACCGCGCTGGCCCGCACGGCGAGCGGCCAGTTGGTCGTGGCTGACCGCGACGGCGGCCTGGTCCTGTTGTCTGTGTCGGGTGCCCCGGTCACTCCAGATGCTGACGGAGTAGCCGGATTCCTCGCCGGTACCGAGCCGATCGACGCCACTGGCTACCTGTGGGACGAGCTTGAGCGCACCGACGGCGTGCGCACATGGCGTGACGACGACCTTGCCCGCGTCGTCGAGGCTAATGACGACGACCCGACGTGGCTGCGTCTGCGGGCCGCCATCAATCAGGTCAGAAGCGGCCGCACCGACGAACCGTAACGGGCGCGGCGCCTTCTGCCAGCCGAAGGCCCGTGTCGCGTCCGGTCGGGACGCAGTCGGTCAACGGGCACGGTACGGGGTAGCGCCAGAGTGATGCGCCGCGTTACTGGACGAAGATGGACTTCTAGGCCGCGATCGACGACGCCTCAGCGGCTTGACGCTGCTCTTGAGCCCGAGCGAGCCGCCGGGTCATCAGGGTGATGTTCGCCCAGGTGATGTGGGCTTCGGAGTGCTCCGGCAGGCGTTCGTAGTCGCGGGCGTTGCGGCGGGCGCGCATCAGCCAGGAGAGTGAGCGTTCCACGATCCACCGTCGGGGCAGCACCTTGAAGCCGACCTGGTTCGGTGGCTTCTTCACCACCTTGAACGTGAGATCGAGGTCGTTGCGGGCCCAGTCGGCCAGGCCGGTGTAGCCGTTGTCGCCCCACATCAGAGTCAGCTCCGGGTTCCGCTCGCGTAGCTCGGGCAGCAGCTCCCGGGCGGCGTTGCGGTCGGTGACGTCCGCCGCGGTCACTTTCACCGTCATGAGCAGGCCTTTGGTGTCCACGATCAGGTGCCGCTTGCGGCCGTTGATCAGCTTTGCGCCGTCGAATCCACGGGTGTCCCGGCTGACGGTCTCCGCGGCTTTGACGCTTTGGGAGTCGATGATCGCGGTGACCGGGCGGGCGCACCGGCCGGCGTCGACGCGGATCCGGCGCCGCAACTGATCGCGGACGTGCTCGAGCACGCCGTTCTTGGCCCAGCGGGCGAAGAACGGCGTAGACGGTCTTCCAGGGCGGGAAGTCCGAGGGCAGGGCCCGCCACTTGCAGCCGTTGTCGACGACGTAGCGGATCGCGTCCGCGATCTCCCGGCGCGGGTGCGCCTCGGGATGGCCGCCGGTCGGGGTGGTGGAAGCCGCGGCCGGCAGCAGCGGGGCGAGGATCTCCCACTCGGTGTCGGTGGTGTCCGACGGGTAACGGCGCCGGCGGGGCAGGGCCGTGATCGTGGCATTCATACGTCACGCGCCAGCACCGTGAGGGCGGTCTTGACGCCGACGAGCTGGCCGAGCACCAGCTGCGCCCACTCGTCGTCGGGGTGGTCCTGGACGTGCGGGATGACCACGGTGTCCAG
>NZ_JZKF01000174.1 GCF_000962825.1 Actinoplanes rectilineatus
GATGGTGGCGACGATCGGGCAGGTATCCCAGCAGCGGTACGACGAGCTGGTGACGCAGTCGCGTGACTTGATTCGTGAGCGGGACCGGATTCAGTTCACGGTCGGCGACTACGCGCTGGAGATCGAGCCGATCGGCCCCCGGGGTGGATCCCGGCCGCATGACGCTCTCGGCCTGGGTGTAGTCGACTCGCTGCGGACGTTCGCCGAGGACATCGGGGTCGCACCCGCGACGCTGGAAGTGTGGCGGTATGTGGCCTCGCGCTGACCGGCAGGCCAGCGCCGTGCCGACGTGCCGTTCCACATCCACCGGGTGCTGGCCACGATCACCGATGCCGATCAGCGGTTCACGGTGATCGGCGAGCCGCCGGTGCTGGCCCGGACCGGCGAGCGACGCTGGACCGAGGACGAGGCGAAACGGCGGGTGGGCTGGCAGGTCACCCGGCCGGAGACGGTCCAGGAGAAGGTCAACGCGGTGCATGACCTGGTCACCGACGATGAGGTCGCCACCCGCGTCGCCACGGATCTGCTGCGCCGGCCCAAGGTCGCGTTCAAGGTGTCGACCGAGACCTCGGTGCAGGATCGGGTCGGTGCGGTGCATGAGCTGGTCCGTGACGACGAGGTCGCTACGCGAATCGCCACCGATCTGCTGCGCCGGCCGGAGGTCGCCGCGCGGGCGATGACCGACACTTTTCCGGATTACGATCCGTCGCTCACGCTGAGTATCAGTAGAGCGCGACTGGCGCGCATTGCGGCAGAAGCGGATGTGCTGGGGCGACTGGCGTGGGCGGGGTCACCAGTAGAATCCCAGCGTGTCCGATCTTGCTGCCCGGTTCGGCCAGCTCGCTGGCGAGTATGACTCCCGAAAGGGCGCTGCGACCGCGCTTGTCGGGCGCTGGGACTGGTACAACTGGCCGGGTCTTGATCTTCGTCCGTTGCACTTCGAACGGGATCTGCGCAAGGCCGGCCGCCGTTTGGACGCCAGGCCGCCGCGGGATCGCGATGCTCTGCGCATCGGGTTCGACGCCGAGGATCGCGCGGTCGTGATCGAGGAGTACAGCGGCTTTCTCAGTGCTGTCGTTGTCGCCGCGGAGCCGGGTGATGATCGTAGCGAGGACGCTGGCGAGTTCGGGGCCGACGAGTAGCAGCCGTTCCTCGTTTCCCTTGGATGGAAGGATCTGCAGCAAGGGGACGATCTCTCCGGTGTCGGGCAGCCGGTAGGACACGAGTGCCAGGTGCGTGAGTTCGAGGAGTTCTTCGAGGCGGACGCCGGTGTGCCGGAGAGTTTCGATGATCGCCCAGGCCCAGAATGCGTCGTCTTCGTTGCGGGTGACGTCGAACTGCTCACCGGTGGAGATGTCCTCGGCGAGCACCATGGTGGGCCGGTAGTGCAGCAGGCTTCGGGTGCGATGCTGCTCGCGGCTGATGCGCCGGTATTGGCGCTCGGCGTGGGTGAAGGACGTGCCGATTGGTGCGGCTTGCGCATAGGCCAGCAGGCGTTGCTGATCGGCGTGGTGCTGCTCGGTGGCTTCGACCAGGTCCGGGAGGCGTGGGAGCCGTTCTCTGACCCGTTGGTGCATCTTGGCCTGAGTCTTTTTCTTGACCTTGGTGAAGCCGCCGGTGTCGGAACGGCGGACCAGGCTGGGAACCGCCCAGGCTGCCAGGCTCGGGTCCTCCAGTGCCCACTCGGCGATGTCGAGGTAGAAGGAGCGGACGGTGGCCATGACGCTCTGCCAGTTCTCCCGGGAAACCAGCTGCTTGCCTTCTCGGCTGATGACCTTCACGCGGTGCTTCCAGGCCTCGGCAACTTCGGCGGGCAGATGGATGGTGTCGATGCCCGGATGGTGCCGCTCGATGTCGGCCCAGAAAGCACCCACCAGTTGGCTGGCCAGGCTCGCCAACGAGCTGTAGTCCAGGCTGGGCCGACGCTCGTTGAGGTAGCGAACGAGCAGGTCGCGCACGGGCCGGCACTGGATGATGTGCCGGTCGACCATGGCTGCTGGCGACAGCGGGCCGCGCGCCAGCGTGCGATGCAGCGGCAGCCGCTCGGCGAGGACTCCTACGTCTCGGAGCAGATCCCACGCGGCGTAGAGCCCCGCCGGGACACTGCCAGCGGAGTCCTTCCCCCAGGCGTGATAGGCGAGTAGATCCTCAGCGGTGAGGTCGACAGGATCGCGCCCGGTATGGAAGGAGATCTTCACCAGGCAGTTCTCCGCCGTACTGAGCTGGCTCGGGATCATGCCGCGGGCATGCCCGGCCCGGGCGACCTGCTCGAACAGTTCCGCGCCGAACTCTCGCTTGGCGTAGCGGTGCAGGCCCGAGGTCCGGTAGTTCTGGAGGAATCCGTAGCTGGGCGTCAGCACGCGCTTGAGTAGCAGTGCCGATAACCCTTCCGTGGTCACCTCGCGGCGGGTCGGCTCGATGCGTCCGAAGCCGTTCGTGACGGTGCTGATCCACTCGGTGGAGGTGTCGGTTCCGGCAGCCAGCCACCGCTGCTGCCATCCGCCTCCAGGGTAGGTGGCGAGCCAATCGAGGATGCGGGACGCGCCGCGCCGCCACTGCGTTGCCTTGGCCCGGCTGCGTTTGGTCGACGGTGAGGGCCAGGTCGACAGCTGTGGCAAGGCATCGATGATGGCCTCAGCGGTCATGCCGTCGATGGGCCCGGCTCTGTGCTCCTGCGGGGTCGCAGGGCTCGCCTGGCTCTCGGTGGCCGACTCCGATACGGCGGCGAGATCCGGCCTCGTGGTGGTCGTGGTCATTGCGGTAGCCGTCCGAACAGAACGGCGAGATCGGCGGCCTGGTAGCCGGTGGCCACCGGCTGTGGAGGCTGCCGGGCGCGGTCTTCGCGTTCAGCGAGGTGCTCGGCCACCCGGCGGATCACCCGGGCCTCGTCCTCGACGAGGTAGATGTCGCTGGTGGTGCTGAGGTGGACGTGACCGAGGATGGTTTGCACGTCCCGCAGTGACAGGCTGTCGTCGCGGCTCATGCGAAGCGCCGCCGTGTGTCGAAGATCGTGCATCGTGTAGTTGGTGCCTAGCAGGGCGTTGACCCGGCGGAACACCGCGCGGAGCGCCTCGTAGCTCATCGACTGGCGGCGTAGGCCGTCGCCACGGTCACGGCGCCGCAGCGTCCACCAGACCTGTTCGTTCGGTTCGAGTAAGCCGAGTTCGGCAAGGTAGAGACGCAGCCAGACGAACGCCTCTGGACTGGCCGGTAACCACTGCTCGGCACCGCTGCCCTTGCGGCAGACACGCACCAGTTGCTCGCCCCAGTTCAGATCAACACCTTGCAGGCCCAGCAGCTCGCTGGCGCGGGCGGCGCAGCTGACGTCCAGCGCCACGATCGCTCGGTCCCGGTTGGAACGCAACGCGCCGAATAGGTCCTTCCACCGCTCGTCGGGGATCTCGCGGGGCCGGGCCTTGGGCACCCGCGGGTTGTAACGGATCCGGCCCTCAGCACGAAAGGGCTCCAGCGGGTTGTGATGGGCATGCGGCCGGCGCCCACGCCGGTCCAGAGGCACCGGATTGATCAGAGGCCCGTCGCCGGCCTCAATCCAGAACTCGTAGAAGCTGCGGATCACCGCGTTGCTGTGCCGAACGGTCCGGGGCTCGTAGCCGTCGCCGAAATGCCGCTTGCGGGTAACCGCGTTGATCGTGCCAGCCGTGACGGTCGAGCCTGTGCGCGGAGCATTGCGCAGCTTGTCCGCCTGGCCGAGCCACGACACCAGGTCCCGCACCTCGGCCGAAGTGGCCTTGTCCCAGTCGACGTCGACAGCCTGCAACCATCGCCACCACCTCAGCAGACCGTAGGCGTAGCTGCGTACCGAGCCGGGTCGGTTGCGCGCCGCGAAATCCCGCAGGAATCGACGGACCGGCACTACGGGCACACCATCGGGGTCGATCACCAGCCACGGAACGACGCCCTCGGCTTGAGCCACCCGTCCCCACCGCGGCAACCGGATCGCCGTGATGTCCCGTTCTTCGGCATCCAGCTCGAACCTCATGCAGTCTCCTTCAGCCAGGCTGCATGAAGGTGTATTCGTCAAGCGTGATCAGTTCAGCTCTCGTGACGGCGTGTCGCCGGGTAGTCCGGTCAACAGGACCACGGCCCGGCACTCGGTCAACCGCGCCCAGCAGACCAGGCCCGCCAGGGCGGAGAGCTGGTCCGCCAGCGCACCCCCGCGCTGCAGAACATCGAGCACACCAGCGAGTTCCTCGACCTGGTCGGTGCGTGCGCGCAGTTCGTCGCCTCGGCCGGCCGCATCGTCCCGGGCTTGCGCGGGCAGAACTACACCGACGACGAGAAGGCGACGGTGCAGCGCAACGTGGCCCGGGTCCGGGCGGCTGCGGACTGGATCGAGGGGGCGGTCGCCACCGGTCAGGTCACCCCGGAGGAGGGCCTGGCCCGCCTCCTGGCCGGCGAGTAGCCCGGCCATGGGACGGGTGCCCGCGAACGTCTCCGGTGACCTGGTCCGGGTTGCGTTGATGGAGGCCCGCCCGGCCGGGCTGACCACCCGGCAGCTGGTGGCCGCGACCGAGCTCAGCGCCTATCAGGTGCAGTTCGGGCTGCGGTTTCTGCGTGAGGTCCTGGCCGCGCAGAACCTGACCCCGCTGACCTGGACCCGCCGCGACGGCTATCAGCTGTCG
>NZ_JZKF01000175.1 GCF_000962825.1 Actinoplanes rectilineatus
CACAACAGCGTGGCGACTTCAGGCGCCCAGCACGCCCAAAATCACCACACCCACAACAGCGTGGCGACTTCAGGCGCCCAGCACGCCCAAAATCACCACGCGGACGGGCTTCGCACCCTGACTGACTCATTAGGTGTCTGGCCGCAGCCGTGGCGCTGTCCCCGGTCTCCGCAGCTGTGGCGCCCTACTTGAATGGCCGGACGGAGTGCGATCAGAGTGGGCCGTGGGCCGTGGGCCGTTCGGGTTCGTTCGGGATTCGCCGGGGAGCGCGTGTACTCCGCCAGACTGGTCCTGCCGTCGCCACACGGGGGTCGAGGTGGACGGTGGCGATCTCGTTAGCGGGGGAAACGAGGTCGCCGGGCCGGGTTCGCATCGATGCGAACCCGGCTTTCTCTTTTCGACCGTCCGGTGAGGCGCTCCCCCGGCCCGGGAATCGCTGCCCCGACGACGCCGGCCGTTCCCATGGTCTCGCCATCCGGATGGTCCGGTCATGCCGATGTGCTGGTCACCCGTTCCCGTCAGCCGGTCACTTCGGCAGCATTCGGATCCCGTCAGCCGGTCACTTCGACAGCGTTCGGATTCGGTCGGATTTCCATACTTCGATCCGGTGGTCTGTCACGGTGAGCGAGCCGCCGACTTCATGGTCGGCCGGCGCTGATCTCGTTCCGGAAGTGACGGGAACGGCCCGGTCATCGGGCTTCGTTCCGGCGCCTCCGGCCCGACCCAGACGGGGGCGTTCCATGAAGAACAAGTTCTTGCGCATGATGCTGGCGCTGGTGGTGGGCCTGCTCGGCTCCGCCGTCGTCGCGCCAGCAGCACCGGCGTTGGCGCTCTGCTCCGGCAACGGCTGCTACAACCAGGACCCGTCGAGCACGGGCTGCTCGGCTTCCGGCAGCATCTGGGTGCAGATGGACGAGCCGCTGAGCCCAACTTTCCGCCTCGAGCTGCGGAAGTCGTCCGCCTGCAACGCCTTCTGGGGCCGCATCTGGAGCGCCGGGTCGATCTACACCGTCGGCTCCGAGTACAACGTCCTGGTAGAACGGCAGATCCTCTCCGGCGGCGTCTACCGGGCGCACAGTGCCACGTCGGTGACCGCCCCGCCCGGTTTCTCCGGCTACTACTGGACCGACATGGTCGGTAACAGCAACGACGACCGGGTCCGCGTCTGCTACGGCCTCAACCACCCCGACAAGGCCGACAACTGGTACGCCTGGTGCAGCAAGTGGATGGCCTGATCCACCGCTCCTGAAGCAGGCTTCCGTCAAGACCACTCGATCCCGGGAACACCTGGCCTCGGCGATGCCTGACCTGGGAAAGTCCAGGCCCGAGTAAACCGGTGGTCGGGAAGTAGACCGGCCTGAGGACCATCGCTCGGGAAGCAGGTCCGGCGCGCCCGTCACCGCTGATCGCGGGCCGGGCGCGCCGTCGCATCGGCTCAGGCCTGGACCAACCCCGACCTGAGCCGTGGCGGCTTCCCGCCGGTTCAGGTCAGCGGTCGGCCACGGACGGCTCAAGCATGACGATTCCGCCGCGATGGGGTCAGGTCTGGACCAGGGGGTGGTATTCCTCCTCGGTCAGGCCGAAGGTCCAGGCGACGCCGGCTCGGGCGGTGCGGGTGTCCGGCGGGACGCGGAGCCAGTAGACACGACTGGTGCCGTCGGGCTCCGGCGTCGAGTTGACCACCTCGACCATGACCAGGGGCTCGTCACCGGGCAAGTCCAGGTACCACAACGTGCCGGTCTCGTCGCTCCCCAACTGGCGGGCTCCGGCCTCCTGCAGGTAACGCTCGTAGCCGAAGTGCTCCAGCATCACCCGGCGGATCTCGGCGTTCTCCTCGGCCTGGATCCGGTCCAGGGTGAGGGTGGGCAGCTCGGCCGCCAGCTCCGGTGGGATCGGCATGCCCCGCCACGCCCACAGGCCGTAGCCGTCGGTGAACTCCATCGCGGCGCCCTCGCCCCGGTGCAGCCGGCCCACGTTGTCGCGGGCCAGCAGGGCCGGACGCTCACTGAGCACGGCCACCCGCTCGTGCGCCCACCACCAGCCGGCCTGCCGGGCCACCGCAGCCAGCCCCGCCAGCCCGGCACCGGACCCGTCCTGCGAAAGGCCCGACCCGGTCTCCAGAGATCCCGATCCGGCCTCCAGAGATTCTGACTCGGTCTCCAGAGATCCTGGCCCCGCCTGCGGGGATTCCGACCCGGCCTGCGGGGAGAGCCGTCCGGCCGCGTCGAAGGTGCCGAGCCACGCCCCGTCGAACTGGCCGTAGATCGCGTCGAGCAGACGGGACCGGACCGCCTTGCCGAGGTCGGCCGGAAGCCCCGCGATGAGGTCCTCGCCGAGACGAAGGCGGAGACGGCCGGCGACCCTGTCCATCGCCAGACCCCACGAACGACGGCCCGCGGCGGACCCGAGCTGCGCCCAGCCCTCCGCGCCCAGCTCGGCGGCGGCAGCGGCACGGGCTGCGGCCCACGGCTCGGTGCGGACCTGACGGCGCACCGACGCTCCAGCGGTCTCGCCGGTCTGCCAGCCTTGACGGCGCAACTCCGCGACGACCCCGCCGAACCACTCCGGCAAGGTCTCACCGTCAGCCGAGCCCGGGCCACTTGAAGAAGACAGAACACCCGAAGAAGGCGAGACGCCTGAGGAAGAAGGGACGGAAACACCGGTCAGCAGGGCGACCGCCACCGCCGCAGCGCGCGGCGATCCGAACCAGTAGATGCGCGTCGGCGGCTCCAGACCGGCCAGCCGGTAGGAAACGCGTACCCCCTCCTCGGCCGCCGCCCGGTCGGCCGGACCGGTCTCCAGCGCCGTGGCCAGCCACTGGTCCTCGACCGCGGCCGCCATCGCCTCCTGCTCATGGGTCAGCTGCATCGCCCGTTCCCCTCTCAGTCCGCGACCGGACGGAACGCACCGGGGATGTACTCCCGCTGGCGGGTCACCCGGTAGTGCCCGGCCGGCAGCGAGATCGGCCCGTGTTCCTCATGGCTGACCCGGCCGTGCGACGGCACGTGGATGAACATCAGCTCCGGGTCGTCGACGTCGGCGAGCAGCCGCAGCCCGGGACCGCCGACCACGTGGGCGTGTCCGGTCGCCTCGCCTCGTGCCAGCACCATCCGCCCGCGCCTGTCCCGGGGAACCGGCGCGCAGGCGGGCACGCTCTCCTCGGGCACCGGAACGATCAGCACATCACCCTGCCGGTACATCCAACGGCCTCCCCGTCTGTCGACAACCTCGCCGAACCGTACCGGCGACCTACGACATTTCCGAGGGTGCCCTGGTGGGACGCGGGTTGCTACCGTGTCGCCCGTGCAGAACGACCACTGGCTGCTCTGGCCGATCAAGGCGATCGCGACGCTCGTCGTGCTGCCGTTCCGGTTGCTCGGCCTGTTGTTCCAGGGCCTCGAACACATCTGGGACCGCTGGCTCCGGCCGCCGCTGGCCTGGCTGGCCTACTACCTGATCGTCGTCCCGGTCAGCCGGCTGTGGCGCTATCTGGTCGCGATCCCGGCCGCCTGGCTGTGGCGCTGGGTCCTCGGCCCGGTCGTCCACGTCGTCGCCCGCGCCCTGACGGCGATGGCAGAGGTGATCATCACCTACCTGCTGGAACCGCTGTGGCGGTGGTTTCTCGGGCCGATCACCCGGGCGATCGTCTGGTTCCTCAAGCTGGGCTGGGACGGCACCACCTGGCTGTGGGAGACGCTGGTCGTCCCGGTGGGCAGGGCGATCGCCTGGCTGTGGAACGCCACGGTCGTCCCGGTGGCCCGCTGGTTGCACCGCGAGATCCTGCACCCGGTCGCGGAGGCGGTCCGGGCCGTCCTGACCGCGTTGGGCCTGCGCGCCTGACGATTCCTGAGATCATGTCCCGGTGACGAGCCGTACGTTCGGAATCCTGTCGCCGTTCGTGGGTGGCGACTACTACGGGGCGATCATCGAGGGTGTCAACGCCGCCGCGGTGGCCGGTGGCGACCGGGTGATGGCCGTGCAGACCCTGGATCCGGGCTCGCACAGTGCCGACCGCAGCGGGTTGCCGGCGTTCGCCCGCCCGGTCGCGCAGGGTCTGCTGTCCGGCCTGGTGGTGCTGCCCGGTGCTGTTCCGGAGAGCTATGCGGTGGAGGCCCGGCGGGCCGGCCTGCCGGTGGTGTTCGTCGCGCAGGAGGCGGTGGAGAGCGGTGCGTCGGCGGTGCTGGCGGACAACCGTTCCGGGGTACGCGCTGCCGTCGCCCACCTGATCGAGCACGGTCACGAGCGGATCGCGTTCGCCGGCTATCTGGCGCATTTCGATCTGCGGGAGCGGCACGAGGGGTACCGGGAGGGTCTGCTCGCGCACGGCATCACGCCCCGGGCCGACCTGCTCTTCGACACCGGCGACAACCACGAGTCGGGTGGCGCCGCGGTGGCGGACACGCTGATCCGGTCCGGGATGCCGGCGACCGCGATCGTGCTGGGCACCGACCGCAACGCGATCGGCCTGATCGACCGGATGACGGCGGCCGGGTACGACCTGCCCCGTGAGCTGGCCGTGGTGGGTTTCGACGACATCGCCGACGCGTCGTACCTGCGGCCGGCGTTGTCGAGTGTGCGGCAGCCGCTGGACCGGGTGGG
>NZ_JZKF01000176.1 GCF_000962825.1 Actinoplanes rectilineatus
CTCCTCGTAGACGACCCGCCAGCCGGCCCGGATGATCGCGATGGTCAGGTCGGTGTCCTCGGCGAGAGTGTCGTCGCTGAGCCCGTTGACCTGCGTCAGTGCCTGCTTGCGGAACGCCCCGATCGCCCCGGGCACGGTCGCCATGCAGCGCATCACGTCGTACGCCCGCCGGTCGATGCTGAACCCGACGACGTACTCGATGTGCTGCCAGAGCGCGATCATGCCCTTGCGGTTGGCGACCTTGGCGTTGCCGGCGACCGCGCCGATCTCCGGGTCCGCGAACGGCTTCACCAACTCGCGGACGGTGTCCGGCTCGAAGACCGTGTCGCCGTCCATCATCACCACGACCTCGGTGTCGGCCGCCGCGATGCCGGTGTTCAGCGCCGCCGGTTTCCCCGCGTTCGGCTGCCAGATCACCGTGACGTTCGGATAACCGAGTTTCTCGGCGATCTCCGCGGTGCCGTCGGTGGAGCCGTCGTCGACCACGATGATCCGGATCGGGTGGGTGCTGGCGGCCAGTGACCGGACCGTGTCGGCGATGCACTCCTTCTCGTTGTAGGCGGGCACCACCACGGTCACCGGTTTCGTGTACGGCGTCCCCCAGTACGGCGAGATCACCCCACCGGCCCGCCGGCGCCCGCGTTTGTGCCGGTTGGCGTGCTTGCGGCCGAGGCCGAGCATCAGCACCAGCCGGGCGATGGTGAGCACACCGAACGCGACGAGCAGCAGCGAGAACCAGGTGGTGGCGTTCTTGGCGATCTGGATCGCCCCGACGATGCTCGTGCCGAGGATCAGCTCGTTGGCGGTGGCCTCCGGGTTCACCGTCTCCATGCCGGTCAGTCCGGCGACCGTGGTGAAGGTGTACCCCTCCGCCAGCAGGGCCGGGATGACCTCGGCCAGCGCCGCGGCGGTGTTCGACCGGTCGCCGCCACCGTCGTGGAAGAGCAGGATCGCGCCCTCGCCGTCCTCCGGCATCACCGCCTCGACGATCTCGGCGTTGGTGACGTCCGGCTCCCAGTCCCGGCTGTCCAGGTTGTTGACCACGGTGAGGTAGCCGCGGTCGCCCATCTCCTCCATGACCGCCCAGTTGCTGTTGTCCAGGGCCTCGACGGTCGAGGAGTACGGCGGCCGGAAGATCACGCTGCTCACCCCGGCGGCGCCGGCCAGCGCGTACTGGGTCTCCTGCATCTCGACCAGGCGCCGCCACTCGCTCTTGGTGGACAGGTCGGGGTGGGTGAAGGTGTGGATGCCGACCTCGTGGCCCTGATCGAGCACCTGCTCGACCAGATCCGGGTACTTGCTGATCTCCGAGCCGATCATGAAGAAGACGCCCGGCACGTGGTACTGCGCCAGCACCTCCAGGATCTCCGGGGTGTACTCCGGGTCCGGACCGTCGTCGAAGGTCAGCACGATCTGCTTGTCACCCGGGCTGACGGTGGTGGTGGTCTCCCCGTCGGTCTGGATGATCGGGCCGCCGGTGAGCGCCTCCTCCGGCACCTGGTCCACGTCGCTTGTCGACTCGACCGCCTGGTCCTGGGTGAACTCGCCCTGCACCACACCGTTCACCGCGAGGAGACTGGCGAACAGGGTGATCAGCACGGCGAAGACGATCCAGCGGGGGCGGGGCACCCGGATCCGCCTCTTCTCCCGCGGAGCGGGCTTCTGGGACGCGTAGACGGACATCCGCTACCCCGCGAAGGCGGCGAACAGCGCGCCGAACTCGTGGTCGTCCTGCGCGATGCCGCTGCACGCCGCGTCGACCGCGCCGTCCGGGCACTCGCCGTTGTCCCGGTTCACCGACCAGAACCGGACAGATCCCAGGGACTTGTCTTCGGCGTACGCGAGCAGGGTCCTGACGTCGTCGACAGTGGTGACCGGACCGGTGTCGTTGGCGCCGATCATCGGGGTGACGCCGAGCATCGCGTAGATCTGCGTCTCGTCCCGGTCGGTCCAGATCGCGGCGACGTCGTCGCGGACCGCCTCGGTGGCGGTGACCATCGCGTCGCCCCAGTCGCCGTCGGCATGGAAGTTCATCGTCATCGCGTTGACGGTGACCTCGACGCCGGCGTCCTTCGCGCTCTGCAGCAGCGTGATGCTCGCGTCGGTGAGGCCGACCTGGGTGCCGCCCACAGGCACGGTCAGCGTGATCGCGGTGCCCCGCTCGTCCTGCAGCGTCTTCAGCGCCTCGGTCACCGTGGCCGGCTCGATCGACTGCTCGATGTCCACGTCCAGGGAGTTGCTTCCGGCCGCGTCCAGCACCGAGCCGTACGCCGCGGCCAGCTCGCCGGCCGAGCAGACGCTCTCCAGGTAGCTGCCGGTCGCCCCGCCGGTGGAGACGATCACCTCGCCGCCCAGGGCGGTGATCTTGTCTATCTCCGCGCCGATCGTGGCGTCGTCCAGGGCGGTCGTCCCGGCCCAGCTCGCCGTGCAGGTGCCCGAGCTGTCGGCGAGCACGAACGCCAGCGTGAAGTCGGTCAGGCCGGTCGCCTCGTTGATGGCGTCGATGTCCGCCGTGCCGCTGACGATGTCGATGTACGGCGCCACCGACGGCGCGGTGTCCACCGCGACCGTGGCGGTCGTCTTCTCCTCCGGGCTGTCGTCCGTGGAGCAGGCGCCGGTGAACAGCATCGCGGCGGCGGCCAGCCCGGCCAGGGACTGTCGGGGGGAAATCATTCGAGCCCCCGGAAATCGATGGGCGTCATGGTTGTTTCCCCTCTGCAGAATGCGCTGGCGAGGAGCCAAGTTAGGTGCGGAGTCTGGGGGAGACCTATGGACGAACCCAGTGACCCCTATGCGAAAAGTGACTCTCGGTGATTTCCTGATCGCCGATGGGTCGCCTATCGTGCCGGGAGGATGAAGTCTCGACATCGGACCTCGCTCGCGCTGGCCCTGCTCGCCGCGCTCGCCCTGGCCTGCGACGGAGCCGGTGCGGACCCGGGGCCGACCGACGGCCCGGAGCCGTCCCGGTCCGCCACGTCACTGCCCTCGTCGATGGCCGCCCTCGGCGATTCGATCACCGCCGGGTTCGGCAGCTGCCCGGTCTTCGTCGCCTGCACCCGCAACTCCTGGTCGACCGGCTCGTCGTCCGCGGTGAGCAGCCACTACCGGCGCATCCTCGAGGACAACCCGAAGATCAAGGGCGAGGCGCACAACCTCGCCGAGCCCGGCGCCGAGGCGGACGCGCTCGCCGCCCAGGCCACCCGCGCGGTCGACCTCGGGGTGCAGTACGTGACCGTCCTGATCGGCGCGAACGACGCGTGCGCCGGCCGGGTCCAGGACATGACCACGGTCGCGACCTTCCGCAAGGAGGTCGACCGCGGGCTGAAGCGGCTCAGGAAGGGCCTGCCCAAGGCGCGGGTGCTGGTGGTCAGCATCCCCGACCTCTACCGGCTCTGGCAGGTCGGGCGCACCGACGACGAGGCCGTCCGGGTCTGGGCGCAGGGCCGGATCTGCCCGTCCATGCTGGCCGATCCGGCCTCCCGCGCGGACGCCGACGACGCGCGGCGCAAGCGGGTCCGGGACCGGATCGAGGCGTACAACGAGCAGCTGCGGCTGGCCTGCAAGGCGTACGGCAGACGCTGCCGCACCGACGGCGGGCGGGCGCACGAGGTCCGCTTCGATCTCGACCTGGTGAACCGGATCGACTACTTCCACCCCAACGTCGAGGGCCAGAACGAGCTCGCCGCGGTCGTCTACCCCGACCGGTTCGGGTGGTGATCGGGGTCACAGACCTCGATGTTGGCACGTCCGGAACGCGGCGCGTGGACCTGCGATTTCGCGATCCCATTCACCCACAGTGATGACCCTCGTCCGAACAGGTCAGTTTTATCCAGTGGTATCGGCGGTATTCAGTGAATTCCACGGGGCATATTTGCTGGATTGTCGAACGATAGCGCTGAAAGGGAGACCTGATGGCAGATTGGGTTCTGGTGCCCTGTCTGGTGCAACTGCGGGCCGAGCTCGACGCGATCGCCCCCGGCCGCAGCCGCGCCAGCGACGGCACCATCGGTGACGCGGCCCACCAGGCTTCCGTCTCCGACCACAACGACGACGAGGTCGGCCGGGTGCCGATCCGCGACGCCGACTCCAAACACGAGGTGCACGCGTTCGACGCCACCGCCGACCTGCGAACGTCGAACCTGACCATGGAGAAGGTGGTGCAGCACATCCTCGGCCGCTGTCGCAGCGGTGCCGAGAAGCGGCTGCGGTACATCATCTTCAACCGCCGCATCTGGGAGGCGTCGAACTCCTGGCGGCAGAGCTCGTACAACGGGGCCAGCCCGCACACCGAGCACGCGCACTTCTCCTCGTCGTACGAAACCGCACGC
>NZ_JZKF01000177.1 GCF_000962825.1 Actinoplanes rectilineatus
CTCGGCATCGCGCTGCTCGGCCGGCACACCTATGACCCGCGGGCTCTGGACTGGCTGGGTTCCACGCCGGCCCTGGCCGGTTGCCTCGGACTGTGGACGGCTGAAAACGATCACCTCGAGCTGGCCGGCGAATACCGGGTAACGGCCGGTGCCCCGTACGCCGAGATGAGCGTGACCGCGTTTCCCCCGCCGGAGTTGTTCGGGGTTGCCGACGGCGCCGACGGTGACGTGGTGTTCGTGGTGCCGGTGCGCAGCCCGGCCCGGGACTGGGGGATGCTCGCCGCGGTCGGCCGGATCCAGTCGACCACGCCGCCCGGCCGCGAGATGATGAACCACTCGGGGTCGTTGTTGACCAAGGCGCTGGACTACCAGGTGACCATGGCCGCCCTGCGTGAGCAGGAGGAACGCCTGCGCACCGCGGCGATGCGCGATCACCTGACCGGGCTGCCGAACCGTCTGTTGCTGGAGGACCGGCTGGCTCGGGCCGGGATGCGCGCCACCCGTGATCCGTCGTTCCGGTTCGCCGTGCTGCTGCTCGACCTGGATCGGTTCAAGGCGGTGAACGACACTCTCGGTCACGCCGCCGGTGACCTGCTGCTGATCGAGATGGCTCATCGCCTGACCAGCCGGTTGCGCCGTAGTGACACGGTGGCCCGGCTGGGCGGCGACGAGTTCGTGGTCCTGATCGACGGCTTGACCGATCCTGATAGCTACAAGACGGTGTGTGCCGCGCTCCAGGCCGCGGTCTGCGAGCCGATGGAGATCGACGGCCACACGGTCGAGGTGGGCGTCAGCATCGGCGTCGCCGTCTCCCAGCCGGGGGCGTCCGACCCCGATCGCATGCTGCGGGAGGCCGACGCCGCGATGTACCGCGCGAAGTCAGCGACCCGGGGTCACTGACCCGAGCCGCCCGGGGCTCACCTTGATCATGATGGCCTCCAGGCGCAGACTCCGACCGGTCGTGCCCGCGGTCTCGCCGTCGCAGCGCCACCCCTGCCAGCCGATGTTCTGCACGTGCGCGTTGTAGCAGACCGAGCCCCGGGACGCGGTGATCGTCAGCGCCTCCAGTCGCAGGCTCTGGCCGGTGGTCCCGGCGACCTCACCGTTGCAGCGCCGGCTCTGCCAGCCGACGTTCTGCACGTGCGCCTCGTAGCAGAGGGCGCCGACGCCACCGCCGGTGATCGTGATGGCTTCCAGTCGCAGGCTCTGGCCGGTGGTGCCGGCGACGCCGCCGTTGCACTGCCGGCCCTGCCAGCCGACGTTCTGCACGTGCGCCTCGTAGCAGACGTACCGGCCGGGAGGTGCGGGCTGGGCGCTTGCCGGCAGCGTACCGGCGCTGAGGGTGAGCGGCAGGACCGCCGCGACGAGACCGGCAAGACGACGTCCGTGTTGTTTCGACATCTGGCCAGTCTCGGCGTCACCGGCCGGCGCCGGGCTGTTTCGGCGGATCGTCACCCGGCCCGTGCTTGACCTGCAGGGTGTCCGGGAAGCAGGCGGCCGCCCGGGCACACGTCTCCATCGCGGCCGCTCACGCGTGCTCGCCGGCGGCGGCCCGGACCGCCGCCACGGCGCCGCGGGCGTTGCCCAGGTGCGGGTTGGTCATCGGGGACCGGCTGGTCCGGACCACCACGTGCCCGGGGTTACCGGCCCGCCCGGGCCGGCCCGCCCGGGCCGGCCCGCCCGGGCCGGTCCGCCCGGGCCGGTCCGCTTCATGACCTTGGTCAGGGCATCGGTGAAGGATTGGTCATCGTATTCCGGGGCGTCGATCCGCCAGGCCACCGCCCGAGTCGGCGGGCCGCTCCTTCTTGCCGGCATTCCAGGGAACGACCGGTAGCCCGGCGAACGTCTCCAGGTGCTAACTGATGGTCACGGGACTCGGGCCGCAGTCGCATCTCGTCGAACGGTCCCGCGAAGGTAGCAGTGCCCACCGACACTTTCGCCGCCCGTGTGACCCCGGTCAGGCGGCCGGCTCCGCGGCCGGGCGGCGGACCGGGAACCCGTGGGCGCGGGCACCGACGACGATCACCAGCACCGGGATCAGGAGGATGCCGACGGTGGCGGGGAAGACCCCCGCGCCGAGGGACTCCAGCAGGACGCCGCCGATCACGCCGCCCGCGGCCATGGCGACGTTCCACAGGGTCACCAGCATGGCCTGGGCGGCATCGGCGGCTTTGCCACCGGCGTCGGCGACGGCGGTCTGCAGCAGGGTCGGTACGCCGCCCCAGCCCAGCCCCCACAGGACCGCGGCGGTGTAGACCAGCACGTCACTGGCGGCGAGCGTGGCGAGGACCGCGGCGGCGACACCGACGAGCAGGACACTCGCCACCGTGAGGACCCGCAGCTTGCGGTCGATCCAGGCGCCGGTGGCCACGATGCTGGCCAGGGAGGCGACACCGAAGGCCAGCAGGACGGCGTCGGCGGACCCGGCCATGCCGAGGTGGGCGAGGAACGTGGTGATGTAGGCGTACAGGATGGTGTGGGCCAGGACGAAGACCAGCGTGACGATCAGGACCGGGGTGACGCCCGGTACCCCGAGAGCGCGCAGCATGGGCGGCCGCTCACCGGCGGGGTGCCCGGGGAAGCCGGGGACCGACACCGCGATCCAGCCGAGAAGGACGACGGTGAGCAGCGTCATGGCGGTGAAGGCGGCCCGCCAGCCGAGGGCCTGGCCGAGGAAGGTGCCGGCCGGTACGCCCAGCGACAGGGCGACCGGGATGCCGGCCATCGCGACCGACACCGCCTTGCCCTGCAGGCGGGGCGGGACGAGACGGCGGGCGTATCCGGCGAGCAGGGCCCAGGCCAGGCCGGCGGCGACCCCCGCGGCGAAACGGGCGACCATCGTCGTGAGGTAGTCGGAGGAGATCGCGGTGACCGTGTTGGCGACGGAGAAGACCACCATCGCGGTCAGCAGGAGCCGCTTGCGGGGCCAGTTCGCGGTGAAGGCGGTCAGCGGGATCGCGGTGAGGGCGGTGCCGAGGGCGTAGATCGTGACGGACTGCCCGGCCAGGGACTCGCTGACCCCGAGGCTGCCGCTCATGCCCGGCAGCACGCCGGCGGGCAGCGTCTCGGTGAGACTGGTGATGAAGACCGCCGTGGCCAGCGCGAGTAGCGCGGACATCGGGAGCCGGTCGCCGGCCCGGGCCGGTACGGGTGACCCCACACTGAGGTCGGTGCTCTCGGTTGCCATGACCCGTATGCTGAAACCTTCACATCAGTGTGAAGGTCAAGCACTTCGACGTGAGGTGGATCACATGCGCATCGGTGAGCTCGCGGACCGGACCGGCACATCGCGACGCCTGCTGCGCTACTACGAGGAGCAGGGCCTCATTGTGTCGCAGCGATGCGCCAACGGCTACCGCTCGTACGACGACCGGTTCGCCGACCGGGTGCTGCAGATCCGCGGTCTCCTCGATGCGGGCCTGCCCACCCGGGTCATCAAACAGGTCCTGCCCTGCCTCGACAAGCCCCGCGCGATCGTCTTCTCGGACGCCACCCCGGAGATCATCGAGACGCTGAGCCAGGAGCTGGAACGCATGCAACGGCGCATCGACGCCCTGACCCGCAACCGCGACGCGGTCACCGAGTACCTCGACGAGGTCCGCGCCCAGGCCCGCCCGGCGACCGAGGTCGCCGCCTGACTCGCGGAACGCGTTTACGCATTGAGACCCGCCATTCGTTAACGATTCGGTGAGGTTCTGTTTAAATGGGCCGCCGCGCTGGTGAAACGCCTGGCCCACCCCCACCCCGGCCCACATTTTCCCTGGTCGGGGCACGACTTCTGGAAACATGCGACCACCCCTGGCCAATGACCTTGTAGAAGGTATTTTGCTCAAGGGAAACTCACCGTGGATCACGTGATCACACACGGTACTGGGGGTGTGGGCGCATGACGGAATACGGCATCCCGGCCGGCCGGCGAACGACGACCACTGGCTGCTCTGGCCGATCAAGACGATCGCGACGCTCGGCGGACTGCCGTTGCGGCTACTCGGGCTGATCGCCGCCGGGCTGGCGCGGGTGTGGGAGCGGTACTTCGAGCCGCCGCCGGCCTGGCTGACCCGGTACCTGATCGTCATCCCGGTCACCTGGCTGTGGCGTCATCCGGTGGCGATCCCGGGAGCCCCGTGAGCTGGCCGTGGTGGGTTTCGACGACATCGCCGACGCGTCGTACCTGCGGCCGGCGTTGTCGAGTGTGCGGCAGCCGCTGGACCGGGTGGG
>NZ_JZKF01000178.1 GCF_000962825.1 Actinoplanes rectilineatus
GTCACGTTCGAGCAGCCGGCCGTGCTCGTCCCAGCGCATCGTCACCGTGTGGCCGTTGCGGTCGGTGACCGTGACCGGATTGCCCCACTCGTCGTAGGTCCGCCGCAGCGTCCGCCCGTGCCCGTCGGTGACCGCCAGCAGCCGGCCCTGCTGATCGTGGACATAGGTGTCGGTCTCCCCGACCACGGTCACGCGGCCCGGCAGGTAGACGAAGTTCGCGATATTTCCGAAGTTTCGGGTTTGTGTGACGACGCGGCCGGCGTCGTCGTAGGTGTTGCGAGCCTCCGCGACCCCGTCCGCGTCGACCGCGGCGACGATCCGCTGCCGCTCGTCCAGCTCGAACCGGCGGTCGCCGACACCCGTCAGCGCGCCCCCGTCGTCGTAGGCGTAGACCACCCGCCGGCCGCCCGCCGACGTCGCCGCGACGATCCGGTCGCCGTCCCAGGTCAGCGTCACCGGACCGGCCGTGACCAGCCGGCCCTCGGTGTCGTGGCCGAACGCGGTGCGGTCCGCGGTCACCGGCCGGCCCGCCGCGTCGAAGATCCAGCTGCGGCCATCGGCCCAGGCCAGCTCCAGGCCGTCGCCGTGCGGCCGGACCCACGCGGCGACTCCGGCGATCCGGCCGTACCCCCCACCGTGCCGCGGGAAGACCGCGCGCTGCCCGTCCGGCCCCGCGTAGGCGGCACCCTCGGCCGTCGCCGCCAGCCGCACGTCCGCCCACGACGACCAGCCCGGACCGAACGCGCCGGCCCCGTCCGACCGGCTGTTGTAGACCCGCCGCCACGACGGGAAATCCGATTCGGCGAGCAGGAAATTGCCGGTGGCGGTGTTCACCGGATCGTCCGCGAACCCACTCGTCGGCGGAAACCCGTAGGCGATCGGATCGTCGAACGTCACCGAACCCCGGCCACCGTCCAACCCGGCCGACCGCAGGCTTGCCGCAAGCGCCGCATCCGGCAACCGCGACAGATCACCATCCCCGCCGGCGGCCCGGAACGCGCGGGATATCTGCTCCACCCACCGAGCATCGATCTCGTTCAGATCGAGATACTGCCCGAACGCATTGATCAACGACGAGGCATCAAGCCGACCCCACCGATTACCGTCCTGAAAATCGGCATAGGCGGACCGCAACCGCGACACCCGAACCCGCAGCTCATCGTCGGCGGCACGACTGCCCCGCACGAACGCGTCCAGATCGTCAGGACGTGCCGCACTCGTCCCCATCGCTCACCATCACCCCCGGACAATGGCGCAGGGGCCGATCGTAAGCACGCTCCCCCGAAATTGCCAGCACCAATCACACTGATCAATTTCAAAAGATCTTCATCGGGTACGCCGTAAAGCACTCCCGATCATTTCGGAGTGGGGCCCACGACTCTGGCATGACCGGTCCGGCGGTCCACCGTGATGATCAGATTTCCGCCGATGTGATCGGCGTTGGTCCACACCGTGAACCGGAACCACCCCCGATTCACCCGGATCGGCTCCCACCATTCGTGCCCTTCCCGGGCCGCCGCCACCCTCGCGATCTCCACCGCCCGTTCCCGGTCAATCCGCACCGAAGATCCCCTCAACCAGTTGATAGCCGCCGAAGCCGAGGGCTCCGGCACCGCCGGCGACCAGTGCCCCCTCCTTCGCCAGCTCCTTCAGCTCGATGCCGTAGGCGTTCGGCCCGAGCGGGAAGGAGACTCCGGCACGGGGGCTCAACGTCGCGTAGGTCTCGGCGAGCGCCTCCTCCGTGTACCGCCACAGATGCGATTCGGTGTAGAGCCGCATCCTCAGATCCGCCAGCCGGGCGCTGCCGGGACTCAGAATCGAGTGCACGGTCTCGTGCCGGAGGGTCTCGGCGAACTGATCGGGCGTCAGACCCGGCCGGATGAAGATGTTGCCGAGCTTGTCGGTCTCACCGAAGGTGTCCGGGGGCAGGTTGGCGATCGTGTAGGGACGGTTCGGGGTCACCGCGGCGGCACCCACCCGGCCGCCGACGCCGCCGGTGACGCCGCCCAGCAGCAGGTCGGTCGCCATGCCCGCTGGGTTGAAGACGGTGTCACCGTTCAATCCACGGTTGACCCCGCCGCCGAGGACGTTGCTCACCCCGCCGGACACCGCACCGCGCAGGAACGGGCTGACCGTGGCCAGCCGCGCCGAGTTGCTGAGGAACAGGCCCGCGCCCGCCCCGACCACACCGGTGGCGCCGCCGATCAGGCCGGCGGTCAGCACCTCCCCGATGCCCACCTCTCCCAGGCCGTCCCGCACGTCGAGCCTGGTCACCCCGCCCTCCGGGTCGACGATCTCGCTCGGCATCCGCTCGCCGTCGTAGTGCAGGTGGGTCGTCCCGTCCATCCCGATCGCGATCACGCGTCCCGCGGTGTCGTACCGGTACGACACCGGTCCCCGCCGCAGCAGCCGCCCCCGCTCGTCCCATGCGAACGTCGTCACGTGCCCGTTGCGATCGGTCACCGTGACCGGATTGCTCCACGCGTCACAGGTACGGCGCACTCGTCCGCATCGCTCACCATCACCCCCGGGCCGTGGGTCACTGCTCCAGCACGACCACGTAATCGTCGGAGCCGACATACGGGTCGCTGGTGCCTCGCTCGACCGAGACGATCACGCCGTCCCGCACGACGATGTCGTAGACCCACTCGGGTTCGTCGCCGCAGACCGGGCAGGGCTCCGGATCGCCCATGACCTGCACCAGGCGGGCCGGCTCCCCCGCGTCGCCGACACCCCACTCGACGGGATCGCCGACCGCGTACCGGTTCGCCCACAGGGCGCCGTACTTGAACTGCACACCCCGCCGGATTCGGCTGCCGCAGTGCGGGCAGGTCTCCTCGGGCGCGGTGACCACGCTGAACGCACCCATCAGAACGGCTCCACCGGGTAGGGGTAGTCCTTGAGGAAGTTCGTGAAACGCCGGTCGTCGGTGATCAGCGGCACCTGGTCACGCATCGCCGAGGCCGCCACCCGCGAGTCGCCCTCGCCCAGTTTCCGGGAGTTGCCGAACGGATCCTTCATCTCTGTCGCACGCTCCCTCAATGCTGCGGCTTCCGCGTCGGTCGGCTGGGCTCCCACCCGGCCTCCACGTTGCTCCAGGAAGTCGTCGATGCGTTCCTGTGAGCCTCTGACCAGGTATTCGTTCATCGCCTGCGGCGACACTACCGGCGCTCGCCCGGCCAGGGCGGCGTCCAGCCGGGCCGTCTGCCCGAAGTCCAGCCCCTGGATGAGGGGGTTGGCGTCTACTCCCACCTCGCGGGGCGGCAGCGGTGGCCCTCCCCCACCCGACAGCTTGCCGGCCGGCACCGGGACGGTTCCGCCGGTCAGCAGGTCCGTCGCGAGGGCCCGGGGGTTGAAGATGTCGCCGCCGGTCAGGCCGCGTTCGACGCCGCCGCCGACCACCGACTCGGCGCCGTTGATCGCCAACTCCCGGACGAACGGGTTCGTCGCGGCGAGCCGCGCCGAGTTGCTCGCCACCGCCGCCGCACCCGCGCCCAGCCCACCACCGGCGGCACCGATCAGGCCGTCGACCGCGACCTGACCCCAGTCCACCTCACCGGTCGTGAACCTCTGGACACCCGCGCTGATCCCGCCGGCCAGCAGACCGCCGGACGCCGCCATCAACGCGATCCCGGCCGGACCACCGACGCCGGTGAACATCAACGCCACACCGCCGACGACCATCGCCCCGGCCGCCAGATACTCCCAGTTGTCGCCCACCCAATCCGCGGCGTCCTCGAAGAAGCCGCTGCCCATGTCGTCCCGGTAGGACCGCAGCTCCGCATCCGTGACCGGCCGCAGGCCCGACGGGTCCGCACGGCCGACCGGATCGTTGCCCGCGTAGTGGTACGGGTTCCCCGACCAGGCCGTCCCCGGAACCGGCGGC
>NZ_JZKF01000179.1 GCF_000962825.1 Actinoplanes rectilineatus
CCGAGACGGCGGGCGCATTCCAGCAGGCCGTGGCCTTGCTCGAGCAGTCTGTGCACGGCCGCGTGGCGTTCGCGGGTGCGCTGGTCCAGCGGCTGGTCCTCGGCCGCGTCGGCGGCGTCGGCCGCGGCGCGGAGGGCGGCGAGTTCGGCGGGGTCGGGTTTCCGGGCGGCGGCGTGCCAGCCGTCGGCGTCCTTCGGTAGGCGGGCGCGGAGTTCGCGGATGCGGGCGTGGACGGGCGGCGGGAGGGTTGCCGGCGCCTCGGAGGTGCGGATGCCGTCGCCCTTCGCCGGCACCGGGGCTGGCGGGGCCGGCGGCGGCCGCCGAACGCGACGCCGTCGACGCCACCTACGAGGCCCTCAACAACCCCCTCGCCCGCCGCCCGTACACGATCACCGCCCCCGACGGCACCAGCATCGTCGTCGACACCCCCGAGCGGCAGAAGGCACTCAAGGACGAATACGCGGCGCGGCTCCGGACGGCGCACCGGACCGCTACCGCGGCCGCGAAGGAACGGAAGCGGGCCGAACAGCGGGCCATCCTCGACATGCTCGGCGAAATACGGCCCTACGGCGGCAAAAAGCATCCGAACCCCGTACCGGTAGGGCCGCCGCCGACGCCTACCGACTACGGCGAGACGCGGATACGGCCCGATTGGCGCGAACGCCTCGACCGCGGCTTCCGCTACTTCCCCGACGCCTGGGTAGAGGCCGGCAACAACCGGCCCCTGCGAATCGGCACCTCCCGCCGCGCCTTCTACACCACGGCCGACGACGGCGGCGGCACCCTCGGCCTCCAATCGCCGCCCGGCGACCGCAAAAAGTACGACGGGGCCTTCGACGACCACTCCGACGAGGTGACCGTCCATGAACTCGGGCACCGCATGGAGCAGACCATCCCCGGCCTCAAGGCCCTCGAGTTCGCCCTCGTCCGCCGGTACGGGCGCGACGGCGGCCGGGTCGAAAAACTCCGCCCCCTCGGCGCCGGCTACGGCAAGGACGAGGTAACCCAGCCCGACGAGTGGTTCAACCCGTACACCGGCAAGTCGTACGAGCTGGCCGCCCGATCCGGCCGGGACCGCGGACCGCACGAAACGAACTGGGAGATCTTCCAGGTTGGCCTTCAGGACACCTTTGGCCGCCGGAACAAGCACGGCCGGCCGGACGACCCGGACCTACTCCCCGCCTTCGTCGTCGGCGCCCTCGCCACCCTCGGCTAGGCCAGGTAGCCGTCCGGGGACCCCGCCGGCTCGGGCAGCGGGTACGGCGGCGGCGCCCCGATGATGCGGGCCCGCGGCCCCAACCGGTCCCGGGCATGAAGGAAGACGGCCAGCGGGTCGGAATCCCCGACGGGCGTGTATACCCGGCCGGAATCGGGCGGCCACTCGACCGGCTCCCAGGGGCCGACCAGTAGGTCCTGCAGCCCGGCCGACGCGCTCGGCCCGCGGCCCTCGTCCCAGCGCACCCAGCGGGTGCCGTCATCGACCTTCCACATACCGGACAACGCTAGAGGGGCTGCGACGATGACCTCCGGCGAACGACGATGACGGGCCGCCCGCACCCGGCCGACTGCGAGAACAGCGAGCCCGGGAGCATCTGCTCCTGCAGTTGCGCCGGCGCCCGCCACGCCATCGCCCGCACCGCCGGCAACGTTCCCGGCGCCGGGGGTGTGACGCGGCAGGCGCGGCGGGCCGCGGAACGCGCCGGCCGACCGGCCGATCGTCACCGGCAACCCGCCCGGCCGGCATTCCGCCGGCGGCATCGGCGGCTCCGGCTACGGCTACGGCTACTCCGGCTTCCCCTCCGCCCGCGCCGAACGCGCCTTCCGGCAATGGGAGGCCGATGCGAGGCGGCCGCCCGGCGCGCCCCACCCGCGCCGCCCCCTCGCCGTCTACGGCACCCGCCTACTGCTCGTCGACCGGTCCGAGGTGACGCACCGGCACCTCACCGAACTCGAAAAAGTGCCCGCCGCCTGGCACAACGCCGTAGCCGGCCACCTTGCCGGCGGCAATCCGACCGCCGGCATCTACATCGGCAACAAGGCCGTCCCCGACCTCGACGACCTCGGCCACCTCGCCGGCCACCCCATGCCAACCTGGGGACCCGGCCACACCTGGGACGAGGTGCCCGGCTGCTACGACTGGCCGGCCCGCGTCCTAGCCCTCGGCGGCGGCAACGCCACCCACGGCTCACAAAGCCTCGCCCTCCACGAATTCGGCCACGTCGCCGACGACACCGCCGGCCGGGCCACCGGCACCGGCGACCGCGCATCCCATTCCGACGCCTGGATTCGCCTCCACCGGCCCATCGCGGCCGCCCCGGACCAGGACGATTACTACCTCGGCCTGTACGGCAGCGGCCTTTCCGAAGCCTGGGCCGAATGCTTCGCCTGCTGGGCCCGCGACCGCCCGGCCGCCCGGCCCGCCGACGGCATCGCCGCCCACTTCCGCATCGGCACCCGCGAGGCCGCCGCCATCGTCGCCTACTTCGACAACATCGAAACCCGCCTCGCCCGCCGCCGCCGCTAGCCGGCCCGGCCGTCGATCCGCTTCGCCCACCGCTCGTAATCGGGATGATCCGGCCCGATCTCGGCGTAGCCGTGACCGGTGATCACGCCACCCGGCACCCGCGAGGGCGCCTCCACCATCATCGGCACCAAAAGGCGGTCCGGCCCGGTACGCCGCGCCCCATCGCTGAGAAAGCCCATGCCGGCCACGGTAGCCGCCGCGGCCGCCGCCCGGCCCTGCCCGGACGGGCAGGGCCGCCTACGCCACCTTTCGGGGGGAGGGCCGCACATGGCGGTGGACTACCTCAAGGTCGACGCCATCGCCGCGGCGGTCGCCGACATCTACGCCGACGCCGAAAACGCCCTCCTCGCCCTCCTGACCCGCCGGCTCGCCGCGGGCGGCTTCGATGACGACACCGGTACCTGGGCGGCCCGGAAACTCGGCGAGGTCCGCGCCCTGCGGCGCGCCGCGCAACTACTGGTCGATGAGCTGGAACGCGACGGGAACGTGACGGTACGCCGGGCGGTCGCCGACGGCTGGCGCGCCGGCAACACCGCCGCCCTCACCGATCTGGCCGAGGCGCAGGTCGGCGATATCGGCCCGGCCGCCCGCAGCGCCGACCAGGCCGGCGGAACGGCCATTCTCGGCCGCGCCTATACCGGCATCGACCTCCGCGCCGACCAAGTCGAGGCCAACCGGGAACAGGCCGCCGAGTTGCTGGCCGGCGCCGCCGCCGAACCGCTACGCGAGGCCGACATCGACGACCCCGCCGCGCTCACACCGGTCGAGGAACACGGCGGCCGGCCGGTGAAACGCGACGACACCTTCGCCGTCGGCGGCAGCCGCGGCGGAAAGGTCCGCACCGCCCTCGCCCTCATCGGCGCCGACGGCGCCCGCGGGGTTACCACCGCCGGATCGCGGCACTCGCCGCAGGTCAACATCGTCGCCACCATCGCCGCCCGCTACGGCCTACCCTGCCGCGTCCACGTCCCCTCCGGCGAACTCACCCCCGAACTACGGGCCGCCCGGCCTCGTCACCCGCCGCGAGCAGCGCCGCCCCGATCGCATCAAGGACGGCGTCGACGACCACATCGGCGAGGTCGCAGTAGCAGCCGCCGGCGGTAGCACAGACCCGGCAGATGGCGCCCCAGCCGCCGCAGGCCGAACAGCCGATCGGCTCCGCCGGCCACACATCGGCCCAGTCCGGCCGGACCGGGCCGTCACGCCAGCAGCCGCTGTGGGCGATCGCGGTCCTCTCGACGGCCTTGGCCAGGTTCGCCCACAGGTGCCATCGGTCGCT
>NZ_JZKF01000018.1 GCF_000962825.1 Actinoplanes rectilineatus
TCGGGGGCCTTGGGGGGGGGGGGGGGGGGGGGGGCAGGTCACGCGTGCCCCGCCCGCCGGGGGGGGCGAGGATCAGACGGTGCCGGTGTCGCCGCCGGCCAAGACCGACCGGATCAGGCTCGCGTTCGCCACCACACACTCGCCGTCGAGCATCTGTGCGTGCTCGCCGAAGCCGGTGACCAGCGCGGCCCTCGTCCGGGAACTGCCGTACCAGCCGCCCTCGCGGCCGGAGGCGTACAGGTCGGCCTTGTTCTCGTCGCTCAGCACGGTCACCACGGCGTCCACGCCGCCGACGTTCGGCGTCCGGCTGGCGAAGAGCAGGTAGTCACGCGCCTGCTCGAGAGTGCTCGCCGAGATCACGTCCGAGCCGGTGTGCCGCAGCAGGTGCTCCGCGAGCTCCTGCTCGAACGCGACGATCTGGTCCTGCGGCATCTCGAACGCCGCACCGATCCGGTACGAGTCGAGGATGACCACGTCCGACACCGCGCGGCCGCGGCTCTCCAGCTCCTTGGCCACCTCGTACGCGAGGTTGCCGCCGAGGGAGTAACCGAGCAGCGCCACCGCACCGGCCGCCGACAGCTCCTCGATCTGGTCGGCGTAGCGCGCCACCTTGTCGTCGCCGGTCAGGTAGTTGAAGGCGATCAACCGGTGCTTGCTGAGCTGACCGGACAACTGCCGGTAGACCAGGCCGTGGCCACCGGCCGGCGGGAAGCAGAACACCGTCGGCTCGGCGGTGGCGTTGAACACCAGGTAGGGGCGGGCCCCGTCGACGTCACCGCTGACGATGTCCTGCACGGTACGGGCCATGCCCTGCAGCGTGGTCACGGTGAACAGGCGGCTCACCGGGATCTCGATGCCGAACTCGGTCTGCAGGTGGTAGATCAGCTCCATCAGCTTGATCGAGCTGCCACCGGACTCGAAGAAGTCGTGCTCCAGACCCACCTGGTCCACGCCGAGCAGCGTGCGCCAGTTCTCCGCCATCCGGGTCTCGTACAGCGTGACGGGTTCCTCGAACGACTCGGATGCCGTCTCCGCGTGCGGCGCCGGCAGCGCGTCGAGGTCGACCTTGCCGTTCGGGGTGAGCGGCAGTTCGGGCACCTCGACCAGGAACGACGGGATCATGAAGGTCGGCAGGTATCCGGTGAGCCGCTGGCGCAGCGCCCGGGCGTCGAACTCCGTACCCGGCTCGGGCACGCAGTAGCCGCACAGGGCCGCCTCGCCCCGGGCGTCGTCGACCACCGTGACCACCGCCTGTGTGATGCCCGGCGCGGCGGTCAGGTGCGCCTCGACCTCGCCGACCTCGATGCGGTAGCCCCGCACCTTGATCTGGGTGTCCATCCGGCCGAGCAGGTGCACCCGGCCCTCGCGGTCCCAGCGGCCCAGGTCACCGGTGCGGTAGAGCCGGCGGGAGGCGCCGTTGAGCTCCACGGTCACGAAGCGGTGCGCGGTCTGCTCCGGGTCGCCGACGTAACCGCCGGAGACGCCGTCGCCACCGATCCACAGCTCCCCGGTGACCCCGGCCGGCACCGGACGGCCGGCCTCGTCGAGGATGTACAGCTCGCTGTTGGGCAGCGCGGTGCCGATCGGCACCACCCGGCCCGGCTCCAGCCCGTCGACCGGCCCCTCGAAGTAGGCACTGTCGATCGTCGCCTCGGTCAGGCCGTACGAGTTGATCACGCGGGTCTGCGGACCGCACAACGACCGCAGGCGCTCGTACTCGGCGACCTTCCAGACGTCCGAACCGACGATCATCAGGCGCAGGAAGTCGAGCCGGACGTTCTCCCGCTCGCAGTACGCCATCAGCTGCCGGGCGACCGCCGGGACGAACTCGCCGCAGTCCACCCGTTCCTCGACCATCGTGCGGTAGAGGCGGGCGGTGTCGAACAGCAGGTCCCGGTCGACCAGCACCAGCGTGCCGGCCGAGCTGAGCGCCCGCGTCACGTCTCCGGTGAAGACGTCGAACGACACGCCGGCCAGGCTGGCGTGCACGCGGACGTCGACGCCGAGGCCGTACTCGTCACGCCAGGCGGCCTGCACCGAGGCCAGGTTCCGGTGGCTGACCCGGACCGCCTTGGGCCGGCCGGTGGAACCGGAGGTGAAGATGACGTACGCCGTGGAGTCCAGCTCGATCCGCGGCAGCACCGCGTCGCCGGCGTCCCCGCGGCCGATCTCGGTGAGGCTGCGGACCGGTGCCGGCAGGTCCGCCAGCCGGCCGAAATCGCCCTCCGGGGCGAGCACCAGCGCGGCCTGCGCGGCACCGACCATGTACGACAGGCGCTCGGCCGGGTGGTCCGGG
Source organism: Actinoplanes rectilineatus (assembly GCF_000962825.1). Taxonomy (GTDB): domain Bacteria; phylum Actinomycetota; class Actinomycetes; order Mycobacteriales; family Micromonosporaceae; genus Actinoplanes; species Actinoplanes rectilineatus. The sequence continues at coordinate 2,297 of NZ_JZKF01000018.1, forward strand.
TCCAGCGGCAGGTAGGCCGCACCGGAGCGCTGCACCGCGACCATCGCGGTGATCAGCTCGGTCGACTTGGGCAGGCAGAGCGCCACCACCGAACCGGCGCCGACACCCTGGGCGATCAGGCGCCGGGCCAGGTCGCCGGAACGGTCCACCAGTTCGGCGTACGTCATCCGGGTCCCGCCGGGCACCGCCACCGCGACCGTACCGGGGTGCTCGGCCGCGACCTGGGTGATCAGCTCGGGCAGCGGTTCCTCGTACCAGGCGGTCTGGTCCACGCCGCTGAGCCGGCCGGTGAGGTGGTCGAGCTCGGTCTCGCCGAGCAGGGCCAGCCGGGACACCGGCTGTGCGGCGTCCGACCTGGTCAGCCCGTCGAGCAGGTTGCCGAAGTGCGCCGCTAGCCGCTGCATCGTTTCGGGCACGAACAGGTCGGTGTTGTACTTGAAGACGCAGTGGAACCGGCCGTCCGCCTCGTCCAGGTAGGCCGAGAGCGTCAGGTCGAACTGGCCCTCCTCCTCCGGCAACTCGACGTACTCGAGCTTGAAGCCGTACTTCTCGGTGGCGACCTTGTGCACCAGCAGGATGAACATCGCCTGGAACACCGCGGAGCGGCTGGGGTCGTGGCGCAGGCCGAGTTCGTCGACCAGCATCACGAACGGGTACTCCTGGTGGTCCAGACCACCGAGCACGGTGGCGCGGACCGCGTCGAGCAGTGCCGCGACCGACGGGTCCCCGGCCAGGTTGACGTGCAGCGGCAGCGGGTTGACGAAGTACCCGTAGACCGAGGAGAACTCCTCCTGGGTACGGCCGGTCACCGGGCTGCCCACCACGATGTCGTCCTGCCCGGAGTACCTGTTGAGCAGCAGGTAGTACGCACCGAGCAGCACCATGAACGGCGTGACGTTGTGCTCGCGGGCCAGGTCGTGGATCCGGGTGGTGAGGTCCGCGTCCAGGGCGAAGAACTCCGACGCGCCGTTGTGGCTCTGCACCAGCGGGCGGGGCTTGTCGGTCGGCAGGTTCAGGTTCGGCACCTCGGCGGGCAGGTGCGTCTTCCAGTACTCGAGGGCCTTGCCCGCGGCCGGGCTCGCCAGGAACCGGTTCTGCCAGTTCAGGAAGTCGAGGTACCGCGAGGGCACCGGCTCGAGGTCGGCCGGCTTGCCGGTCCGCATGCCCTCGTAGACCGCGAAGAGCTCCTCGATGAACGTGAACGTGGAGATCGCATCCGACACGATGTGGTGGACGGCCTTCATGATCACCCAGTGGTCCGGGCCGCGCCGGTAGAGCCGGAAACGCACCAGCGGATCACGCTCGAGGTCGTACGGCTTGCGGTACTCCTCGATGATCATCTGGTAGATCTCGTCCCACTCCAGGCCCTCGGCCTCGACGAGACCCAGGTCGGGATCCATCTCGGCGGAGATCTTCTGGACCGGCTTGTCGCCGTCGAGGACGAAGTTGGCCCGCAGGCTGGGATGCCGGGCGATGGTCGCCCGCACGGCCAGGAACATCAGGCCCGGGTCGAGCTCGGCGCGGACCTGGACGGCACCACCGATGTTGTACGCGAAACCGTCCGGGTCCAGTTGCTTGAGGAACCACTGCGCCTGCTGGTTCTGCGTCAGCGGGTACCACGACTCGTCGGTGAAGGTCTCCACCGCGGTCGCGTTGACGTCCTGCCCGTCCGCCTCGGTGAGCGCCTCCAGCAGCTTGCCGATCAGCTCACCGACCGGGGCGCCGCCGAGCAGCGCGACGACCGGCAGGGTGACACCGAGGTCCGCACTGATCCGGCCGCGCAGCTCCATGGCGAGCAGCGAGTCCATGCCGAAGCTGTTCAGGTCGGTGGTGCCGTCCACCCGGTCGACGGCGACCCGCAGCACGGTCGCGACCAGCTCGGTGAAGTAGGTCGCGATCAGCTCCTGGCGGGTCCGCGCGTCGGCCGTGCGCAGGGTGTCGCGCAGACCGCCGGACTCGCCGGCACCGCCGTCACCACCGGCCGCGGCCAGCTCGGTGACCAGCGGGATCGGCATGTCGTACCAGGAGAGGAAGAGCGGCCAGTCGACGACGGTCGCCACCATCAGCTGGGCCCGGTCCTGGCCCAGGACTCGCTCCAGGACGGCCATGCCCGCCTCGGCGCCCAGCGACGTCATGCCCCGGCTGTTGCGGTAGTGGTCGATCAGACCGAGTTCCTCGATCATGCCGAGCGCCCACGGACCCCAGTCCAAGCTCAGTGCGGGCAGGCCCGCGGCCCGGCGGTGGTGGGCGAGCGAGTCGAGGAACGCGTTGCCGGCCGCGTAGTTGGTCTGCCCGGCCGTGGTGAGCAGCGACGCGATCGACGCGAACAGCACGAAGTGGTCCAGCGGCTGGTCCGCGAGGTGCCGGTTCAGCAGGAACGCGCCGACGGTCTTCGGCCGGTACGCGGCGTCGAACCGCGGCCGGTCCATCTCCGCGATCAGCGTGTCGTCGACCTGGCCGGCCAGGTGGAAGACACCCCGGATCGGCAGCGCCTCCTGCTCGCGGTAGCCGTCGAGCCACGTGGTCAGGCTGGTCTCGTCGGTGACGTCGAACGAGGCCACGATCGGCTGCGCGCCGAGCGCCTCCAGCTCCCGCAGGAAGGCCACCAGTTCGCCGGTCCGCGACTGCGGGTCCAGCGTGGACCAGGTGACGCGCTCCGGGATGCGGGTGCGGCTGTTCAGGATCAGGCGGCGGGCGCCGCGGCGTACCAGGGTGCGGCAGAGCACCTGGCCGAGGGCACCGAACGCGCCGGTGACCAGGTAGGCACCGTCGACGCGCAGCCGCAGCGGCAGCGGCCGGGTCAGCTTCCCGGCCTGGACGAGACGGCTGGTGAGGCGGCTCGTGCCGCGCAGCGCGATCTCCTCCTCACCGGTCGTGCCGAGCTCGCGCAGCAGGGCCAGGGCGTCGCCGCGTACGGACTCGTCCGTGCGGGCCGCGCGCGGCTCCAGGTCGATCATCTTGCCGCGGTTCCCGGTGAGCTCCTGGTACCACAGCACCCGGGCGATGCCCCAGGCCGAGGCGCCGAGCGGCTCCACCGGACCGGATCCGACGACCGGCTGCGCGCCGCGGGTGACCACGGACAGCGCGGCGCCGGTGCCCCGCTCGGCAAGCACCTGGGCGAGCGCGACCAGGGAGTACGCGCCGAGGCTGCCGTGCTCGTCGAGGTCGGCGGCCCGGGCCTCGGCCAGGTCGGGCAGGTCCAGGTTCCACAGGTGCACGACGGTGCCGAAGCCCTGCGGGTGCCGCACGGCCAGGTCGGTGAAGAGCGACCGCAGGTCGTCGGCGGAGGCGGGCGCCACCGTCGAGGACCGGCCGTCCGGTGCGGGCCAGTAGCCCTTCCCGGCGTGGACCAGGTGGGTCCGCAGGCCCTCCGCCTCGGCCAGGGCCGCCAGTTCGGCGCCGACACCGGAACCGTCGGCGAGGATCAGCAGGTCACCGATCGTCCGGGGCTCCGCCGGGGCGTCCGCGGCGATCTCGCTCCAGGTGGGTTCGACCAGCCAGCCGTCGATGGTGCCGAGGCCGACCGCGGCTGACGCCTTCTCGACGTCGACGGCACGGAAGCCGTCGATCCGGCCGAGCGGGGCACCGTCCTCGGTGTAGACGGTGATCTCGCCGATCAGCTCGTCACCCTCGCTGCGGGTGAGCCGAGCGTGCGCCCACACGGCCTGGTCACCGACCGGGTCGATCCGCAGCTCCTCGATGGACAGCGGCAGCCGGATGCCGGTGCCGCCGTCCTTCGCCTGCAGGATCAGCGGGGTCAGCAGGGTCTGGAAGCAGGCGTCGAGCAGCACCGGGTGCATGTGGTGGCCGCCGGCGTCCACGCCGTGCGGTGCCCGGATCCGGGCCAGGGCCTCGTCCGGTCCGACCCACGCCTCGTCGATGCCCTGGAACGCCGGGCCGTAGTGGTAGCCGATCGCCGCCAGCTCGTCGTAGCATGCCGCGCCCTCGAAGCGGCGCACCGTGCGCGCCCGGACGGCGTCCCGGTCGAGGTGCCCCTCGGCACGGCGCGGCTGGGAGACACGGACCGCACCGGTGGTGTGCACCGTGGGTTCGCCGTCGGCCGACGGCGAGGCGACCGCGAAGGTGCCATCCGCGTCGGAGACGGTCAGCTGGACGGTCCGGGCCTCCCGGTCGGACAGGAACAGCGCCTTGCGCAGCTCGATGTCGGCCAGGGCGACGGCGGTGCCGCCGGTCAGCGCGCGGACCGCCTGGATCGCCGCCTCGAGGTAGCCGGCCGCGGGGAACAGCACGTTGCCCTGGATCCGGTGGTCCTCCAGGTACGGCAGCGTCTCCGGGTCGAGCTTGGCCTCCCAGGTCGGCACCGCGTTGGTCAGCCGGCGGCCGAGCAGCGGGTGGTCCTGGTGGCCGAGCCGGACCTGGGCGACCGCGTGCGGCTCCACCCAGTACCGGTCCCGCTTGAACGGGTAGCGGGGCAGCGGGACCAGCCGGCCCTCGGGCTGCAGCGCCGACCAGTCGACCGGCACGCCCGCGTTGTGCAGCTCGGCCACCGCGATGGTGAACTGCGCGGCCTCGTCCTTGTTGCGGCGGATCGTGGCGACCGTACGCCCGGTGACGCCCTGCGCGGTGAGGATCTCCTGGATCGAACGGCCGAGCACCGGGTGCGGGCCGATCTCCAGGAACAGCCGGTAGCCGTCCTCGATCAGGTGCTGCACCGCGGCCTGGAACAGCACGCTGTCGCGGACGTTGCGCCACCAGTACTGGTTGTTCAGGTCGAGGCCGTCCGAGCGCCCGTGCTTGCCGGTCAGGTAGAGCGGGACCTGCGCCGGGCTCGGCGCGAGGCCGGCCAGCGAGTCCAGCAGGTCCGCCTTGATCGCCTCCATCTGGGCGCTGTGGTACGGCACCCGTACGTCCAGGAACTTGCTGAAGACCTGCTGTTCCTTGAGGACGGCGGAGAGCTCGGCGAGCGCGGGCTCCTCACCGGCGAGGGTGATGGCGGTGGGGCTGTTGACCGCGCCGATCGAGATGCGGTCGCCGTACGGGCGGATCGCCACGCCGGCCTCGGCCTCGGAGAGCCCGACCGCGAGCATCGTACCGGTGCCGACCAGCTTCTGCTGCAGCCGGCTGCGGTGCAGAACCACCATCACGGCCTGCTCGAACGTGTAGACACCGGCCTCGTAGAAGGCGGCGACCTCGCCGGTGCTGTGCCCGACGATCGCGGCCGGGGTGACGCCCCGCTCCCGCCAGAGCGCGGCCAGGGCGATCTGGATCGCGAAGTTGGCCGGCTGCGCGAGCCAGGTCTCGGCCATCTGCGAGTCCGCCTCGTCGGCGGTCATCTCGTCGAGCAGCGACCAGTTGGCCTGCTTGCGGATCTCGGCGTCGCACCGCTCGATGACGGCGCGGAAGGTGGGCTCCTCGCGCAGCAGCTGGCGGCCCATCGCCCACCACTGCGGGCCCATGCCGGTGAACACCCAGACCAGCCGGCTGGCGTCGCCCTCCAGCTGGGTGCCGGTCAGCAGGTGCGGGTGGGACTCGCCGCGGGCGTACTCGCCGAGGCGTTCGGCCAGGTCCTCGCCGGTGGAGTAGACCACCGAGAGCCGCGACTCGAGGTGCTGACGGCGATGGGCGAGCGTCCAGGCGACGTCCGGCAGCCGGTCCAGTTCACCGGCGATGCGCTCGGCGACGGTGGCGAGGGTGGTGTCGTCGCGCGCGCTCAGCGGCAGGATCCGGAACCCGGTGGCCGGTGCCCCGGTGGCCGGGCCGGACTGCTCGGCGCGCTCGGGTGCCTCCTCGAGCAGCACGTGCGCGTTCGTACCGCCGAAGCCGAACGCGTTGACGCCCGCCAGGGCCCGTCCCTCGTGCTCCGGCCAGGGGGTCGGCTCGGTCGGGATCCGGAACGGCAGCGTGGTGAGATCGATCTTCGGGTTGACGTCCCGCAGGTTGATGTGCGGCGCGATGGTCTTGTTCTTGAGGCTCAGCGTGGTCTTGATCAGGCCGGCGATGCCCGCCGCGGACTCGGTGTGCCCGATGTTCGTCTTGACCGAACCGACGTAGCAGTCGGCGCCCGGACGGCGGCCGACCGACAGGGCCCGGCCGAGGGCGTTCGCCTCGATCGGGTCGCCGACCGGGGTCGAGGTGCCGTGCGCCTCCATGTACTGGATGTCGCCCGGGACCACGCCGGCCTCGGCGCAGACCCGCTCGATCAGGCTGACCTGCGCGTCGCCGTTCGGCACCGTGATGCCGTTGGTACGCCCGTCCTGGTTGACGCCACTGCCGACGATCACCGCGTGGATCTGGTCGCCGTCGCGGACCGCGTCGCTGAGCCGCTTCAGCGCGACCAGGCCGACCCCTTCGGCGCGGACGTAGCCGTTCGCCGAGCTGTCGAACGTGCGGGACTTGCCTTCCGGGGAGAGGAAGCCGCCCTTGCTCTCCGCGATGGTGTACTGCGGGGTCAGGTGCAACAGGGTGCCGCCGGCCAGCGCGAGCCGGGTCTCGCCGCGGCGCAGGCTCTGGCAGGCCAGGTCGACGGCGACCAGCGAGGAGCTGCACGCGGTGTCGATGGACATGCTGGGGCCGCGGAAGTCGAAGCAGTACGAGATCCGGTTCGACACCATCGTCATCATCGTGCCGGTCGCGGTGTGCGCGGCGAGCGTCTCGAAGCTGAGGTCGGCGAACTGCAGGATCTTGTAGTCGAGGGTGAACGCGCCGACGAAGATGCCGACGTCGGTGCCGGCCAGTTCGGCGGGCTTCTGACCGCCGTCCTCCAGCGCCTCCCAGGCGACCTCGAGCAGTTTGCGCTGCTGCGGGTCCATGTTCTCGGCCTCACGCGGGCTGATGCCGAAGAACTCCGGGTCGAACTCGTCGAAGCCGTCGATGTAACCGCCGCGACCGCCGACGAGCCGGCCCGGCTTGTCCTTGTCACGGCTGCCGAGGGTCGTCACGTCGTACCGGTCGGGCGGGGTGTCGGTGAGGCAGTCACGGCCGGCGATGATGTTCTGCCAGAACTCGTGGTAGTCGTTGGCGCCGCCGGGGAAGCGGCAACCGATGCCGACGATCGCGATCTTCTCTCCGGCGGCCGCAACAGCCGCCGGGGACAGGTCGTTCATGATGGCTCACATTTCTTCATGGAGGGGCGAACGCGCGCGGGCGGGCAGGCAGAGCCAGGGGTCAGACGTGCCAGCTGCGGCTCAGCGGATGCACCATCGAGGAGACGATCCGGTCCGAGGTCGGGAACGACTTCGGGTTGCTCAGTCCGACGGCCTGCGGGGCGAGGCCCGGCCGCCAGGTGAAGCTGCGGAAGAGCAGGTCCCAGATCGACAGGTCGGAGCCGAAGTGACCGGCCTGCTTGAGGTTGGTGCTGTGGTGCAGGCGGTGCTGTTCGGGACCGGAGAAGACGTAGTTGATCCGGCCGAGTTTCACGTCGACGTTGGCGTGGACGAAGTAGCCCTGGGCCATCACGAAGAGGCCGACGGCGAAGACGGACGGCTCCGAGAAGCCGCACAGGGTCAGGACGAACTGGACCGAGAACTGGGTCAGCAGGACGTCGAAGACGTGGTTCACACCGTTGTTGGCCACGTTGACCTTGTCGGGGACGTGGTGCACGCCGTGCAGTCGCCAGAGCACCAGGTTGGTGTGCGACCAGCGGTGCCAGGCGTAGTTGGCCAGGGAGCCGACCAGGCCGGCGAGGACGATCTCCACGCCGAGCGGCAGGAACGGCTCCGGCGGGGTGAAGTATCCGAAGACGGCCATCACCGGGATCTGGGAGGCCGAGCTGGCGGCCACCGTCAGGACGAAGTAGACGCCGTAGAAGCGCCACTCCTGCGGGTTCGGCTGCCAGTCCCGGTCGTACGGGATCAGCCTCTCCAGCAGCAGCAGGCTGCCGAGGATGCCGACCAGGAACGACCCGCTGACCACGCCGAAGTCCCAGTCGAGGGCGATCGCCGCCCATGCGAGGCCGACGATGGCCGCCAGTTGCACCGGGTAGTAGACCCGCGAGAGCACACGGGCCCAAGCGGGACGCCCGGCCGGCGTGACCGGATCCGAACTTGTCCTCTGTTCAGCAAGGCTCATCGGCCTTCCTCCACTCGCCGAGGGATTGTTGACAGCGCGGGGCACCTCGGTGGGTGGGTGCGATACGGCCGTCGGAGCGGGCCGAAGGTCGCACAGCGGGAAACGTTCGAGATCGTGACATGAGTCACTGCCGGCGGCAGCTTGCCGAATGGTTTGCGGATCGCCGATAAGTACGCCGGACGGCGGATGCCGGCAAAACGGGAAGCGACGAGGCCGGTTGCGAATCAGAAGCTTGCAATCGGCTTCCCGAAAAGGCAGTGGGGCATGTACGAACGGGCGGTCAACCGTTCACGTTCCGGCCCGCGCACATTGTCCACCGGGGCGGACATCCTCGCCCCAGGCCTGCCCGTCCGCGCCCCGATGTCATTCTTCGTACCATCGGGAAAGATCGGACAATAGCCTTTGAAGGTGCAGTTCCATCATCCAAATCACCCGGAGTGTTACAAAGCCAACTCGGGTGGACGTTCGCGCAAAGCCTAGAGGACGTTCGGGCAACAGCTCCGGATTCAGCCGGCGACCCCGTAGTCACGGCCCGCCTGACACTGCGTGAAAAACCTCGAACCGCCCCGGAAAGCTACCGGAGGGGCCCACCCCTGCCAGCGGTGGCCGCCAAAGCCGCGGCGGCCCCTTTTTCGAAAGGGCTTCGAAGATCACGGATAGCGACGATGCCCGTCAATTGTTAACAGTATCGTGAAAGCTACTCACGAGTCACCGGCAGAATCGCGTCACTGCCGGTGCTTTCTGCCCTTGCCCGATCTGCGGGACAAACGCTTGACTGGCGGCAATTACCGGAGTACCGAGAACTGGGATTGGCGGCATGAAGCGAATTTCGGTCAGCATCCAGGCCGCCGACAAACTGGCGAAAGCCGGGCTCGTCAGCTACCTGCGGCGCATGCCTCACGTCGACCTGGTGGACGACCCCAAGCCGGGACCCCGGCCGCAGGGGGTGGTGACGACGGTGCTCGCCGAACGCCTCGACGACCAGGCGGTCCGGCAGCTGCGCGAGCTCTCCGACCGCCACCAGCGCAAGACCCTCCTGATCGTCGGCCCGTTGCGCCCGGTGGAATTGATCCAGGTGATGGAGTGCGGCATCCGCATCCTGATCTGGCGCCACAAGCTCACCGTCGAGGTGCTGGCACGAGGACTGCAGGCGGCCGACTCCGGCGAGAGCGAACTGCCCCCGGACGCCGTCGACCTGCTGGCCGCCCTGGTCGGGCAGCCCCGCTCCCCCGGCACCGGGCAGCGGATGTTCGGGGTGACACCACGCGAGGCGGATGTGCTGCGCCTGCTCTCCGACGGCCAGGAGATCCGGGCCATCGCCGAGAAGCTCGCCTACTCGGAACGCACCGTCAAAACCGTCCTGCACCAGTTGATCAACCGGCTGGAGCTGCGCAACCGGACCCACGCCGTCGCCTACGCGATCCGCGAAGGCTACATCTGATCCCCCTCGCCCCTAGTGTCCACATTGGAGTAACGAACGTGTCTAGCCGTCACCCCGCGGTCTCCCGGCGCTCCCTGCTCAAGGGCGGCGCCGTCACAGCCCTGGCCACCGCCGCCGGCGGCACCCTGCTGTCCCGGGCCACCGCCGCCTCCGCCGCGCTCAGCTCCGGCGACCACGTACCCGCCCTCATCGTCGGCAGCGGATACGGCGGCGCCGTCACCGCGCTCCGGCTCACCCAGGCCGGCATCGCCACCACCGTCGTCGAGATGGGCATGGCCTGGAACACCCCGGGCGCCGACGGCAAGGTGTTCGCCAACATGCTCAGCCCCGACCACCGCTCCTACTGGCTGCGCACCGAGACCGACCAGCCGCTCGGCTACTTCCTCGGTTCCTCGGTCAACAAGGCCGTCGAGCGGTACACCGGGGTGCTCGACGCGGAGAAGTTCGCCGGCATCCGCGTCTACCAGGGCCGCGGCGTCGGCGGCGGTTCCCTGGTCAACGGCGGCATGGCGGTGGTCCCCAAGCGGGACTACTTCCAGGAGATCCTGCCCTCGGTCGACGCCGCCGCGATGTACGGCACCTACTTCCCCCGGGCCAACAGCACCCTCGGCGTGAACACCTACGACGCGGCCTGGTTCGAGACCGCCGACTGCTACCAGTACGCCCGGACCGCCCGGCAGCAGGCGCAGGCCTCCGGTTTCACCACCACGTTCGTGCCCAGCGTGTACGACCTCGACTACATGAAGAGGGAACAGGCCGGCACCGTCACCCGCTCGGCCCTGGACGGCGAGGTCATCTACGGCAACAACCACGGCAAGAAGTCCCTCGACAAGACCTACCTCGCCGCCGCGGCCGCCACCGGACGGCTGACCGTCGCCACCCTGCACGTGGTCACCGCCGTCGAACCGGCCGCCGCGGGCGGATACACCGTGACGATCGACCAGATCGACACCACCGGCGCCACCGTGGCCACCAAGACCGTCCGCGCCGACCGGGTCTTCTTCGCCGCCGGCAGCGTCGGCACCAGCAAACTGCTGGTGAAGATGCGCGCCCTCGGCAAGCTGCCGAACCTTCCCGACGCGGTCGGTCAGGGCTGGGGCAACAACGGCAACGTCATGGTGGCCCGGGCGCTGCACCTGTGGGACCTGACCGGGGCGCTGCAGTCCGGCATGCCCGCGCTGGGCATCGACAACTGGAACGACCCGGCCGGCCCGGTCTTCGCCGAGATCGCGCCGATGCCGGCCGGCCTCGAACTGTGGATCAGCCTCTACCTGGCCATCACCAAGAACCCGAACCGGGCGAGCTTCGTGCACGACAGCAGCACCGGCAAGGTCGACCTGACCTGGCAGACCGCGATGAACCAGCCGGCGATCGACGCCGCCAAGCGGGTCTTCGACAAGATCAACTCGGCGGAGGTCACCACGTACCGGACCGACCTCTTCGGCGCCAACAAGATCTGGGGCGACGACCTCACGTACCACCCGCTCGGCGGCTGCGTCCTCGGCAAGGCCACCGACAACTACGGCCGGCTGCCCGGCTACCCCGGCCTGTACGTCATGGACGGCTCACTGATCCCCGGCAACACGGGCGTCAACCCGTTCGTCACCATCACCGCCCTGGCCGAGCGCAACATCGAGAAGATCATCACCACCGACCTCTGACCCGGCTCCCGGCGTGGCTCGCTGCGACCCCGCGCGGGCCACGCCGGTCTCAGAACGGCCGGCCGCCCCGGCACCGGCCTCCGCCAGGAACGCGTTGTAGCGGGACAGGTCGTCCTCCTCCCCCGCGGCGTCGGACCGGTCGGCCGCCCGGTCGAGACGGGCCTGCTCCCGCTCGTCGCTGCGGATCCACTGCCGGATCAGCAGCAGCACCACGACCGCCGCCGGGATCTCACCGAACGCCCAGGCAAGGCCCGCACCCAGGCGCTGATCCTCGATCAGCGACGACGCCCACGACGGGTGCACCGCGGTGTACCAGTCGACGCCGATCACCGTGGTCGACTGGAGCAGCACGAAACCGAAGAACGCGTGCGCCACCATCGCCAGGAAGTGGATCACGGTGAGCATCGCCGGATGCACCCGTCGGCGGCCCGGGTCGACGCCGATCAACACCCAGAACAGCAGGTACCCGGCGAGCACGAAGTGCAGCACCATCGCCACGTGCCCCAGGTGGCTGCGCATCAGGGTGCCGAGCAGCCCGCTGAAGTACAGGCCGTACAGGCTGGCCACGTAGATCGCCAGCGCCACCAGCGGATGCGCGAAGAACCGCGCCACCCGGCTGTGCACGATCAGCAGCAGCCATTCCCGGGCGCCGCGGACCTGCGGGTCGGCCGGCCGGCGCAGCGCCCGCAACGCCAGGGTGACCGGGGCGCCGCCGACGAGCAGGATCGGCACCACCATGGACAGCACCATGTGCTGGATCATGTGCACGCTGAACAGCACGTAGGCGTACTTCGCCACGCCGAGCACGGTGATCCCGGCGAACACCAGCAGGCCGGCCACCCACGACACGGTCCGCGACCACGGCCAGTGGTCGCCGTTGCGGCGCAGCCGGTACACCCCGGTCAGATAGGCGCCGATGCCGACGGCCGCGATCCCCGGGTACAGCATGTCCGGCAGCACGTCGCCGATCAGCCGGGCGGTGGTCATCGGCCCCGGCATCGAGAACCCGAGCAGCTCGACGAGGGGATCCAGATCGGTCTCGGCGGTCGACGCCGGCGTCGGGCTGCGCGACAGCCCCACCGCCAGTCCGGCGGCCGCACCGAGCACGGCCAGCTCGCCGAGTGCCAGCCGCAGGAAGGCGTGCGGCCGTCCGGCCGCGAGCGCGGGCAGGGTGCGCTGCCGGTGCGCGAGACCGGCAAGACCGGCAAGACCAAGAGCAAAGATCTTCACGATGATGAGTACGGCGTACCGCGACGTCTCGACCGCTTCCCAGGAGCCGAGCCGCACCGCCGCGTTGGCCAGCCCACTGACCGCGGTCGCCACGAAACAGGCCAGTGCCAGCGTGCTGTACCGCCGTGCGGTGTCGGCGAACCGCCGGTGCCGCCGCACGAGGAACAGCCCGGCCAGCCCGCCGACCCACAGGGTGGCCGCGACGATGTGCAACGCCAGGCTGCTCACCGCCAGCTGATGATCGCCCGCCCCGGCCGCGTGCCCGGTGAACGCGGGCGGCACCACCGCCACGATCGCCACCAGCGTCGCTGCCGCGGCCACCCCGCGCGACACCCCGGCCCGGCTGAGTACCGCCACCAGCAGCGCCAGTCCGGCCTGCAGCAGCAGCGCCTGCCCCTGCGAGATCGAGATCGCGAACCCCGCGACAGCGGTGAACCCCAGCTCGGCAACCGGCTGCCCGAGAATGTCAGAAACGGTCAACAGCATCAGAGCCAGCGAGCTGAGCATCCACGCGAGCGCCAGCCAGGTGGCCCGCCGCAGCAACTGCCACCCGTGCGCCGACACGCTGGGCCCGTCCCCGGGCAGCAGGAACGTTGCCGTCACGGTGCCCCCGACCACCCCGATCCCGAGCAGGTCGACGAGCAGCTTGACCGCCGGCAGCCCCCACCAGGTGAGCGGCCCCGGACTCGGAATCCCCGGCAGCACCGTCTCGTCGATCGCCTGCCCGATGACGAGCGCCCCGACCAGCGCCACCACCGTCCCCGCCGGAATCAGCACCGCCGCGATCCGCACGCCCGCCTTCACCCTGCCACTCCCCTGCCACACGTCACCGTGGGTTGTCGTCCGGCAGTCCCGTTCAGTTCCCACCACCCCAGGTATCCGTGATCACACGCCCGTTCCGGCTCCTGGCAAGAGCTCCGCGCGACGGCCAACGGGGACTAGGACAGGCACTGAGCCGGCTGTACGTCCTGGTAGCGGTCCCACAGGGCGGCGGTGTCGGGGCTGAGGAGACCGGCTCGGTGCAAGCGGTCGACGACCCTGGGCGGCACCCAGCAGGAAGCGCTCCACTCCGCCGCGCAGTTCGGTATGGGCACCCGGTCGATGACGATGTCGAACAGATGGACGGTGTGCCTGACCGCCCCGTCGACGTAGAAGAAAGCGAGAACCGGACGGGGACGGACGTCCAGCCCGGTCTCCTCCCGCAGTTCCCGCTCGGCGGCCGCCTCGGCGGTCTCCGTGTCGTTCACTTTCCCGCCTGCGCCGATGCCGAAGCGCCCAGGGTAACGCGCCCGCCAAGGGGTACGACGGTTGATGAAATACCACCCTGCCCGGTCGCGGACGACTACCACCGCCACGCTCGTCTCTCGCACCGCGTCATGGTCAGCGCTGCCGCTGCGAGAACCGGGCAACCACGCCGACGAGGGCGTGCCGGAGGTCGTTCGCAAGCGCGGGTTCGATGGTTGTCGCTATCGTGAAGCTTCGCGGCTCCGGCTGTGGAGGACGACGTGGACGGATGGCGCATTGTGGAACGCCCAGGCCGGCTCGGCAGCGACCGGCTGCGACGCGTCGCTGAATGGGATGACACGTACGGGCCTGGATCGTGGCGTCTGGCCTGGCTCGTCGCCGGTCAATACCATGACGGCAATGCCTCGCTCAGCCTCTACGAAGATGCCTACTTCCATTTGCTGCGAGGCAGCACGGAGGTACTCGAGGCATTGGTGAGCACCGCACGCGACGTCTACGTCCACGACCTGTCCGACACTGGATCGGGACTCGACTATCGACGACAGGACGCGCCCGGTCACCATCTCGAGGACATCGCCATCCGGCGTTGTCTGGTACGCCTCGGTCTGTGGTTCCACGGTGACCGACTCGTCCGGCTCGGCGGGGTGGACAAGGATCCCGATCCCGGATGGCTGCGGTCGCAACTCAGCCCGCACCGGCTGCCCTTCCACCGGCCGGACCTGCTCATCCGGCCCGAGCTGACCGGCTGGTGGTTGCCTGGCTCGGTGGAGAGCTTCTACCAGTCCAACAAGTTCCTGCTAGCCCGAGCAGCGGAGGGGTGACAGTGGAGATCGTCGTGGAGAACGTGGCCACCGGCTGGCCGCAGATCGTGGCCGCCTGCCGTGGCGAGCGGGCCATCCGTGTCTCGACCCGGCACGGTATCTCCTTCGACCTCCCCGGTCTCAGCATCGTCGTGCTCGATCCACATGACCGGCGACCACCCTCCGGCTTCGCCTTTCCGGAGCTCATCACGGACTACGCCAGCCGGCTCTTCGGCGAGGCGAGAACCGGCTCCCTGGTGGACAGGCGGCTGCGGCACAGGAGCACGGCCGGGGGCACAGTCCGCGATCAGCTCGACGAGATCCGCAGCCTGCTCCGGGCCGAGGAGAGCACACGCGGCGCGGTGTTCGACCTCTGGGACGTCGGCGAGGACCTGGGCGCCGAGTTCCCGGTCTCGCCCGTCGGCGGGTGCTTCCGCATCGTCGAGGACGTGCTGTGGCTGTTCCTCACTGTTCGCAGCGTGGACGTGATGCTCGGCCTGGTACCGGAACTGCTGGCCTTCGCGCGGGTGGCTACAGACATGGCGCTGGACCTGGGCCTGACGGATGCTCGCCTGCAGTTGCACTGCTGGAGCGCGCACCTCTACGAGATCGACTTCCTGACGCCGGTCCGGGGGCTCCGATGAGCCGGGTGCTCACTCTGTTGGACAGCGGGACAGTCGACCTCAGAACAATCGACCGGGTGCTCCAGTCGGTGGTCTTCTTCGCTGACGCGGTCGCCGTGCGAGCCTCGTACAAAGTCACCGGCCCGGACAAGCACCGAGCCCGGCAGATCGACCGGAGACTGACCGACCTGCACGAACAGAAGCTCGTCTCCCTCTGGGCGCACGAGTACGAGGTCGATGACGCGGGCAGGGTGCGCGCCCCGTTCGCGCCGGGTTCCGACCGCCGGACCGCCGACGTCGTCGTCGAAGCGGCGGGACTCGCGGAACGACTTTCGGAGATGAACGACATACTGCGGGTGATCAGGGACGAGGCCTACCGCCGCCACCCCGGGCGCCCGCTACGGCAGGGCATCGCCGAGGTCGTCAGCCTGCGCAACCATCTGAGCTCCCTGGTCATCTCCGCGGAGCTCGGCCAGGACGGCCTGCTCGCGAACCCTGCCACACGTGGCATTCTGCTCCAGCCCGGTGGAGCTGACCGCCCGGCCACCTTCCGCGAGGCGGTGGCGCAGGAGGTCATCGGTCGGCTGCGGTTGGGCCCTTTGAGCATGCTCAACCCTGAGGAAGTCGCTGTCGCCCGCCGACACAATGCCGGTTTCCGCCGGCTGCTGGACGATGCCCTTCTCGCGATCTCGCAGGGCATGGACCCGGTCATCACGCCCGAGGCGGCAGCACAGGAGATCGTCGACCGGTACCGCGAGACGACCACCCGGATGAACCTGCGCTCGCAGACCGGTGCGCTCGCCACCGACGTCGCTTTCGACGTGCTCGGCATGGCAATGCCGCCGAGCGTCCTGGTGAAGTACGCCCTGAACGCGTTCACCTGGCGCAGGCGGACGAAGGAGGCCCAGCCCTACCTGATGCTGCTGCATCTGGAGCGCCGACTCGGGCAGCACGCGCTGCCGCCACGGTGACGATGCGCTCACGGCAGATCTCGGCACCCTGCTGTCTGGGCATCATCGAGAGTGCCTCGCATCTGTCGATGTGCAGCCGGATCTCCTGGACCGTCGCCAGATCGTCGGACGGCCTCACCGTGCCGGCCCTGGCCCGGGCTCTCACCGACCGCCGGCGGCACGACCGAGTCTTCTCGTTGCCGCCCGAAGCCGGCGAATGGTTCCGGCTCTCGTTCGCCATCGACGGCGCACGCCACGCCCTCGCCTTTCAATACGTCTGGGCCGTTTCGGTGGCCGCCCGGCAGCCCGGCTCGCCGACTCCCGTCGACTTCCTGCTCTGGCGGCTGCGGCTGACCATGCCACGGGAGTGTGCGCGGGATCTGCAACGGTTGAGACGGGCGCTGTCAGTGGCCGATCGGCATCTTTCGTGACACGGTCAGTGAGGGCAGTTCCTCGGTCGGCTGATCACCCCAGCGCTCCGGCATCCGTCCTGGCAGCGATACAAGGCACAGGTCGGTGGACAGCAACGGGAAGGCGTCACTGAGACCGTTGGCGCGCAGCGTGTCACCGCTGGTGACCAGTAGGACCCCGCCGCCCAGAGGGTCCGCGGCGATCACCGCCTCGGTGGAGCCGTGCATGGGCACGATCGGTAGTTGATCGTACTGCCGTGACTCGGTCAGCCAGCGGGTCGTGATCGCGGGATACTCCGAGTAGATACGGCCCACCCGGCGGCCGGGGACGGTCACGAAGCACACGAAGGACGCCCGGCTCGGGCCGAGATCGCGGACGTCCAGCTCCCGATCGTTGGCGAGCGCCCACTCGACGGCGACGTCGTAGCCGGTCAGGCCGACATCAGCGATCTCCAGCGCCACAATCTGCGGGACGTCGCTGCCCCGGCACAGCAGGATGTCGTGGTCGCCGGCCTGCAATCGCAGTTGCCGATACTGCTCGATCTCCTCGGTCAGCCCGAACGTGGTTCGCAGATGGGCGTAGGCCGGTGTGTGCAGGCGGCTCGACAGCGACGGCGCGCAGATTCTCATCTGCCGTCCGGTAGCGCCTCGGCGAGGAAGTCCGGTGCGTCCGCGGTGCTGACGACCTTCGTGACCAGGGCGGCGATGGCCGCTTCAGCCGGTGGCTCCGAGATGTAGACGGGCAGGCCCAGTGCGGCCGCGAAACCCGTCTCGATGCAGACGCTGCGGCCCGTGTAGCCGTCGGCGGCGACGATGTAGATCGCGGCCGAGCGCCGGATCTTGTTGAGGAACTCGTGGGTGAGCTTCCGCTTCTGCTCCGGGGTCACCTCGACGAGTTGCTCGTTGAAATCGAACCGTGGGGTGTTGACAGTCATCCCGCGCTCGGCGAGGTGACCGGCAACGGTCCGCACCACGTCGTAGTACTTGGAACTGCTGCAGATGGTCAGCTCGCGCGCGCTCACGATGTCGCTCCCTTCGCGGGGTCTCCCAGCGAGACCAGATGCCGTGGGCACTGAAGATACCGCCGGCCCCGCTTCGCCATCGTCAACTGTTCCCAGCGCATCGAAGGGGAGGGACCGGCCGGCACGGCATACCGGTCGAGGCCGCGGCGGGTGGTCAGTGCGTCGTACGAAAGGTTGAACGGCCGTACGGCGAGACGCAACGGCAGATCGGGCGCCAGCTCGGCCAATGCCGCATACAAAGTGGACAACTGGGCGTCGCTCCAGCCGGCTCCACCGATCGCTGGATAGACGTCCATACCGAGTTCGAGAGCTCGGCGCAGACCCATGAGAACCCATGGCCAGTCGGCGTCATCGGGCGTCGGATGGATCGTGACGTGGACCGCCAATCCACCGATCGAGTGCAACCGGGCGGCGGTTCCAGCAGGGGCGGACTCCAGGGCGTACGCCAAGGCGGTCATGTTGCTCTCGACCTTGAGCAAGCAGGTCCCGGCGAGGTCCTGCCGCCGCAGTTCGTCGTACACGTCGGCGAGGAATTCGGGAACGAGCAGGGGCTCCCCGCCGCTGATGCGCAGAATGGACAGCTGTTCTCCGGCCTGCTGCCGCTCGCGGCGAAGAGTCCCGAAGACGCTCACCAGATCGGCGGCGGTGGCCTGAAAACCGTCCTGAGCGCCCAGATGCCGGAACTCCACGTAGCAGTACGGGCAGCGCAGGTTACAGGCAGCGACGTGGCAGATGGCCGCGAGGTTGTGATCGCTCCAGTGCCCGCCGAGCCGGGCGGCCGCCAGCACCGGGCTGTCCGACAGCGTCGCCAGGTGCCGCATGGCGTTGAACTCCGGAAGACCGGTCGGCAGCCGCAACCGGCTCCGCTTCACCGGGACGAACAGCCGGAAGAAGCGGTTCTGAACAGCGCCGAGCCTGGTCTTCGTCAGATCGGTCAGCAGGATCTGCCCGGTGGAGGTACGTACCTGGGTGTATGCGCGCTGGATGGCACGGTTCGCTGAAGGGGTTGTCATCGACCCACCTGTCCAAGCGGTTCGGCGATGCGGCATGAATGAGACCGCCATCGATGCTCCTCCGCGGTGTGGTCACCTGTCCAGGTGACCACACCGAACCGCCGGGCGGGTGGAAGGTCGAGGGCTGGTTGTCGGCTCGCTACGGCGAGAGACTCAGCCGCACCGGCTCGTTTCGGCCGGGAGGTCGACGGTGCTCACGGCGTACCCGCAAAGGGGTTTTGATCCTCAGTCGAGGTCGACGATCTCGCGGCCGAGGGGCCAGAGCGCGGCCGGGACCAGTTTGAAGTTGGCGATGCCGAACGGGATGCCGATGATCGTCACGCACTGGGCGATGCCCGCGGTGATGTGTGCCAGGGCGATCCACCAGCCGGCCAGGACCAGCCAGAGGATGTTGGCCAGGCCGGAGGCGAGGCCGGCGTCGCGGCGGTCGACGACCGTGCGGCCGAACGGCCACAGGGAGTAGATCGCCAGGCGCCAGGCGGCCACGCCGAACGGGATGGTGACGATCAGGGCGAAGCAGATCAGCGCGGCGAACGCGTAGCCGATGCCGAGGAGGAAGCCGCTGCCGAAGATGAACCAGAGGATGTTGAGGATCAGTCGCACCAGTTCAGCATGACAATGCCGTGCCAGTGTCGTCCCTTCGGGGCCGTTCCGCACCGATCGCGCGTCACCGCTGGGGCGGCCGGGTATCGGGTGGTCAAGCGAAACACAGCGGAGGTGCCTGATGGGACTCGACAACAAGGCCGACAACAAGGCTGAAGAGATCGGCGGCAAGGTCAAGGAGGGCGTCGGCCGGGCAACGGACGACGAGCGCCTGGAGGCCGAGGGCAAGGCCGACCAGACGAGTTCCAACCTCAAGCAGGCCGGCGAGAAGATCAAGGACGCTTTCAAGTCTTGAGATCCACATGAGGGAGGGGCCGCAGCGTTACGCTGCGGCCCCTCCCTCATGTGTCCCTAGGAGATGGCGGCGATGATCCGCGGGCGCAACTCAGCCGCGGTGATCACCTCGTCCACCGAGCCGACCGTGACCGCCCGCTGGATGCTGTGCACCCGGTCGAACTCGGCGGCCACCTCGCCCTGCTTCTCGGTACGCACCGAGCCGCGCAGCTCCTCGAGTTCGGCGGCGAGCACGCTGCGCTCGGCGCCGGACGCGGTAGCCACCCGGGCCTGCAGGTCCTTGATCCGCGGGTCGGCCGCGGTCCGGGCGGTGACCTCGCCGGTGAAGACGACCGCCGCCGCCGGGGCGCCGCCGAGCACCGAGGCGAACGAGCCCTCGACCGCCAGGACGGTCATGTTCGGGTTGAGCCGCTTCGAGAACACCACGAACGCGCCGCCGTGGTACCGGGAGATCACGCAGAACACGATCGGGCCCTGGAAGTTCACGATGGCCCGGCCGATCTCCGCGCCGTACTCCAGCTGCAGCTTGCGCATCGACTCCGGCGAGCCGTCGAAGCCGGACAGGTTCGCCAGCACGACCAGCGGACGGTTGCCGCTTGCCGTGTTGATCGCGCGGGCCGCCTTCTTCGACGAGCTGGGGAACAGCGTGCCGGCGGTGTAGGTGTCCGGGCCGTCGGTGGGCGGGAAGCCCCGGCGCTGCACCGACCGCGACTCGATGCCGAGAAGGCAGACGGGCATGCCCCCGAGGTGGACGTCCTGCACGACGGAGGTCTCCGCGTCGGCCATGCCGGCCCAGCGTTCCAGCACCGGGTGGTCCTGGTCGGAGACGGCGCGCATCACGGTACGGATGTCGAACGCCTTCTTGCGGTCCGGGTTCGCCGTCGACGAGAAGATCTCGCCGACGGTGGTGAAGTCGCTGCCTTCGGCGGCGTGCGGGAACGACGAGACGTCCCGGTCGGCCGGGTCGCTGGTCGGCACCCGGCGGGGTCGGGTCTCGCCGGCCGCCACGTAGGTGTGGTCGTAGTGCGACATCAGCACGTCGACCGCGGCCGCCAGGTCGGGCGCCCAGTACTGCGCCTGACCGTTGGGGCCCATCACCCGGTCGTAGCCGCCGATGCCGAAGTTGTCCTCGGCCGACACGCCGCCGGAGAAGTCCAGGGCCTGCTTGCCGGTGAGCACCATCGCCGAGTCCGGCGTCATCACCAGGATGCCCTTGGTGTGCATGAGCATGGTGGCTTCGGCGTTCCAGTACGGCTGGGCGCCGACGTTGATGCCCGACACCACGATGTTGATCTCACCGCCGGCCTGGGTGAACTCGACGATGCGCCGCAGCGCCTCGGCCACCCAGTCCATGTTCTCGGTGCCCGAGTCCATCGAGATCTTCGCGCCCGAGGAGAGGGAGAACCACTCCAGGGGTACGCCCATCGTCTCGGCGAGGTCGAGGGCGGCGATGACCCGGCGGCACTCCGGTTCGGCGAGCGCGCCCAGCGACTTGGTCGGGTCGCCGAGCAGCACGACCCGGGTGACGCCTTCCGGGTGGCGGGCGGTCGGGGTGCTGACCACGCCGGCGACCAGGCCGGACCTGTTGTGGCCGCGGGGCCGGTCGACCGGGACGAGCTTGTTGTCCTCGTCCAGGTCGTGCTCGGCGAACAGACCGAGGACCCCGGTCAGCTCGTACGGGTACACCGTGTTGCGGCTGGCCGCGCGCAGCACCTTGAGGCGGTAGTCGTCGAGCGGCTCGACCGGTTCGTCGGACAGCTCGCCGAAGGTGACCTCGGCCCGGCCGGTGACGCCCTGCGAGATGCGGATCGCGGTCTTGACCAGTTCGCCGGTGGCCGCGTCGCGCCGCCGCCCGATGAACTGGATCTCCTCGAGGCCGGCGCCGGTGGCGGTCGGCAGCACCCGGTCGGCGAGGGTCTGCACCTCGGCGGCGGTGAACTCGATGACCGGCCACACGTACAGCACGATCCGGTTGGTCCGGAACCGCCGCTTCGACGGGGTCTGCGCCTGCACCCGGCGGAACGAGTCGAGGCAGGTCGCGATGACGTCCTCGGTGGTCGGCAGGGCGACCAGCCGGCCGTCCTGGTCACGCAGTTCGGTCAGGTCGCGGACCTGGCCGAACGCGACGAGGCGCTCGTCGGCCGGGTTCTCCCGGGCGACGCAGCGGAACAGGTAGATCTCCTCGTCCGCGGCGGGCAGGCGGGTGAGGTCGAACCGGCGCAGTCGTTCCAGCTGCATGCGCTGGGCGATGTGCGGGTGCAGGCCGCGGATCAGGCGTTCCTCGGCCATCCCGGCGGTCTCCGGCCGGAACGTGAAGTGGTGGTGCATGACCGCGCCGTTGCGGCCGGCGACCGTGGTGGTGATCCGCTGGACCTGTGCCGGGACCGGGTTCGCGTTGATCACGTCGAGCAGCGCGGCGGCCATCGTGTCCGAGTCGTCGGACTGGGTCTCCCAGGCCAGGTAGAGGTCGGCGTCGAGGGACTCCTCACCGCCGGCCAGTTCGGCCAGGCCGCGCAGGGCGGTGCCGAGCGCGTCGAAGCGGACGGCGGCCGACACCACCCGGGAACCGGCCCGGTCGGCGACGACGAACGTGCAGCCGTCGACGTCGCGGGCGGCGATCGAGGTCAGGCCCTTGTTGCCGTAGTAGCGGCGGTTGAGGACCTCGAGCATGACCGTGTTGTCGCGGTCGGCCCGGACCAGGCGCTGGCCGAGCAGCCGGACCAGCGGCTCGGTGCTGCGGACCATTTCGGCGATGCGCTCGGCGCGGTCCGGGGCGGCCGGGTTCTCGTCGAGCAGCCGCAGGTGGCGGCGGACCCCGGCGTACACGTTGGCGCGTTCGCGGCGCAGCAGCGGCTGGGCGAACCAGGCGAACACCACACCGCGGGCGAGGTCGGCGACCGCCGGGAAGCGGACCTGGGTGGCGGCCATCAGCCGTTCCAGGGCCAGGCCGACGGACTCGCGCAGCGCCTCCTCCGGCGGCGGCTCCTGCAGCCAGGAGCGCAGCAGGGTGGTGACCACCGTGACGTCGGCGGAGGCCCGCTGCAGGGCCAGGAAGATCCGGAACACCGCGGATTCGAGGTCGGCGGTGCGTTCCAGCTCGGTCACGCCGTAGTGGCGCAGCGCCCGGGTGAGCCGGGCCTGGAAGGAGGCCGGCAGGGCGGCCCGTTCCACGTCGAGGCTCTGCAGGTACGTGTGGAAGAACTCCCGGGCGCTGTGCACGTGCCCGGAGTGGTCCTCGCCGGCCGGCCGGTTGCGGCTGATCTCGGCCAGGTCGGCGAAGACGCCGAACAGTTCCAGCTCCTCGCTGAGCGGGCGCCGGTGCTCCTCGATGGCGACGCGGCGGGCGGACAGGTAGTCGGCCAGCACCCGGCGCTCGTCGAGCGGGTCGACGTCGAAGCCGAGCAGCAGGCTGCGCAGGTCCTGCTGGCCGCGCCGCAGACGCTGGGCGGCGGCCGCACCGGCCGGGGCCGGCAGGTCCAGTTCGACGTGTTCGGTGGCGGCGGCGGCCTCGTCCTGCGCGCCGTCGGTGATCGGTTCCAGGCGCAGCAGCGGCGCGCCGGTCTCGACCTGGCTGCCGACCGTGACGACGAGCTCCTTGAGGCGGGCCTTGAACGGTGCGCGGAGCACGTTCTCCATCTTCATGGCCTCGAGGACCAGGACCGGCGCGCCGGCCTCGACCTCGGCGCCGACGGCGAGCGGGGTGGCGACGACCAGGGCGGGCATCGGCGAGCGCAGCACGCCGCCCTCGTCGCGGCTGACCCGGTGGGTGACGCCGTCGACCTCGACCAGGTGGATCGGGCCGTGGGTGCCGACCTTCAGGCGGTGGCGGGAGCCGTTGACGGCGATCTGCCAGGTGTGCGCGTCGTGCCGGTCCAGTTCGACGTCGGCGGTCCGCACGTCGGCGCCGGCTTCGATGCCGACCCGGAACCGGTGTGCGCCGACCCGGGCGACCCGCACCCGGTAGGCGGCGCCGCGCAGTTTCAGGTCGAGGGCCTGCCCGCTCTTGTGCTGCACCTGGGGGCGGCCGCCGAACGCCGTCGACAGCAGGCGCTGGCGTTCGACGTTCTCCTGCTCCTCGTACGCCTCGATGGCGGCGGCGGCGAGCGCGACCGCGGAGTGCCGGTGCGAGACGAGGCGGCCCTCGCCGCGGACCCGGTCGATCCAGCCGGTGTCGGCGCTGCCGTCGATCACCTCGGGCTGGTCGAGCAGGTCGAGGACGAAGCTCTTGTTGGTGGAGCCGCCCTCGATGATGACGGTGGTCTCGCCCATCGCCTTGCGGAGACGGGCCAGGGCCTCGGCACGGTTCCGGCCGTACGCGATGATCTTCGCAATCATCGAGTCGAAGTCGGCGGGGATGCTGTCGCCCTCGCTGACGCCGGTGTCCACCCGGATGCCGGGGCCGGCCGGGAAGTCGAGCCGGACGATGCGTCCCGGGGACGGGGCGAAGTCGCGGTCCGGGTCCTCGGCGTTGAGCCGGGCCTCGACGGCGTGGCCGCGTTCGGCCGGCGGGCGGCCTTCGAGCCTGCCGCCGGAGGCCACGAAGATCTGGCCCTTGACCAGGTCGAACCCGGTGGTCGACTCGGTGATCGGGTGTTCCACCTGGAGGCGGGTGTTGACCTCGAGGAAGGCGAGCACGTCGTCGCCGGGGTGGTACAGGAACTCGACGGTGGCCGCGCCGCGGTAGCCGACCCGGATCGCCAGGCGTTCGGCGGACTCCTTGAGTTCGGCCGCGCGTTGCGGGCTGAGGACCGGCGACGCCGACTCCTCGATCACCTTCTGGTTGCGGCGCTGGATCGAGCAGTCGCGCACACCGAGCGCCCACGCACCGCCCTGACCGTCGGCGATCACCTGGACCTCGACGTGGCGGGCGCCGGTGACCAGGCGTTCCAGGAAGACGATGCCGCTGCCGAAGGCGCGGGCGGCTTCCTGGCTGGTCCGCTCGTAGGCGTCGTCGAGCTCGGCCTCGCTGCGGATCACCCGGATGCCGCGGCCGCCGCCACCGGCGGTGGCCTTGAGCATCAGCGGGTAGCCGATCCGGCCGGCCGCCTCGCGGGCCGCCTCCAGGCTCTCGACCGGTCCGCGGCTCCACGGCGCGACCGGGACACCGACCTCCTCGGCGATCAGCTTCGCGCCGATCTTGTCACCGAGCTGGCGCATCGCGTCCGCGCTCGGGCCGATGAAGGTGACGCCGACACGCTCGCACAGTTCGGCGAAGGCCGGGTCCTCGGCGACGAAGCCCCAACCCACCCACGCGGCGTCGGCCTTCGTCTCGACCAGGGCGCGTTCGAGCACCTTGAGATCGAGGTACGGCCGTGCGGACGCGGGTCCGAGGTCGTAGGTGACGTCGGCCTCGCGCACGAACGTGGCGTTGCGGTCGACGTCGGTGTACAGGGCGACGGTCTCGATCGGCGTCCCGGTCTCCGCGGCCAGTTCCCTGGCAGCATGGATGAGACGCCTTGCCGCCTCACCCCGGTTGACGATCACGATACGACTGAACACCGGATCGAGCCCTTCCTCTCCACAACACGAGTGGTCCACCACGAAATCGGTTTGACTCCGGCGCGACCGGACAAGACTGTAGTGGATCTCGACTGCAGTACGTGTTCAGGCCGCGCCGGTGCGGGTTCCCCACCATTGTCACCGTAATGCGTGACAGGGTCGACTCCGCAGGTCAACGGCCATGGGGCGACGGTCACCCCATGGCCGTATTTCCTCAACTGTTATTTTGGCAAAACAGAACTCGTCAGTAAGTTGACAATCAGTAGTTCACCTCGGGCAAAAAGCGAGGAATGAGAACTTCTCACAGGCCGAACGCCAGCAACACGTTGCCGTGCTCGCTGGGATAGAACGGCCAGTAACCGGACTGGACATAGACCATCCCGCCGGAGACGACCGCCCCGCCGCTGCCGGAGAGCGCGCTGCCGAACCCGGTCAGGCCGTTCACCCCGGCGAATTCCCGCAGCGTGTCGTACTGCCACAGCACCGCGCCGGTCGTCGCCGAGTACGCCCGGAACTTGCCGTCGTTGCTGCCCTCGAACACCACCCCCGGGCTGCTGGTCACCGCCGGAGCGTGCGCGAGGGCGCAGACGTCCGGGAACGCGGCCGCCCCACCGGTCGTGCAGCCGTCCGCCGGGTTCGGCGTCTGCCACAGCACCTGCCCGTCGGCCGGGTTCACCGCGAACACCGTGCCCGGATCGGCGAAGTAACTCGCCAGGTAGAGCCGCTTGCCGTCGTAACTGCCACCCCACTGCAGGCCGGAGATCCCGCCGCTGGGCAGCGGCACCCCGAGCTGCCGGCGCCACACCACGTCACCGGTGCGGGCGTCGAACGTGTGGTAGACCCCGCTCTTCTGCCCGACGCCGACCAGCTTACGGCCGCCGACGGTGAACAGGTTCGGTGTCGCGCCGATGTCGTAGTCGAGGTTCGTGCCGTCCTCGAGCCCCGGGCAGTACCCCTCGGCGTCCGGCTCGTTGCACAGGCTGCGCCAGGTGTCGGCGTCGGTGACCTGTTCCTTCCAGCGGACCGCGCCGGTCCGGGCGTCCAAGGCCAGCAGCGAGTCGAAGTCGCCCGCGCTGCCGGTGTAGTTCTGGCCGGTCCCGACGTACAGCGTGTTCGTCTTCGGGTCGATCACCGGTGAGCTCCACACGCCGGCGCCGGACGGTTCCCAGCGGGCCGCGCCGGACGGCCAGGTGCCGACCTGCACCGGTTCGGGCACGGTCCAGAACCGCCAGACCTGCGCACCGGTCTCCGCGTCGAGGGCGTCGATGTGCCCCCGGAAGGTGCAGCAGGGGTAGTCCGCTCCCCCGGTGTTCTCCCCGCTGGACGCCCCGATGTAGATCTTGCCGTCGTGGTACAGCGGCGAACTGGTGTGCATCCCGGCCGGGTGGGTCTCGGTGTCCCGCGACCACTTGAGCGCGCCGGTGCGCTGGTCGAGCGCGTAGACGAACCCGGAGCTGTCGCCGAAGAACACCTTGCCCTTCGCGACGGCCGGCCCGTCCTGGGTCACGCCACCGCTGGGCAGCGCGAAACTCCACCGGGTGGCGCCGGTTCTGGCGTCCACCGCGTAGAACCTGGCGTCCGGGCCGCCGAAGTACACCACCCCGCCAACGACGGCCGGCTGGCTCTTGGCCGGCGCCCCGGTCTTCGGGTAGGCGAACGCCCACTTGAGCTTGAGTTTGCCGACGTTGCCCGCGGTGATCTTCTGCTCTGCCGCGGCGTGCCTGGTGCCGTAGGTGTCGCCCTGCCAGGTGGGCCAGTCTGCGTTCGGGCGCCCGGAGGCGGGCGCCGGCCCGGTCGTCGCTGCCAGCAGAGCCAGCAGCACTCCGATGAACATGGTGAGACGGAACGGGTTGTTGATCATGTCACTCCCCGTGTCGCAGTCGACTTGCGGCCCACTCTAGAGGAGCGCTCCCATCAATCTCTCCGACCTTGATCCGCAGGTGGCGGAGCTGCGTATCACCACTCGTCACCCTGAGTTCAAGGAGGTTCGCATGACCGCCGGCCGGTTCATGTCTTCTTTTCGTCGTCTGTCGAGCGCCGCACTGGTCGGTGCCGCTGTTCTCCTGTTGACCCCGGACCAGGCGATGGCCGACGTCCCGGTCCCGCCGGAGGACCTGCTGCTCAACCGCAACGGCGTCGCCGTGTCGGAGGCCGACGTCGACTTCGTCATCCGGGTCCGGCTGGCCGGGCTGTGGGAGATCCCGGCCGGCGAGATGGCGCAGGACCTGTCGGACAGCACGCGGATCAAGCAGATCGGCCAGAGCATCGCCGACCAGCACGCCGAACTCGACCAGCTGGCCAAGGACGCCGCGGCCAAGCTGGACATCGACCTGCCGGACGAGCCCAACGCCGACCAGAAGGGCTGGCTCGCCGAGATGGAGGCGGCCCAGGGCACCGAATTCGACGCCATCTACATCGACCGGCTCCGCGCCGCCCATGGCAAGATCTTCCCGGCCATCGCAACGATCCGGGCGGGCACCCGCAACGACACCATCCGCAAACTGGCGCAGCAGGCGAACCAGTTCGTCATGACCCACATGACGCTCCTGGAGAGCAGCAACATCGTCGACTTCAAGGCCCTGCCCACCGCACCCGCCCCGGCCGCGGCCACCAGCGCGGCGCCCGACCCGGTGCTGGCCGCCGCGGGCGCCGGGAACGACGGCGACCTCGGGTTCGACACCGTGAACATGCCGGTGCTGCTGGCCGCGCTCGCCGCCGGGCTGGCCGTCGGCGCCGTCGCGACCCACCAGATCGTCAACAACCGCCGTCCCGGATACCGCAACCGCCGGGCCCGCTACAGCCGATGAATCGTAGGGTGGCGCGGTGACCTCCTGGGACGCGCCACCCGCCTCGCCCGCGCCCGCCGCCTGGACGCCGGATCTCGACGCTCTCGGCGACCGGCGGGACGGGCTGCACGTCACCGGCTGGCTGCGATCGGTGCTGCCGCCCCGGCGCGGTGGCATCGACACCGCCGTCCGGCCGCTCGCCGGTCTCGACGACGCCTGGGCCGGTCTGCGTTTCTCGATCTGGGCGCAGGACCACGCGATCCGGGAGGCCTCGTCCGTTCGGTCCCGGGTGTGGGGTCTGCTGACCTCCCCGGAGGCGAGCGACCGTCGTCTCGGCGAGCGGCTGCTGGCCGTCGAGCCGCGGATCGGCACGGCCGCCGAGGACGTCGCGCTGGTCCGGGCGGTCCGTGAGAAGTTTCAATACGTGCACCAGGGCGTCGACGAGTGGCTCGCCGACTTCCTGGTCGCCGCGCACGGCCTGCCCGAGGCGTGCCGCCGCGTCCTCGACGGTTTCCACGTGGACCTGCCCTACCTCGGCACCGGGGTCTTCGGCCGCCTGCGGGAACTCCTGGTCATCGCCGACGACACGACCTACACCCGAACCCTGCAGACCCTTCTCGGGGTACGCGACGAGAGAGCCGCCGTCCTCGACGGCAACACCCGGGCCGACCTGTTCTGGGCGGTCAGTCACCTGATCCCGGTCGGCCCGCGGTCCGGCCCCGACGAGCAGCAGGCCCACGCCGAGGCCCTGCGGCACGTCGGCGAGTTCGGCAACTCCCCGGTGCACGCCTGCGGTCTGGCCTCCGGCGACCTCGACACGCTGTCCCGGTTCCTGAAGGCCAACCCGCGGGTCCGGCACGAGTTCTTCGGCACCTCCGGAGGTCGGCTCCACCTGGCCGGCGTCCTCGACGTGGCGGGCGCGGCGGCCGGACCGGTCCTGGCCCGGATGCGGCCGTCCTACCCGTTCGAGGATCACCCGCACTACAACGGGGTGTGGTGCTCACTGCTCGCGCACGTCGACGACGACACGGCCCGGGAGGTGCTGGAGGCGGAACGGTCCGCGGGCCACCCGTGGGCCACGGGCTTCACGGCTGCGGACGAGCAGGCTCCGCCCGTACCCCAGGGGGTGCCGTCCGGTTTTGAATCCTTTGATCGTCAGACCGTGCCGTTGCTGGACGTGTCCGTGCCGCCGGAGATCCGGTTCCGGGACGCGGAACGGGAGACGGCCGAGCGGGCCGGGGTCTACGAGGACGCCGAACGCTGGGACGGTGTGCCGATCTCGCGGTGTGACGAGGCGCAGGTCACGGCGTGGCTGGAACATCGGGAACACTGGCGGATCCCGGCGACGCTCCCGGCGCTGGCCCTCGCGCCGCGCTGGACGCACGAACGGCTGATGGCGCTCGGATTCGACATCCAGCAGTACTGGATCCGGTCGCTGATCCCGTTGCTGCTGCTCCGGCACGGGGTGAGTCACGTGGCGCCGCTGGCGGCCGCGTTCGAGGTGCAGGTCGACGCGGCCCTGGAAGCGGCACAACCGGTCGGGCACGTGTCGCTGACCGCGCCGGTCGCCCGGGCGTTCGCCGGCAAGAAGCACCGCCGGCTGGCCCGGTCGTGGCTGCTGCGGCACCCCGCCCACGCGGCGGCCGGGGCGATCGCGATGGGCACCGGCGACCCGGCGGCCGCGCGGGTGCTGCGCTACCTCGACACCCAGGGCCACCGGTCGTTGCTCCTCGACCGGGACCCCGGCCTGGCCGCCTTCCTCGACGAGGACCCGCTCGACGCGCCCGGCGCCGACCTTCCCAAGATCCCGGCCTATCTCACTGCCTCTGACTTTCTGGTACGCCTGGCGTCGTGCGACGCCGACTACGTGCACCCGGCCGTCCTCGCGGCCCGGACGAACGGCGACCCGGTGGCGCTGGCCGCCCTCGCCGACACGCTGTTCGAGAAGTGGCTCGCCGCCGGGACGCCGCCCGCCGACAGCTGGTGCATGCAGGCGGTCGGCCTGATCGGCGACGACGCCGGCGCCCGCAAGCTGGCGTCCTACGCCCGGCAGTGGGCGGGCACCAACGCCGCCGCCCGGGCGCAGGCCGCCCTGGACGCGCTGCGGCACCGGGGCACCGACGCGGCGCTGATCGAGCTCAGTCTGCTGGCCGAACGGTCCCGGTTCCCGGTGTTCAAGAGCCGCGCCCGCGAACACATCGAGGCCATCGCCGAACGACAGGGGCTGACCGCTGACGAACTGGCGGACCGGCTCGTACCGTCGCTGGGCCTGTCCGGTTCCGACACCCTCGATGCGGGCGGCGTCACCTGGCGGATCGGGTTCGACCATCAGCTGCTGCCGGTGCTGCACGGTCCCGGCAAGCCCCCGCGGAGCGTGCCGGGACTGGCCGCGCTGCGGAAGGAGGCGCGGGCGTCGGCGTCCCTGCACATCACGCGGCTGGAACGGGCGATGTGCACGGAACGCCGGATCCCGGCCGCCGTGTTCCAGGACCGGTTCGCCCGGCACCCGTGGATGACGCACCTGGCGCAGCGGCTGGTCTGGGGTGTCCTCGTCGACGACACGCTGGTGTCCACGGTCCGGGTCGCCGAGGACGGTTCCCTGGCGACCGTCGACGACGATGCCTTCACCCTGCCTCCGGCCGCGTCGCTGGTCGTCGCGCATCCGGTGCGACAGTCTCTCGACGAGTGGGGACCGGTGTTCGCCGACTACGAGTTGTTGCCGCCGTTCCCGCAGGTCGACAGACCGACATACACCGATTTTTCGGCTTTTGACCGCTACATCGGCCTCTCGACGACTTATGGGGCTCTTCGTGGTTTGGAGCGGCACGGCTGGATCCGCTGGTACGACGCCTCGGTGCAGATGGCGAAGCCGCTGCCCGGCGGCGGCCACGCGATCCTGCGCACCGACCCCGGCTGGCACGCCTCCGACACCGTGGACTCCGCTCCCCCACAGACCGTCGTCGGCCTCTCCTACGATTCCGCACCCCCGGTGGCCTTCTCCGAAATGATCCACGACCTGCGCACCCTCAGCTGACCAGGGCGCTCACCTGGTCACGGATCGCCACGTCGAGATCGGTAGCGGTAAGGTCGAACGTCTTCATGGTCTCGGTGGCGTCCATGACGAGCGGGGCATACCACTGGTAGTCCATCTCGGCGATCTCGCGGGCCATCGGCACGACCGTCCCAGCCAGGCGCATCGCGAAGCGGGGCAGCGGGATCAGCCTGATCGGCGGCTTCCCCGCTGCGGCGGCGTAGCGGGCGGCCAGTTCGCGGAGGGTTACCGGCGGCGGGGACGGCACGTGCCAGGCGCGCCCCCAGGCGCGGCCGTCGGCGGCCAGGGCGACCAGGGTGCTCGCCACGTCCCGGTTGTAGGTGAAGGTGTGCGGCATGTCCAGGTGGCCGGGCACCCAGGCGGCGCCGCCCCTCTTCAGGGCCGGTTCGAGGATCATCGCGTAGTAGCCGTAGGCGTCCCTGCCGATGAAGTCGGAGCTGCGCGCCTCGAAGGTACGGATGCCCGCCGCCAGGGACCGTTCCCAGTTCTCCTTGCGGAGCAGGCCTTTGCGCCCGGTGGCGGACAGCGGGGTGTGCTCGGTCAGCGTGCCGGGCTGCGGCCCGTACGCATAGGTGCTCCCGGTGTTGGCGAGGACCGCGTCGTTGGCCTGGGCTGCGGCGATGGCCGCGGTTTGCAGCGGCGGCAGGAGACGGTGCCAGGTGGTGTACGACGCCGGGTTCGCACAGTGGTAGATCACCTTCGCGCCCCGGGACAGCGTGGTCAGGCGCTCCGCGTCGGCGGCGTCGGCGGCGACCCGCTCGATCAGCGGATGGTCCGGCCCGGCGCCCCCGCGGGTGACGATCCGGACGGTCTCGCCGCGGTCGGCGAGGAGGAGCGCGACGTTCGAGCCGATCGATCCGGCACCGAGGACGACGTGGTCAGGCATGATCCGCATTCCGTTTCTAACGTTGTTAGATCTTCTAACGCCGTTAAGCTAGACATGCACCGACAGCACTGTCAAGGAGGGTCACTACTGTCTGAGTCCATGCCCACCAGCACACGACGTGCCCGCGAACGGGCCGGCATCCGCGACCGGATCTTCACGGCCGCGCTGCAGGTCCTGGAGGAGGAGGGCGCCGCCGCGCTGACGGTCCGGCGCATCGCGACCGAGGTGGAGTACACCGCGCCGGTCGTCTACCAGCACTTCGCCGGCAAGGACGGCCTGATGCTGGAACTGGTCACGCACGGCTACACGCTGCTGCTGACCGAGGCCCGCGCCATCGCCACGGCGGAGACCGATCCCGATCAGCGGCTGCTGCGCGTCGCCGCGGGCTACGTGCGCTTCGCCGGCGACCACCCGCACCTGTACGAGGCGATGAACGGCACCGCCGTCGGCGCGGCCGGCCGCCTGGAGGCCGCCCAGCCGACGATCGACCTGCTGGCCGAGCTGCTGGCCGCCTGGTCGGCGGTGCACGGCGTGAAACCGCCGGGCGACAACGCCTCGTGCGAGATCCTGTGGGGCACACTGCACGGGATGGCGACACTGGGCCGGCTGGAGGCCGTCGGCACCGAGCGGGCCCAGCACCTCGCCGAGCAGGCCGTCGACGCCATCCTCCTCGGCTGGCGGCACCGCCCCGGTCTGCCTGCGTGTTGACTTCGGGCGTCCAGCCCGCCCGTAATCACCACACCCCCACGGGTGTGTTGACTTTCGGCGCCCACCGCGCCCGTAATCACCACACCCCCACGGGTGTGTTGACTTTCGGCGCCCACCGCGCCCGAAATCACCACACCCCCACGGGTGTGTTGACTTTCGGCGCCCACCGCGCCCGAAATCACCACACGCGCGGGCTTCGCACTCTGAACACGAAACGTGTTCAGCCGACGGCTGCCCGGTGCAGGCGGGCGTAGGCACCGTCGGCCCGGCCGACCAGGTCGGCGTGGGTGCCCTGCTCGCGGATCCGGCCACGCTCCAGGACGACGATGTGGTCAGCCGTCGCGACCTGGGTGAACCGGTGCGCCACGATGATCGCGGTCCGCCCGCGGATCGCCGCCCGGACCGCGGCGTCCAGGCTGCCGCCGGCGCCGCCGTGCGCGGTGGCCTCGTCGAGCACCACCACCACCGGCGGGTCGGCGAGCAGCACCCGGGCCAGGGCGATCTGCTGGATCCGGGCGTCGTCCACGAGCGGCCCGAGTGCGGTGTCCAGCCCGTCCGTGCCGGCGCCGACCGCGTCCAGGGCCGCCACCAGCGCCCCGTCGGTGGCGTCCGGGTCGGCGAGCCGCAGGTTGCCGGCCAGGGTTTCGGTGAACACGCCACGACGTGGCCCTGCTGGAGTGTCACAAGGCGGTCGGCTGATCCCAGCCTCCGCCCCGGAGACGCTCATACCGTCGGATCGAAGCCGTACTCGTGTAACGACCGCACGCCTCCTAGGCTCGGCACGTGCGCGATGCAGCAGAAGACCCGGATCTGATCAGTGAGAGCTTCCGGCTCAAGGTCACGATGCCGTTCCTGCTGATCTCACTGCCCGTCAGCATCGGGGCCGTCGGCACCCTCGTCACGCTCTGGCCCGGCGAGGGCTGGGCGTGGCGATCGGTGTCCGTGGCGATGGCCCTGCTGGCGAGCTCCGGCACCGTGCTGGGCGTGACGATGGTCATGGACAAGCGCCTGAGTACCCTGCCGTGGCGGCGCATGCTCGCGGTTTCGGTGGTGCCGGCTTTGACCTTTGGCCTGGCGGTAGCCCGCGACCAGATGCTGTAGTCGGGAACCACAGCCTGAGTGACGATAGTGCGGTCCTGACGGGACTTGAACCCGCGACCTCCGCCTTGACAGGGCGGCGAGCACTCCAACTGCTCCACAGGACCTCGATGTGAAGGCGGCGCTTGTTGCTCGCTGCCTTCGTTGTAAAACTTACCAAAGCCCTCCGGCGCCCCTCGAGGGGACCCTACCGGCGCCATCCGCGGCGGCGCCTCCTGCTCGGGAGGTGCCCGGCGGGACGGCTCGGTTCGTTCCAGCCCAGATATCGCAGCCCGCCAGGTGCTGCAACAGCACGGCGTCGACGACGGCACCCGGCTCTCTTACAGGAACGAGGCCATTCCCCTTCAGGAGGCGTAGGGGAATCTCATACAAAACGCCGCACCGGCTGACGACTGGGCAGAGCCGTCAGCACGGGCGGCGACATGACAAGAATAGCCCGCAAGGCACCCGCCACAGGAGTCCCCGACAGGCGGTTCACTCTTCAGCCGGAGTCCTCGAAGGTAGCCGTCCTACCGTTCGGCGAGTGCGGCCAGCTAGCTGAGAAGATCAAAGAGGAACCCAAGAGATCGTGGTGAACCATGCCGAAGAGGCCTTTGAGCTGCTCGTCAACCAGCGAACACGACGCTTGCCGGGAACTCCCCCCGCTCACGCCGGAGGCCCTTGATATTCGATGCGATGGCGCCCAGTATCCAGCCAAAGCGCCTGCCATCAGGACTGATCCCCCATGACTCCTTGTCGATGGTTAACACCCGATCGAAGTCTTCACCGAAGACAGCTCATACCGCATGGTCCCGCAGACCAAAGCACGTGGCATCCGGCAGGATCCGAACTCGCAGCCGAGGAATCATGAGTCCCCTGATCAGGGGGCGTAGCCGCGCAGCGTGAAGGCGATCGTCTCGCGCAAGGCGTCCTCGGCCTTCGCGTCCGGCAAACCTCCGTGCGAGGTCAGGTCGGCCAGGCCCTGTAGGACCGCGGCCAGCGGCACCGCCAGCTCCAGCGCCGGCCCAGCACGCACCTCGCCCCGCCGCTGGCCGTCTTCGATCACGCCCAGGGCCAGGCCCATCAGCCGGTGCGTCGCGGCGATCAGCTCGGGCGGGGCGGACGGGTCGTGTTTGCGGGAGAACATCAGCTCGTGCAGGGCCACGTTCTCCGTCACGAAGGTGACGTAGGAGCGGATCAGCGCGTTCAACCGGTCCGCGAACGAGCCTCCGGTCAGGGCCGGGCCCAGCACGGCGGTCAGCCTGTCGTAGCCCTCCATCGCCAACGCGTCCAGCAATGCCTGTTTTGTCCGGAAGTGCCGACTCGGGGCGGCGGGGCTCACCCCCACCTCGCGGGCCAGTTCGCGCAGTGACAGCTCGCCCGGGCCCCGCGTGCGCAGCGCGTCCTCGGCCGCAGCCAGCAGGGCCGCGCGCAGGTCTCCGTGGTGGTAAGCCATGCGAGCCACCCTATCAAAATGTTGGCGTTGCATACATTGTTATCGCCGCCT
This sequence comes from Actinoplanes rectilineatus, assembly GCF_000962825.1. Taxonomy (GTDB): domain Bacteria; phylum Actinomycetota; class Actinomycetes; order Mycobacteriales; family Micromonosporaceae; genus Actinoplanes; species Actinoplanes rectilineatus. Next base: position 37,132 of record NZ_JZKF01000018.1, read on the forward strand.
ACATTAGGGGCATGACGACGAAGAACCCGTCCCCGGCCAACATCGCCGCGCAGATCGGTGCGAAGGCGAGCGGCTCACGGCGTACCCGGATCCAAGCCTCTCCGCAGTTCGACGGTGGCAAGTTCCGCAACAGTGTGCCGACCAGCAACTCGCTGTCGCTCAGTGCGATTCCGCGGGTCGCCGCCGGGGCGCTGTTCGGCGGCGAGGCACGGCGGCCGAAGCATGACATCCCGGTGGTGCGAAGTAGCGGCGGCGACGCGGACGGCCTGCACATCACCTGGTACGGGCACTCCAGCGCGCTGATCGAGATCGAGGGCAGCCGCGTGTTGCTCGACCCGCTGTGGAGCGACCGCTGCTCGCCGTCGCAGCTGGCCGGGCCGAAGCGGCTGCACGCGGCGCCGGTCGCGCTGCACGAGCTGCCGCCGGTCGACGCCGTGGTGATCTCGCACGACCACTACGACCACCTGGACATGGCGACGATCCAGCAGCTCGCCGCGAACACCGAGCACCCGGTGACGTTCGCGGTGCCGCTCGGAGTGGGCGCGCACCTGGAGCGCTGGGGTGTGCCGGCCGACCGGATCGCCGAACTCGACTGGAACGAGAGCGTCAGGGTCGCCGGCGTCGAGTTGATCGCCACGCCGGCCCGGCACTTCTCCGGGCGCGGGCTCAGCCGCGACGACACCCTCTGGGCCAGCTGGGTGATCAACGGCCCGTCCCGGAAGGTCTTCTACTCGGGTGACACCGGCTACTTCCCCGGGTTCGCGGAGATCGGCGCGCAGCACGGGCCGTTCGACGCGACGCTGGTGCAGATCGGCGCGTACAGCCACGACTGGCCGGACATCCACATGTTCCCCGAGGACGGTGTCGCCGTGCACCGTGACGTTCAGGGCGGACTGATGATCCCCGTGCACTGGGCCACCTTCGAACTGGCCGCCCACCGCTGGGCCGAGCCCGTCGAACGCGTCTGGCAGGAGTCGAAGGCTCATGGCGTACGCCTCGCGGTCCCGCGTCCGGGCGAGCGCATCGACGTGGACAGCCCGCCGGAGTTCGACGCCTGGTGGGAGCAGATCGCTTAAGAGGTCATCCCCCGGCCCGATTCCGGGGTCTGCTCGATCATCTTCCTGAACCACGGCTGGAGAGGACCGTGGCCAGGGGCCAGAGCGACTGCGCGCCGGCGGCCACCCGTTCGGCCAGGCCTACATGGTCGCCGGTGGTGAGGGTGACGGCGAACCAGCCGATCAGGCCGAGCAGGACCAGGGCGGCGGCGGACGACACCGCCGGGCGCAGCGCCGCCGGGCCGGGGCCGCGACGCCAGGCCAGCGCCGGCCACACGGCCAGGGCGACGAACGCGGCGGTGGCCACCGTCATGTGGGCGGTCGTGGAAGCGTCCGGTGCGAGCGGGAAGGCCGCCACCAGCATCGTCGCCACCCCGCCGAGTCCGAGGACGATCCGGCCCGCCGGCGCCGCCCGAGACAGTCCGAGCGCGGTCACCACGTGGGCGATGCCGACGCCGACGAGGGCCGCGGTCATCAGCCACCGGTCGGTGGCGTCCAGGGCGGCCAGCGCGCTGATCGTGTCGACCGTGCTGTCGAAGCCGGCCGGTTGCCGCCGGGCGGCGACCTCCCAGCCGCCGATCAGCAGCACCGGCGCCGACGCCGACGACAGGACCGCCCACCACGGCACGGACGATGATGTCATCGCGCCATTCAACCGCTGCCGACCGGGACGCCGATCGGCAGGGCCGGGCAGCCGGCCGGTCAGCCGGTGATGCCGTGGACCGCGGGGACGGTCAGGGTGCGCTTCTTGGCCGTACCCCCGATGATGATCTTTCGCAGTGAGGTGTTGTTCTTCGTGGTCAGCTCGGCCAGGTGGTTCGACGGGTTGGCCTTCACCTGGATGTAGTACGTGCCGTTCTTCAGGTTGGTGATGTCGAACGACTGGCCGGGGCGGTCCTGGCTGTAGGTGTCACCGTTGCCGATGTCGAGGACCTCACGCACCGCGACGACCGTGTTCGCGCCGCAGGACGTGGCCAGCGACGTGTTGTCCGGACGCCACTTCGCACCCTTGATCGTGTAGTCGACGGCATCCGTGTTGGCCAGGCAGAACGCCTCCTTGCCGCTGCGCACGGCGAGTTTCTTGTCCGCGGCCAGCAGGTTGTACTGGGCGAAGTCGGTGAAGTGCCAGTGCATGTGACCCTCACGCGGGTCCCACTGCATGGTCCCGGCCGCCTTCGAACCGACCTGCTTGCCCTTGGCATCGAAGAAGTACTGGTAGGCGTCCATCTTCTCGGTGCCGGTACGCCGGAAACCGTCGACGACGAGCGGGGACGTCCCGGCGTTCCACACGGTGGCGCCGAAGTTCACGTACCACTTGCCGTTGGTCTTCCCGGTCTTCTCGTCCTCGCCCTGGGTGAGCGAGATCCCCCAGGCCGGCAGCGACCGGAGGTCCGGCTTCGGGCCCTGCGGCGTCGCCTTCACGGTGGCGGGACGACTCGCGGCAGCCCGGAACTCGGACAGGTACGACGAGACCTGCCGGCTCGCGTCGCCCTGCTCCGTGTGCAGCCCGTGCTCGTCGTGACCGGCGGCGGCCACCGGCCCGGCGGCCCGCGCGTCCGCGGCCCGCGCCGCCTCGATCCCTCCCTCATCCGTCTTCACGTCGACGACCTTCACCGCGACCGTCGCCGCCGCCTTCGCTGCCGGGATGCCGAACATGCTGCGGTACTTCTTGTTGACGGTGGCGGTCGCGGTGTACGTCCCGGCGGTCAGCTTCGACAGTTGTGTCTCCGACCGCGGCCGGTCGTCGACGGCCGAGTCCCAGCCCGCCTGCACACCCCAGACCGCGCCGAGGCGGAACGGGTTCGGGCTGTACCCGCCGCAGTCGGCCGGGTAGGGGCTGGTCGCCGGCGCGTCCCGCCGGGTCCGGCCGGTCGAGTAGGAGTTGCCGCAGAACGACGTCTGGTACGACGTGACCGTCTTACCGGCCTTGTCCTTGATGGTGATCGTGGTGAAGTCCTTCAGCCCGGTGAAGTCCTTGACCGTCCCGGCCGGCAGCTTGACCTGCGTCTTCCTACCGTTCTTGACGACCGTGCGGGTCGCGGTGATCGGCTTGTCGTACCCGGCACGCCTCGCCCGCACCTCGAAGGCGTCCCGGCCCGCGATCAGGTGCATGCCCAGGTCGAGGGAGACGTACGCCGGCTCGCCCTTGACGGCGTACCGCTCGGCGGTCACGGTCCCGGTCGCCGCCACCATGCTGAGCGGGGCCGGCGTGGTCGCGGCCTGCGCCGGGCCCACCGCGAGTCCGCTCAGCACCAGCGTTCCCAGCGCCACTCCGACGGCCGGCCAGCGGCTTCCCCGGTACTCGATCAAGCGTTCCTCCACTGCTCAGGCCGGTAGGAGCCGGTCACGTGGAGAACATCTCAACCCAGAACCTGAGAAGAAGCTGTAGGTCTTTGGTGCCGCAGCTGTCAGCCGATCGGAGCCCGCCACCAGCCCGGCCGGTCCAGTCGGGGCGTTCGGTCCGGCCGGGCATCATCTGATCCTCCGGGCGGGTCTGCCGGTGTGGCTGAGGACGGATCCGGCGCTGAGGACGCATACCACGTCCGCCGGCCGATCAGCCCCGCGCTCGATGACCTCCGGTGACGCCGTGGGCGGCGTCGGTGAAACGGCGCCGGTACGTGGAGGCGCTCAGGCCGTAGTGGGCGCGGAACCGGCGGGCGAAGTAGTTCTGGTCCGGCCATCCGACGCTCTGCGCGATCTGCGTGATCGGGTCGGTGGTGTGCAGCAGCAGGTGGGCGGCCGCCTCCACCCGGTGCCGGGACAGGTAGGCCACCGGGGGCAGGCCGGTCGTCGCCTTGAAGATGCGCACCAGATAGCCGGGGCTGAGCCGGAGCCGGCCGGCCAGGTCCGCAAGGTTCCAGGAACGGGCCGGGTCGGTCTCCAGCAGGCGGATCGCCTGGGTCACCGCCGGGTGGGTGGCTGACGTGCCGGGCGGCGGGCCGGGCATCGCCCGGGACAGGACGGTCAGGAACAGGATCAGGCGGCCGATCACGTCGCCGTGGTCGGGGCCCCGGCCCAGCGCGTCCAGATGGTTCGCGGCTTCCGCCAGCGCCGGATCGGGTAGCCGGCCGGTGAGGATTCCGCGGCGCTGGGACGCGTAGGGGCCGGTCCACAGCAGGTGGCCGAGCAGCGGTTCCTCGCGGGTCCACGCTAGTTCCCGGTGCAGCAGGTCGGTGGAGAAGCCGCAGTTGTACAGGCGCAGACCGTCGCACGACTCGTAGCCGTGCCACACGCCGGGGCGCAGCAGGATGACATCGCCGGTGGCCAAGGGGCGGCGGCCGGTCATCGAGCGGTGCACGCCGGTGCCGCCGACGATCAGGGCGATCTCCACGAAGCTGTGCGTGTGGTCGGGGTGCCGGTCCTGATGCAGGTAGGGACCGGCGAAGGCCAATGCCCCGTCGGCCAGGAACACCAGGCCCCGGGTGTCCTCCACCGGATAGTCGGTCATGCCCGCCCACGGTAGACGTCCCGATCGTGCTACTCCAGGTGCAGCTTGGCCTATCCGAGCCGGGGCGGCGACACCACGATGGATCTGCGCCCGCAACCGCGTGGTAATCCGGGGGAAACCTCGCGGGCAGGCGCACATCGTCCTGACACGAGGAGCCCCATGCGCCCGTCCGCCCTGCGCCTCGAACACGACAGTCGATCCGTTCTCGGCACCGGCACGCCGCGTCTCTCCTGGATCGTCGAGGAGGCGCCGCCGGGTCATCGCCAGCGGGCCTATGCGATCGCGATCGGCGACGACGAATACCTGGTCGACGGCGCCGAACAGGTTCTGGTGCCGTGGCCCGGGCCGCCGTTGTCGTCCCGCGAGCGGGCGACCGTGCGGGTGCGGGTGCGTGGCGAGGACTGGAGCGAATGGTCGGAACCGGTCACCGCCGAGGTGGGGCTGCTGCATCCGGAGGATTGGACAGCCGTTTTCGTGGCGCCGGAGAACGACGAGGACAACGCGCTTCAGGGCCGGTTCACCATCGACGGCGGTGTGGTCCGCGCCCGGTTGCACATCACCGCCCACGGCCTCTATCGCGCGCACCTCAACGGCATCCGGATCGGCGACCACGAACTCGCTCCCGGATGGACCAGTTATCACCACCGCCTGCGCTATCAGACGCATGACGTCACCGCGCTCCTGCGCAACGGCGACAACAGCCTCGACGTGCTGCTCGGCAACGGCTGGTATCGCGGTCGCCTCGGATTCCAGCAGGGCCGCGCCCTTTACGGCGACAAGCGCGCGCTGCTGGCACAACTCGAACTCACCTTCGACGACGGCACCACCCGATCGGTGGTCACCGATGACAGTTGGCGTTGCGGTCCCAGTCGGATCAGATTCGATGATTTGTACGATGGACAACTCACCGATCTCCGTCGATCGGTCCCGGCGCGTTCACCGGTGAACGTCATCGGTGCCGACCTCGGCAGGCTGGTCGCGGCGGACGGTCCGCCGATGCGCGTCACCGGGGTCCTCCCCGCCGTCGCGGTCAAGGGCACTCTGATCGACTTCGGGCAGAACCTGGTCGGCTGGGTCCGGCTGAAGACCCGCGGCCACCGGTCCGGTCACGAGATCACGGTCCGGCACGCCGAGGTGCTCGAGGACGGCGGGCTGGGGGTGCGCCCGCTGCGGACCGCCGCCGCCACCGACACCTACCTGCTGGCCGGCCCGGACGAGATCACCCTCGAGCCGGTCTTCACCTTCCACGGTTTCCGGTACGCCGAGGTCAGCGGGGTGCCGGACCTGCGCGCCGAGGACGTCGAGGCGGTCGTCGTCGGCTCCGACCTGCGGCGTACCGGATGGTTCGCGTCCAGCCACGACCTGCTGAACCGGTTCCACGAGAACGTCGTGTGGGGCATGCGCGGCAACTTCCTGGACGTGCCGACCGACTGTCCGCAGCGCGACGAGCGGCTGGGCTGGACCGGCGACATCCAGGTGTTCGCGCCGACCGCCACGTTCCTGCACGACAGCGCCGGATTCCTCACCTCGTGGCTCGCCGACCTGGCCGCCGAGCAGCTCCCGGACGGGTCGGTGCCGTTCGTGGTGCCGGACGTGCTGCACGACGACGGACCGGCCGCCGCGGCCTGGGGCGACGCCGCCGCCCTGGTGCCGTGGACGCTCTACCAGCGCACCGGTGACCGGGAGCTGCTGGCCCGTCAGCTGCCGAGCATGCGCGCCTGGGTGGACCGGATCGCCGCGCTCGCCGGCGACGACCACCTGTGGACGGGTGGTTTCCAGTTCGGCGACTGGCTGGATCCGGCCGCGCCGCCGGAGAACCCGTTCCAGGCCCGTACCGACCCGGACGTGGTCGCCACCGGTTATCTGGCGCACTCGGCGCGGACCGTGGCGGCCGCCGCGGACGTGCTCGGCGAGACCGATGTCGCCCAGCGGTACCGGGAGTTGGCGGACCGGGTACGCGACGCGTTCGCCGCCGAGTACGTGACGGACGGTGGCCGGGTGCTCGGGGACACCGCCACGGCGTACGCGATGGCCCTGGAATTCGATCTGCTGCCCGGCGCGCGGCAGCGGGAACGGGCCGGGCAACGGCTCGCGGACCTGGTCCGGGCCTCGGGGTTCCGGATCGCGACCGGGTTTGTGGGCACGCCGCTGATCGCCGACGCGCTCACCACGACCGGTCACGCCGAGGTGGCGCACCGGCTGCTGCTGCAGACCGGCTGCCCGTCCTGGCTGTACCCGGTGACGATGGGTGCGACGACGGTCTGGGAACGCTGGGACAGCATGCTGCCGGACGGCTCGATCAACCCCGGCGAGATGACCTCTTTCAATCACTACGCGCTCGGTGCGGTCGCGGACTGGATGCACCGCCGGGTCGCGGGGCTGGCCCCGGCCGCCCCCGGGTACCGGGAACTCCTGGTCGCGCCGGTGGTCGGCCGCGCGCTCACCGCGGCCCGGGCGAGGCTGCTCACGCCGTACGGGAGAGCGGAGGTCTCCTGGCAGCGGGCCGGCGGCGAGCTGCGCCTGGATCTGCGGGTGCCGGTGGGCAGCGCCGCGACCGTGCGGCTGCCCGGGCAGGGCGACGTCCGGGTCGAGCACGGTGATCACTTCTGGACAGTGCCGGACCCGGTGACCCCGGTCGTGCACGGCACGGTCCGGGACGTCCTCGACGACGAGCCGCTGTGGCGGGCGGTCGTGGACGCCGCTGTCGGGGCCGGCGCGGCCGCGGACGAACCCGCGGCCGCCGCCCGGCTCGGCCGATATCTCGACGCGCCGGCCGCCCGGCTCGTCGATGCCCTGACCGCTTTCGGGTTCGTGCCGAACGCGGCGGAACTGCGCACCCGCCTCCAGGTTCTCTTGACCGAGGAGCACTGATGAGAAGATTCCTGACCGCCTCCGTCGTCCTCTGCCTCGCGCTGACCGGCTGCAGCGCCGGCAGTCTCGGATCCAGCGAGGACGACGGTGACGGTGTCACGCTGACATTCCTGGTCGACAACTCCGACACCAACCGGAAGCTGGGCGAGGGCCTGGCCACCGCATTCACTGCCGCCAATCCCGGCATCACCGTGAAGGTGGAGATCCGGCCGCAGGGCACCGAGGGCGACAACCTCATCAAGACCCGGCTGGCGACCGGCGACATGACCGACGTCTTCCAATACAACTCGGGGTCGCTGATGCAGGCCCTGGCCCCGGCGAAGAACCTGGTCGCGGTCGGCGACCAGCCGTGGGCCGCGCAGCTCGACCAGAACTTCACCACCTCGGTCACCGCCGACGGCAAGGTGTACGCCGCGCCGTTCGGCAACTACAACGCCGGGGCGATCCTCTACAACCGGGCCGTCTACGCGAGACTCGGGCTGACGGTGCCGGTCACCTGGGCCGAGTTCGAGGCGAACAACGCCGCCCTGAAATCGGCCGGGATCGCGCCGGTCGTCCAGTCGTACGGCGAGACCTGGACGTCGCAGCTGTTCATCCTCGGCGATTTCCACAACGTGTCCGCCGCCGATCCGCGGTTCGCCGAGAAGTACACCGCCAATCAGGTGAAGTACGCGTCCACCCCGGCCGCGGTCGCCGGATTCCAGCACCTGCAGCGGGTGCACGACGCCGGCTGGACGAACGAGGACTTCGCGTCCGCGAAACTGGACGACGCGATCGCCCTGCTCGCCGAGGGAAAGGGCGCGCACTATCCGATCCTGTCCGGCATCATCAGCCAGCTGGCCGGCACCTTCCCGGACAAGGTCGACGACATCGGCCTGTTCGCCGTTCCGGGCGCCGACGCCGCGAAGAACGGCCTGACGGTGTGGGCGCCGGCCGGCGTCTATCTCCCGGCGAGCACCACCGATGCGAAGCGGGAGGCGGCGCTGAAGTTCCTCGCCTTCGTCGCCAGTCCGGCCGGCTGTGACGCGCAGACCGCGGCCGCCGCGCCGCAGGGACCGTTCGCCCTCACCGGGTGCACGCTTCCGGATTCGGTGCCGCAGGCGGTGAAGGACATGCAGACCTATCTCTCCACGCCCGGCAGATCCAGTCTGGCCCTGGAATTCCTGTCCCCGGTGAAGGGCCCGGCCCTCGAACAGATCTGCGTCGAGGTGGGTTCCGGCATCCGTGACGCGAAATCCGGTGCGGAACTCTACGACGAGGACGTGAAGAAGCAGGCGCAGCAGCTCGGGCTCACCGGATGGTGAGGCGGTCCGTCTATCCGTACTGGTTCCTGCTGCCGGCCGCGGTCGTCTACGGCGTGCTGTTCCTGGCGCCCACGTTCGCGTCGTTCTGGTTCAGCCTGACCCGGTGGACGCTGTTCGAGTCGCATTTCGTGGGCCTGGACAATTTCGTCACGTTCTTCCGGGAGCCGGCGCTGGTCAAGGGGTTCGTCAACACGCTGATCTACGGGGTGGTGACCTCCGGCGCGAAGGTGGTGCTCGGGCTGCTGCTCGCGGTCGTGCTCACCTCCCGGATCGTCGCCCGCGGATATCTGCGGTCGGTGGTGTTCTTCCCGGTGCTGGTCAGCACGATCGGCGTCGGCCTGACGTTCACCGTGCTGATGAACCCGGAACGCGGCCTGATCAACCAGGTGCTGGGGGCCGCCGGTGTCGACGGCCCCGGCTGGCTCACCGATCCGTCGTGGGCGCTGCTGTCGGTGGCGGCGGTCGACGTGTGGAAGGGCGTCGGCCTGGCCACCCTGATCTACATCGCCGGGATCGTGTCGATCCCGCAGGAGTACTTCGAGGCGGCCCGGGTGGACGGGGCCGGCGCTTGGGCGAACTTCCGGCACCTGATCCTGCCGCTGGCCCGGCCGGCCACCGTCACGGTGATCATCCTGTCGCTGATCGGTGGTCTGCGGTCGTTCGACCTGATCTGGGCGATGACGCGGGGCGGTCCGGGCTTCACGTCGGATGTCATCGCCTCGGTGATCTACAAGCAGTACCAGGCCGGGTTCTACGGGTTGTCGACGGCGGGCAACGTGGTGCTGTTCGTGGTGGTCACCGCGATCGTGCTACCCCTGTCCCGCTTCCTCAACCGGAAGGAGGTCGAAGCATGAAAAAGTCTGCTTTCTCCGGAATTATCGCCATAATGGCGTCCTCGGTGATCTTCCTCGTGCCGTTCGCCTTCATCCTCCTCACCGCGTCCAAGGATCAGCGGCAGGCAGCACGGCTCGACTTCTCCTGGCCGACCGAGTTCCACTTCGTCGACAACCTGATCGCCGTCCTCAAGGCCGACGACTATCTGCTGATCATCGCGTACATCAACAGCATCATCCTGACCGTCGGCAGCGTCTCGATCATGGTGGTGCTGGCCGCGATGGTGGCGTTCGTCCTGCAGCGCCGGGCCGGCCGCTGGAACGGATTGATCAATTTTCTGGTGCTCAGCGGGCTGATCATCCCGCCGGCCGTCGTCCCGACCATCTGGGTGCTCGACGGCCTCGGCCTGTTCCGCACCATGGCCGGGCTGATCGCCGTCGAGGTCGCGTTCGGACTGTCGTTCTGCGTGCTGCTGTTCCGCGCGTTCGTCGCGACGGTCCCCCGCGAACTGGACGAGGCGGCGATCCTGGACGGCGCCGGCCCCGCCCGGCTGTTCTTCCGGGTGATCCTCCCGCTGCTGCGACCGGTAGTGATCACCGCGGTCGTCGTCCAGTCCGTCACCGTCTTCAACGACTTCGTGAACCCGCTCTACTTCCTGCCCGGCTCGGACAACGCGACGGTGCAGCTGACCGTCTACAACTTCGCCGGACAGTTCGGCACGCAGTACCACCTACTCTTCATGGACATCCTGCTGGTCACGATCCCGCCGCTGATCATGTTCCTGTTCTTCAACGGGCGGATCGTCGCCGGGATGACCGCCGGCGCGATCAAGGGCTGACCGTCGCCAGCATCGTGGCGGTGGCCTCCCACAGACGCCGCTCCCGGTCCCGGTCCTGGGCGACCGGCTGCACCTCGGTCAGCCGGTCCTTCAGCACGAACGCGCCGCCCCGCAGATGCGCCCACCGCGCGTCCAGGGCCGTCGCCGCGAGCAGCGGACCGGACCGTTCCGGCGTCGACACCCCCGGGATCCGCCCCAGCGCCCGGCCGATCGCCTGCGCCGCCGCGGGCGCACCCCGGCCCAGCGCGGTACCCGGCATCCAGCCAGGCTCGAACACCGACACCCGAATCCGGTCACCGGCACGGCGCTGCAGCTCATGGGCGTAGTACAGGATCGCCAGCTTGGCGGTGGAGTAGGCGGTCATCGGCGAGCGCCCCGCCGCGGGCCGGGCCAGTTCGACCGGGTCGGCCCACTGCGCCGGGGCCACGCCGAGCAGCTTGCGCCAGACGTTCGCGTGGTAGGTGTTCGACCCCAGCAGCACCACGCGCCCCTCCGGCGCGAAGGAGTCCAGCAGGTCGCCGATCAGCTGCGCGTGTGCCAGGTAGTTGACGGCGAAGGTCGGTTCGAATCCGTCGCCGGTCGCCTGGCCGCTCTCCGCCGCGATGACACCGGCATTGGCGATCAGGGCCTTCATCGGGGGTACGCGACCAGAGTCCACCAGTGATCGCACCACGCCGGCGGCCGCCCGCACGTCGGCAAGGCTCGCCAGGTCGCAGCCGATCTCGTGCACCGTGGCGCCGAGCGCCCGCGCCTGCGCCGCCACCGCCGCCAGATCAGGCCCGGCACGCCCGACCAGCAGAAGGGTGGGCCGGTCGGCGCGCGGCCGGCGGGCCATCGCCAGGACGGTGTGCCGCCCGAGGTTCCGGGTCGGGCCGGTGATCAGAACAGTTCCGGGTTCGTTCATGGGACCCAGCGTGCGGCGGTCCCCGGTCCGCAGGCAGTCGTCCGGTTTTCGTAGGACCACCAGTACCACGACAAGAGGCGACGGTGCGGGCAGACTGGACCGTGTGGAGACGTGGGAGTTCGGCCGGACCGTCCGTCGCTGGCGGGACCGGGTCACCCCGGAGGACGTGGGTGTGCCCGCCGGATCGCGGCGCCGTGCCACCGGCCTGCGCCGCGAGGAGCTCGCCGCCCTCGCCGGCATCTCCGCCGACTACCTGATCCGCCTCGAGCAGGGCCGGGCCACCGCACCGTCCGCGCAGGTGGTGGAGGCGCTGGCCCGCGCGCTGCGGCTGCCCGACGTCGAACGCGACCTGCTCTACCGCCTGGCCGGCCACGCCGCCCCCGGCCCGGACGTGGTCCCGTCCCGGCTGTCCCCGAGCGTGCAGCGCCTGCTCGACCGGCTGTCGCACACACCGGTGGTGGTCTACGACGCGACGTGGACACTGGTGCTGGCGAACGCGCCGTACGACGCACTGATGGGCGACACCACGGCCTGGCACGGCCGGGAACGCAACGCGGTCTGGCGCACCGTCACCGGCCTGCCGTCGCGGGTCGTCCACACCGATCGGGAACACGCCGACCACGAGACCCGCCTGGTGGCCGACCTGCGCCTGACCGCCTCCCGGTACCCCGCCGACCGGGCCCTGCGCCGCCTGCTCGCCGACATGTCCGCGGCCAGCCCCCGCTTCGCCGAGCTGTGGGAGTCCCCGTCCCCGCCGGTGGTGACCGAGCCGTCCCGCCGCAAGACCGTCGACCACCCGGCAGCCGGCCGCATGACCCTGGACTGCGACACCCTGCTGGTCTCCCTGGACGACCTGCGCATCACCGTCTACACCGCCGAACCCGGCACCGACGACGCCGACCGCCTCGCCCTCGCCGTCGTCCTGGGCACCCAGTCCCTGGTCAGCGCTTCGCAGCCCGACACCGACGCAGCAGCACGGTGATCCGCGCCGCGTCAGGCTTCACGAGGAATGCGCCGGATCCGGCCCACCGACAGGTGGGCGGTCCGCCGAATATCCGGGCGCAGGAACCAGCGCCGCGGCGAGATCGTCACGGATCAGGTCGGCGGCCCGCCGTTCCCCGTCCGACGTGGGCGGTCGGGGAATGGCGGCCAGCCGCGTGATGACCGACAGCAGGAAGTCCGGGTCCTCCATGTGCCGATGCTGAGCGTCAGCGCCAGGTGTCGCTGACCCGCTGGGAGCAGGCAGAACCGATCTTGAGGGTACGGTTCGCGCCCGTCTCCCAGGTGACCGTGTCGCCTTCCTTCTTCACGTACTTGTACTCGATGCTCGTGTTCGCGGGCAGGTCGACGGTGCCGGACCAGACCGGGTAGGAGTCGGCCGACAGCGTCACTCCCCCGGTGGTCTTCCACGTGCTCAGGGCGGCGTTGTCGCCGAGCACGACGACGTTCTCGCCCCACTCGGTGGTGACGTTCGCGTCGAAGGTGACGGCGACCGTCGTGCAGGTCGTGGCGCCGGTGCCGGCCTTGGCGTTGACGTCGATCGCGACCGCGCTGTTCGCCGGGATGGTCACCGAGGCCTTGCCGCCGGAGACGGTGACCGTGGTGCCGGCGCAGCCGCTGCCGGTGGCGCCGCCGGTGACCCGGTCGCAGTACGTGCCGTCGGCCAGGCCGGTGGTGTAGGTGGCGGTGGACGCCTTGCTCGAGGCGTTCAGGCCGGCCCAGCCGAGCGAGCCGCGGCGGAATCCGATGATGTTCTTCGCGGTCGCGGTGAAGTCGGCGGCGGTGGTCGCGTCCTGGACGGTGTTGTGCCAGGCCACCATGCCCTTGATGCCGGTCGACCGGGTCAGGCACTGCCAGGCGCCGGTGGTGCAGTCGGTGTCGCTGACGTACCCGTTGCTGTCGGCGGGCGGCGACTGTCCGGTGTTGTCGTCGGAGAAGGTGAAGCCGTCGTACAGGAACGGCTTGCCGTGCGGGTACGCGAGCAGGAAGTAGTTGGCCAGCGTGTAGGTCGACCCGTCCTGGTAGCGCAGGGTGTTCTTGTCGCGTTCGGTGTCGTGGTTGGCGACCATCGCGGCGGTGTTCGCGCTCGGCAGGTCCAGGCCCCAGTTCGGGATGCCGCCCAGTTCGTCGAGGGTGCCGTCGGTGAAGTGGTTCTTCAGTGCGTCGGCGTAGGAGAAGCCGAGCACGTCACCGTTGGCGATGTACTGCCGCGGGGCGAGGGTGCCGGTGCCGCCGTTGGCGACCTCCTGGGCGATGTACGGGGCCTTGCCCTCGGCCGTGGTGGTCTTCAGTCCGGCCACGATCGCCGCGAAGTCGGCCTGCGGGATGTGCTTGGCGGCGTCCACCCGGAAGCCGTCGACGCCGAGCCCGACCAGGTCGTTCAGGTAGCCGGTGATCTTGTCGCGTACCCCGGTGGAGGAGGTCTTGAGGTCCGAGAGGCCGGACAGTTCGCAGTTCTGCACCTCGGCGGGGTCGTCCCAGGCGTCGATCTGGCCGTCCTCGTCGGCACAGGACCCGTCACCGGCGTGGTGGAAGTCGGCCGTGGTGTACGGGACCGCCGGGTAGTCATAGCTCTTCGCGGTGAAGGTGCTGCCCGCGTAGCCGGTGGTCAGGGTGTTCTTGCTGCCGGCGGTGTGGTTGATGACCGCGTCGACGTAGACGCGCACGCCCGCGGTGTGGCACGCCTCGACCATGGCGGCGAACTGCTCGCGGGTCCCCAGACGACTCTCGATCTTGTACGAGACCGGCTGGTAGACCTCCCACCACGGGTGGGCGCCGACGACGCTGGTCGGCAGTGTGACCGACTCCTGGGGCGGGGCGACCTGGACCGCGCCGTATCCGGCCGGGCCCAGTTCGGTGGTGCACGCCGTGGAGATCGACGTCCAGTTCCACTCCCACAGGTTCGCGGTGACGTCGCTGTCGTTGAGGCGTTCGGCGGCGTCGGCCTGCTGGGTGAGCACGACCGCGGCCAGCCCTCCGGCGGCCATCAGAGCCACGCCGGAGGTCCGGGCGATGGCTACTCGCAGTTTTCGGTTCACGAGGGTCCCCTCGGTCGGTTCTGATCTTGGCGAGGGTGCATGAGCTGCCCATTCTCGTCAATGGCCCGCGGCGCCGAATCCGGGAGCCATTCGCACGGAGAGTTACTTGAACATTCACGTGCTGACGCGGAATGGTCGAAACGCCCGTTATCCCGGCGATTTTTCCAGTGGCAAAGGTCTCCCCGGAGAATGTCCGCTGTTCCACCCGCCGGGAGGATCCCCGGCCCGTGAGGGCCATCACTTGTGCACCGGAACCGGGCACCGCTGCCGATGAACGCGGCACTGCGGGACATCCCCCTCCCCGTAGTGGACGGAGACTGGATGCGCCGCCGCCGGACCACCGCGTCGATCACGCTGCTGGCGATCATCACCGCCACGGCCGGTGCCGTGCCGGCGCCACAGGCCGCCCAGGCCGCCGCCGGGAGTGCGACCTCGTACACGTTCATCACCCAGACCGGCGGGAAAGGTGCCATCGCCCGGTGGGATCCCTGCGGCGGGGCCGTCACCTACCGGGTGAACCTCGACCGGGCACCGAAGAAATCCCTGGCCGAGGTCAAGGAGGCGTTCAGGCGGGTGGGCACGGCCACCGGGCTGACGTTCCGGTACGCCGGAGCCACGAGCACGGTGCCGCAACGGGATTCGGGGTCACCGGAACCGTTCGAGGAAGCCGACGTGGTCGTCGCCTGGGCGGTGCCGGGCAAGCAGAGCAGCATGCTGCCACGGGGCGCCACCCAGGCCGGCCAGGGTGGGCCGGCTTACGTCAGCGCGTACACGAAGAATGGTGACAAGGCCTGGCGGATCTTCCGGGGGTCGGTGGTCCTCAACGCCACCGTGACCACCGAGATGGCACGCGGGTTCGCCGCCGAGACCGGCGGGACCACCGGGCAGCTGCTGATGCACGAGATCGGGCACGCGGTGGGGATGGGGCACGCCGCCTCTGACCGCAAGCAGATCATGTATCCGATGCTGACCGGCAAGGCCGCCCGGTGGGGCGCCGGGGATCTCCGCGGGCTGCGGATCCTGGGCAGGGCCGGTGGGTGCCTGACCACCACGAGCAGCGCGGGGAGCACTCCGGTCTACGGCGAGGACGTGACGCAGGACTGACCGGCGGCGTCACCGCAGCACCAGGGTGATCACCACCATCACCGGCAGGCAGGCGAGCGTGGACAGGAAGATGGCGTCGCGGATCAGGATGACCGCGGCGCCTGCTTGCTGTGCGTACACGAAGAGGTTCTGAGCGCACGGCAGGGCCGCCAGAACGGTCACCGTGTAGACCGCCTCGCGGGACAGGCCGAACGCCCAGGCCAGCAGGAACGCGACCACCGGCATGGCGAGCGTCTTCAGCAGCACCGCCACGATCGTCGGCAGCCGTTCGGGGCCCGGGGCCAGCACCCGGCGGCCGGAGAGCGACATGCCGAAAGCGATCAGCACCACGGGTACGCACGCCTGCCCGATCGTGGTGACCGGGTCGAGGACGACCGCCGGCAGCGTGAGCCCGGTCGCCGCCACGACGGCGCCGAGGGTCACCGCCACCACGATCGGGTTGCGCAGCGGCAGGAGCAGCACGCGGCGCCAGGAGACGTGGTGCCGGGTGCCGAACTCCAGCAGCGCCATGGCGACCGTGATGATCACCAGTTGCACGAAGACGATCGGGACCACCAGCGTGGCGTCGCCCAGCACGTAGGTGGCGATCGGCAGGCCGATGTAGTTGGCGTTGGTGTACCCGCCGGCCAGCGCCCCGATGATCCGCGTGCCGGGATCGCGGCGGTGGAAGATCACCGCGAAGACGGCGAAACACACGATCGCCGCGAGCGTCGACACCAGCAGCGGGGTGCTGAGCAGCAGACTCAGGTCCGCGTCCAGCACACCCTGGAAGAGCAGACACGGCGCCAGCACCAGGAACGCCAGCCGGCCCAGGGTCGCCTCGGTGTCGTCCGGCAGGTCGCCCCAGCGCCGCAGCGCCCACCCGACCAGCACGATGACGGCCAGCAGGGCGAACCCCGACAATGCGTTGATCATGCGGGGACGGTGTCACACCCCGGCAGACCGGACACGAGTCCTGTGGCGTAGGTCGCCCCGATCGCCGACACGGCGAACACGATCCGGCCGTGCCCGCCGGGGGCGAACGCCCCCGGTGCCGGGTTGCGCCGGTTCCGCGGTGCCCTGGGAAGGTATCGGCGTGCCCGCCCGGTAGAACGGTCCGTCGATGGCCCCACCAGGTCGAACGGCAACCGTTCGGTGACCGGCCACACCCACCGAAGACCTCCGGGAACCCCGGAACCCGGCCGAACGTGTCCGGCAACTTCCCGCAGTCCGGGGAAGGAGCCGTGCCCCGGACGCCGAGTCCTGCCCGCCGGGCGCACGTAGATGGTCGATACTTCCGAGACATTCGACCGGGCAGGAACGGGGCACTCCCCGTGGGCGGGTCGAAGGACCCGGGAACCTCGTGGCCCATCGCATCAGCTCCCTCCTGCGTACCATCGTCCCCCTCGCTCTCGCCGCCGCGTTGATGATCGGCTTCTCCCCCGCCGAGGCCGTGGCAGCCACCAAGACCCCCACCGCCGAGCAGACCGTCGAGGCCAGAGGCCTGAAAGTGGTCGCTTACGCGAAGGCCCTCAAGGGCAGGCCCTACCGCTACGGCGCCTCCGGACCGGGCGCCTTCGACTGCTCCGGCCTCACCGGGTACGTCTACAAGAAGGCGCACGTGACGCTCCCCCGGACCGCGAACGCCCAGTACCACAAGGCCCGCAAGCTCGCAGCCTCCGAGGTGCGCCCCGGCGACCTGGTGTTCTGGGTCAGCGGCGGGCGCGCGTACCACGTGGGAATCTACGCCGGCGGTGGGAAGGTGTGGCACGCCCCCAAACCGGGTGACCACGTCAAACTCGCCGACATCTTCTCGCGCAGCCAGGTCCGTTTCGGACGGATCGGTTAACCACAGACACCGCGATGGGCCGCCTCCCCGGCTGGGGAGGCGGCCCATGCCGTTTTAACAGACCCGTTCGGCACCCGGGCGGAAACCGAGGAATCCCCGGCCCAGAACCTTGAGTGCCGTCGCGGATTGCCGACAAACATGGGGACCGCCCATGCAGGGTAGCCAGGAGGACACCTTGACCCGTTTGTCCCGACGGTTCGTCGGACCCGTCGCCGCACTGCTGACCATCGGCCTCGCCGGATGTGGCAGCACCGCCGCGCTCGTCACCACCAGCACGCCCGACCTCGGCACCATCGGCATCGCCATGCCGACGACCGGCAGCGCCCGCTGGATCGCCGACGGTGACAACATGGTGAAGCAGTTCGAGGCGCTCGGCTACAAGGTGGACCTGCGCTACGCCGAGGACGACCCGAAAGAGCAGCTGTCGCAGCTCAACGAGATGATCGCGGCCGGCGACAAGGCCCTGGTCATCGGGGCGGTCGACGGGTCGGCACTGACCGACGCGCTGGACAAGGCGGACGCCGCCGGCGTGCCGGTGATCGCGTACGACCGGCTGCTGCGGGACTCGAAGAACGTGGACTACTACGCCACCTTCGACAACTTCAAGGTCGGCGTCCTGCAGGCCCAGACGATCGTCGACAAGCTGGGCCTGAAGAAGAGCGGCGGCAAGGCGCGCACCATCGAGCTGTTCGCCGGTTCGGCGGACGACAACAACGCGAAGTTCTTCTTCGACGGTGCGATGAGCGTGCTCAAGCCGTACATCAAGAGTGGTGCCCTGGTGGTGCCCAGCGGGCAGACCTCCTTCGCGAAGGTCACCACGCTGCGGTGGGACGGCGAGGTCGCCGGCGCCCGGATGGACAAGATGCTCGAGGGCGCCGACGAGGACGTCACCCTGGACGCGGTGCTCTCGCCCTACGACGGCATCAGCCGCGGCATCATCACCTCGCTGCAGAACCACGGCTACGGCACCAAGTCCAAGAAGCTGCCGGTCGTCACCGGCCAGGACGCCGAACTCGAGTCGGTGAAGCTGATCAAGCAGGGTGTGCAGGCCGAGACGGTCTACAAGGACACCCGTGAGCTGGCCAAGGTCGCCGTGCAGATGACCGACAAGGTGCTCTCCGACAAGACCCCCGACATCAACGACAGCACCACCTACGACAACGGGGTGAAGGTCGTCCCCGCGTTCCTGCTCCAGCCCGTCAACGTCGACAAGTCCAATCTCGTGACCGTTCTGGTCGACGGCGGCTACTACAAGGAATCGGAGCTGAACTGATGACGACAGCCACCCTGCCCCGGCGCCGGTTCGGCGCGTTCTTCCTGGACCTGCCGGTCGCCGTCAAACTGACCGCCCTGGTCACCGTCAGCCTGCTCGCCCTGGCGATCTGCCTGGGGGTCAGCGCCCGCTCCTCGTCACGCTCCGGCGAGACCTCCGACCGCCTGGAGAGTCTCAACCTGGCCGGCAGCTACATCCAGCAGCTGGACCGCCTGGCCAGCGAGCTCAAGGCCAACGGTCTCGAGGCCATCGCCCGTGACGAGCCGGCCGACCAGGTCACCCCGCTGAAGAACACCAGCGCCGCCGCCACCGCGCTGCTCGACAAGCTCGGCGCGGTCAGCCTCCCGCAGGCGCAGCAGGCGCAGGTCACCAACCTGCGGTCGGTCTACGACGAGTACATCGCCGTGATCACCCGGTACGTCGACGGCGCGCAGAGCGACCCGGCCACCGCCCGCCTCGGCTGGGCGCAGATCGGCGTGGACAACTACCTGGTCTCCGCGGTGCTGGAGAAGACCCGTACCTCGTTCGCCGCCCTGATCACCGCGTCCGAGGTGGCCGCGGACGAGCAGCGCTCGACCGACAACCGCATCATGTGGGTCACCGTGCTCATCGCCGGCATCATCGTGGTCGGCCTGGCCTGGATCGTCGTCGTGTCGATCACCCGGCCGCTGACCCGGGTCCGGGAGGCCCTGCAGGGTGTCGCGAAGGGCGACCTGACCTCCTCCGCGGACGTGCAGTCCCGTGACGAGGTCGGCCAGATGGCCCGCGACCTGGACGTGGCGATGACCGACCTGCGCCAGGTGGTCGGCTCGGTCACCCACGAGGCGGTCGCGGTGGCCACCGCCGCCAAGCAGATGTCGGACGCCTCCTCGTCGATGTCCGGTGCCATCGCCGACAGCACCCGGCAGAGCGAGATCGTCGCCTCCACGGCCGGTGAGGTGTCGCGCAGCGTGCAGACCGTCGCCGCCGGCGCCCAGGAGATGGGGGTGTCGATCGGCGAGATCGCCCACAACGCCGCCGAGGCGGCCCGGGTCGCGGCGCAGGCCGTCGCCATCGCGCAGCACACCACCGACCAGGTCGGCAAGCTGGGCGAGTCGTCCGCGGAGATCGCCACGGTGGTCAAGGTGATCACCAGCATCGCCGAGCAGACCAACCTGCTGGCCCTGAACGCCACCATCGAGGCGGCGCGGGCCGGCGAGTCCGGCAAGGGCTTCGCGGTCGTCGCCGGCGAGGTCAAGGAGCTGGCCCAGGAGACCGCCAAGGCGACCGAGGACATCTCCCGCCGGGTCCAGAAGATCCAGAACGACACCGCCGGCGCGGTCCAGGCGATCAGCGAGATCAGCGTGGTCATCTCGCAGATCAACGAGTTCCAGACGACCATCGCCAGCGCGGTCGAGGAGCAGACCGCCACCACCTCGGAGATGAACCGGGGTGTGGCCGCGGCCGCCGACGGCGTGGGTGGCATCGCCGCCAACATCGACGGCCTGGCCACCGCGTCGCGGATCACCAACCAGGGCGTCACCCAGTCCCAGAAGTCGGTCACCGAGCTGAGCACGATGGCCGACCGCCTGCAGAACCTGGTCAGCCACTTCAAGGTCTGACACCACACCTGAGCAGCACACTCCGCCCGGCGGCACCATCGCCGGGCGGAGTTTTTTCACCAGCGCCACCCGGGATTCAGGAAACGTCCCGGTAACCGTTACCCTTCACCGGCCACCCGCACGATTGGAAGAGCGCTATGAGCGACATCTCGCTGGCCCAGCCTCGGGCCCTGCGTCACGCCCTGCTGACCGCCGTCACGATGGCCGTGGTCATCGGCCTGATCGGCATCGCACGGCACTGGACCGGCGAGGCCTGGGTGTTCGGCGTGCTGGTCGGGGTGCTCTCCACCGGGTTCTTCATCGCCACACGCAAGCGTCGCGCACACCACTGATCCGCGGTTTTTCGAACGCTCAGGTGCACCCGGGGCACGCCGATATCACCTGGCGTGTTCACCCTAGACGCGGCGACTGAAGTCCGGAACCGGGCCGTGGACGCCACCGCGCTGGCGTACCTGCACGTGGACCGGGCCGGCATGATCCGGGACTGGAACCCCGCCGCGGAGCGCCTGTTCGGCTGGACCCGCTCGGAGATCATCGGCCGGCGGCTCGCCGACACCCTGGTCCCGGCGGGACTGCGGTCGGCATACAACGCCGCCTTCGCCCGCCGCCTGGTGACCGGCGACGGCGACCTGGTCGGCAGCCGGGTCGAGGTGCCGGCGGTGCACCGGGACGGCGGTGAACTCCAGATCACCATCAACATCGACGAGCTCGGTGCGGACGGGTTCTTCGCGTACGTGTCGGACCGCACCGACTGGCACCGGGCCCAGCAGGAACTGCAGCGCAGCACCACCCTGATCACCGCGATCCTGCAGCACACCACGGCGGTGGTCTTCGCCAAGGACCTGCAGGGCCGGTACCTGTTCGTCAACGGCGAGTACGAGCGGGTCTTCCAGGTCGCCGCCGCGGACGCCGTCGGCCGGCTGGAGGCCGAGGTGCTCCCGGCCGCGGTGGCGGCGGTCGGCCGGGCCCACGACGAACAGGTCGCGCGGACCGGGGTCGCCGGGACCGCCGTCGAGGAGGTTCCCACCGGCGACGACCTGCGGCAGTACCTGGTCACCCGGGTGCCGCTGACCGAGCCGGACGGCACCGTCTACGGCATCTGCACGATCGCCATCGACGACACCGCCCGCCGGCGCAGCGAGGCCGCCCTGGCCGCCCGGGAGAAACAGTTCTGGACCACGGTCAACAACGCGCCCGGCATGCTGTACCAGTTCCGGACGGGCGCCGACGGTGACAGCGGCTTCACCTTCGTCTCCGAGGGCTGCCGGGACATCTTCGGGCTGGAACCGGGCGACCTGATCACCTCGATGCGCCGGCTGTCCGAGGTCATCGCGCCGGAGGACCTGGAGTCGTACCTGGCCAGCGTCCAGGAGTCGGCGCGGACCCTGCAGCCCTGGTCGTGGCGGGGCAGCATGATCTGCCGCGACGGCAGCCGCCGCTGGCTGTACGGCGTGTCCCGCCCGCACCGCGAACCGGACGGCAGCATCATCTGGGACGGGATGATGCTGGACCGGACCCGGGAACGGCACACCGAGGCCGACCTGGCCGAACTGCGCCGGGAGATGACCGGCCTGACCGAGCAGCTCGCCGTGCTCAGCCTGGTCACCGGCGCGGACACCGCCCCGGCCCCGGCCCTGACCACCCTGGTCGAGGCGGCCGAGCACGAGACCCTGGACCGGATCTGGGCGGCCGCCCGGGAGGGCAAACCGGCCGACATGCGCTGCGCCCGGGCGGACGGCCGCGGGCGTCTCTGGGTGCGGTTGCGCCCACGGGTGGAGGACGGCGAAGTGCTGATCGAGGTGGCCTGCTTCGACCTGGGGCGGATGGCATGAGCGCCCGGAAACTCGGCGAGGTCGGTTATCCGGCCACGCCGGTGCTCGCCTGCACCCCGATCGGCGAGGTCGAGTCGGCCCTGGCCGCCGACGACCGTACGCCCGCCGTGCTGATCGCCTCCGCCACCGGCCACCGGGTGATCACCCGGGCGCTGCTGACCCGCTGCGCCAACCGCGGCACCGCCCGGGTCGCCGGTGACCTGCTCGCCGACGACGCCCTGGTGTTGCCGGCCGGCCTCGAACTGGAGCTGGCGGCGGAGGCGGCGCTGGCCCGCCCGGCGGCGCTGCGCGAGGAGCCGGTGCTGGTCAGCTGGCCGGACGGCCGGTTCGGCATCGCGCCGATGCTGGACCTGCTCGCCGAGATGGCCGGCCGGACCGCCCGGCTGGCCCGGACCGACCCGCTGACCGGCCTGCCGAACCGGGCCAGCGCGCAGTCCGAGGGTCAGCGCCGCCTGGACGCCGGCACCCTGACCGCGGTGGTCCATCTCGGTCTGGACCGGTTCCAGGACGCCAACGACGTGCTCGGCCACCACGGCGCGGACACGCTGCTGAACCTGGTGGCGGCCGCGCTGCGGGACGCCCACGGACCGGGGAATCTGGCCGCCCGCATCGACGGTGACCAGTTCGTGGTGCTGCTCTCCGACCTGCCGGCCGGGCAGAGCCCGCAGAGTGTGGGCCGGCGCCTGGTGGCCGGGATCCGCGGGCCGCACACGGTGGACGGCCTGCCGATCAGCGTGGAGGCGAGCATCGGCATCTGCCCGGCCGACCACCAGGACGTCAGCGTGCTGATGCGCCGGGCCGCGGCGGCCATGCGCCGCGCCAAACACGAACGCACCGGCCTGGTCGAATGGCATCCCGGCCTCGACACCCACCAGCGCGTCGACCTGCGGCAACTCACCGAACTGCGGGCCGGGCTGCGCACCGGGCACCTGCGCCTGCACTACCAGCCGCTGCACGAGGCCGGCAGCCGGCGGATGCACGGCGTGGAGGCGCTGGTCCGCTGGCAGCACCCGCAGCGCGGGCTGCTCCCGCCGGGCGTGTTCCTGCCCGACGCGGAACGGTCCGACGTGATCCTCGAACTCACCGACTGGGTGCTGGCCGAGGCCCTGCAGCAGTCGGCCCGCTGGCGGCGCGACGGCGTGTGCCTGCCGGTGTCGGTCAACCTGCCGGCGGCGTACCTCGCCCAGGACCGTGCCGTGCCCACCATCCTGACGCTGCTGGGGCTGGAGGGGGTGGCGCCGAGCCTGCTCACCGTGGAGATCACCGAGACGGCGGTGCTGACCAATCCCGATCAGGTGGCGGCGCAACTCGCCGAGCTGCGGGCCAAGGGCATCCGGGTGGCGATCGACGACTTCGGCACCGGGTACACGTCGCTGGGGTTGCTCCCGCGCCTGCCGATCGACGAGTTGAAGATCGACCGGTCGTTCGTGGTCCAGATGCACGATTCGCCGGCCCACGCCACGATCATCGACTCGGTGATCGCCATCGCGAAGGCCCTCGGCCTGACCGTGGTGGCCGAGGGCGTCGAGGACGAGCCGACCGCCGCGGACCTGGCGGCGGCCGGCGTCGACCTGCTGCAGGGCTATCACCTGAACCGTCCGGCGCCGCCGGACGCGATGCCGTTCGCCAAGGCCCCGGCCCGCAATCCGTTGCCGGCGGCCGCCTGACCGCCCGGAGCCCCGACCTCAGACCGGGTCGAAATCCTGCGGGGCGGCGGCGAGACGCTCCTCGAAGGCGGCCTCGAGCCGGGCGCTGTCCGGGACCGTGGCGTGCCAGGCGGCGGACAGCCGCTCCTCCGCCTCGTCGTCGTCGCTGCTCCCGGCCGCTTTCGGCAGTTCCTCGATCAGGCCGGCGAGGTCGCCCATCCCGAAGTAGCGGGCGCCCACCGCCGCGGCGGCGAGCTCGTCGGTCGAGCAGCTGTCCGCGGCGTGGTTCGCTCCGCCGTTCTGCACCATGCCGTCGACCAGCAGCAGGGCACCCAGGTGCCGGTCACCCGTCCCGGACCCGTCGCCCCCGGCCGCCCGGTTCCACACGGCCCGTACCACGTCACGATCAGTCACCCGATCAGTCTGCGCCTCCCGGCCGGCCGATCCCGCCGTTTCTCCGGGGATCAGCGCTCGTCCGCCCGCCGGTAGTCGTCGTCGGTGACCGGCTCCAGCCAGGTGGTCGGGTCGCTGCCGTCACCGGATGACTCCAGCATCGCCAGGTGACTCATGAACGTGCCGGCCGCGGCCCCGTGCCAGTGCTCCTCGCCGGGCGGGCAGAGCACCGTCTCCCCGGCGTGGATCCGCAGCACTGATCCGTCGCGGACACCGACCAGGCCGACGCCCTCGGTCACGTGCAGGGTCTGGCCGACGGCGTGCGCATGCCAGTTCGTGCGGGCCCCGGGCGTGAACCGCACCAGCGCCACCGTCATCCGCGACAGCCCGGCCGGCTGGCGGATCGGTGTCAGGTAGGCATCCCCGGTGAAGGCCTGAGCAGGCAGCTTGACGGTCGGTCGGACAGGCAGAAGTTCCATGCCCTTCATCAGAGCCTTCCGGGGTACGCGACAAGAAGTCCCTGCCGAGACGCGTACCGGCAGGGCACCCCGGGATAACCGCTCGCCCGCACCATGAATGCTGTGACAGGGTGCCGTCTCGTGCAACGGGAGATCCGCGCCGACTTCGACGGCGACACCATCGTGATGTACCAGGCCTACTCCCCCGCCGTCGCGGACGCCGCGCTCGCCGCGGGCCGTTTCGTCACGCCGTTCTCGTTCACCCGGATGACCTGGATCAAGCCGTCGCTGCTGTGGCTGATGCACCGCAGCAACTGGGCCGCCAAACCCGGCCAGGAACGCATCCTGGCGGTCCGGATCACCCGGGCCGGCTGGGAGCGGGCCCTGTCGCGGGCCGTCCTGACCGCCCCGGTGCCGGCGATCCACGGTGGCGCGGCCGCTTGGAACAGGGCGTTCGCCGAGGCCGAGGTGCACGTCCAGTGGGATCCGGAACGGTCGCTGCGCGGCGCGGCCCTCAACCACTACAGCATTCAGGTCGGCGTCGGCCGCACCCTGATCCGCGAGTACGCCGAAAGCTGGATCACCGCCGTCGCGGACATCACGCCCACCGTCCGCCGGATCGCCGACCTGGTCCGGGCCGGGCAGCACGCCAAGGCGCGGCGCCTGTTGCCGCCGGAACGCTCGTACCCGCTGAATGCCGCCGTGGCCCGCCGCATCCAGGCCGACGCCTGACCGCCCGCCCGCTTCCTGGTCAGGCGGGTCGGGGACAGCCTGTGGTTCAGCCTGCCGGCGCCCGGATCTCGCGGGCCGGGACAGCCTGTAGGTCAGCCGGCCAGGGCCCGGATCTCGCGGGCCACCGTGGGCCAGACCTCCCGGGGCAGGTCGTGGCCGGTGCCCGGGAGTTCGACGTAGCGGGCGCCCGGCACCGACGCGGCGATGCGGCGGCCGGCGGCGGGCCGGGCCAGCGGGTCCTGCGCGCCGTGCAGCACCAGGGTCGGCACCCGCAGGTCGCGCAGTCGCGGGCCGTGCCAGCCGGCGCTGACCTGCCGGGCCTGGGCGCGGCTGTCGCGGACGCCACTGGGCAGTCCGGCGTCGAGTTCGCGTTCCACCCGCAGGCGGGCGTCCTCCTCGTCGAACGGGTGACCCGGCGCGTGGATCATCCGGGCCAGGTCCAGACCGGCTGCCACGTCGCCGTCGCGGCCCTCGGGGTGCCGCAGGCGCGTCAGCCGGGCCAGGAACGGCAGGTGCACGTACCGCAGAACGGCGGCACCACGCACGTCGCTCGACACGGCGGCGAAGGTGGTGAGCGTGTGCACCCGGTGCGGGTGGCGCAGGGCGGTGCGCTGCGCGACCAGGCCGCCCAGGGAGACGCCGAAGAGGTGGGCGCGCTGCCAGCCGAGCGCGTCGAGCACGGCAACGGTGTCGTCGGTCATGTCCTCAGCGGTGTACGCGAGAGGCCGCCGCCGGAGCAGGCCGGTCACCGGATTGCCGGACGGCACGTCGTCGAAGTGGGTGGAGCCGCCGGCGTCGCGCCCGTCGAACGCGGCGACGCTGAAACCGGCATCGATCAGGGCGGCGACCAGGCCGTCGGGCCACCAGAAACGGGACACGCCGAGGCCCATGACCAGCAGCAGCGGGTCACCGCCGGCGCCGCCGAGGTCGTCGACGGCGAGGTGCACGTCGCCGTTGCGCGCGGAGTACGGGATCCGGATCATCGTCGCCTCATCCATTCGGGAACGCTGTTCGCGAACAACGTTATCGAAACGGTAGGGTGAGCGCAACGGAGAGAGAAGGAAGTGTCATGGAGACGACGCCGGTGTGGCTGCGGGAACGGCGTAGCGGAGTGGGCCGGCCCGCCGAACGCTCCCGGGCCGAGGTCACCGCGGCCGCGATCACGCTCGCCGACCGGGAGGGCCTGGCCGCCGTCTCGATGCGCCGCATCGCCGCCGAGCTGAACACCGGCGCGGCGTCGCTCTACCGCTACGTCGACAGCCGCGACGACCTGCTCGACCTGATGACCGACGAGGTCGCCGCCGGATACCACCTCTCCGCGCCGGGCGGCCCGTGGCTGCCGGCCCTGCTCGAGGTGTGCCGGCAGGGTCGCGACCTGATGCTGCGGCACCGCTGGCTGCCCGAGCTGGTGCTGACCCGCTCCCCGCTCGGCCCGCACGGCGCCGACCTGCTGGAGCACGTCCTGGCGGTCCTCGCCGACCACCCGGCCGACACGGGCCGCAAACTGGAGGCGTTCGCCGTGATGACCACCCTCACGGCCGCGCTCGCCCTCAACGAACTCAACGCGAGCACCGGCGCCCGCGAACGACAGGGCGCCTACCTGGCCCACGTCGTCGCGGCCGGCCGGCACCCCCACCTGACGGCAGCCCTGCTCAGCGGCCGGCCGACACCGGAGCCCCGTTTCGAGGACACCCTGTCCCGGGTCCTCACCGGCCTACTGACAGTGCAGTGATCAGAGCGCGGTAGGCGGCGGCCGCCGGCTTCGGGCGGTACCCGGAGTCGAGCAGGCCGAGACTGGAACAACGGCTCATTCGCCCCAGCCGTCCAGGGCGAACGGCTGGTGGGAGGCGATCCGGGCCAGGGCGGCGGCGGTGTACGGCACGGTGTCCGGCGGCGGGTCGGTCGGGTCGGCCCACAGCAGGCGGGCGCACTTGTGCGGCTCCCGGTTGACCGGCGGCCCCTGCCAGCGGTCGGTGACGAAGAAGAACCCGATCCGCGGGTCGTCCCGCCCGTTGCGGTGGTGCACGACGTGGACGAAGTGCAGATCGTCCTCGCGAACGTCGACGCCGGTCTCCTCGGCCAGTTCCCGGACCGCGCCGGCCGTCACCGACTCGCCGGCTTCGAGGTGGCCGCTGGGCGGGCAGAGCAGGCCGTCGGCGTACCCCGTGCCGGCTCTCTCCATCAGCAGGATGTGACCGTCGGCGCGGCGCAGGAGCACGTGAACGTCGACGATGCTGCGGTACCGGCTGCTCATGTCCTTACGAGTACTCGACGTTGCCACCGCGAAGCTGTCGGCCACCCGACGGCGCCGGTCCTCGGTTCACCCGCTCGGAGCTTCAGTTCACGACCCGCGGGGGTGGGCGGGCTCGTAGCCTCGACGGGTGCGCGCCCTCTGGACGACCGGTTCGGGGCCGGATCCGGCACTGCGGCAGGTCTTCACCGGGCAGCTTCCGTCGGCTGTCGCGACCGCCACGGTCGGCGGGGCCGAGGTCATCGTGACACTGACGGAACGGCACGAGGATTTCGACTGTCACCTGGCCGACCTGCGTGCCACGCGGTGTCCTCGGCCGGGCATGCGGATGTGGGACCGGGCCACCGGGGAGCTGATCCGCACCGACCGCTATCCGCTGGAGGCGGACGCGGAACAGCTCGCCGTCGTCGGTGACAGGGCGCTCGCCGTGGTCATTCTCGACCCGGGCGGCGCTCCCATGCCGGTCGACCTGGAGACGGGACGGCGTATCGGCGGGCTTCCCGGTCACGACGACGCCAAGTGGGTCGAACACCTCGCCGCCGTGGACACCGACGACGGGCCCGTCGTCGTGACCGCACCGTGTCCGTCGTCGACGTGGTGACCGGGCGGGATGTGGACCGGATCACGCTGCCGTATGCGGCGCGGGCGCCGGCCTGGGGTCCCGGCGGCCGGCTCGTGATCGCCTGCCGCCGGGACCTGTACTGCGCCGAGGTCGCTCAGGCCAGGTAGTCGCGGCGGGTCGGGGGCATCGTGCTGGTGCCGTCGCGGTGCGGCTTCACGGCCAGGACCTGGTTGACGCCGATCTGGGCGAGTTCGAAGGCCAGCGCCGACGCGGCCATGTAGAGCCTCCACACCCGGGCCCGCCCGGGACTCGTCAGGCGGACGGCGGTGGACCAGTCGGATTCCAGGTTCGCGACCCAGGCGCGCAGGGTGCGGCCGTAGTGTTCGCGGAGCGCCTGTACGTCGCGGACCTCGAAGCCGGCCTTCTCCAGCAACGAGACCGTCGTGCCGATGGAGACCAGTTCGCCGTCGGGGAACACGTACGCGTCGATGAAACTGCGGCCCGGGGACGGCGACGGGTCGTGGCGCAGGGCGGCGATCTGGTGGTTGAGCAGGCGGCCGCCGGGCTTCAGGTGGTGGTGCAGGATCGTCGCGTACTCCTGGTAGGGGCCGGTGCCGACGTGCTCGGCCATGCCGACGCTGCTGATCGCGTCGAAGGCGCCGTCGTCGAGGTCGCGGTAGTCCTGGACGCGGATCTCCACCTGGTGGGCGAGGCCGGCCGCGGCGACCTGTTTGCGGGCGTGGTCGGCCTGTTCGACCGACAGGGTGATGCCGAGGACCTGGACGCCGTACTCGCGGGCGGCGTGCACGGCGAGGCTGCCCCAGCCGCAGCCGACGTCGAGCAGCCGCATCCCCGGCTGCAGGCCCAGTTTGCGGCAGATCAGGTCGAGTTTGTCGCGCTGGGCGTCGGCCAGGTCGTATCCGGGGGTGTCGCCGGTCCAGTAGGCGCAGGAGTAGACCATGCTCTCGCCGAGGACCAGGCGGTAGAAGTCGTTGCCGACGTCGTAGTGGTGACTGATGGCCTGCCGGTCGCGGCCGCGGCTGTGCCGGGTGCCGGTGACCGCCATCTCCTCGGGCGGCGGCTTCGGGCGGCTGCCGATGAGGCCCAGCCGCAGCGCCTCGCCCATCACGGTGCGTAGCGGTAGTTCGGTGGGTTCGGCGGCGCGCCAGAGCAGTGGGGCGAGTCGGGACAGCACGTCGTAGAGGTCGCCCTGGACGTCGATCTCGCCGGCCACGTACGCGCGGGCGAGGCCGAGCTGGTCCGGTTGCCAGACGAGCCGCCGCAGCGCGCGCCGGTGACGCACGATCACCAGGGGCGCGTCGGCCGGTCCCGCCTCGGAGCCGTCCCAGGCTCGCAGGCGTACCGGAAGAGGGGTGTGAAGGAGGGTTTCGAGGAGTGTCTTGAGCCTGGTCGCGGTGGCGGGTTCGGCTCGGTTCAGGGTCCGCATCGGGTTCTCCCGGGGTACTGCTCGGCGGAGGCTCCTGCCGGGGGTTGGCAGCGAGCGCAGCCGATCTTCGACCCTCCCACTATCTGCCCGCGCAACTATTTACATAAGGTCCTTCTGTAACTTTGTGTTGTAGAACTCAGCGATCAGGTGTGCAGGCCGGTGAGCAGGTGGGTGACCATCTCGCGGGCGTTGTAGCGGGGGTCCCAGCCGTCACCCGCGCACAGGTTGCCGACCGCGAGGATCAGGCCGAACGGCTCGACCGGGCGGAGTTCGCCGGCGTCGGTCGCGGCCGCCACCAGGTCGGTCGCCACCGGGAGCAGGCGTTCGACGAACGAGGCGTGCAGGGCCTCGAACTGCGGGTCGCCGGAGCTCAGGGCTTCGGCCAGGCCGTGTTTGGTGACCAGGAAGTCGGCGAACATGTTCACCCAGGCGACCAGGGCCGCATACGGCGACGGCGACGACGCCAGGAGCGCCGGGCCGGCTTCGGCGCATGCCTCGACCTGGTGCTTGTAGACGGCCACGACCAGGTCGGCCCGGGTCGGGAAGTGCCGGTAGATGGTGCCCACACCCACGCCGGCCCGGGTGGCGATGTCGCGGACCGGGACGTCGATGCCGACCGCCACGAAGGCGGCCGCGGCCGCGTCGAGCAGGGACTTCTCGTTGCGGCGGGCGTCGGCGCGTTTGCGCGGGACGGCGGGCATGGGTCTCCCGGGGTTGCTAACCGGAACCAGGTTCCGTATCTTCGTAACCGGAACTTGGTTCCGCTTGAACATTCTCTCCGAGGAGCCATTGTCATGCACTCCACCGAAAGCACCACCACCGCCATCGTCTCGGTCCGGCCGGTGACCATCCCTGCCCCCGCCGGCCGCGGCGTCGACCTCCAGGTCCGGGTCACCGCACCGGTCACCGGGCGCGACCTCCCGGTCATCCTGTTCTCGCACGGCTTCGGGCAGTCGATGGACGCCTATCAGCCGCTCGCCGAGCACTGGGCCGGACACGGTTTCGTCGTCGTGCAGCCCACCCACCTGGACTTCCCGCCGCTCGGGGTCGGTCCGGACGACAGCCGCACTCCGGAGATCTGGCGTTTTCGCGTACAGGACATGGTGCTGGCGCTGAATCACCTGGATCTCCTCGAAGCGTCCGTGCCCGGCCTGGCCGGGCGCATCGACCGCAGCCGTGTCATCGCCGCCGGCCACTCCTACGGCGGCCAGACCGCCGGGATGCTGCTCGGGGCCCGGATCGTCGGCAGCGACGAGGACCTGTCCGACGCCCGGGTGACCGCCGGAGTGCTGCTCACCACGGCCGGGACCGGCGGCGACGACCTGACGCCGTTCGCCGCGGAGCACTTCCCGTTCATGAGCCCGGACTTCAGCACGATGACCACCCCGGCCCTGGTGATCGCCGGTGACCAGGACCGGTCACCGCTCACCGTCCGCGACCCGGACTGGTTCGCCGACCCCTACCACCTGAGCCCGGGGTCGAAGACGCTGCTCACGATCTTCGGCGCGGAGCACACGCTGGGTGGGATCGTGGGGGCGAACCACACGCAGACGACCGACGAGGACCCGCAGCGGGTCGCTCTGGTGCAGCGGGTCACCACCGCCTACCTGCGCGGCGAGCTGACCGGGGAGCACGTGGGCGACCTCGGGAAGCTGGAGTCGCGATGACCGCACCGACCATCGGGATCATGACGGCGCCGATGAACGTCGGCTACCCGGACGTCCTGCGCGTCTGGCAGGAGGCCGACGAGCTTCCGGAGATCGGGCACGCCTGGCTCTTCGATCACCTGATGCCGATCGGCGGCGACCCGACGGGCCCGGCCTTCGAGGGCTGGACGCTGCTGTCCGCACTCGCCGCACAGACCCGGCGGCTGCGGCTCGGCCTGCTGGTGACCAGTAATCGTTTCCGGCCACCGGCGATGCTCGCCAAGATCGCGGCGACGGTGGACGTCGTCGCCGGCGGCCGGCTCGACTTCGGCATCGGGGCCGGGTCCCGGCCCGGACACCCCATCGCCCGGCGGGAGTACGAGGCACACGGCCTCCCCTTCCACGATTTCCGGCACTCGGTGCGCAGTCTCGACGAGGCGCTCACCGTGATCCGGCGCCTGTGGACGGCGGAGCAACCGTTCGACTTCGCCGGCGAACACGTCCAGCTGACCGGGGCGTTCGGCAATCCCAAACCGGTGCAGCGCCCCGGACCGCCGGTGATGATCGGCGGCCGGTCGGACGCCCTGCTCCGGGTGGTCGCGCGGCACGCGGACCTGTGGAACATCCCGGGCGGGGATCTCGCCGACGCGGTGAGCCGCAGCGCGCTGCTCGACCGGCTGTGCGAGGAGATCGGGCGGGACCCGGCGTCGATCACCCGGTCGATGCACCTGGGCGTCTCCTACGAGCGGCCGGACGAGACCCGGCGGGCGATCGGTGAGGCGGTGGAGGCCGGATTCGGGCACATCGTGCTGGGGTTGCCGGCGCCCTACCCGCCGGGCGTGGCGCACTGGGTGGTCGACACGCTGCTCTAAGCAGCTACGAGCTGCTCTGAGCGGCTTCCAACAACCGGGCGGCGAGCACCCGGCAGCGCTCGGCCAGCTCCGGCGGGTCGAGCACGGTGAAGTCGTGGCCCAGCAGGACGACGTGCATCAGCACGAAGTCGAGGCTGTCCGCCCCGCTGACCAGCTCGCAACTGTGCTGGTCGACCGGCTTGACCACGGCCGCGCCGGCCGGGATCCGCTCCCGGATCGTGGCGGCCGGAGCGCGTACCAGAAAACGGGCCTGATGCCGGTAGGCGCGACTCGCGATGCCCTCCTGCACGTAGGCGGCGGCGGGCGGAGCCTCCCGGGGACGGAAACCCCAGGTCCGGGCGGCGACATCGGACATCCGGTCCAGGCGGAACGTGCGCCAGTCGTCGCGGTCCAGGTCGAACGCCACCAGGTACCACCGGCGGTCCGAGCTGACCAGACGGTACGGCTCGACCCGGCGGCGGCCGGACGTGCCACCGGACGGGTAGTCGAACCCGGCCTCCACCTCGTCGCGGCACGCCCGGGCCAGGGTCATCAGCACCTCTGCGTCCACCGGGGTGCGCCCGCCGCCGAACGAGTCGACGGCGCCGGCGAATGCGCGTACCCCCGGCTTGAGCCTGGTGGGAAGCACCCGGTCGAGTTTCGTCAGCGCCCGCAGGGCGGCGTCGCCGGATCCGGCGACGCCGCCCGCACCGGTCAGCAGCGCCGCCGCCGTCGCGACCGCCTCCTCGTCGTCGAGCAGCAACGGCGGCACGTCCCGGCCCGGTCCCAGCTGGTAGCCGCCGCCGGTGCCCTGCCCGGCGTGCACCGGGTAGCCGAGCGTGCGCAGGCGCTCGACGTCGCGCCGGACCGTGCGGGTCGTGACGTTCAGACGGCCGGCCAGCTCGGGCCCGGTCCACACCCGGCGCTGCTGCAGCAGGCCGAGCAGGGTGAGCACCCGTTCGGTGGTATCTCGCTCGTCGCCGCTCATGCCGACCAGTCTGCCCGGCCAAGCGGACCGATCCTGTCCGCCCCGGATGTCAGGGTGGACTCATGGCACACGACTGGAACAACTCCCTGCGTGAGCAGTGGCACTGGCACTGGACCAACCAGATCCGGCCACGCCTCGAGGGCCTGACCGATGACGAATACTTCTGGTCGCCGGTCCCGGACGCCTGGAGCGTGCGGCCACGCGGCACGTCGACGGCCCCGGTGCAGGGCGGCAGCGGCGACGTCACCATCGATTTCGCGTTCCCCACCCCGGAACCGGCCCCGTTCACCACCATCGCCTGGCGGCTCGGGCACGTGATCGTCGGTGTCCTCGCCATGCGTAACGCCGCGCATTTCGGCGCGCCGCCGGCTTCCTACGAGACTTTCCGGTACGCGGAGAGTGCCGCTGAAGCCATGGCCCAGCTGGACGAGCAGCTGGAGACGTGGATGGACGGTGTCCGTGGGCTCGGGGAGGACGGGTTGCTCGTCGCGGTCGGTGACAAGGAGCCGTATCCCGAGCTCACGATGGCGGATCTGGTGCTGCACATCCACCGGGAGTTGATCCACCATTTGTCGGAGGTGAGCCTGTTGCGGGACCTGTATCTGCGCTCTTCAGCCGAAGAACTGGTAAAAGTCGACCCGCCGGGGATGTTTCATAATCCGGCCTTCACGCAGGGGGTGATCGCCCCGTCCGGCCGGACCCTCTACGTCGGCGGACAGCTCGGGTCGGACGGCAGCGGGCGTCTCCTGGACGGCATCGAGGAGCAGACGAGACAGGCCATGCGCAACGTGCTGACCGTGCTGGGTTCGGTCGGGGCGACACAGGAGCACGTGGCCAAGCTGACGATCTATATCGTGGACGGCGTGGACGCACAGGTGGGGTACGCGGCATCACGTGAGGTGTGGGGAGACCACCGCACGGCGATCACCGTGGTGACGACGGCCGGGCATGCCCGCCCCGGCGCCCTGGTGGAGATCGACGCGACGGCCGTCGTCCCCGGATAGGCAGCATGTTCATCAGGGCGGTCCGGCTGGACGCGGCACCGGGCGACGGATATCCGTTCGACCTGCCGGTGGTGCGCGCCCTGCACCGGCGGGGCGGCATCGCCCTGCCCGGACCGGTGACGCTGCTGGCCGGCGACAACGGCAGCGGCAAGTCGACCCTGATCGAGGCGATAGCGGTGGCGGCCGGCTTCAACCCGGAGGGCGGCACCACCGCGTTCACCTTCGCGACCCGTCCCAGCGAGTCGGCGCTGGGCGGGCACCTGACCCTGTCCCGGGTGGCCGGCCGCAAACCGCGGACCGGCTTCTTCCTGCGGGCCGAGTCGTTCTACAACGTGGCGACCGAGATCGATCAGCTCGGCGTGACCGCCTCCTACGGCGGCCAGTCTCTGCACGAACGGTCGCACGGCGAATCGTTCCTGGACCTGGCGGAGCACCGGTTCGGCCCGTCCGGGCTGTACCTGCTCGACGAGCCGGAGGCGGCACTGTCGGTCCAGGGCTGCCTGGCGCTGCTGGTCCGCATCGGTGAGCTGGTGGCGCTGGGCGGACAGTTCGTGATCGCCACCCACTCGCCGGTTCTGTTGGCGTACCCGGGCGCGACGATCCTCGAGATCGGGACGGACGGCGCCATCAACGAGGTGGCCTACGACCAGACCGAGGCGGTGGCGATGACCCGCACGTTCCTGGCCGACCCGGCCCGCATGCTGCGCCACCTCGGCCTCACCTGACAGACCGGCGTGGTTCCCCGGCCTGCCCACCCTCACCACATCATCGAGGTGTACCTGACCTCGCAGGATGAAAACGGCTCAATCATGTTGTCCGGAGCATTGCGAGCTCCCCTACTGCCGGCAATATCTCCGGCATGGCAACCATCTCTGTCACCCTTCCCGATCGATTGGCGGGTGAACTGGACGCCGAGGTTGCGGGCGGAAACCGGTCTGCCACGGTAGCCACGGCAGTAATCTCACCCGCCCTGATGGAGCAGGTCGACGACGGCCTCAGGCGATTGCTCGACCTGGCACATCGGTAACGAACCGGCTGGCGCCCTGCATGCACGGGCGCCGGCCGGTGTTCGTGGCGTGTGATGCGCACCTTACGTCGAATAAGCGCTCCGGATCGCCACCAACGCATCGAAGCATTCCAGCGTCGCCTCGATGACCGAGGCCAGGCTCGTCTCGTCCTCGGCGGTGAGCCACTTCTCGTAGGCCGTGAAGAACACCTGGGAACCCACCCGGGACGCCAGCTGCGCGGTGCCGGCCTCGACGCCGCGCTGCCGCAACGCGCCGGTGAAGGCGGACGCGATGGCGTCCCGCTTCATCAGGTCACGTTCGTGCAGTTCCGGGTTCGCCGCGATGATCGCATGCCGCCAGCGCTGCGACTGCCATCCCATGGCGCTCCAGTCGAACCCCGCCAGCACCTCGATGACCGCCGGGAACGGCCGGCTGACGTCGGCCTCGAGGATGCGGCCGACGAGCGCCTCGAGCAGGCTCTCCGCGTCGGCGAACAGGACGTCACGCTTGTCGGGGAAGTAGCGGAAGAACGTACGCGTGGTCACCCCGGCCCGCTTGGCGATCTCGACGACGCTCGTCGCCTCGACGCCCTGCTCGGCGAAGAGCTCCATGGTGGCCTTCTTCAGCCGTTCTTCACTGCCGACTTCCCAACGGGGCATGCGCCCATGCTACCTGCCCACCGGCTTGTTGTCGCGCCGCGACATCACTGCTGGTCATCGCCGAGGAGAAGTCGATGGCACCGTCACCGGCAACCCTGGGATCGGCCTACATCCGCGCTCGGTGGGCGAGTTCCGCGGCATCCGCGGGCGCGGTCGGGAAGACATCCATGTCGAAGAAGCGGGCGAACGGCAGGGTCTGCATCGTCTGCGCCACCCCCTCCTCGTCCGCGGCGATGATCTCCACGAAGGTCGTCCCGCGCGCGGGTGAGACGTAGTGGGCGCCGACCCGGCCCTCGGCGCGGAGCACCTCCAGCTGCCGGTGCTCGTCTGCCCGCAGGGCGCCGAACTCCGCCATGTCCGTGCCGGCGTGCAGCGTGCCGACCACCATGAACGTCCGCTTCGCATGTTCTGACATTGCCTGTCCTTCTCCGTCGGCGGGCTTGTGGATGCGGCACGACATGATGTCTCGCCGCGACATCAGAATAGCGATGTCGCGGCGAGACATCAAGGGCTGCGTGGCTACCACCACGAGAGACGCGCGGCGAACGGATCGGCGGCGGGGAAGACTTCGGTGCCGCTGATCCGGGTGGTCCGGGCCGCTCCCGGACGGTGGGCGGAGAACGGCGCGGGCGGGACGTGGTCGCGGATGAACGACGCCCAGATCTCATGGACCACGCGGGCCGCAGCCGGGTCGGCCGGGCGCTGCCGGGGCGGGACCGTGGCCAGGTGGCCGGGACCGCGGTACCAGACCGACCCCAGCTCAGCGCCGTGTTCCGCGCCGAGTTCGTCCGGTTCGATCGGCCCGTACAGGTAACGGAAGACCGGCAGGCCGGACGCCGCGGCGTGGTCGGCGAAGCGGGTGGCCGGGTTCTGGAAGACCAGGTCGCCGCCGACGGCACGCCAGATGCCCAGGCCGGTGTGCTCCGGCAACCCCGCCCGGTAGCGCGCCACGATCTCGGCGCCGGTCAGGCCCAGCGGGACGACACGCTCGTGCAGCAGGGACGCCGCGTCGGTGAAACCGAGATCCACGGGGTGCACGGTGGCGTGGGTGCGGTACTCCGCCGTGGTGCAGCCGATCATCATCGGGACCGGGGCGAGATCCGCCCGTGTGGGGTGTACGGGGAGCGAGACACCGTCGATCACCGGCTGGAAGGCGACGCCCAGCATGGCCACGTCGCCGTCACGGTCGGCGTCGTGGGCGGTGTACGACTCGTCGCAGACCGCCTTCTGCGCTCGCAGAACAGCGCTTATGTCGGAGATATCAGGAGATGAACTGAAGAAGCGCCCGGATACCCTCGCCGCATCGGCGGGACGCAACACGGCCACCGACGCGCCGGACTGCGGAAGCGCCGCGTGGAACAGACCGCGGGCGGCGGGCATCGCCATCAGGGTCGCGACGGCGAACCCGCCGGCGGACCGTCCGGCGAGCGTCACCCGGCCGGGGTCGCCGCCGAACGCGGCGATGTTGTCGCGTACCCACTCCAGGGCGGCGATCAGGTCGAGCAGGCCCCGGTTGTCGGGCGCGTCGGGCAGGTGCAGGAAGCCGAGCGCGCCGAGCCGGTGGTTGGCGGTCACCTCGACGATGCCGGATGCGGCGAACGCGCCGGTCTGCAGGGCGCCCTCGTTCGCCGAGCCGACCGCGTACCCGCCGCCGTGGATCCAGAACAGCACCGGCGCCCGGCCGCCGACGTCCGGGGTGCGGACGTTGACGGTGAGGAAGTCCTCTCCCCCGGTCAGCGTGGACGCCGCCCGGGTGCCGACCGGGCCGTAGGTGGGGACCTGCGGGCATACCTCACTCAGGGCGGTCGCTTCGCGAACACCGGACCACGGGGTACGCGCCTGAGGCGCCCGGAAACGACGGGAGGCGGTGATCGGCTCCGCGTAGGGGATGCCGAGGAACTCCCCGATGCCGTCCCGAACACGTCCCCGCACGGTGCCCGCGGTGGTGGAGACCTCGACGGCGTCGCTCACAGGACCGCCTCGCCGAGGGTCATCATCAGCCGGTTGGCCCAGGCGAACATGGCGGCGACGGCCAGCGCGTCGCGGATCGCGTCGTCGCCGAGACCGGCTTCCCGCAGGGCCGTGACGTCACCGGCGCCGACGGTCGGCGGGGTCGTGGCGGTGTGGGCGGCGAGCGCCACCACCGCCTGCTGCAGCGGGTCGCCGAGCACCGACGGTCCCTTCTGGGCGAGCAGGACGCTGGTCCCGGTGTCGCCGGAGAGCTGGATCTGGCGGCGGCCGTGGACCGACGCGCAGTATTCGCAGCCGGTGACCAGGGAGGTGCCGAGGGCGGCGAGTTCCCGGTCGGCGCGGCCGAGCGCACCGGCGACGCCGGGGCTGCCGGTCATGATGGCGTTGTAGAGGGCGGTCCGTTCGGCGAGGACGGCCGGGTCGTGCAGCAGCGTGAGGTAGAACGGCGACCATTTCGCCGGGGTGCGGCTGTCCGAGCCGGGTTCGACGCCGGGCACCCGGGCCGGCGGCACCCACGGGTCCCACCGGTAGACCGGGAATTCGGTCTCGTCCGGGCGCAGCGTCGCGGTGAAGTGCGGCGGTTCCGAGCCCGCGAGCTGCGGATCCGAACCCACGACCCGCGGCGGCGCCGGGGTGGTGTCCGGGTTCTCGTCCAGGGCGGCCAGGCCGCGCAGCAGGCGGACCAGGTAGCTCACGTAGGCGACGACCTGCGCCACCGCCACCGTCTGGGGTGCGTCCAGGCCGAGGTCGCCGAGCAGGTGGACGTCGTCGCGGCCGAGGTCGCGCGGGTCGAGGGCCATCTGTTCGGCGTGGGCGAGGATCCCGGCGGTGCGGGGTCCGAGGCCGGCCCAGTGGGACGGGTCGCCGACCGGTCCGGCGTCGCCGCCGAGTTCCGCGGTCCAGTGCGCGGCCAGTTCGCGGTGGTCGTTGACCTGCGCCACCCGCAGGGCGATCCGCAGCCGGTCGGTCCGGGACAGCCCGCGCTCGTCGACCGGCCGCAGGACCAGGTCGTCCAGGGCCAGGGTGGAGGCGCGGACGTCGTCGCGCAGTGTCCCGAGTGCGGCCAGTGGATCGTCCCCGACGAGGGTGGGGATCGCAGAGGTGGCCCGTGGTGTGAGCGGCGGGGCCGGTTCGTCACTGATCAGGGCGACGACCGAACCCTCCTGGCCCGCACGGCGCATCCGTTCGATCAGCCGCAGCGCGGCCCCGAGACTGTCGGAGACGGTGACGACCTCGTCGACGAGGGGTGCGTCGACGGTGGCGGCGATCAGCGTGGGTCGCTGCTGGAGGCGCAGGCGACGGCCGACCGGTGCGCTCACCGTGGTCGCGTCGGCGCCGAGCACGAGCCACGTGGGTTCCGGGTGCGGTTCCAGGGCGAGCTGGTCGAAGAGGTCGTCGAGGCCGAATTCGGGACGCCCGTCGAGGACGTACCAGTGCGGGCGGGTGCCGAGGTCGATCGCCGCGGCGGAGACGGAGTCGGCCGGGTGGAGACGGCCGCCGTGCCGCCGGATCAGGTCCAGGACGGCGGCCGGGGTGTCGCGCGGGACGACCGCGACGAAGTCGAGGTCGAGCAGCCGGGCGAAG
This sequence comes from Actinoplanes rectilineatus, assembly GCF_000962825.1. GTDB lineage: Bacteria > Actinomycetota > Actinomycetes > Mycobacteriales > Micromonosporaceae > Actinoplanes > Actinoplanes rectilineatus. The sequence goes on from NZ_JZKF01000018.1 coordinate 76,261, forward strand.
TACGCGAGCGCCGCGGCCGTGGTGTCGCCGCCGGCCCGGACGAGGGTGGTGCCGGGACCGATGTCGCCGTTGGCCAGGCCGAAACGGATCAGGGAGCGGGCGGTCCGGTGCTGCACCGAGCCGGTGGGCTGCACCGTCTCGTCCTTGAGGTAGAGCCGGATGCCCCAGTCGGCCGGCAGCGGGAAGAGCCGCAACGGTGTGGTCCCGGTGCGGTGGGTGTCCGCCTCGATGGCGCGGATCGCCTGGTGAACCCAGGTGCGGTCGGCGGTGGGCATGGCGGGACTCCGTCCGTGGGGGCGCCGGGGAGGACCGACGGGGTGCGGGAGATGACCGACATTAGCTGAGCTGATACCCCAACTGGTTTGATGGTGCGCATGATTGAGGTACGTCACCTGCGGCTGTTGCAGGCGCTCGCCGCCGAGGGCTCGATGTCGAAGGCCGCGAAAAGGCTCGGCACCACGCAATCGGCGGTGACCCAGGCGGTGAAGCTGCTGGAGGAGCAGTTGGCGACGCCGCTGCTGGTGCGTACCCACGCGGGGATCCGGCTGACCGACGCGGGCGCGGTGTTCGTCCGGCACGGCGAGCAGATCCTGACCCAGATGGCGCAGGTGGAGGCCGAGGTCGCCGCGGTCGCCGGGCTGCGGGCGGGCACCGTGCGGATCGCCTGTTTCCCGAGTGCGGCGGCGACGATCCTGCCGCGGGCGCTGGGCCGGGTCACCCGGTCGCATCCGCAGTTGCGGTTCACCCTGACCGAGGCGGAGCCGCCGCGGGCGCTGCAGTTGCTGCGCCGGGGCGAGTGTGACATCGCGGTGGTCTACGTCTACGCCGCGGACAGCGATCAGGAGCTGGGCACCGGCGCTCCGGTGCCGGTGCTGCAGTCGGACGAGGTGGCGGTGCCGCTGGTCACCGAACATCTGCACGTCGGCATGCCGGCCGGTCATCCGGCGGCCGCGGCGACGTCGGTGGACGTGCACGAGCTGGCCGGGGAGCGCTGGATCGCGGGCTGTGTCGAGTGTCGCGGCAACCTGCTGTCGCTGTGTTCGGCGGCCGGTTTCCAGCCGGAGATCGGGTTCGAGACCGACGACTACGTGGCGTTGCAGGCGCTGGTCGCGGCGGGTCTGGGGGTGGCGCTGGTGCCGGATCTGATGCTGGCCGCGGTACGCCCGGATCCGGGTCTCGCGGTGCGCCGGCTGGTGCCGGTGACGGCCAGGGTGGTGAGTTCGGTGACCACCGAATCCCTCGCCTCGGTGCCGGCCGTCCGGGTCACCTCGGAGGCGCTGGTCGAGGCGGCCGCCGAGGTTCGGGAGGCCATCGACGTGTCGTTCGCCTGATCACATAACCGTCGCAGTGCTTGCGCGGTGCAGGTCAGTGCTGGGTATCGTCTCGCCTTATAGGGGCAAGCAGTGCTCCGTAAAGCATGGTTTGACGATAGGAATGGCATGTCTACGCCCCGATGCCGGGTCGCCGTCATCGGTGCCGGCCCCCGCGGTCTCGCCGTCGCGGTCCAGCTCGCCGGACGTCCCGGCGCCGAGGTCCACCTGATCGACCCGCTGCCCGGCGGCGCGGTCTGGGACCCGGCGCAGGACCCCGAGCTGCTGATGAACTCGCGGACCCGGCAGGCCACCGTCTTCGCCGACGACACCGTCGACGCGGCGGCCGGCGGTGAACCCGGTGTGCACGGACCGTCGTTCCACGAGTGGCACGTCGCCGCCGGTGGCGCACTCGGGCCGGACGACTTCGCCACCCGCGCCCACTTCGGCGAATACCTGCGGTGGGTGGTAAGCCAGCTGCGCGACCAGGGCGTGCACATCCATCCGCACCGCGTGACCGCACTCGCCGAGCTTCCCGACGGCACGCAGGCCCTCACCCTCAGCAACCACCGGATCGTGTACGCGGACAGCGCCGTTCTCGCACTCGGGCACCTCCCGGCCGCGCCGGACGACGACGGGACCGTGCTCAGCGCGTACGCGAAAAGCCACGGCCTGCCACACGTCGGACCGGGACCGGCGACGGCGGCCGCGCTGCGCGGGGTGAGCGCGGGCCAACCGGTGGCCGTGCTCGGTGCGGGGTTGAACTTCTACGACGTGCTCGCGCTGCTCACCGAGGGCCGGGGCGGCCGCTACCAGCGTAACGGAGACGGCCGGCTGCGCTACGTCGCGTCCGGTGACGAGCCGGTGCTGCTGATGGGTTCCGGACGCGGCGTGCCCTACCTGGCCCGCGCGAACCGGCCCGGACCGGTGACCCTGGAGATCGTCACCGACGAGGTGGTCGAGCGCTGGTCGGCGGCCGACGGCACGCTCTCGTTCGCCGAGGACGTCTGGCCGCTGATGATCGCCGAGATGTCCCGGGCCTGGACCGTCGCGGGCGGCACCGGGGAGTTCGACCTGGACGCCCTGCTCGACCCGTTCGCCGGCGGAGCGGACGGAGCAGCCGGGCCCCGGGACGTCGCGACGCTGACCGCCCGGCTTCGTGACCTGCTGACAGCCGACCTGGACTCGGCACTCGCCACCCCGCGCGGCCCGGTCACCGCGATGGGCGAGACCCTGGCCGTGCTCAAGGACCGGGTCCGGACGGTCGTCGCCGCCGGAGGCATCTCCCGGGAATCCGTGCTGACCGACCTGCAGGGCTGGTTCCGCAGCGCCGGCGCCTTCCTCGCCGCCGGACCACCCGCGCTGCGCGTCGAACAGGCCCTCGCGCTGGTCGACGCCGGACTGCTGAAAGCACTCGGCGCGGGCATCCGGGTGAGCACCGCCGACGGCCGGTTCCTGATCAGCGGACGGGACCTGGCCACACCGGTCACCGTCCGCGCGCTCGTCGAGGCCCGGCTGCCCGCCGACGACGCGGAACGCACCGCTGACCCGTTCGTCCGCGCCCTGGTCGACGACGGGTACGCCACTCTCGCCGACGGTGGACTGGTGGCGTCGCGTGCCCGTACCGGAGAAGACACCGCCTGCCGGTTGCGGGACGCCCAGGGTGAGTTCAGCGCCCGCCGGTTCGTGATCGGACTGCCGGTGCAGCCCCAGGAGTGGAACATCGCCAACCTGCCCCAACCCGGACGGGCCGACCGCACCCTGCAACAAGCACGGTCCATCGCCGACCAGATCGTGCCGAGGAGAAGCTCGTGACCACCACCGTCATCCGCCACGCCACCGTGCTCACCGCCACCGTCGAGCAGCCGGTACTCACCGACGCCCGCATCGTCGTGGTGGACGGGCAGATCACCGAGGTGGGGCCGGACACCGGCGCGGTCCCGGCCGGGGCCGTCGAGCTCGACGCCCGCGGCTGCACGGTGGTGCCCGGCCTGCACAACCTGCACGACCACGTGGCCCGCAAGACCCTGCGGATCTCCCAGCGGACCAGCAGCTACCGCTCGCAGAGCGACATCCTGATGCGCCAGCCACCGGAATATCTCGCGCTGCACACCGCCGCGAACCTCGCCGCGCAACTGGCCTCCGGCGTGACCACGATCCGCGACTTCGGGCTGCCCGGCGCGGGCGGCATCCAGGCGATGCGGGCGGTCCGCGACGGCGTGATCCCGGGGCCGCGGCTCTACTCCGGCGGCGACCCGATCTGCATCACCGGCGGGCACAGCAGCAACTGGGGTGCGATGGAGGCCGACGGCGAGGACGCCGTGGTCCGGGCGGTCCGCACCCAGATCGGCCGGGGCGCCGCGGTCGTCAAGTTCATGGGCTCCGGCGGGCTCGGCACGTACCCCGAGGAGGAGCCGGGCATCCCCGAGTTCACCGAGGCGGAGCTGCGGGCCGGGATCACCGAGGCGCACAAGTTCCACAAGCCGACCGCGACGCACGCGTACTCGACCGAGGCGATCCGCAACGCCGTCCGCGCCGGGTCGTCGACCATCGAGCACGGCGCGTTCATGGACGACGCGGTGGTCGCCGAGATGGTCGCGCACGGCACCGCGTTCGTCCCCACCCTGTCCAGCGTGGCCGGGATCGGCTGGCAGCACCGCCTGTACGGCAACGAGTACCTGTTCGGCCGGATCCAGAACGAGATCGTCGGACGGCACATGGCCAGTGTCGCGCTCGCCTGGAAGGCCGGTGTCCCGGTGGTCACCGGCACCGACACCAGCGGCGAGGTCGTCGAGGAACTGGAACTGATCGCCGAGGCGACCGGCGCGGACCTGCTCGACGTGCTGGCCGCCGCCACGCGTACCGCCGCGACGGTGGCCCGGCACGACGACATCACCGGCACGATCGTCCCCGGCCTGCGCGCCGACCTGCTGATCGCCGAGGGTGACCTGCTCACCGAAGGGTTCGAGGTGCTGCGCCGGCCCCGCTGGGTGCTGCGTGACGGCGTCGTCACCCCCGGCACACCGCTTCCGCTCGGAGTCCGGCTCAGCCAGCTCCGCGGGCTCGTTTAAGAAACTCCGAAGGGAAACATAGTGACCATCAGCCGTCGTTCCGCCCTTTTCGGGGGCATCGCCCTGCTCGGGCTCGCCGCGTGCAGCACCTCCGCGACCGACTCCTCGCAGCAGGACTCCTCGGCCGGCGGCGACGCCCTCACCATCACCGGCTTCTCCGGTGCGTTCGCCGACCAGTTCCAGGCCGAGGTGATCGACCCGTTCCAGCAGGCCAACCCGGGCACCAAGGTCACCTACACGCCGGCCACGAACTCCGCCGAGCTGCTCGCCGGACTGCGCACCAACACCGGCAAGGCCACGTACGACCTGGTCATCATGGACTCGTCGGTGTCCACCACGGCCAACGCCGAGGGACTGTTCGAGAAGCTGGACGCCTCGATCGTGACCAGCCTGGCCGACCTGGTCGACGCGGCGGTCATCGACGCCGGCTTCGGCCCGGCGATCACCATCGACAGCCTGGCGTTCATCGCCAACCCGGCCAAGTTCGCGACCCTGCCGTCGAAGTGGACCGCGCTGGCCGAGGCACAGTACAAGGGCCAGCTCGCCCTGCAGATCGCCGACACCCGCGGCATCGCGCTGATCGCCGGCCTGTCCAAGGAACTCGGCCTGGACTACAAGACCTCGATCGACGGCCAGCTCGCCGAACTGAAGAAGTTCGCCGCCAACACCCAGACGTTCTCGCCGCAGCCCAACATCTACGACGCGATCCGCTCCGGCAGCGTCGGCATGGGCGTCGGCTGGAACGCCCGCGCGCAGGCCCTGCACGACGAGACCCCGAACGAGCTGATCGTCGCCGTCCCCACCGGACTCGGCGTCGCCCAGATCAGCACGATCAACCTGGTCAAGACGTCCACCAGGAAGGACGTCGCGCAGAAGTTCGTCGAATTCGCCATCGGCGCCGAAGCGCAGAAGCGGCTCAGCGAGTCGGCGTTCTACGGCTCGGTCAACAAGAACGTCACCGTCGCCGCGGACATCAACGCCCGGACCGCCTCCACCACCGGGCTGCTCGCCGACGCGGCGCCGATCGACTGGAACTGGATCGCCCCGAACTACGCCGGCTGGGTGCAGCGGATCCAGCGTGAGGTCATCGGTGGCTGAGCTGCGGGTCGCCGGGCTGGTCAAGCGGTACCCGGGAGCGGCGTCACCCGCCGTCGACGGTGTGGACCTGACCGTCGAGCAGGGCGAGATGCTCGCCCTGCTCGGCCCGTCCGGCTGCGGCAAGACCACCACCCTGCGGATGATCGCCGGACTGATCGAGCCGACCGCCGGCACCATCAGCGTCGACGGCCGCGACCTGACACGTACACCCGTGCACAAGCGGGGCATGGGCATGGTGTTCCAGTCGTTCGCCCTGCTGCCGCACCTCACCGTGGCCGGAAACGTGGCGTTCGGCCTGGACATGCGGCGACTGCCCGCCGCCGAGAAGAAGAAACGGGTCGCCGAGATCCTCGACCGGGTCCGGCTCGGGCACCTCGCCGAACGGCGGATCGGGCAGCTCTCCGGCGGCCAGCAGCAACGGGTCGCCCTGGCCCGCGCCCTGGTCGTCAACCCGAGTGTGCTGCTGCTCGACGAACCGCTGTCGGCGCTCGACGCACAACTGCGGGAGTCGCTGCGGACCGAGATCCGGGAGATGCAGCAGAACGCCGGGATCACCGCCGTGTTCGTCACCCACGACCAGGACGAGGCCCTGTCGATGGCCGACCGGGTCGCGGTGATGGACAACGGGCGGGTCGCGCAGATCGGCACCCCGCAGGAGATCTACGAGAACCCGGCGGACGTGTTCGTCGCGACGTTCATCGGCCGGGCCAACCTGTTCGACGGCGAACTCACCGCCTCCGGTGTCGTCGTGCCCGGACTGGGGACACTGCCGGTCACGTCGGACCGCGCGCACGGGCCGGTCACCGCACTGCTGCGGCCGCAGGCGGTCCGGCTTTCTGCCGACGGTCTGCCCGGCACGGTACGGTCCGCGTCGTACACCGGCGACCAGGTCGCCTACCAGGTGGACGCGGCCGGGCACACCTTCCTGGTGGACACCGTGGCCGCCGGGGCGCCGCTGACCCGCGGCGATGCCGTGCACCTGGCCTGGGACGACACCGCCGTCCGGGTGTTGCCGCCACGGGACGCCTCGTGAGCCGATCCTGGCGGCCGCCGGTGGCCTGGGGACTGCTGCTCCCCGGACTGGGGGTGCTGCTCTTCGCGTACGCGATGCCGATGCTCTGGGTGTTGCGGATGGCGTTCAACCGGTTCACCGGCGGGGGCGGCATCGAGATCACCCTGACGCTCGACTCGTTCGCGGACGTGTTCACCGACCCCTACTACCTGCGGGTCGCGCTCACGACGGTGAAGCTCGGTCTGCTGGTGGCGGCGATCACGGTGCTCGTCGCGTACCCCCTCGCGTTGTTCCTGGTCCGGACGACCTCGAAGTGGCGAGGCCTGCTGACCATCCTGGCGATCGCACCCATGCTGGTCTCCTCGGTGGCCCGCACCTACGGCTGGATGGTCGTGCTCGGCAATCAGGGCCTGCTCAGCGCGGTGCTCACCGGGCTCGGCCTCACCGACACTCCCCCACAGCTGGCCAACCAGTTCGCAGGCGTCGTCATCGCCCTCGTGCAGATCTTCCTGCCCTACGCGGTGCTCGCGATGACCAGCGGATTCGGCAGGCTCGACGCCACCCTGGAACAGGCCGCCGCGTCGCTCGGCGCCGGCCGGATCACCCGGTTCCTGCGGGTCACGCTGCCGCTGACCCTGCCCGGCGTGCTCACCGGCCTGCTGCTGGTCTTCGTGCTGACCATCAGCGCCTATGTCACCCCGCGCCTGATCGGTGGCGGACGTGTCTTCGTGCTCGCCTCGGAGATCTACGACCAGGCCACCAACCAGCTCAACTGGCCGCTCGCCGCGGCACTGTCCCTGGTCCTGGTGATCGTCTTCGGCATCGCGGTCACCGTCTTCGGACTCCTGCAACGCCGGGTGGAACGGTGGGTGAGTGGACGATGAGAACCTCCGGCTGGGTGCAACGCACGGTCGTCTCTCTGGTGTACGCGTTCCTGTGGCTCCCGATCCTGGTGGTCGCGGTCGTGTCCGTGGACACGTCCACCTTCCTCCGGTTCCCGCCACAGGGGTTCTCGCTGGAGCCGTACCACACGGTCTTCACCACCCCGGAATTCACCACCGGTCTCGTCAGCTCGCTGATCATCGCCGTGTTCACCACCGTGGTGACCCTGGCCGTGGCGATCGGGGCGTCCCTGGCCTTCACCCGGCACACGTTCCGCGGATCCGGGACGGCACAGTCGTTCTTCACCTCACCGCTGCTGGTGCCGAACATCGTCCTCGGCCTGGCGTTACTGCTGCTCTTCGCACCCCTGGGACTCACCGACACGTACACCGGACTGGTCCTGGCCCATGTGGTGCTCTGCCTGCCGTACGCGATCCGCACCATCACGGTCAGCCTGTCCACGGTCGACGTGGCCGGGGAGGACGCGGCCCGGGTCCTCGGCGCCTCACCGTGGACGACGTTCCGCCGGGTCACGCTGCCGCTGATCCGCCCCGGCGTGGTGGCCGGCGCCGTCCTGTCGTTCCTGGTGTCGTTCGACGAGGCGGTGGTCTCCCTGTTCCTGTCCGGCTTCGACATCACGCCGCTGCCGGTGACCCTGCTCGACCACCTCGAGACGCAGGCCGGCCCGGAGGTGGCCGCGCTGTCGATGCTGCTCATCGCGTTCTCGCTGGCCGCCGTGCTGGCGGTGGAGCGGGCCCTGGGCCTCGGCCGCAGCCTGCGTGCCTGACCGGTGAACCGGCCGTCCACCACCACGGAACTCCGGATCCGACGGCAACGCCCCGCATGATGCCCTCGAACGGCACAGTGGTGACCGGGTGAGCCCGGCACGAAGGCCGGACCCACCCGGGTATGCCGTCAGACTCCGAGGGCGGAGCGGGCGGCGTCGATCTCGGAGAAGAGTTCCTCGTGGCAGTCGAAGCCGCGGTCGATGCAGTCCAGGTCGACGCCACACTCGCGCTGCCGCTGACGTAACAGCGGGTAGTGCGTCACCGACGGCGGGAACGCCAGCGGATCCGCGTCGCGCGGTTCGCCGACCTGCAGCCAGCCGTTGAGAGCATCGCGGCTGATCAGCCCGGCGGTGATGGCCGACGCCCACGTGGTGAACAGGGACGCCACGCTGTCGGCCGCCCGGACCGTGTCCCAGGCGTCCGGGGTGAACTCGTAGCGCCAGACCTCGCCCTCGTGACCCGCGCCCAGCACGAACGTGAAGAGGATCAGGTCGAACCGGAACAGCGGAACCTGCTGCCGCCACGGGAACGGCGTGCCGATCGCGAAACCGAGACTGTCCAGCGCCTCGCCGGGGTCGGCCGGCCAGGCGAGACCGGCGCCGGTCGCCGCCGCCCGGTAGGCGGCGACGGCAGCACGCAGGTCCTGCGGGTCGTCGAGCATCAGGGAGATCCCGGCGCCTGAGGTGTCATACACAGGCTTGTGTACGGGAGCGTACGCCGCCCTGCCGATCCTCGTTGTCACCTGGGGGACAGTCCTGACCGGATGGACTCCGTCAGTAGGGCGGGAGTTCCACGGGGCATTCCGCCCACTCCCGGCGGCGCAGCTTGCGCAGCAGCAGGGTGTCTCCGGTCCGGGTCAACCGGTCGCGTGTTGCGGCGCGTAACGCCCGCAGGTCGCCCGCGTCGGCGGAGCGTCCGGCGGCGTGCAGGAGATTCACGGCGTACCCGAGAGTGAAGGGATGTTCGGGGCCCTGAACAGCGGCGGCGCGCTCGTGGGCCTGGCGCAGCAGGCGGACGGCGGACGGGCGGTCACCGGCCACGTGATGGTCGACGCCCTGGCCGGCGACCGCGCACAGCGACACCCAATGGTCGGCGCCGAGAACCCGGGCGGCGGCCGGAACCGCCTCGTCGTCGTGGGCAGCGGCGCTCCGGTGATCGCCGGTGTGCCGCTCGGTCGCGGCCGTGTTGATCAACGCTGCGATGGTGGCCGGGTGCCCGTCGCCGTCGATCTCCCGGTGTGCGGCCAGAGTGTCGCGGGACAGCGCCAGCGCCTCGGCGGGGTGACGTTCGCGGAGCGCGTTCGCCGCGGTCATCGCCATCGCCAGGGTCAGCGGATGGTGGTCGCCGCGGTCGTCGCGGCAGCGGGTGAGGGCGCGCCGGGCCAGCGGGATCGCCGCCTCGCTGTCACCCTGGGCGGTCAGCGCCGCGACCTGGGTGCGCATGGTCAGCAGGACGAAGATGTGGGTCGGCCCGATCTGCGCCTCCGCCGCGGCGGCGTCGTCGTCGAGCATCCGCAGGCAGTCCCGGTAGCGGCCCAGGTGATAGAGGTCGATGGCGCAGTTCAGCCGGATCACGACGTAGTCGGGTCCGCGGGCGCCCACCAGTTCCTCCTCCCGCGCCAGGTTCTCCCGGTCCCGGGTGAGCGCCTCCGCGAAACGGCCCAGCATGCGCAGGTTGACCACGAGGTTGTTGACATTGCGCATGGTCTCGGCGCTCGACGGTCCGAAGGTGCGGCGCGAGTCCTCGAGGGTGCGGAGGTCGATCTGGTAGGCGCCACGGTAGACACCGGCGATCCGCAGGCTCGCGCCGTAACTGTTCGCGGCGTACAGGGTGGTCCGGTGGGCGTTGCCCAGCCGCCGGCGGGCCCGTCCGAGGATCTCCTCCAGGAGCTGCTTGGCATATCGGGTGTCGCCGAGTGAACGGGCCGCGTTCGCGAGGACCACCGCCACGGTCAGGGTGTCCTCGTGCCCCGGGCCGAGGCTCTCGGTCCACAGGCCCCACGCCTCCTCGGCGAACTGGCGGCTGCTGTGCAGGTCACCGCGGAACTCCAGGTAGCCCAGATGATGCAGGACCAGCTGCCGGATCCGGTGGCCCGGGCCGGCGAGACAACCGGTGAACCGCAGATGCGGGGTGACCATGGCGTGCACCGGCCAGGTCGCCGGGTCGGCCCAGTCCGGCACGGACGCGTCCGCCGCCGCCAGCAGCACCTGCGCCGAGGTCCGCAGGAGTTCCTGGCGTTCCTCCCCGACGCGGGCCCGGACCGTCGTGCGGACCAGCCGGTGCAACTGAACGGTGCCGCGTTCGGCGTCGAACCGGGCCAGGGAGAGCCGGCCGATGCTCGCCAGGGCCTGATCGAGCCGCAGCGGATCGGCGAGCAGGTCGCGGGTCTCCGGTGGCAGGTCGTCGTCCGCGCCGAAGGCGAACAGCCGGCGGTCGACGGGTTCCGGGCCGAAGAACGCGGCGAGCTCGAGCAGCCGCACCGCGACCGGATCGGTGCCGGAGAGACGGTCCAAGGTGACTCCCCAGGTCGCGGCCACCGACATCGGGTAGTCGGTGGCCTGGTTCGCGCCGAGCAGGTCCGTGGTCCGGTCGGCGAGGATCCGCAGGTAGTCGCCGACCCGGGTGCCGGACGCGTCCAGCCAGGCCGACGCCTGTTCCAGGGCCAGCGGCAGGTCGCCCAGCTGTTCGGCGAGCCGCAGGGCGTCCCGCTCGATCACCCCGGGGTTGCGCCTGTGGACCAGGGCGACGCTCTCGGCCCGGCTCAGCACCTCGACCTCGACGGCCTCCGCGTAACTCGACCAGGTCCGGTCCCGGGACGTGATGATCACCCGGCCGGTCGAGGCCGGTGGGGCGGCCTCCGGGACGTACCGGCGCAGCGCTGCGGGTGACTCGGCGTTGTCGAAGACGATCAGCCAGCGCCGGAACGGCACACCCCGCCGCAGACCGTCCCGGACCCGGGCCACCGTCCGGTCCGAGCTGTCCGGGTCGGCGATGCCCATCGCGGCCGCGATCCGCTGGAACGACGACCGCAGCAGCGCCTGCTGTTCGGCGGGGATCCAGGCCACCAGGTCGAACGACGACTGGTGGCGGTGGGCGTACTCGATGGCGAGCTGGGTCTTGCCGACACCACCGAGACCATGCAGGGCATGGGGTACGAGAACAGTCGCGGTGTGGCTGCCGATCGGCTGACGATCCAGGGCGGCGAGAAGGTCACCGCGGCCGGTGAAGTGCAGCCCGCGGGGCGGGACGTCGAGCCAGACCGCCGGCGGACCCGGCGCCGGCTCCGGGGGCGGCTCGGGCGTGGGCGCCACCGTCAGCTGCGGATCGGTGGCCGGGCGGTCGGCGGCGACCGTGAGGACCACGGTCACGGCGACGATCGCCACCAGCCCGCCGAAGAGCCACGGATCCCAGCCCGAGGTGAGCACGTTCGTCAGCCAGCCACCGACGGCGACGAGCACCGGCAGGGTCCCGACGAGCAGGGGTTTGCGGAGGTGGCGGGACAAACGCGTCATCCTCCCCCCGGGGCGACTGACGGCGACCAATATACGCGGCCGCCCGGCTCAGGTGGGGTGGATCATCTGGTGCAGGAACGCCACCCCGGCCGGGACGGTGGCCAGTCCGGCCAGCAGGGACTTGGGGACGTTCTCGCCGGAGACGTAGGTGAGACCGCCGACCACACCGCCCGCCAGCAGGGAGATGCTGAGGATGACGGTGGTGCGCAACGTCAACAGGCCGGGTCGGGTGGGGGTGCTCGGCATGGGGGAACCTTCCTGCGAAACGGGGACGGCACCTCCTGTCGGCGGGACTCGGCGGGTGTTCATGGCGACCGGCTGTCGACAAGCCGACAATGGGCCTCTGGTCACACGTACCGGAGCGGGTTTGGCTTCTGTCGTTGATCTTCCTTAGGTTTGGGGTGAGATGCGTAGACACACCCTCGGCAAGCTGCTCCAGCACGTCCACGTGAACGGGCCGCTGTCGCGTGCCGCCCTCGCCGAGCGGATGGGGGTGAACCGCAGCACGATCCTGGCGCTGACCTCCCAGCTCGCCGCCGCCGGACTGGTCCGGGAGGAACCGCCCACCGACACCACCGGGGCGGGACGGCCGTCGTTCATCGTGCTGCCGCAGTCGCAGCGGGTCTACGTGCTGGCCTTCGACGTGGCGGTGGACCGGCTGGTCGCGGCCCGGGTCGGGCTCGGCGGGCCGGTGCTGGACCGGCGGGAGACGCCGCGCACCCGGGCCGGGGTGGACCTGGACACCGTGGTCGGCAACCTCGCCGCCCTCGGCGAGGAACTGCTGGCCGCGGCGCCACCCGGGGCGGTTTGTGTGGGAATCGGGGCGTCCTACTGCGGGATGATCCGGCCCGGCGACGGAATGGTCCGGTACGGGCCCGAGATGGGCTGGGTCGACCAGGCGTTCGGCGCCGAACTGGAACGGGCGCTCGGCATCGGCCTGCCGGTGGCGGTCGGCAACGAGGCACACATGGGCGCACTCGCCGAAGCGGCCCGCGGCGCGGGCACCGGCTCCCAGAACCTGATCTACCTGCACGGGGACGTCGGGGTGGGCGGCGGTGTCCTGGTCGGCGGGAAACTGCTCGGCGGCGACGGCGGGTACGGCTGCGAAGTCGGGCACATGGTCGTCAACCCGGTCGACGGACGGCCGTGCCTGTGCGGGTCACAAGGCTGCCTCGAGGCGGAGACCGGCGAACACGCGCTGCTGGAGGCGGCCGGCCGCGCCGACGGCCGGACCGGACGGCAGGCGGTCCGGGCGGTGGTCGACGACGCGGCGGCCGGCGACCCGGCGGCGTCCGCGGCGGTGGCCCGGATCGGCGACTGGCTGGGCATCGGCGTCGCCAACCTGATCAACCTGTTCAACCCCGGGGTGGTGATCTTCGGGGGGATGCTGCGTGACGTGTACCAGGTGGCCGAACCACAGGTCGCCAGCCGGATCAAACGGCACGCGATGCCGGTGTCGCGGGACCGGGCCCGGCTGCGACTGTCCGGGCTGGCCGACGACGCGACGCTGATCGGGGCGGCGGACCTGGGGTTCGCGGCGCTCATCGCTGATCCGCTGCGATCCTCCTGAGCCGCGCCGACGCATCCCCGGTCAGGGGCGTGCCATGACCGAAACAGGCGATTCCGACGTCCAAGGCGGCCTGCCGGCGCAGGGAGTCGACCGCGCGGTCGTGGTCGACGTTGAACACCCCGAGGATCACGGTGCCGTCCGGCAGACGGGCGACGGTGTCACCGGTGAACAGGATCCGCGGCTCCGGCAGGTAGTAGGCGACACTGCCCGGGGTGTGACCGGGCACGTGCACGGCCACCGCGTCGACGCCGCCGAGGTCGATGGGGTCGCCGTCGGTGAGCTCCCGGTCCACCCGCACCGGGCCGGGCAGGACCCGCGGCGGGAGCTGCTCGAACAGCGGCCGTTCCCAGTCGCGCAGGACCGGCGGCGGGCCCGGTTCGAGTCCGCGGATGATCGGGGTCTCGGTGCTGTGCGCGTACACCAGGACGTCGCCCCACCCGGCGATCGCCGCCGCCGAACCGACATGGTCGTCGTGGAAGTGGGTGAGCAGCACCCGGCGCACGTCGCTCGTCCGGAAGCCGAGGCCGGTGATGGCGTCGGCGACGGCGGGGGCCTTGCCGACCTCACCGGTGTCGATCAGGGTGAGGCCGTCCTCCCCCACCCACAGGTAGGCGTGGCCGACCGGGAAGGCCAGCATGTGCAGGCGTGGTTCCAGCGTGACGACGTCCATGCGGCGACCCTAGGGCTTGTCCTGCCGATCGGATGGCGACGTCTGCTGACAGGCGAAATACTGGGCGGATGGCCGATGACTGTCTGCTGTGCCGGGTCGCCGAGGCGGACGCGTTCTTCCACCGCCGGCGGGTGTGGGAGGACGACCTCTGGCGGCTGTCGGTGGTGCTGCGGGCCGCGGCGGACGCGATCGCCGAACGCCTGCGGTGACGGCTCAGGACGGTGCGTGCTTGGCGACGTGCACGGCGAACGGGTCCAGGCCGACTTCGGCGCGCCGCTCGTCCAGGCGGTCCGGGTCCTCGGACGGCCACGGCAGCGGCCGGCCGTTCTCGACCCCGGCGATCTGGGTGCCGTAGAGCTGCGGCCGCCCCTCGTTGACCAGCACCCGGTCGTGGAGCATGGCCAGCTGGGTGCGGTCGGCGTCGCCGGCGTCCACGGCCGCGGTCATCAGTGCGAGGGCCCGCCGCTGCACGTCGAGTTGCCGGTCCGCGTGCTGGGCCACCAGCCACGCCCGCCGGGCCGCCTCCTCCCCCACGAGGCGCACGCCGGGCCAGCCGCGCTCGTCGATGATCTCGCTGAGCCGGTCGGCGTTGCGGGTGGTGACCCGGCGGTGGGCGAGTTGCGCGGCGGGGTCGCCGCTCAGGGCGCCGGCCTGCAGTTCCCGGTCCTCGTCGGTCATCGTGACCAGTTCTTCCGCGAGTGTCATCGGCCCACCGTAGAACCCCCTTGATCCACTCAAGTCGATAGCCGAGAAGGAATCGATGTTCGTCTTTTTTATAAGCTTGATGAGGCCCCGGACTCCAGATAGACCTCCACGTCGTAGAGGAGCCGGACCGGCTCGCCGTTGGTGACGCCGACGAAGACCGGCTCCGCGGCCGGCGTCCGCCCCAGCCGCCAGACCTCGTCGCGCGCGGCATCCCGCGACTCGCGGTGCACCTTTCCCGCCCGATGCAGGTCCAGCACGCGGCGCGCGGTGGCCCTGTCGGCGTCCAGCTGAATCCGCATCACTGGCACGACTCACCTCCTTACCAACGTTAAACTGGTTTACCACTGTAATAGGATGCGGGACATGACGGTATGGCTGCGCCCGGAACCGGAACGTCCCCGCCGGGGAGTGCCGCTGACCCGCGACCGGATCGTCGCGACCGCGGTGACGCTGCTCGACGAGCAGGGTGCGGACGGCCTGACGATGCGCAGACTGGCCGAGCGCCTCGCCGTCACGTCGACCGCGCTCTACTGGCACGTCACCACGAAGGACGACGTCCTCGACCTGGCGCTCGACCACGTCTTCGGCGAGGTGTCGCTTCCGGACACCAGCAACGACTGGCGCGCTGACGTGCACGCCCTGACCGCGCGGTGGCGCGCGGTGATGCTCCGCCACGCGTGGGCGCCGGGGCTGATCGGCCGGCCCATGCTCGGCCCGAACGTGCTGGCGCGCACCGAGTTCCTGCAGGCGGCGCTGGTCCGCGGCGGTTTCGCCGACCGCGCGCTGGCCGTGCTCACCCGCGTGGTGGCCAACTACGTGATCGGCGCGGCCGTCACCGAGGCCACCGCGCACCGCGCCGACGCGCAACGGCAGGTGGCCGCCGACCCCGAGACCTACCCGACCCTGATCGCTTCCGGGCATCTCGACGTCGGCCGGTGGAGCGACGACGACCTGTTCGAGCGGGGTCTCGCCGCGATTCTGGCAGCGCCTCAGCCGGGCCCGGAGAAGTAGGCGACCGTCGCGTCGTCCGGGAACCTCAACTCCTGGACCCGGCGGACGACCTCAGCAGGCCCGTCCGTGTCCAGCAGCCTCAGCAGCCCCGGCCAGTCGGTGGCGTGGAAACGGTCGACCAGGCTGCTCGCCCCGTTGCTGAGCAACGCTGCCGACCTGAACGCCGGGCGACTGCCGACGAGCGCCTCCTCGACGACGCTCGGATCGTCCTTGACCACCCAGAATCCGCCCGGACTGTTGCGCCGGGACCGTAGTTCCGCGAGCAGTTCCGCACGGTCCTCGACGCCCGCATCGAGCCGTCTCTCGATGTCGCCGGCGATGACGACCTCGCGCGGATCGTGGACCACCACCGGCGGGCCGCCCGGGACGTCGATCAGCGCCACCGCGTCCCCGAGCACCAGCCACTCCGCCCGTCCCTCGGCGAACCGCAGCATCGCCACCGCCCCGAAAGGGCTGCTCCCGTGCGTGACCTCGCACGTGTCCCGGTGCATGTCGGCGACCGCCGTGATCCCCTCGGCCAGCACCTCCCGCAGGCCGGCCGGCTTTCCCAGCCCGCCGGGAAGCAGGCCGGCCGACTTTCCCAGCCCGCTGGCGAGCAGGCCGGCCGGCTGGGACAGCCCACCGAGGAGCATGCCGCCGAGCCGGCGCGCGAACCAGGCCACCCCGTGCCGGCAGACCTCCGCCGCCCCGGGAACACCTCCGGCGCCGTCGACCAGGACCATTCCTCCGGGTACGCCTCCGGCAAAGTCCTCATTGGCCCGCCCCGGATGCCCTCCGGCCGTGGCCATCCGCAGCATCAACGTTTCCCCGCCAGTTCGTCGAACTGTTCCGCCGTCAGCGCCGCCACCGGCAACGCGGTGAGGCCGGGTCGCGCCCGCATCCCGTCCAGGATGATGGTCAGGTATCGCCGGTAGAGCTCCGGCCGGACCGGCTGGGCGAACGCCTCCACCCCGCCGAGCATGGTCTCGATGATCGGCAGATCGGTCGGTTCCACGTCGGGCCGCAGCACGCCCGCCTGTTGCGCCCGCCGCACGACCGCGTCCATGGCCGGCACGAACCGTTCCCGGATCCGGGCCACCCGGTCGTGCCCGTACGTGTTGTGCAGGAGCACTTCCCGCAGCCCGTGGTCGGCGGCCATCAGCGCGCTGAACCGGCGGAACATCTCGGCGAACCCGTCCCAGGTGTCCGCGCGGGCCAGGGACTCCTCGGCGAGCGCGATCATCCGGTCGAGCTGGTCGTCGAAGAGCGCCTCGACCAGCTCCTCCTTGTTGGCGAACCGGCGGTAGACGGTGCCGACGCCGACACCGGCGTGCCGGGCGATCTCGTCGAGGGTCACGTCCAGTCCACGCTGGGCGAACATCTCGCGGGCGGCCCGCAGCAGCAGCTCACGGTTGCGGGCCGCGTCGGCGCGCAGTGGTCTCGGCGGGCCCGGAGTGCTCATCCCCACACCCTATCAAGCGGAGAGGCAACCTCCGCTTGAGTGCTACGGTGGCGAAGCGGAGAAAGTCTCTCCGCTAAGAGGAGACCCCCATGACCGCTGTCACCGACACGAGGCGAACCCGGCATTTCGCGCTCGTCTACGCCGCCCTGCTGACGGCGATGCTGCTCGGCGCGCTCGACCAGACCATCTTCAGCACCGCCCTGCCGACGATCGTCGGCGAACTCGACGGCCTGGCGCACATGGCCTGGGTGACCACGGCGTACATCCTGGCCGCGACGATCGGCATGCCGGTCTACGGCAAACTCGGCGACCTGATCGGCCGCAAGGTGGTCTTCATCGCCGCGATCGGCTTCTTCGTCGCCGGATCCGTGGTCGCCGCCCTGGCCGGCGGCATGGGGGCTCTGATCGCCGGACGTGCCCTGCAGGGCCTCGGCGGCGGCGGCCTGATGATCATTTCGCAGGCGATCGTGGCCGACCTGGTCCCGCCGCGCGAGCGCGCCAAGTTCCTGGCCCCGATGGGTGCCGTCTTCGGCGTCGCGTCGGTCGCCGGCCCGCTGCTCGGCGGCTGGTTCACCGACGAGCACTCGTGGCGCTGGGCGTTCTGGATCAACGTGCCGCTCGGCCTGCTGGCCATCGCCATCGCCATGGTCGCGCTGCGGCTGCCGTCACACACCGGCGAACGCCCCCGCCTCGATTACCTGGGCACCGTGCTGATGGCGTCCGCGGTCACCTGCACCGTGCTCTTCGCGACCTGGGGCGGCACCGAATACGCCTGGTCCGACCCGATCATCCTCGGACTGGCCGCCGGGGCCGTCGCCGGCTGGGCCGCGTTCCTGCTGGTCCAGCGTCGCGCCGCCGAACCGATCATCCCGCTGCACCTGTTCCGCAACCCGATCTTCGTGGTCGCCACCCTGCTCGGCATGCTCGTGGTCGGCGTCGCGATGTTCGCCGTCGTCGGCTACCTGCCCACCTACCTGCAGATGGTGCACGGCGTCTCGGCCACCGAGTCAGGCCTGCTGATGCTGCCGATGGTGGTCGGCATCATGGTCACCGCCCTGACCTCCGGCGCGCTGCTCGGGCGTACCGGGCGCTACAAGATCTATCCGATCGCCGGCACCGCCCTGCTGATCGTGGACGCCGCCCTGCTCTCCCAGGTCACCGTGAGCACGCCGCTCTGGGTGATCTGCGGATACCTGATGCTCACCGGAGCCGGCATCGGCCTGATGATGCAGACCCTGGTGCTGGCCGTGCAGAACGCCTTCCCGGCCCGCGAGGTCGGCACGGTGACCTCGGCCAACAACTTCTTCCGCGAGATCGGCGCCACCCTGGGCACGGCCGTCGTCGGCGCGGTCTTCGCCGACCGGCTCACCGACCGCCTGGCCACCGCCCTCCCGGTCGGCGCCTCCGGCTCGACCGACTCCGCCTCCCTCACCCCGGCACTCGTGAGATCTCTCCCTGACGGGGTACGCGACGCGGTCATCACCGCCTACTCGGACGCTCTCGTCCCGATCTTCGGCTACCTGATCCCGGTCCTGGCGATCGGCCTGGTCCTCGCCGTCATGCTCAAGGAGAAGCCCCTCGCCACCACCACCGAGAACTGACCGCACACTCCAACGGCTGGTTCCGCTGTCCCGAACGCGACAGTCCGTGGCCGTCGAGCACCGTGACACCCCAGCTTGAGGTGTGCATTTTCGGCCCTCAACCCGAACCGTCGCGGTGTTCGCCGGCATCGTCCTCTTTACCGCGGGCGCTGCTCTCCCCACCGTGGTCTCGTCGGCGGTCTCCCCACGGGACGTCCCGGTGTCCGCATCCACGGCCGGGACGTCCGCCGGGCTGGTCACCCGCTGGCGACGTCCGATCGGTGACGCCGAGGTCGTCCTGGACGCGCGGTCGGCGAGCCTGGCACTGGTCGGCCTCGATGCGGGATTCTCCGGACGGAACCCCATCGAGGTCGTCGACACCCGTACCGGCGTCTCCCGGTGGACCGGAACGACCGCCGGTACTCCGGTCCGGGACGCGGACTGGCAGCCGGCCGTCACCGCGGGCGGGCTCGCACTCCTCGCCACGCCCACGACTGTCGAGGCGGTCGATCTCGCCACCGGCCGGACGGCCTGGGCGACCCGGCCCGGCAGCGGCGCGAATCCGGCCCTGCACCGCGACCTGCTCCGGCAGCACGACCTGGTTCTCCTCGAGACCGGCGACGGCGCCGACGCCCGGGACGCGGAATCCGGTTCCCCACGCTGGAACTGGCGGCACCACGACTGCATCGACCAGTTCTTCGCCGTCGTCACCGGCACGGACGAACCGACGATCCGCTGCGGCGCAGCCGTCACCCGGTTGCGGCCCGCGGACGGGACCGAACGCTGGTCCCGGCGGAGCCCGGCCGGGTGCGCACTCGTCGGCACCGTCGGCGGGACCGGTTTCGTCGCGCTCGCCGAGACGTGCGGGAACGTCCCGTGGATCCGGGTCCTGGACGCCGCGACCGGCAGGGAACGCTGGTCCCGCACGACACCGTGGGAGACCGACGACCTCCTGCGCGGCGCCGAGGGCCTGTCGGCGGTCACGGCGGGAACGACGACGCTGCTCCTGACCGGGGAACAGCCGGACGTGCTGTACCGGGCCTCCGACGGCACGGTGGTCCTGCTCCCGACCGGCTCCGGCCCGCTCCCGCCCAGCGGAACGACGCAGGGCGGAACGACGACGGATGGTCTGATCGCCGCACGGGCGGACGGGCGGACGACGACGCTGACCATGATCGACACGGTGACCGGGGCAGCACGGTGGACGCGCGAGGTCCCGTTTCCCGAGGTGGGGCCCCCACTGCGTACCCCCGAAGGGGTTCTGCTCTTCACCGGAGCCGCACCACCGCTGTGGCCGGACCTTCTCGCCCGGGTCGACGAGGACGACGGCGGCCTGACGTTGTCGGCGACCGGCGGCGCCTCCGCCGGCCTGATCGGAACCGGCGCGGACGGAACGCTGCTGGTGGAGACCGGGGCACACGGCCGGAAGACCATCGCCGCGCTGGCACCGGGCGTCGCGGCGGACGGTTTCCTCGACACCCCGGTCGCCGCCGGACGCTGGCCGGACGCCTGTGCACTGCTGACCGCCGCGGACCATCAGGCCGCCTACCGGGGCGCGCGACCGGTGATGCGGCCGGAACCGGTGCTGGGAATGCCCGTGCCGGTCGGCTGCCGGCTGTTGCCGCCCTCGATGGACGGCACCACGGTGACGACGGTGGGCTGGCTGGCGGCGGACGACACCGAGGCGAGCGCGGCGGCGACGGCCCAGGACCGTTCCGGGCGGGCGCCGGAGCCGGTCCGTCTCGGCGCCGCCGGACGGCCGGGCTGGACCTGGACCGGTGACGAGTACGGCGACGACG
The DNA here is from genome assembly GCF_000962825.1 of Actinoplanes rectilineatus. Lineage (GTDB taxonomy): Bacteria > Actinomycetota > Actinomycetes > Mycobacteriales > Micromonosporaceae > Actinoplanes > Actinoplanes rectilineatus. The sequence continues at coordinate 96,710 of NZ_JZKF01000018.1, forward strand.
AGGACCGGAATGCGCTGTCGGCCGCGGTCGGGCGGTGTGTGGTGACCGTACGCACGTTCGGGGATGGCGGACCCCTGCGGCGACTGGGCGGTGTCGTGGTGGACCGGCTCGCCGCCGACCCGGTCTGCGCGGCGGGCCGGTCGCGATGAGCCGCCGACGGAGAAGGGGTGACCGGGGCGCGGGCCGGCCGGCACCGGAGACGGCCGTGCCCTGGTGGCGGCGGATGCGGACGACGGTCATCGGGGTGATCGTCGCGAGCGTGACGGCGGCGGGCGCGGCCCTCGCGACCGCCGTGGTCAACCAGATCGTGCCGCCACCGGCAGTGCCGGCGACACCGGAACCCACACCCGCGCCGGGCAGCGGGTTCCAGGCCGCGGTGGCCACCATCCCCGACTGCGGGCAGGTCTACGCCCTCGACCGGGTCGTCGATCCGCGTACCGGCGCCGCACCGCTGCTCGCCCTGGACGGGTCGTCCGCGCCGGCCTTCGACGACTTCCTGGCCCGGGAGAAGGCATCCCCGGTCGGGCGGATCACCGTCGAAATGGTCTTCACCGGCCTGTTCCCCAGCCCCACCCGCATCCTGGGGGTCCGGGTGGACGGCCTGCGCCAGGGCCCGAACAGCGCCGGCACGAGCATGACCACCGCCTGCGAGGGTGACTCCTCGACCCGGGCGGTCACCCTCGACATGGACACGGCGCCCCGATCGCTGCGGCAGGCGGGCCGACCGTACTTCGACGGGCACGACCTGGACGTCTCGATCGTGGACCGCGAGACGCTGCGGATCACGGTCACCGCACGCCGGCACGGTTACAGCTGGTTCTTCGCGATCGACCACATCGACGGCGCGGGCAAGCAGGTCACCGATTACCTCGACGTCCACGGGACGCTTCACGGCGAGCGTCACGAGGTGAGGGAGGACGGCCGCTTCCGGATCACCGGCACGGCGGGCACCTACGGGGCCAGCTACGTCGAAGACGGCGCGCGATTCCGGCTCAGCAGCTGAACCGGCCCGCCGAACGTGTACGTGTGGCGACCCTGCTGTACCGGCTGGGCCGGTTCTCGTACCGGCGGCGGAAGCTGACCCTTGCAGGTTGGGCGCTGCTGCTCGTCCTGTTCGGGGTCGGTGCGGCCACCCTGTCCGGTCCGACGAGTGCGGCCTTCAGCATCCCCGGGACCGAGTCGTCGCGGGCGATGGACGTGCTGGCCGACAAGTTCGGGGCCGGCTCTGATGCGGCCTCGGCCAAGGCGGTGTTCACCGTCGGCGCCGGTGCCACGGTGACCGGCGCGTCGGAGAGGACCGCGATCGAGGCCGCGGTCGCCGCCCTCGGACAAGCGCCGAAGGTGGCCGCGGTGTCCGACCCGTACACCAGCCAGGCGATCTCGCAGGACCAGCGCACCGCGTACGCGACGATCACCTACTCGGTGCCGGTGACCGACGTCAGCGTCGCCGAACGGGAGGACCTGCTCGCCGCCGGGCGCAGTTCCGGGGCCACCGTCGAGTACTCCGGCGAGGTCACCAAGACGGTCGAGGAGAGCCACGCGGCCGAGGCGATCGGCATCCTGGTCGCCGCGCTCGTCCTGGTCGTCACGTTCGGTTCGCTCGTCGCCGCTGGACTCCCGCTGGTCACCGCCCTGGTCGGGGTGGGGGTCGGGATGCTCGGCATCCAGATCGCCACCGGTTTCCTGGACCTGTCCAGTTCCACGTCGGCGCTGGCCACCATGCTCGGCCTGGCGGTCGGCATCGACTACGCGCTGTTCGTGGTCTCCCGCTACCGCCACGAGATCGCCGAGGGGCACGACGGCGAGGAGTCGGCCGGACGGGCGGTCGGCACGGCCGGCTCGGCCGTCGTCTTCGCCGGCCTGACCGTGATCATCGCGTTGGTGGCGCTCTCCGTCACCGGGGTGCCGTTCCTGACCGCGATGGGCGTCGCCGCCGCGGGCACCGTGGCCGTCGCCGTGCTGATCACGTTGAGTCTGGTGCCGGCCGTCGTCGGCTTCGCCGGATTGAAGATCCTGCCGAAGAAGCACCGGGCCGACCCGGCCGCGGTCGAGCACCGCTCGAAGGTGCCGTTCGGTGAGCGGTACGCCCGCAACGTGCTCCGGCACCGCTGGATCGCGCTGGCCGGCGCCCTGGTGGTGATCGCTCTGGTGGCCGTCCCGGCGATGGACCTGCGGCTGGCCCTGCCCGACGACAGCACCGCCGCCGAGGACTCCACCCAGCGCAAGGCGTACGACCAGCTGGCCGCCGCGTTCGGCGCCGGGTTCAACGGCCCACTGATCGTGGTCGTCGAAGCCGCCGCCGGGGCCGCGCAGACCGCCGCCGAACAGGCCCAGGAGGTGATCGCGGAACTCGACGACGTCGTGCTGGTCACCCCGCCGACGCTCGCCCCGGCCGGCGACACCGCGATGCTCACCGTCATCCCGAACAGCGGCGCCACCAGCGAGGCCACCAAGGACCTGGTCCGCGACATCCGCGACCACGCGAAAACCGTCACCGGCGCGACCCTGGCCGTCACCGGAGCGACAGCGGTCAACATCGACGTGTCCGACACGCTCACCGATGCGCTCATCCCGTACCTCGGCATCGTGGTCGGTCTTGCCTTCGTGCTGTTGATGCTGGTGTTCCGCAGCATCCTGGTGCCGCTGAAGGCGACGATCGGGTTCCTGCTCAGCGTGGCGGCCGCGTTCGGCGCGCTGGTCAGCGTCTTCCAGCAGGGGCATCTGGCCGGGCTGATCGGCTTGGAGACCACCGGGCCGCTGGTCAGCATCATGCCGATCTTCCTGATCGGGATCCTGTTCGGCCTGGCCATGGACTACGAGGTCTTCCTGGTGACCCGGGCCCGTGAGGAGTACGTGCACGGCGCCGCCCCGGACGACGCGGTGATCAGCGGCATGCGGCACGGCGCCCGCGTCGTCACCGCCGCCGCACTGATCATGATGAGCGTGTTCGCGGGCTTCATCCTGGCCACCGACACGATCGTCAAGTCGCTCGGCTTCTCGCTGGCGTTCGGGGTGGCGGTCGACGCGTTCCTGGTCCGGATGACGATCGTCCCGGCCGTCCTCTCGCTGATGGGACGCGCCGCCTGGTGGATCCCGGCCTGGCTGGACCGGATCATGCCGGACGTCGACGTCGAGGGCGAGGAGTTGACCCGGCGCCTGGCCGCATCCGGTCAGCCGCACGGTCACGGGGATCCGCAGATGCCCGCGGCCGCGTGATGCGCCACCTCCCCCGGCTGGCAGCGGCCTTGTTGCTCCTGGTCGCGGGCTGTTCCGAGGCGCACCCGGCGGCGTCGCCCTCCGCGGCGGCGTCGGCACCGGCCTGCCGCACCGAGTTGCCGGAGACGACCAGCGGGCTGCTGCAGGTTCGCCAGGTCTGGCCGGACAGCCCGGACGACGTCCATGACTACTCTGCTGCGGCGTACGATGCGGCGGCCTGCACGGCGACGCCGAGTCCGGTCGACTGCGCCCACCCGTTCCCGTGGATCGCCGGGACCGTCACGCAGACCGATGCCGTCCTGGGCGCGATGGGTGTGGCGTACGTCCACGAGGCCACCCTGACCCGGGGATCGTCGACGGTCCGCGAGGTGGTGCTGACACTGCGCGGCACGGCCGAGACGGAGGATCACCCGTTGATGCAGGTCGGGCTGCGATGCGGGGCGATGACCCACGATCTGCCGGTGCTGGCGTTCCAGCTGCCGGTGGGGTCCGACGACATTGGCGGCACCGGAATCCTGGCCGCCTCCAGTGACAAGATCCTCTGGCTGGCGTTCACCGAGGGCGACTGGACCGAGGCGGAGGAACTCCGCGTCACCAAGCTTGCCCTCAGCGTTCTGTAGCGGACGACCGGTAGCGGCCCGGCGCGGCTCCGTGCGAGCGGGTGAAGGCGCGGCTGAAGGCGGGCACCGACTGATAGCCGACCGCCGCGGCGATCGACTCCACCGACTGGCGGGTGCGGCGCAGGCGGGCGGCCGCCAGGTCCATCCGCCACTGGGTCAGGTAGGCGCCGGGGCTCTGCCCGACGGCCGCCGGGAACCGCCGGGACAGCGTCGCCCGGGACACCGCGATCGCGGTGGCCAGCGACGCGGTCGTCCACGGCCGGGCCGGGTCGGCGTGCAGGTGCTCCAGGGCGTTCCGCACGATCGGATCGTCGAGCATGCCCAGCCACGTGCCGCGCTGCTCGGCCGGCCGGGTCGACAGCCAGGCCCGCAGCACCTGGATCATCACCACGTCGACCAGGCTGTTCAGGACGGCGGTGGAGGCGATCTGCGGGTCGGCGAGTTCCCGGCCCAGCATCCGGACCGTGTCGTCGAACCCGGCCGCCCCCGCGTCGGCGCGCACGTGGATGAGCTCCGGAAGCGTGAACAGCAGCTGGGTCCGGGCGGTGTGATCGCAGTCGTACTGGATGGTGACCGCCCGGGTCCGCGGAACCCCGTCGCCGAGCCGGATCGCCGCACCGGTCCGGCGGGCCTCGGCCAGCGCCACCGGATCGCAGACCACCGGCAGTGACCGGGGATCGTCACCGAGGGTGTGCGGGATCCCGGCCGCCAGCAGCACCACGTCACCGGCGAGCAGTTCGAGCGGCTCGTGCCCGGACCGGGTCAGCCACGCGCTGCCGGCCGTGATCGCGTGCAGCGCCGCACCCGGGTAGTCGTCGTTGAGGAGCGCCCAAGTGCCGCCCGCCTCGATCCGGGCGCCGATCGTGCCGGTGACCCCGGAGACCTCGAGCACCTCAGCAACCACATCCATGAGGCAGAAGGATAACTGGTTGACTCAGATGAGCATCGACTGACGCATCTGTTGCTTCGTACGGTTCTCCCATGACTGACAGGACGATGAAGGCCCTGGTCGCCACCGGCTACGGGCAGCCCGAGGAACTCGTGATCGCGGACCTGCCGGTGCCGCACCCCGGACCCGGGCAGATCCAGGTGCGGATCGCCGCCGCCACCCTCAACCCGACCGACATCCGGGCGATCACCGGCGCGTTCGGGGAGGCGTTGCGGCTGGAGTTCCCGTACGTGCTGGGCAACGAGTTCGCCGGAACGGTCACCGAGACCGGGCCCGGGGTGACCGCCTACCAGGTGGGCGACGAGGTGTTCGGCCAGGCGCTGCCCCGCTCGTTCGCCGGACTGCTGCCCGGGGAGGACGCCTCGCTGAGCACCGGGGCGCTGGCCGAGTTCGCCGTCTTCGAGGCCGGCACACCGGCGCTGGCGCGACGCCCGTCCGGCGTACCCCCGGAGAAAGCCGCAGCCCTCGCGATCGCCGGAACCACCGCTCTGTCGATCATGGACGCGGCCGCGCTCAAGCCGGGCGAATCCGTGCTGGTGATCGGGGCCACCGGCGCGGTGGGCACGACCGTGCTGCCCCTGCTGGCCGCCGCCGGAGCGAAGATCACCGCCACCGCCGCGACCGAGGACGGCGCCGCGCTTGTTCGCCGCCTCGGCGCCGACGAGGTCATCGGCCACGACCCGGCCGGCTATCCGGCCGGCGTCGACGCGGTGCTCAACCTGGTCCACTTCGCCGACCGGCTGCCGGACGCGGCCCGTGCCCTGCGACCCGGCGGCCGACTGGTTTCGATCATCTATCCGGAGCCGACGCCCGAGCAGCTCGGACGCGACGACGTGGAGCTGCACTTCATCTGGGACATGGGCGGGATGAACCGGGTCGCCGAAGCGGCGGCCACCGGCGAACTGGCGCCGGTGATAGCCCGGTCCTATCCGCTGGCCGAGGCGGTCCGGGCCGCCGTCGACTACACCCGCGGCCACCCGCTGGGGAAGATCGTCGTCACGGCCGGCCCCGGAACCGCTTGATCGTCCGCGACAGCCAGGACTCGCTTCCGGCGAGCAGGGCGTCCAGCTTCTCCGCCTCCTGCCACTCCTCCAGGAGGATCGCCAACACCTCACGCTCGTCCTCGGACAGCAGCTCCGGCTCGGCGGTCAGCGACGGCACCGCCGCGGACCGCAGGGCGGTGAACTCCGGCAGGTCGGCGTCCAGCATCGTCAGGGCGGTCATCCGGGCCATCACGCGTACCCCGGGAAGGTCGTCGGTGAAACGGCCGGCCACCGCGGGATAAAGCTCGATGAGGTGCGGCCGGGCGTCGTCGGCCTCCGGGTTCTCGCCCTCATCGTTCAGCAGGATCGCCGCGGCCACCCGGTCGAGCCAGTTCAGCAGCGACCGGCGCACCGGCTGTGGGGCGTCCTCGCCGGTCTCGGTGAACACGAAGGCGGTGCGGGAATCGGTCAGCACCCCGGCCACGTAGCGGGCGGCGGGCAGGGTCGCCGAGTGGACCAGCTGTTCGAAGAGCAGGGTGTGGTGCAGGAACGTGATCGCCGCGTCGACCTGCGCCGCATCCTCACTCAGCAGCGCCCGCAACCGCTCCGGCACGTCACCGGCGGGCCCGTGGCCGTGCTCCAGCCCCGCCCAATCGGTTTCGGCCAGGATCTCCTGCGCATTGATCATGACCGGCAATCCTAGACGGTGGAGTCCCGCGCCGGTCTGCCTGATGATCACGCAGGTCCTGTCGCTCCCGTTGGCCGACGTCAAACGGGAGCGACAGCGGTGTGCACGGACAGCGGGAGCTCGGTGACACCGTGACAGGTCAGGATGTAGTCCCACGTGGCCGGGGTCGCGGCGAGGACCACCTGTGCTTCGGCAACGGCAAGCGCAGGGACAGCGACAACGACACGCCCGTCAGCCGCCAGGTCGAGCAACTGCATCAGCCGGGGGTGGTCGGCGAAGAGCTCCACGAGGGCACTGGCATCGAGGACCCGAGTGGGGCTGTCCGTATTGGACACGCGGTCAATGGCTCTTCAGCGTCCAGCTGGTGCAGGCGGCGGGGTCTGTTCGGCATCGAGGGCGGCTTGCGCATTGTCGCCGGCACGCATCCACGCCTTGAAGTCGGCGACATCCACGGCGGTGAGCTCACGAGCGGGCAGGCCGAGCTTCGCAGCGAAACCCTCTGAGGGGCGCGGCTGACGTTCCTGGGTGCCGGTGGTCGTCACGTGGTCCAGGATAGGCGGCAGGCCACGACCGGGAAACGCCCGATTCACCCGATCGAGCAGATCACCCGTGGTGCCGCCTGGGAAGGTGGACGGCACCGAACGTCGTCAACAGGTCGAATGGAACAGGCCGCCGACCGCCTCGGTCTCGGCCAGCTCGTTGTAGACACGAACCGCCTCCTCGGTCTGCACCACATGCACCGGCACGCCGCGCTCCGCCAGCAACGCGAGCGTCCGTGGGTCCACCTCGAGCTTGAGATCCATGCCGCGGGACAGCACGACGACGGTAGCCCCGTGCGCCAGCAGCTCCTCCACGTCGGCGGGCTGGATGCCCGGGCTGTGCCGGGTGCCGCTCACCGTCCAGTCCCAGGGACGCCCGCCACCCGGGTAGAGCATGTAGTCCTTGCCGTCCGGCAGCCCGTCGACCCGCATGCTCCCCCACGAGATCGACACCACCGCCGGTGATCGCTCCATCATCATCGTCCTCCGCTCGCCCGGCCCCCACAGTAGAACCAACTCGTGGCACCCTGAGCCGTGTCCTACACCACGGTCGTTTTCCTCGCGGCGCCGATCATCACCGGCATCCTGATCGGGTACGCCGTGGGCGGCCGCCCCTCCGGCCTGGCCACTCTGCGGCCCCGCGCGTTGTGGCTGCTCTGGGTAGCGGTGGCCGCGCAGGTGGCCACACACTGGATCCCGGCCGCGTTCGCCCTGGTCATCACCTGGATCGCGGTGAACCTGCGCCAACGGCGGCCGGTGCTCCGCGCGGCCGGGGCGGCGATCCTGCTCGGCGTACTCCTCAACGGCACGGCGATCCTGGCGAACGGCCGGATGCCCTACTCCCCCACCGCCGCCGCTGCCGCCGGGGCGTCCACCCCCAGCGAGACGCCGAGGAACGAACCCGCAGACGCCGACAGCCGCCTCACCGTCCTCGCCGACGTCATCCCGGTGCCGGTCCTGCGCGCCGTGGTCAGCCCCGGCGACATCCTGATAGCCACCGGTGTCGTAGCGGCCCTGGCCGGCGCGATGCACTCCGCACGCCGGCGCCGCCCACCCGGCGCCTGCGTCGCTCCCGTCGTCCCTGTCGAGAGGAGGTGATCCCATGAAGTCCAAACTGCTCGGCGCCGTGTACGTCGCCGCGTCCCTGGCCACCCTGCTCTACACGGTAGGCGCCCCGAAACTCCACGGCGGCTGACCGGATCGGCCGCACCGGGTCGTGGCATAGTCCCGGTGTGGCCGACGACGAGGACGCTCTGAGCCTTGACGACCTGGTCCCGATACCCGGCGGCAGCTGGGCCGGCCTGCTCTTCGACAACACGGGAATCGGTCTGCCACCCGCGTTGACGTGGAGCTTCCGGTTCCCGTTCGCCGAGGTCGAGCGGGACTACGGCGACAGCCCGGTCTTCCTGGACGTCGACTGGCTGCCGCTGCCCGGCGCTGACTGGCACGCCATGACCGGCCAGGTCGTCAAGGCCCTCGGTGAGCCCGCCGAGTGCAGCGTCTACTTCTTCCAGCACCACCAGTACGACCTGATCGACCTGGAGGTGCTCGACCAGCGCGGGACCGACCTTCACGTCCGCGCCACCCTGACCGGTGACCTCGACGGCCTCGGCATCGACCCGATCAGCGCCGACGCCTGGCTCCCGTTCGGCGGCCTCCGGGTCTCCCTCGACGACGTCACCACCGCGGAGGCGGCGGAGGCCAGGCTCGCGGCTCTCGTCGACATCAACGGCCTGGTCGTCCCGCCGTCGGCGTACCACTCGGCATTCCATTTCCAGGCTCGGTGCGACGAGGCCGACGAATAGCCGAGAACGGTCAGGTGGTGAGGGGCAGGGCCACTGCCAGCGGCCAGGCGACCACCGCGGAACCGGTCAGGGCGATCAGCCAGGTGGGTGTGGCGAAGCGGCGCAGAACGACGCTCCACAACGCCTGCCAGATCAGCAGGGCGATCATCGGGGCCACGATCAGCGCCACGAACCCGCTGGTCAGGTTGACTGCGGCGGCGGCCACCAGGACGACCACGACCACCGCCGCGATGGGCAGCAGGAGCAGCGGGTTGTCGTCGGCCGACAGTTCCGCGCCGTAGGCGAGCAGCGCGAAACCGGCCCAGACGATCGGAAGGAGCCACCAGCGGGGGCCGACCGGCCACGCGTGGGTCAGGCCGAAATGCACCGGGGCGCCGGCGGCGAGGATCGCATACGGGAGCACGACCAAAAGCTGGGGCCGGTTGCGCCGGGTGCCGCGGGATCTCTTTCTCGCGTACGCGAGAAGCAGCGTCCCGCAGACGGCGGCAAAACCGGCGACGTAGCCGGCAATCGCCAGAGGCAGGTGATTCGTCGGCAGGAAACGGGCGATCACCGCGCTGGGCACGGCGGCCGTGGTCGTCACCGCTACGACGCGGACCGTGGCGGCCAGAGAGGGGAGGCGTGGCCACGGGGTGCCGGGTGTTCCGCCGAGCAGCGACGCCAAGGGGTGCAGGCCGATGAAGAACGCCAGAACCAGCAGCATCGCGCCCGTGAGCCGGCGGCCGGGAAAGGGGATCGCACCGTTGTCCGGTGCGCCGCCGAAAGCGCTGTCGAGCCACGCGGCCGTTTCCCGGTGCGTTTCGGGGGCGAACAGAATGGTGATGTGTTCGACGCCGGAGACGATCCGGGCCTCGCGGTCGGCGCGGGCCCCGGCGACGCTGGTCGCCACCGCGCGGAAACTGGGGAATTCCAGCGCGCCGGCCATGGTGAGCAGGCGGGCCGGCTGTTCGGCGGTGGCGACTGTCGCGTCCGGCATGGAGATCGCCACGGTCGCGGTGATGTCGGGGTGGGCGGCGGCGTACCGGGTGACGGCGCCACCGCCCATCGAATGCCCGACCAGCGCGATCTTCGACGGGTCGACGTCGGGCAGCGACCGCAGGTGGGCGACGGCCGCGTCCAGGTCCGGCTGCAGCATGTCCGTCGTGCCGGGAGCCATCGGCCGGGTGTTCGCGCCGTGGCCGGTGAAGTCGAGCATCACCACCACGTAGCCGCGGGCGGCGAGACTGTCGCCGAACGGGGCCATCATCCTCGCCGATCCGGAGTAGCCGTGCGCGACCACGACACCCGGCCGCCGGCCGTCCCCGGACGGGTGCACCACGTCGAGCGGAACCCCGGTGGCGACGACGTGTTCACGCCGCAGGCCCTGGTCCGCGCCGGCGATCAGCCAGGCGCCGGTTGCCGCGAGGACGAGCAGCAGGAGCAGCGTACGTCTCAACGGATTTGCTCCTTCGAAAGCGGAGCCGGATCTTATCGCCGTGGCCTACGGCCGGGATGCCGCGGTCTGTACGGTGCCCTCCTGACGCAGTTCCACGACGCCGGGCCCGGGAAAGCGGATCGCCAGGTCGAGTCCCGGGTGGTGGTAGCCGTCCGGGGTGGATGTCAGCACGACCGGGCGCTGACCGGGCGCGGCGAAGGTCACGCCGTCGTCGGTGACCGTGATGTCGACCGGGTAGTCGTCGCGCAGGAAGTACCGGCCGGCGGCCGCGGTTCCCCGGTCGACGGGCGTGACGGCGTAGAGCCGGTCGGCCGCGGCACGGACAGCGGCCAGCACCTCCCAGCCGTCCTCCGAGTTCGTCATCACGGCGACGGCGATGCCGCGGTCCGGCCACACGTAGGAGAAACAGGTGTACCCGACGTTCTGCCCGGTGTGCCCCCACCGCTCGCCGGTCTCGGTGCCCAGCCCGTAGCCGCCACCCGGAATCGCCGGCGTCCGCATCTGATCGGCCAGTTCGCGGTCCAGCAGCGTCGACTCCCCGGCGACCGCGCGGGCGATCTCCAGGTCGAGCCGGATCAGATCGGCGGGCGTGCTCCACAACCCGGCCGCCGCCTTCTCCGGCTGGGTGCGCCGGCCGCCGGGCACCGGGACGCCGCCGCCGTGGTGGCCGTGCGCCACCAGATCCGGCCGGCGGTGCGGAAACCCCTGGTCGAAGCTGCTGCCGCTCATCGCGAGAGGTTCCAGCACGAGGGTACGCATGAGCTCCTCGAACGAAGTCCCGGTCGCGTCCACCATCAGTTGTTCGAGCACGGTGTAGTGGCTTCCCGAATACCGGAACCGGCTCCCCGGCAGCATCGTCGCCCGGACCGGCGGCGTGGTCACCGGCCCGCTGCCGTCCAGCACCTGCAGCAGTGTCGGCGTCTGATCAGCGGGATAGCCGCGGTACCAGGTGTCCGACAGTCCCGCGGTGTGCGCCAGCAGCTGCCGGACGGTGACGTTCGCGGGGTGCCCCGCCCGGTCCCGGAGCCGCCACGAGGTGAGGTGCCCGCCGATGTCCCCGTCAAGCTCGAGAACCCCCTGCTGGACCAGGCGCAGCGCCCCGAACGCGGTGACGTGCTTGCTGATCGAGCAGGCCGCGAACCCGGTCTCCGCGGTCACCGGTCGTCCCGTGCCGGCCGTGCCGAATCCGGCCGCCCACACCTCACCGCTCAGGTCCCCGACCGCGAAGCTCACCCCGGGAACCGCATAGACACCCATCAGCTCCGTCAGCGTCGCCGTGTCCGGCGAGAGCCGGCCGGACGAGACGTTCCGGTCGAGTCGCTCCAGTTCCCGGGCCCACTCCTGGGCGATCATGCCGGCGTGAGGAGGCAGAATTCGCTGCCCTCCGGGTCGGCCGTCATCACCCACGACACGTCGTCACCCTGCCCGATACAGTCGAGACCGGCCGGCTCCAGGTTGGTCACGCCAGGCCCCTCGCTGGACGTCTCCCAGCCGAGCGCCTGCGCCCGGAACGCGCCGAGGGTGACGTCGTCCCTAGCCTTCATGTTCATCTGCACCAGCCGCGTCGCCATGCCGACGATGCTAGACGGATCGATAGGGTGGCCGGGTGGCGGTGATCGACGAATCCGGGGCCGGACCGGCCGGCGATTGATCAACACTGCCCCCGCGGGCGTTACCGCTCGCCGGGAGCCTTCGCCGGCCTTGACTCTCGACCTGGTCGAGACTCCACGGTGAACGCATGACAACCGACACGATCATCGGCCCGGCGATCGACCTGGAGCGGCTGCGGCCGCTGCTGCGCGCCGCCTGGGGTGCCGACACCTGTGACCCGCACGACCTGGCGGACTGGCACCCGGGCAACCCGGCCCGCGGCCAGTGCAACGTGACCGCACTCGTCGTCCAGGATCTGCTCGGTGGCGACCTGATCCTCGGCGAGGTTCTCGTCGACGGCGTCAAAGTCGGTCACCACTTCTGGAACCGGCTGCCCGACGGCCGGACGGCCGACCTCACCGCCGACCAGTTCCACCCCTACGAGACGGTTGTCGGCGGGGTGCCGCTGCCCCGCCCGCCGACCGGGCCGTGGCGGATCCGCGACCAGTACGAGACCCTGAGCCACCGGGTCCTCGCCGCCCTCGCCACCGATTCCCCGCCGGCGCCCTCGGAGAGTTGACGGGCGGTGTGACGTCCCGGGCGGAAGCCGCGCCCCGGCGCTCTTGCGGCCGGGACGCGGCTCTTGTTCCGGCGGCCTTCAGCGACACATGGCCGGCGGCGCGGGATCAGCGGATCGGGTTCCAGCCGTCGGAGCCGGCCAGGTACGCCGTCGGGACGTACTGGGTGGCGGTGGACGCCGTCATCTGCGGGCGGTTGCTGTTGACCACGGCGCCCGCGCCGGTGCTGCTGTACTCGGAGAACCGGGCGTCCTTCCACGAGAAGCCCGACATGTCGGTCCACGGGTCGTCGCGGATGTGTGCGCCCATGCTGACCCCGCGATAAAGCACCTGACCACGGGCGTTGACGTCGCCGCTCGGGTGCCAGGGACGGCCCAGGTAGACCGTTTTCGCCGGGGCGTTGCTGGTCAGCGTCGTACCCCAGAAAAGGTATCCGAATTTGTTGTTGATGTCGGTGGCTGCGGCGGTGATGTAGCCGTTGTTCGACGACGATCCGCGGGTCAGTGAGTGCACCGTCCCGTTCTGGAAGACCATCGTGCCGCGGCCGAAGATGAAGTCGACGTCGCCTTCCACGTACGAGTTCCGCACGTAGAGGCGCCGCACCGTCGACGCGCTCGGCGAGTTGACCAGCAGAGTGTCCTGGTTGCCGAGGATCCGGACGTTGTCGAACTGGACCCGGTCGCCGGAGGTGTTGACCGCGACCGCCTGTTCGGCGTCGAGGTTGTACGCCGCCTCGTTGAAGTCGTTCGACATGGTCAGGTTGCGGATCACCGTGTCGTTGGCGTTGACGAACACGGTGGCGCTGCCGGACGTGCCGTAGGTGCTGCCGTCCGATTTGGTCTGCCCGGCCGCGTGCCCTTCGACGATCACCGACTGGGTGGCGGCGGTGCCGGTGCCGACGAGGGTGAGGTACGGCTTGGTGGCCGGGATGGTGACGACGCCGCGATACGTACCCGGCTTGATGTTGATCGTCACGGCGGTGGTGTTGCCGGCCGCGACGGAATCGACCGCGGCCTGGACGGTGGTGTAGTTGCCGCTGCCGTCGGCGGCGACCGTGATGGTGGTGGCCGCGAATGCGGGTGGGGCGAACAGGAGCGTGGCGGTGAGGGCCGCGCACGCGGACAGGGGGACGAGCCTGTCACGTGGGGACATCGGAATCTCCATGGGGATGGGGAGACGGTGGAAGGCGAACGTTAACATTGATGTTTCTCGATCAGTAGTCTCGGTGCATTTGTCACGCCCGGCCGTGTATCGACGGATCTGCCGGTGCCCCCTCCCCCACTTCTAGCGTGATCGTCATGAATGACCTGGCGGTACGCCTCACCGGAATCACCCGCCGGTTCGGACCGGTCCGAGCCGTCGACGACGTCGCCCTGTCAATCACGAAGGGCAGCCTGGTGGCCCTGCTCGGCCCGAACGGCGCGGGCAAGACCACCACGATCGCCGTCATGCTCGGCCTGATCGGACCGGACAGCGGCACCGCGACCCTCTTCGGCGGCCCGCCCGCCGACGCCGTCCGGGCCGGCCGCATCGGCGCCATGCTGCAGGACGCCGGCGAGAAGGTCATCGATCCGGCGCTGGCCGCGGCGGCCCTGTCGGCGGGCCCGAACCCGCTGACCGACCGGGAACGGGACGTGCTGGCCGCGGGCACGGGTGGCGCGACGGTCGCCGACATCGCGTCCCGTCTGCACCTGTCGGAGAGCACGGTCCGCAACTACCTGTCCGCGGCGATCGGCAAGACCGGCACCCGCAACCGGATCGAGGCCGCCCACCGCGCCCGGGACAACGGCTGGATCTGATCGTCTCGGGCGCGGTGCTCGTCAGATCAGTCTCTCCAGCACCTGGGCGGGGCTGTCGGTGCGCGCGATCTCGGCGGCCACCGCCCGGGCCGACGCACGGTAGGTGTCGTCGGCGAGCACCTTCGCGACCGCCGCTCCGATCTCGTCGGGATCGTCGGGATCGTCGACGACGAGGGCGGCCCCGGTCGCGGCCGCCCGCTCGGCGTTGACCGGCTTGTCCAGGCCGAGCGGCAGCAGCACCATCGGCAGCCCGGCGGCGAGCGTGGACAGCACGGTACCGGCACCCGCGGCGGACACCACCAGGTCGGAGACGGCGAGCAGGTCGTGCATCGGGACGAAGCCGGCTACGCGTACCCGTGCGGGGTCGATCTTGTTTAGATCGAGGTCTTCCGCGGTGTGCGGGGCGAGCAGCACGTTGACGTCGAGGGCGGTGGTCGCCGCGACGGCGCGGGTGAGCACCGCCGGATCCTCGACGACCGTCCCGAGCGTGAGCAGCGCCGTCGGGCGATCCTCTCGGCCGGTGAAGACCGGCGGGACCCACGCCGCGCCCTCGCCGGTGTGCGCCTCGGGCCGGACCGGGACGCGCGGGGCGAAGTAGCGGTCGCTGTCCCGGATCAGGCTGTCCGGCCACGGGTCGACGTAGGCGAACGCCGCGGTGGGGGTGACGCCGTGGTCGGCGAACCGCTCGGCGGCCCGCGCCCCGAACTGGGCGGCGAGCGGCTCGATCAGGGGCAGGGTGGCGCCGTGCGCGGCCCAGCGGACCCCGAGGGCCGCCGCCACGAACTGACCGAGATAGTCGGACATCTCCGCCACGACAAGGTCGGGCCCGAAATCGCGGGCGGCGCGCAGAGCCTCCGCGGCACCGGCGCGCAGCCGGGTCTCCACAAAGTACTCGACGGCGAAGGCCGCCATGTCGGTCATCGCGTCGCCGCCGGTACGCCGGGTGACGTCGGCCAGGATCTCCGGCGTGCTCGGGCCGCCGGGCAGCAGCGGGATCGACGGCGCCGCCGACCCCATCGAGGCGTGCGTCATCAGAGCCACCTCGTGGCCGGCCGCACGGGCCGCCTTGGCGAGCGGAAGCAGGGGCAGGACATGGCCGAAAGCGGGCACGGCCGTGAACAGGATTCGCATGCCGGTGGACTGTACTCCACTCACTTGACACCACTCTAGTGAGTAGGATCTCGGAGTGGGTACCAGACGGGCGGAGAACGCCGAACAGACCCGGCGGGCAATCCTCGAAGCCGCACGCCGGCTCTTCACCGAGCAGGGCTACTTCGCCACCAAGGTCGGCGACATCGCGGCCGAGGCCCGCGTCTCGGTCGCCTGGGTACACGCGGCCGGCGGCGGCAAGAGCGGCCTGCTGCGCGCCCTCATCGAGAACGGCGTCGACACCGACGACAACACCGAAGCCGTCGCCCACCTGGCGACGATCACCGACCCGGCCGCCCTCGTCGGCTTCCTGATCACCGCCACGCGCCAGCGGTTCGAGGTGTGGTCGGGGCTGATGCGCCAGGTCGCCGCCGCCGCACCCCAGGACGACGGGGTCCGGCAGATCCAGGAGATCGCCCACGAGGGCCTGCGGGGCGCTCTGCGGGTGACCGCGGACCGGCTGGCCGAGATGGGCGCCCTGCGCGACGGCGTCGACGCCCGGCACGCCACCGACCTGCTCTGGCTGCACCTGTCCAACACGGCATACTTCTTGCGTACCGACGAGCTCGGCTGGACTCTCGACGAGTCCGAGAAATGGCTGCACCAGGCCGTCCCTGCCGCACTCTTCACTCCATGACGGCCGCGATGTGTGTCGCACGTTCCCGGTGACGCCTGAGACTCTGGACATCAGGGACACCGATCGTTTGGGGAAACATGATCGCTCGACGCCTCACGCTGGGCTTGACCGTCATGACGCTGCTGGCGGTTGCCGCCTGCGGGTCGCCCGACGACCCCGCGGAACCGGCTCCCGTGGTCACCACCACGGTGGTGACCACATCCGCCGCCCCGGAAAGCACCACGACCGCCGCGCCGGCGCCGAAAGCCGCGAAGATCAAGGTGCCGGACGGGGTCGGCCTGGACTACCAGTCGGCGCAGGACCTGTGGCGTGCCGCGGGCCTGCACGTGGCACCGGCGAAGGACGCCACGGGCGCGAACCGGCTGCCGGTGATCGACGCGAACTGGGTGGTCCTGTCGCAGGATCCGAAGGCGGGCACCACGGTCGAGGCCGACTCGTTCATCACCGCGACCGTGAAGAAGAACACCGACGGCTAATCACGCCCCGACGTCACCATCGTCGCGGCGTCGTCCGCGCTCGCATCCGGGTTGAGCCGCCGATGGGTCCGCCGGGCCGCGGCGAGCAGACGATCGGCGGCGCCGACCGTGAAGTCGTGTCGTATCCGAACGGACAACCGCATCCCGTCGGCCGGCGGGCCGTCCCCCACCGCTCCGCCCTCGTCCATTCCGGCACGATACCGATCGCGCCGGTCAAGCGTCCTGCCTGGATCGGCGCCCGGTGAGTCCGGCGACCATCAGCAGGTACGCGGTCATCTCCAGGGCTGTCGTCAACGCCGGCATCGGCTGAGGCAGTGACAGGGACGGCCTGATGAGATCCCAGCCGAACAGCCCGGTGCTCTGCTGGACGTTGTAGGGCAGCAGAACACCCGCGATGCTGGAATCGATGTTCGGCAACGCGACGACCGTCAACAACAGCGCGCCGGCCGCAGCCAGCCGATCCCCTGTCCCCGCCAGCACCATCGCGAGGGCCAGGCCGGCCAGCCCGAGCGCCACGGCAGGCAGCACCGCCAAGCTCACCGTCCACACGTCATCGGCGCTGCCCGAGGCGGAAGCCCGTACCGCTGCATAGCCGGTGACCAGGAAACCCGTGAGCAGCGCCGCCACCGCAACCGCCCGCGACGGGCGGGGCCAGGGGCGCCACGCGATCAGCAGCAGTACGACCGCGACGATCGGCGCCCAGCATGCGGCCAGCGCGACCTCGAACCCGGACGGCACGTCAGCGGCGTCACCGGGGCTGAGCACCTGCCAGCCGTAGGAGTCGCCGGGCACGGCCGGAACAGTCCGCACCGCATCCACGAGCAACACCGTCAGGAAGGCCGGCACCGCCCACCGAGGTGCGGGCAGCCCCACCAGCACGGCATGGACGAGAGCCAGCCCGAGGCTCGCCACCTCCGCGTAACGCCAGACCGGCACCGCCAGGAGTACCCCGGCCACATGCGCCGCGGCGAACAACGTCGAAGCCGCCAGAATGAAGGGTCCAGGACGCACGGCTCGCATCGTGCCACGGTCATCGATCTTCTGATGCCTGCCGCACCGGGCCGGCGAGGGTCTCGATGGCGAAATACGTGCGCCGAGGCTTGTCGCGGGTGCGGCTGATCAGCTCCTCTGCGGGTTCACCCCCGTCCCGGACGGCATCGACGTAGTCCTTGACCTCCAGTAGTGACAGCTGCGGCACGGCTCTGCGCATATGCCGGAGCGCCGCCATGGCGCCGTCCCGCTGGAGGATGCCGCGGACCACGGGAAGCAGCGGATCGGGCGGCCGGAGACACGCCCCCTCAACGCGATTTCGACGGGTGGACGGGGAGGGGCAGACTGACGTTCGTGCGGACTCCTTTCCCGCTTCTCCACGCCATGCCGCCGGCGCTCCACGCCGTGGTGCTCGACTTCCTGTGGGACCGGGAGCGCCTGTGGAGCCTGGAGCTCCCGGTGACGCGGGTGCCCACCGCTGATCTCGCATGGCATCTGCGACTCCCCCTGTGGTCTTTCGGAGGACGACCGTTCGTGCTGACTCCCGAGGCCGTCGCGCAACACCCCACAACCTTCACTGTTCAGTACGCGCGAACGACGTCAGCCGATCTGGCGTTCCCGATCCACGTCCTCCAGCGTCCGACCGGGCTCACTGTCCTGGACGGCATGCACCGCCTCCTCAAGGCACGTCTGGAGGGCCACCCGACCGTGGCGGCGAAAGTGGTGCCGTTCAGCCGCCTGGACGACTTCGCCCAGTTCAGTCCGGACCCGGTCAGCGACGCACCGGGCCGGCGGTGACCTCACCCTGCCACATGTTCAGGGTGATCAGCCGGCCGTCGAAGTCCAGCCGGAGACCGGTCACCTCACCGACCTCGTTGTGGATCGGTTCCAGGCTGGTCAGCCGTCTTCCCAGAACCGGCAGGAACGGCGACTCGCGGGAGGCGTCCCGTACCGACCACCGCGACCCCTCCACGTCGTAATCGAATCGGGCACGCCACGCGTCGTCTTCCCGCGTGGTCTCCGTCATCTCCAGAGACCAGTCGCTGCGGCCTTCGATGAGAATGCCGCTGCCGTCCGCGAACAGCAGGTGCACCGGACCGGCGCTCGGATTCTCCGGCTCGCCGATCTGACGCCAACTCCACCGTTCCAACTTTGCCAATGCGCTCAACGCGAATCCTCCCCCGCCGGGAAGGCTACGGGTGGAGGAAGTCGCCGGGGTCGGGGCGGGCGGTGCGGCGGCGGTATTCGGCGGCCATTCCGGGCCAGTTCGTCACGACGCGGCCGGCGGCGGTGCGGTACCAGCTCTGGCATCCCGTCCACACACTTCCGGCCAGGCGGGACTGGATTTCGCGGTCGTAGGCTTCGGCGCGCTCACGGCGTACCTCCAAAGGACTCGAAGCCAGCCGTAGGGCCTGCGCTATCCACCGGGCCTGCGCCTCGTGGAAGTAAATCACCGACGTGTTGCCGGTGTTGGTGTTCGGGCCGTAGATCAGGAACATGTTGGGGAATCCGGGAACCGTCATTCCGAGGTGGGCGTGGGCGCCGTCGCGCCATTCCTCCGACAACAGGAGACCGTCGCGGCCGGTCACCGTGATCGGGGCCAGGAAATCAGTCGCGGCGAATCCCGTGCTGTAGACGATCACGTCGCACGGATGGTCGGCGCCGTCCGCGGTGCGGATGCCGGTTTCGGTCACGGCGACGATCTTCTCGGTGGTCAGGGTGACGTCGGGGCGGGCCAGGGTGGGCAGCCAGGCGTTGGTGAAGAGGACCCGTTTGCAGCCCATCGGCTCGTCGGGGGTGACCTTGGCGCGCAACGCGGGGTCGCGCACCTGAAGTCGGCGCTGCGCCGTCGACACGCCCCTGATCAGGGCGAGCGCGACCCGGTCACCGGTCACTGCCCGGCCGGTCGCCCAGGTCATGGCCCAGGTTCCGGCGCGGGCCGCCTGCATCAGGAACGGCATTCTCGTGTACGCCGCCCGCCGCACCCGCCCGTAGCGACGGTCCGGTTTCGGCAACGTCCAGGGGGCGCTGCGTTGAAAAACGGTCACGTGCCGGGCGCGGTCGACGATCGCCGGGACGAGTTGAATGGCGCTGGCCCCGGTGCCGACGACCGCGATCCGCTGCCCGTCGACCGGCACGCCGGGGTGCCATGCGGCGGTGTGGACGGCGGTTCCCCGAAACAGTTCCGCCCCGGGGAGAACGGGTGTCGACGGGCGGGACAGCTGGCCGACCGCGGGGATCAGCACATCGGCGACGATCTCGTCACCGGCGCCGGTCTGCAGTCGCCAGCGGGCGCCGTCCCAGGTCGCCGCGACGACCTCCACACCGAACCGAATCAGCGGGGTGACGCCCAGGTCGGCAGCGCAGGATTCCAGATATCGCTGAATCTCGTGGTGCGGCGGGAAACGGCCGCTCCACAGCGGATTCTGCGCGAACGAATACGAGTAAAGTGGCGCCGGAATGTCGCAGGCGCATCCCGGATAGGTGTTGGCCCGCCACACCCCGCCGATCCGGTCGCCTTTCTCCAGCAGCACGATGTCGCGGAATCCGGTGCGCAGGAGTTCCGCGGCGGCCGCGATCCCGCCGAACCCCGCCCCGATGATCGCGATCCTCATGAGCGGGACCGCAATGCCGCCGGGGCGTGCGCGGGGACCGCCGGGCTGCGGGGCGCGACCGGGTCGACCCGCCGGTACGGCTCGCCCGGCGCCGGACGCGGATCCGGATCGTTCAGATTCGGCCACAGCGCGACGGCCCGTTCCGCCAGCGCGGTGATCGTCAGGGACGGGTTGACGCCGAGGTTCGCCGCGACGACCGAACCGTCGATCACGTGCAGGCCGGGATGGCCGGACAACCGCAGGTAGGGGTCGACCACCTCGCCGATCGCGCAGCCGCCGATGAAGTGCCCGGTCACCGGACGTCCGACGAGTTCCGTCGCCGCGCCGATGGCCACCCCGTCGATTTCGGACGCGACCTTGCGGGCGACGTCGTGTGCGGCGGGCACCCACACCGGGTTCGGCGAGCCGATGCCGGGCCTGCTGGTCAATCGCCCGCGACGCCGGAACACGGTGATCGAGTTGTCGAGCGGCTGCATGGCCAGCAGCACGATCGTCTCCCGTGACCAGTGGCGTGGTGAGACGTACAGGCGCAGGTCACGGCCCGCCCGCGCGAGCCGGCGCAGCGCCTCCCACCAGCGCGGACGGCCCTCGTCGACGAGCACCGTGGCGAGCAGCGCGAGCAGGTTGCTGCCCGGCCCGTAGCGGACCGGTTCCACGTGCGTGACCGGGTCGGGGTGGATCGAGGAGGTGATCGCGACGCCGTGCGTGAAGTCGCGGTCACGGTCGCGGGTGCGCGCGCCCAGGATCGACTCGGAGTTGGTGCGGCTGAGTTCGCCGAGCCGTGCCGAGACGCGCGGCAGAACGCCCTGGTCGCGCATCCGGTGCAGGAGCCGTTGGGTGCCGAGGGCGCCCGCGGCGAACACCACCTGACCCGCGGTGAACGTGCGCCGCCCGCGCCCACCGGTGCGACGGGTGCCGATCGCGTAGCCGCCGTCCGGGAGCGGGCGGACCGTGCGGACGGTGGTCAGCGGATGCACCGTCGTACCGGCCTGTTCGGCCAGATACAGATAGTTCTTCACCAATGTGTTCTTGGCGTTCTCCCGACAGCCGGTCATGCACGCGCCGCACAGGGTGCAGGTGCGGCGGGCCGGTCCCGCGCCGCCGAAGAACGGGTCCGGCACGGCGGCCCCCTCGCGCTCTCCGAAGATCACACCCACCGGGGTACGCCGGAACGTGTGCGCCACCCCCATCCGCTCGGCCACGGCGCGCAGCGCGTGATCGGATGCGGTCTCGACGGGGTTGACGGTCACTCCCAGCATGCGCTTCGCCTGGTCGTACCAGGGGGCGAGTTCGGCTTTCCAGTCGGTGATCCCGGCCCACTGCGGGTCGGCGTAGAACGCCTCCGGCGGCTCGTAGAGGGTGTTCGCGTACCCGAGGGAACCTCCGCCGACGCCCGCCCCCGACATGATCATCACGTCTTTGAGCAGGGTGAGCCGCAGGATCCCGTAGCAGCCGAGCGCGGGCGCCCACAGGTAGTCGCGCAGCCGCCAGGACGTCTTCGCGAACTGGTCGTCGGTGAAGCGGCGGCCGGCCTCGAGGACGCCGACGCGGTAGCCCTTCTCGGTCAGGCGCAGTGCTGTCACGCTGCCGCCGAACCCGGAGCCGATGACGAGGACGTCGTAGTCGTACGACATCGGCGTACCATCACATCGCTATTGGCGGCGTGTCAACAACAGGTTTCCGGGTCTTGCCCACAGCGCGAATCCGGGTCCATCGTTGACCGGTGAGCGACCTCGCGTATATCCGCACCGGCTACGGTGCGCCGCTCGTCCTGATCCACGGACTCGGCAGCCATCAGGCCGTGTGGGCGCCGCTCCTGCCGCTGCTCACCGCCGTCCGCGAGGTGATCACCCTGGACCTGCCCGGTTTCGGTCACTCTCCGGGACCCGGGACCTCGATCATGGGGTACGCCGACCGCCTCGCCCAGTTCTTCACCGAGATCGGACTGGACCGGCCCGCCGTGGCCGGCAGTTCCCTCGGCGGCGGCGTCGCCCTGGAACTCGGCCGGCGCGGGCACGCGCGGTCGGTCACCGCCTTCTCCCCCGTCGGCTTCTGGACCGTGGCCGGACGGCGATGGTGCCAGTCCAGTGTCACCGCGGCGCGTGATCTCGCCGTACACCTCAATGGTCTTCTCCCGAAGCTGATGGCGTCCCCCGCAGGCCGCACCGCGCTGTGCTCGCCCTTCTACGCCCGGCCCGGCCGGCTCGATCCGGGCGCCGCGCTCGCCGACGCCCGCGCGCTGGCCCGCGCCCCCGGCTTCGACGCGGCCCGGGACGCCTTCACCGGCCTGCGGCCCTGGAGGTTCGACGCGCCGGGCGCGCTCACCCGCACCCCGGTGACCATCGCGTGGGGCGACCGCGACCGCATCCTGCCCTACCGCAGCCAGGCACGACGCGCCCGGACGGTGCTGCCGGCGGCCTGCCACGTGCGGCTGCCCGGCTGCGGCCACCTGCCCTTCAGCGACGACCCCCAACGCTGCGCCGACGCCATCCTGCGAACTTGATATTTTGGCGGCGGTATCCGGTAACCGCGGGAAGGACGGCGACATGTCGGGGTGGACGGACGATCTGACGATTCCGCTGCCGCCGGGACGCACCCCGGCCGACGTGGTCGACCTGATCGCACGGCTGGCCACCCACCCGGATGCCTTCGACGACGTGGTGCGGGCGCTGACCGCCGAGTTCGGGCTTGCGGAGGACGACGCCGAGTTCGCCTTCGAGCGGTACGGCGGCGGCCTCGTCCGCGCGTCGAGCCGCATCCCGCAGAACTGCCCGCCCGCCGACAAGGACCCGATCGCGTGGGAGGCCTTCCAGCGCGGATTCGCCGACCCGCAGCTGATCGCCGCCCTCTACCCGCAGTTCGCGTCTCGCCCGGAGCAGTGACCGGCCGCTCTCACGCCTTAGTGCGGCCTGCGTCCACCTCGCGGACGGGGTCTGCACCCACGGCACCTACGACGCGATCCTGCAGCCCGGCGCGAACACCAAGTCGGCCTTCGGCTGGGACGAGGCGTTCGGGGCATACATCGGCGGCGGCTACCGCGGTGACGGGGCCGCACCCGGGGAGGACGGCTTCAGCATCCTGGGGCCCGGCTACGTCGCCCACCTGACCGGCGGAAACTGGACGGTCAACGCGTACTCCATCGCCTGAGGACCGACCCTGGACACGTTTCGTCATCAGGGTCCGTGTGGTGATTTCGGGCGTCCGACGCGCCCGTAATCACCACACCCACCACGGGTGTGGTGATTTCGGGCGTCCAGCGCGGCCGAAATCACCACGCGGATGGGCTTCGCACCCTGACCACGAAACGTGCCTAGCGCCGCCGACGGACCTTGCGTTTGTAGCGTGGCAACGACACCTTCGACTCCGGAGCGGGCGGCTCCGGCCGGGCGGTCCGGATCCCGGCGACCCAGAGGAACGCAACCACGGCCGTGCTGACCAGCGCCACGATGCTGTACGCGGTCAGCGCCGCGTCCTCGACACTCGCCACCGGCCGCAGCGGCGGGCCGTGTTTGCCGGGGGTGCTGTGCGGCACGATCACCGCGATGGCCAGCAGCACCACGGTGAACCACTGCCACGGCATGATCTCGCCGAGGCCGTGGCGCAGCGTCCGCCCGATCCACCCGGCGCTCGCCAGGATCCCACCCAACGCCCCGGCGATGGCCCCGGTGCGCCAGTCGACGCTCCCGGCCGCCGGCGACCCGAAGAGGCGAACAGTGCAGTAGGTGAGCAGGGCCAGGCCGAGCACGACAAGAACCACCCAGGAGTACGAATCCCACCGCCGCGACCTCATGACAGTCGACGGTATCGATGCGCCGCCAGCGGGCAGCCCCGTCCACCCGGAGTCCGTGGCCGGCCCCGAAAGACCCACGACGGCGCAGCTGTCGATCTCGATGCGGCTCGTTCGACGGGGTGGCGACGGACGACATGAGGAGACAGCCATGGCCCAGTACGCAGTGTTGATCTACGCCGCGATGGCGGGCGACGCCGAGGCGCACGACCGGCACGCCGAGGAGCTGATCGGGTCCGGGAGTCTCCGGGCCGCGTTCGCGCTGGAACCGGAGGTGACCTCGATCCGTGGCGGCGTCGTGACCGACGGACCGTTCACCGAGACGAAGGAGGTCGTCGCGGGCTTCTACGTCCTCGAGGCGCCCGACCTCGACACCGCCCTGCGGATCGCCGCCACCAACCCGGCCGTCCAGCAGGGCGGTGGCGTCGAGGTCCGGCTGGTCGCGGGCGGGTTCACGCGGGGATAGCGGCGTTCGGCCCCGAACGTCTCCGCGGCCGGGGCGCGGGCCGGTACCTTCCGGTAGGGGGACCGCATGTGACGACAGAGAGGTGCCGCCCGTGCGCCGACGGATCCTGGCAGTCGCGGCGAGTGCCCTCGCCGTAGCCGGCTGCTCCGGCACCAACCCCGTCGTCCCCGAGCCGACCACCTCAACCAGCCCGGCGCCGTGCACCGATCCGGTGTTCACCTGGACCGGTGTTCAGGCCACTCCCACTCTCAGCGCCGTCGGCGAGGTGACCGAAGCGGCCTCCGGCGCGGATCTCGAACTGGACCTGAAACCGATCGGCCGGCTCCGGGACGGTGTCTCCGGCGACATGCTCATCGTCGAGGTCGACACCCCCGGCGTCGACCCGGAGGTGGCCCTCACCTCCCTGGACGCGAAACTCGCCGCCGACAGGATCGAGAAGATCGACACCGTCGCCCGCAACACCGAGCACACCGCTGACACCGTCAGCACCACGCTGACGGTCACGAACGTCGCTGCCGGGCGGTACGTCGCCTACACCGCCTCGTACGTGATCACCGCCAGGACGACGTACACCTGCGCCGGGGAGCCCTCGGCCCGCACCGGCAGCGTCGCCACCTGGTCAGACCTGGTCACCGCCGTCTACGACTGTGCGTCCTCACCGGGCACCGGCCCGGTCGGTGTCGTCGAAGCGGAGGCAGCCCGGTTCAAGTGCACGTAACCTATAAGGCGATTTTTCGTGACATGCCGTTTTTGGTGGTACGCGGCGATGGGCCGCAGCTTTATCGTGGGCGGCGTGATCAAACACGCGCCCGGGGGCGAAGGCTCAGCTGGCTGACACACTCCACGGTCCGCCGGCGCCGTCCTGCTACCGGGCTCGGACGATCATGACTGCCCAGCCGGCGAGGAGGGCGGCAGCGATCCCCGCGGGCACCGCCACGCTGACGGCATCAGAGTGCCGGCTTCCGACGAAGAAGATGATGCTGTTCATGGCCGCCCCGAACGACAGCCCCAGCGCACCGAAGAAAGCCGCGAACCGGTACCTCGACAGCGTCGAGGCCGTTCCCCAGATCGCCCCCTGCGGAACGGGGATCTTCCCCATGGCCACCGGGACCATCATGGCGAAAAGGACGATTCCCGCCATCATCACGATCATGAGTAGGCCGAATACCGGAAAGCTGTGGTTCATTTCTCTCCTCCGAGCGGGGCGCCGGCACTGTTTCTACAGGTCACATGGCGCGGTCACCCAGCAGGGGGTCGTTCAGCGGTAAGCGCGTTCGTGCAGCCGGTACGCCACCGCATAGTCACCGTCGGCCGCCATCAGCTCCGCGTGGGTGCCCTGCTCGCTGATCCGGCCGTCGCGCAACACCACGATCAGGTCGGCGGACCGTACCGTCGTGTAGCGGTGGGACACCAGCACCGTCACCGCGCCCTCGGCCCGCGCCGCGGCGGCCTCCGCGGCGAACCGCTGGAACAGTTCGTGTTCGGCGAGCGGGTCCAGGGCCGCGCTCGGCTCGTCGAGGAGCACGCACAGCGGACGGCGCGCCCCGGCCACCGTCCGCATCAACGACCGGGCCAGCGCCAGCCGCTGCCACTGGCCGAGGGACGGTTCGACACCGCCGAACGCCGCGCCGAGCCGTTTCTGCAGGTCGTCGCCGTACGGTGCGCCGGCCAGCCGGATCGCCTCGGCCACCACCGCGGTGTCCCGGACGTGCGACACCTGGCCCACGCCGACCGTCTCGCGGACCGGCATCCGGAGCTGGGCGAAGTCCTGGAACACCCCGGACAGCCGTGATCGCCAGGCGTCGACCGCGAGGGCCGGCAGCGGGCGGCCGTCCACCGTGATCGTGCCCGACGACGGCTCGTACAGGCCGATCAACAACTTGATAAGGGTGGATTTGCCGGCCCCGTTCTCCCCGACGACCGCGACCGTCGTGCCGGCCGGCAAAGTCAGGGTGAGCCCGTCGAGTGCCGCGCGGTCCGCGCCGGGGTAGCGGAACCGGAGGTCGTGCAGGGTGATCCCGGTGGTCAACCGGTCCGGCGGTTGTTCCCCGGCGTCCGGGAACGCCGCCCGGTATTCCCGCAGCCACCAGTGGTGCGACACCACCCGGCCCGCCTCGGCCGCCGACGTCAGGCTGACCAGCACCATCCGCCACTGCCCTTCGAGCTGGGTGGCGAGCGAGACGACCAGTACCGCCTCGCCGACGGTGGCGTGCCCGCCGCGGATCAGGCTCGCAACCGTCAGCAGCGCCCCGGCGAACCCGGCCGCGTACAGCAGCCAGGCCAGGGACTGCCACGCGGCGCCGCGCAGCCGGGCGATGGTCTCCCGGCGGGCCGCCTCCGCCCACAGGGCGCTCGCGTCGTCGTCGAGGGTGTACGCGCCGAGCAGCACCTCCTTGGCCGGTTCCGGCGTCACGCACAGTTCGTGGAGGCGGCGTTCGCGGCGCAGCAGTTCGGTGGTGTCGTCGCGGGCCGCCCGCAGCAGCGCGTCTCCGCGCCGGCCGGCCGCGTACACCGGCAGG
This sequence comes from Actinoplanes rectilineatus, assembly GCF_000962825.1. GTDB lineage: Bacteria > Actinomycetota > Actinomycetes > Mycobacteriales > Micromonosporaceae > Actinoplanes > Actinoplanes rectilineatus. Next base: position 123,551 of record NZ_JZKF01000018.1, read on the forward strand.
CCGAGCAGGGCGAGCAGGCTGAGCGCCGGGTCGACCGCGGACAACAATGCCACCGTCACGCCCAGGCCGGTGACGGCGACGACGGTGTCGAGGGTGGACCACGGCAACGCGGCGATCGCCTGCGAGTCGCGGAACAGCCGGTCCCAACGGTCGATGTACGGTCCGTGTTCCAGGTGGGTGAGCGTCGGGATGCCGGCGACGTCGCGCATGACCCGCTCGTTGGCCATCCCGCGGACCCGGCTGATCAGGAACGTCATCAGGTTGCCGCGGATCCGGCCGGTGCTCAGCGACACGCCGTACGCGAGCGCCCCGAGCGTCACCGCCAGGGCCGTCTCGCCGTCGACCAGCAGCCGCAGGCTCACGCCGATCCCGGCGATCACCGCCGTCTGGCCGACCGTGACCGCGGCAAGCAGGATCGACGCCCGCCGGTCGGCGCGCAGCGTCAACCGGGTGACCTCGGCCAGAAGCCGAAGCCAGGCAGTCACGTCGACTCCCCCAAAGAAGTCGACTCTCCCAAAGACGTCGACTCCCCGAAAGACGTCGGCTCCCGGAACGCCGCCGCCTGCGTGGTGAAGAACCGCGCGTAGTCGCCACCGCGGGCGAGCAACTCCTCGTGGCTGCCGTCCTCGGCGACCCGGCCGTCGCGGAGCAGCACGATGCGGCCGGCGGCCCGGACCGTGGACAATCGATGCGAGATCAGCATGGTCGTGGTGCCCGCGGACCGGCCGATCACCCGGTCGTGGAAGGCCGCCTCGGCGTGAACGTCCAGGTTCGCGGTCGGCTCGTCGAACACCACCAGGCGGCGGCCGGCGCGGGCCGCGTACAGGGTGCGGGCCAGGGCCACCCGCTGCCACTGCCCGCCGGAGAGATCGGTGCCGCCGGCGCCCTCGAGCCACAGCGAGGTGGACAGGTCGCTGGGCAGGCCGGTCGCGCCGGCCTGCTCCAGGGCGGCACGCACGTCAGCGTCGTCGTGCGGCGGCGGCACACCGGCGGTCACGTTGTCGCGCACGCTCGACGGGTAGTGCACGAAGTCCTGGAACAGCACGGTGATCGGCGGGCGGCGCGTCCGCGGGTCCACGCCGTCGACCGTGATCGTCCCCGCGGTCGGGGCGTAAAGACCGGCGAGCAGCTTGACCATCGTCGTCTTGCCGGCCCCGTTCTCGCCGACGACCGCGACCGTCTCCCCCGGCCGGAGGGTGAGCGAGAAGCCGTCGAGCACCGGCCGGTCGCTGCCGGGATAGTGGAAGCTCACGTTCACGAACCGGATTCCCGGCGCCCGCGCGACCGGCTTTGCCGGGGGGATCCGGCCGGTGGTGACGGCGAGTTCGTCGGCGGCCAGCAGACCGCGCAGGCCGTACTCGATGTCGTAAGCCTCCTGGCCCATCTGGCTGATGCTGAGCACGCCGATGCCGGCCAGCACCACGGTGATCAGCCGGCCGTCGTCGAGGGTCAGCGCCGGGAAGCCCAGCACGGCCGCCGCGGACAGGGCGCTGACCGGGCCGGCCCACCACAGGCGGCGCAGCACGTCGAGCATCGCCCGCCACACCGGCCCGTAGGTCCGCGCCACCGATGACCGGAAACGCCCACCGAAGAACCCGCTCAGCCCGAAGAGCCGCACGTCCTTGGCGGCGCCCATCACCGCCTGGGTGGCGACGTAGTACTCATACCGCTGACCGGCGGTGTCCGCGTCCAGCTTGTCGATCACCGCGATCCACTGGCGGCGCAGGACCGCCCGCAGCCACAGCGAGACACCCAGCACGGCCACCGCGAGCAGCACCGAGAAGGTGGCCAGCAGCACCGCGGCGGCCAGCGCCGACACCATCCGGAAGATCAGCGTGACCTGCCCGGTGACCGCGTTGCCGGCCGACCGTTCCCGGGCGACGCCCATCCCGGGATCCACCGCGCGCGCCGCCCGATCCTGGAAGGCCGCGCTCTCCAGCACCTCCAGACCGGACGATCCGGCCGCCGCGGCGCGCACCCGGGCCCGGAGCACTCCGTCGACACGCCGCGCGACGTGCGCCTCGGTCACCTCCAGCAGCAGCCACCCCACCTGCTGGACGACCAGCAGCGTCACCACCGCCAGCACGGTCGGCAGTGCGGCCCTCCCGGCGACGAACGCGGACACCATGCGGCCCACCGACCACGCCGATGCGGTCGGCACGACAGCCAGCACGAGCTGCAGAAACACCAGCACGGCGGCGGCCTTGACGCCACCGGCCGGCAACAGACGAACCAGACGCAGACGCTCGCTGATCATCCATGACCCCCGATGCCTCCACCATAAACCGGTCGGGTCGCGCCAGGTGCGCCCGCTGCGGCTTCTTCGGGGGTACGCGTCAAAGCATGCCCGTCGTCGACCGTGCTCCGGGCGTACAAGATGGCGGTGGGGAATGGTCTTGCGGGCTGTCAGGCCTTGGCCAACCAGGTCACCACCATGATCGCCAGGAAGAGCAGGCCGGTCACGATCGTCACCGCGCCGACCAGGTGACTCACGTTCGCCTCCGACCAGGTGGGACGGGCCGTCTCACCCGGTGGGCCCGGGGCGGTCCAGTCGCCCATCGTGGTCAGCATCCGCGACCCGGCGTACCGCAGTCGACGCTTCCACAGTACGGCGGCGGGCGCACGCCTGCGGCCGCTCACCGCTCCTCCACCGTGGACATCCGGTCTCTCCCCTACTCGGCGCTTCTCACACCGATCCCGCTCGGCGCCTCTCCACACCGATCAACGACGCCGGACCGGATCAGTGATGCGCGACGGGACTCGTCCGTGCTGGAATACGCAGCGGAAACGGGAGGGGATCGAAGTGGATCGGATACGAGATGCCGCCACCATCCTGCGTCAGGCGAAGCGGGTCGTCGTGTTCACCGGCGCCGGGATCTCCGCGGAGAGCGGCGTGCCCACGTTCCGGGACGCGCTGACCGGCTTGTGGGAGCGGTTCGACGCCCAGGCGCTGGCCACCCCGCAGGCGTTCGCCGACGATCCCGCCCTGGTCTGGGGCTGGTACGAGTGGCGCCGCACCCAGCTCCTGCGGGTCCGCCCGAACCCGGGGCACGACGCGGTCGCCGCGCTGGCCGGGCTCGTCCCCACCCTGACCGTGATCACCCAGAATGTGGACGACCTGCACGAACGTGCCGGAAGTGTGGATCCGCTGCATCTGCACGGCAGCCTGTTCGCGCCGCGCTGCTCGGTGTGCGCCGCGCCCGCAATTGTGGAGAGTTCCACGGTCACGTCGCCGGAATCCTCACCGAGTTCGTCTCCCGCGCCGTCGCCGGGCTCGTCTTCGACCGCCGGTGTTGCGGACGAAGGCCGTCGCATCACCCCGCCGTCGTGTGAGCGCTGCGGCGGGGCGGTCCGGCCCGGAGTCGTCTGGTTCGGTGAGGCGCTGCCCGAGGACGCCCTGGAAACCGCGGTGCTGGCCGCCTCCGAATGCGACGTGCTGCTCACCGTCGGCACGTCCGGCCTGGTCTACCCCGCTGCCGAGATCCCCCGGGTCGCGGCCCGTTTCGGCGCCGCCGTGATCCAGGTGAACCCGCAGGCCACCCCGCTGGACACCCTCGCCGTCGTCAACCTGCACCAGTCCGCGGCGCAGGCGCTGCCCGCCCTGGTCGAAGCACTTCAGTCCTGATCCACGGGCCAGGCGGCGGTCTCGGCGGCTCCGGCGCGGACCGCGGCCCAGTCGACGGTCCGCGGCAGGCTCAAACGTTGCCGTAGCCAGGTGCTGCGCTCATCATGCTCCCGCCGCAGCTGCCGCACGTCGAGGTCGACCCCGGGTGGTGGGCCGCTCCGCTCCAGGGCGGCCACCCGCTCGTCCATCGCCGCGATGAGCCGCCTGTCGAAGTCGTCGACCGCCGCGAAGAACTCCGCCGTCGGCACGTCGACCTCCAGCACCGGCGGCCCCTCGTAACAGTCCCGGGCCCGCTCCCCGATCCGCTGGCTGACCGTCACCACGTCCCGGCCGTCGACGATGTGCCGCCAGAACCGCACGGCCGGCGGCCGCTCCAGGTAATGCAGCGGCAGATCGAAGTCACCCTGGAGATCGATGGCGGCGTCGACCTCGGCGGACCAGTCGCCCTCCGGCCACTCACGGCGGGGCTCCGACCCGTCCACGAACCACCGGAGATCCTCCGGGACCGGCTCCTCCAGCACCTGCCGCAGGACGATCACGTCCTCCCACAGGCGGACGACGTAGTAGTCCGTGTCCGGAAGGATCCGCCAGCCGTCGCCGCTGATCCCGAACCGGCCGTCGGTCAGTCCGAACCAGTGCAGCGTCGGCCGGTCGCCACCCCACGGTGCAACCTCGTCGAGGGTACGCAGCACGAACTCGAACCTCAGCACGACGCCATCCTGCCCGACGCGGGGCCGCGCCACCCGTGAGTTCCACGGCCCCCACATCGAAACCGGCCCGAGGGTCAGGGCTTGCGGGCGACCGCCCCGTACATGGCGATGTCCTTGTCGGAGACGTCGGCGGGCTCGGAGCCGTCCGGACGCCACTTGTGCACCTGCACCAGGCCCGGCTCGACCAGTTCCAGACCGTCGAAGAACGACAGGGCGGTCGGGCGCTTCCGGAAGATCAGGGTCTCGCCGAGCCGGTTGTACTCCTGCTGCACCTTGGCCAGCGGGATCGGGTCGAACTCGTCGGTCGCGATCGACATCGCCAGGTAGCTGCCCGACGGCAGCACGTCGAGCACCTGCCGGACCACCTTCAGCGCCTCGTCGTCGTCCTCGATGAAGTGGACGATAGCGATCAGAAGCAGTCCGACCGGCTTCGTCAGATCGAGTGTCTCGATGAACTCCGGAGCGGAGGTGATCGTCTGCGGGTTGCGCATGTCCGCATCGATGTAGGCGGTGCTGCCCTGCGTCGTGCCGAGCATCAGCGCCCGCGCGTGGGCGAGCACGAGCGGGTCGTTGTCGGTGTAGACGACCTTCGCGGTCGGGTCGACCGACTGGACGATCTCGTGCAGGTTGGGCCGGGTCGGCAGGCCGGTGCCGATGTCGAGGAACTGGCGGATGCCCGCCTCGGCGGCCAGGTAGCGGCCGACGCGGTGCATGAAGGCCCGGTTGGCGTGCATGTGCGGTTTGAGCGCGGGCCACATCTTCAGCGAGTTCTCACCGGCCTCGCGGTCCGCGGCGAAGTTGTCCTTGCCGCCGAGGATGTAGTCGTAGATCCGCGCGCCGTGCGCCCGGTCGGTCTGCAGGTCGACGCCGCGACCCTCTTCCTCATCACGTGCCACCGAGCAGCCTCCGTAAGACGATGCCGTCACCCGTGTGGGCGACCCTACACCGGTCACTCAGCGTACAGAGATCCACTATGGACTGAGTCCGGTCAGATCAGATTCGGTCATGCAGAAGCCAACATGTGATCATCGACGGCAGTGGAACCGGCAAGCGAGGCGGTATCGATGAAGAACCTGTGGCACGAGGCGGTCCACGGCGACGGCTGGCGCGGACTGGCGGCGTCCGTGGGCTTCTTCGCCGTCGTCGGTGTGGTGTACGTGCCGCTGCGGTGGTTCACCGGCGGCGAGGAGGGCCTGTCCACCGCCCTGTGGAACATCACCACACTGAGCGCACTCGTCACCGCCATCCGGCTCGTCGGCATCCTGGCCTCCGGCCGCCGCCGCAACGACGCGCCATAGATCAGAGGCGCCGGGCCGCAACAGCGAGGACGTGACGGCAGCAGGAGCTCAGCGAAGCGGCGGCGTGGTGAGGGCGTCGAGGTCGCGGACGGCGTAACGGAGGTGGTCCCACTCCTCGTTCAGGATCGTGTGCACGCAGGACAGGACGCTCGTCATGTCCTCCGGCGCCCACGGATGCCGGCGCGGTGACGCCAGCTCGAGGGCCGTCACGGCGGACAGGAAATCGCCGACCATGGCGAACCGTTCGGCGCGGACCGCGAGGACCTCGGCGTAGGTGGGGTTCGGGTGGGAGAACACCGACATGTCGTAACCGTCGGCCTCGAACTCGCCGTTCGGGATGCCGATCGGATGGTACGGGTACGGATTGCGCTGGACGGCCCCGCGGAACCACGTGTCGGTGGCCATCACCAGGTGGCGCAGCGTCTGGGCGAACGACCAGCCCCCGTTCACCGTTGCGTCGGCGGTGCCCGGCGGCATCGCGTCGACACGGGTCAGGGTGCTTTCCCACGTACGAGAAAGGGAAGCCCACGCCGCACGCAGGCCGTCGGGATCGGTGGCCCGGCGTCGTTCCCGGCCGGGGAATCGGCGATCGAGTTCGGCGTCGACGAACGGCAGCACGTCGACGCCATTGACCAGTAGAGTGTTGCCGTCCTCGAACAGCCACGGCGAGTCGATGTCGGCCTTGTGCAGAACGACGTCCCGCATGACCACGCCGGACAGGTGGGCGCCGATGAACTGGGCGCCGTTCAGGTTCGTGCCGACGAAACGCGGCCGGTCGTCGTCGCTCACCGGAACGTCCGGGCGGTGCGGCGCCGGCGGCTCAGGACGAGGATCGCGGCGCCCGCCGCCAGAAACGCGAAGGACCAGCGGGGACGGTGCCGTGACGTCATGCGCGGCAGTATGGCACCCGCAGGGTCACGTACCCGTGAGAATGGCCGGACGGGGCAGCAGTTCGAGGATCCCCGCCGCGTCCGTCGGATGCGCCAGCACGAACCCCTGGGCGAACTCGCAGCCCAGTTCGCCGAGGACCGCCAGGTCGGCCGGGTCGTCGACGCCCTCGGCGACCGACATCATCCCCAGCGCGTGGGCCATCGACACCATCGCGTCGACCAGGTTGCGCCGGGACGCGTCGAGGCTGATCCCGGTCACGAACGTACGGTCGATCTTCACGATGTCCCAGCCGTGGTCGGCGACACGGGCCATCGACGAGTAGCCGGTGCCGAAGTCGTCCACCGCGATCTGCACGCCCGCGCGCCGCAGCGGGCCGAGCGCCGCGTCGACCGTCTCCGGGGACGCCAGTCCGGTCTCGGTCAGCTCCAGGGTCAGTGACCCGGCCGGCGCGCCGGTGAGTTCCAGGGCGGTCAGCACCATGTCGGTCGTCTCGTCGGAGATCTGCCGCGGCGACAGGTTGACGGCGACCGGGATCCACCGCCCGGTCTGCTCGTGCCAGTCCCGCTGCTCGGCAAGCGCCTGACCGAGAATGATCGTGAACAGCTGGCCCACCGTGCCGGTGGCCTCGGCGACCGGCACGAACTCGGCCGGCGGCAGGATCCCCTCGGCCGGGTGCCGCCAGCGGGCCAGCGCCTCGACCGACGACAGCGTCCCGTCGTCGACCCGGAACACCGGCTGGTAGACGCAGAACAGCTCCCCCGGATGCGCGAGGGCGCGGCGCAGGTCCGCGTCGCGGCGCAGCCGTTGCGTGGCGTCGGCCCGGCTGCGCTCGTCGAACCGGACCATCCGTCCCCGGCCGGCGGCTTTCGCCTGGTACATGGCCATGTCGGCGTCCTGGAGCAGGGTGTCCGGGTCGGCGTTCGGGTCGGCCGTGGTGCGCAGCCCCACCGACAGCGACGCGAAGAACTCGCTGCCGTCGGAGAGCAGCATCGGCCGGGCCAGTTCGCCGGCCACCCGGTCGGCGACACCTGTCGCGTCGTCCTCGGTGATTCCCGGCATCAGGATCACGAACTCGTCGCCGCCCAGCCGGCACACCACGTCCGAGTCGCGGACCGCGCCGCGCAACCGGCCGGCGATCGCCACCAGCAGTTGGTCGCCGGCGTCGTGACCGAGACTGTCGTTGACGTTCTTGAAGTGGTCCAGGTCGCAGAAGAGCAGGCCGACCCGGGCCCGGCCGTCGGTCGGCAGCGACCCCAGCGACAGTGACAGCCGGTCCATCAGCAGACTGCGGTTGGCCAGACCGGTCAGCGCGTCGTGCCCGGCGCGCAGGGCCAGCTCGTGGATCGGGGCGGTGAGGCGGACCGCGACCAGCGCGATCGACACCCACGAGCCGGCCACCAGCGCCATGTCGTCGTCCGAGCTCCACAGCAGGTGCAGGGTGGGAAGCAGCAGCGCGGCGCCGAACAGCACCAGCGCCCGCCGGACGGTCAGCGCACCCAGTGCGGACCGGCGCGGGGTGGTAGCCGACATCGACGGGTGCAACGCCGCCGCGGCGATCAGGATCGGCATGGACATCCAGCCCAGATCGATCAGACCACCTTCGGCGTACGTTCCGGTCAGGCTCTGATGGGTGTAGAACGCGTCCGAGACGAACCAGGCGAGCAGCCCGCCGAGCAGCAGCCGCACCGCCGGGGGCCGCAGCTCGATGCCGAGCGCCAGGGCGAGCGCGCAGTACACGACGATCAGCGTGTTCGCCGGGGCGGTGACCGCCACGAACTGGGCCGTCACGCTGCCACCGGCCGCCGTCGTCGGTTCGACGACCAGGATCCAGGCGAGGCTGGCGAGCGGCGTGACGATCACCGCGGCGTCGATGAACGCGGTCCGGCCGGCCCGCGCGGCGAGCAGCGCGACACCGGCGGCGACACTGAGATGACCGAGAAGGTAGAGCACGTCCGCGGGTGAGGGGAACGGCGGCGCCTTTCCCGCGGCGAACAGCACGTCCCCGATCCCGGACAGCACCAGACCGATCATGATCAGACGCCAGCTGCCCCGTTTGCGGGGCGCGTGCCGGCGGATCCCGACGGCCACGGCGAAGGGGGCGGCGACGTTGACAGCCACGTAGATCCAGCGCGTGGTGTCGCTGAACGGCCACACCAGGTACACCGCGGCCGCGGCACCGGCGACGAGCAGGTAGATCCACCAGACGTGGCGGGCGCTCGGTCGCATGCGTGACGTATCGGCCGGACGGTGCCGGAGGTGAGCTGTTGTCCGGACCCGGTCTGTGAGATTTTGAAGGGTATGGATCGACAGACTGTGACGGTGAACGGCCTCGACGAACTCCGCGCCCTGACCGGCCGCGACCTCGGCACCGGCGAATGGCTGGAGATCACCCAGGAGCGGGTGAACACCTTCGCCGACGCGACCGGCGACCACCAGTGGATCCACGTCGACGTCGAGCGCGCGGCGGGCGGCCCGTTCGGCGGCCCGATCGCCCACGGATACCTGACGTTGTCGCTGGTCATCCCGCTGTTCGGCACGTTGCTCAAGGTCGAGGGCATCAGCATGGGCATCAACTACGGCCTGGACCGGGTCCGGTTCCCCTCCCCCGTGCGGGTCGGTTCCAAGGTCCGCCTGCGCGCCACGGTGGTCAGCGTCGAGGACGTCCAAGGCGGCGTCCAGGCCACCTACGACTTCACCGTCGAGCTCGACGGATCCGCGAAACCCGCCTGCGTGGCCCGCCCGGTCTACCGCTATTACCTCTGACAGATCCCTTTCTGAGGGGTACGCCGACAGCAGCGTCCCGTCGATGTCCCTAGACTCGGCGGGTGACGCTGAGCAACCTGACCTACCGCATGATCGACGGGGAGCGGATCGAGGGCACCTGGCGTTCCGTGTTCATCAATAACGGCGGCAACTACTTCTCCACCGACCTGCTGATCTTCGCGGACGGGGCGCTGCGCTGCTGGGGAGACTGGACGGACCTCGACGGCCTCCGAGAACTCCTCGACCGGGGACGGATCGTCACCACATTCAAGCCGGGCGCGGACGTGTACGCCCACGACTTGACGCTCTGGGACGTCGAGCACGCGGCCATGGGGACCAACGCCGAGGATCTGCTCACCGAGGTGGCCGACGCGATCGACGAGTTGAACGGCAGGCCCGACTCGATCCGGCGGTGCCGGCTGGCCCTGGACCGGTTCCTGGAGAGCCGCACCGAGCAGGACCGGACGGCGCTGCGCACGGCATACCTGGCAGTCAGCGAATACTGGCGGCCGGCCGTGCTCCCCGACCCGGCCGTCGACGACGAACCGGTGCGGATCCTCTGCACCCCGGTCGGCGAACGGGAAGACCACGGCGAGCTGGTGACCGAGTCGGATCACGCCACGGCGCTGGAATACTTCGCCCGCAGACCACGCCCCGAACCCGCCGTGGCACAGCGCCCGGCCGTGACGCTGAACCGGGTCCCGGCCGAGTGGCCCGCCCCGCCGACGGACATCTGCCTGCACAACGAGTACCCGGTGCCCGTCACCCTCGACGACCGGACATACCCGTCAGCGGGCCACGCCTACTGGTCGCGGGCGGTCACGGACGACGACGCGCGGGCCCGGATGGCCGCGGAACCCTTCGTGTTCGACGCCGAGAAGATCGCCGTTGCGGGCCCACCGCGCCCGGATTGGCCCCTGATCCGGATGGCCGCGATGCACACTGTGCTGCGCGCCAAGTTCACCCAGCATCCGCAGCTGGCCGCCGTGCTGCTGGCCACGGGCAACGCCCGGATCGACTACCCCGACGACGACGCAGGCCGCCTCCTGGAACTGATCCGCTCCGCACTGGCCGCCGCCGCAGCCCGCTGACCTGGCCCGCCCTGCCCGGTCGCGCCACTCTCAAGATCGAAGCCGGTACCCTGCTGCCGTGACGAATGTTCATCCCGTGCGTACGGTCCAGGTCGGTCAGCGCAGCGCGGAGATCGACGAACTGCTGGCGCCGGTGGTCGAGGCGATCTGGCGGAACGGTTTCCAGACCTTCACCAGCTGCCAGGATGCCGGTGAGAGCAACGTCAGCTGGCTGGAGAAGCTGCCGCACATGGCCTCCTACGTCGAGTCGCGCCGCGGGTGGGCGTTCCTCGACTTCCCGGTGCAGGACGGTCTGCGCTTCCTGACCGCGGTGGCGCAGGCCGGGCCACGGGACGCGTTCTACGTGCAGATGACCCACTGGGCCGCACCGCAGTCCTGGGACGTCAGCATCCGGCCGATGGACCAGGCGATGTTCGACGAGGCCGAGGAGTCGAACTTCGACTTCCGCCTGCTTTGACGGCAACGTCGACACGCAGCCACGGCCGCCTGCACACATGGCGTGCACCCCGGCTACTCAACGCAACCGGGGTGCCACATGGCGGCCAGACGAATAGCGTTCCCGCTCATCAAATTCGTCGCAGGACGATCGCTAGCCAACCAAATAAGCTAGCTAGTCAAGATCAGAAATAAGTCGCCGCCTGGCGGCTTCGACTCGCTCAGTGTAGTCCGGGGCGAACACTGCCACCAATTTCTTCTCCAACGCCGCCCCAATTCGACGGAGTGGCGTCCGAACCGCCTCATCATCCAGCAGCAGGTCCCGATCCTGTAAATTATAGAGCCAGTCAGAAAGAACAAGTCCTTCATCTGCCGTTAGCTTGATCTCGAGGAATATGTCCTGATCCATGCACTTCCTCCACTAAAGCACACCGTCCCGCATGAGGTAGGTGAACTGATCCGTAGAAGGCTCCGACTTCCATCCACCCAAATACTTCCCAATGTCGGCCCCATCGGCGACATAAGAGGCGTGGAGCCCCGTTTCTGGGTCGACATAGTGGATGGCCTTCTGCCCACGGAAGGTGCCTCGGAATGAGATTGTACCAGCGGCCTTTACGAACTCCTGAATTCTCGCCAAGAAGTGCGCTCGCGTCTCATTCGTAGCCTTACCTGCTACGCCGAAATCGAGGGCGTGTTCAAAGTGATGGTTTACCTTTTTCGGGTCCATCCACAGGCGCGGGCAGGCACCTGTGTTGTGCACGAGCACCGGGGAGTTGCCAGCGAGCACATAGAGCCATTCCGCGCAAGTTTTTGACTACTGACGGTGGTCATGCGGTGCGGTTGTGCTCGATGTGGAGGATGGCCAGCGCGGCGGCGGTAATCTTGCCGATGCGCCAGGGGTTGAGGCTGACGTTGCGTAGTGCCTTGAAGGTCATCTTGAGGAGCGAGTTGCCGCGTTCGCCGATGGCGCGCAGGCTGTTGTGGGCCTTGTTGAGCTGCTGCTGGATGAGGTTGAGCTTGCCGTTCTTCGGCTTCTTGAATGCGACGGTGATGGTGCCGGACTCGCCTTCGTAGCCCAGGTCGCCGAGGGTGCGCAGGTCTGTGCCGGCGGTGGTGAGGGCGGGCAGGATCTCGGCGTGAGTGCGGACCGCGGTGGTGTCGTGTTCGCGGCCGGGCCGCACGTCGGAGGTCCAGATCGGCCAGCCGTCGGGCACGGTGACGACCTGGACGTTGCCGCCGTGGTTGTCGTGTTTGCCGGACCACCACAGATCGACGCCCGCGGTCGGGCCCGGGGCGCGGCAGCGGTCGGTCTCCACGAGGATTCCGTCGATGTTCACGTAGTCATGGCCAGCGGCTTTCGCCGCGAGTAGGGCGCCGTGCAGGCTCGGTGACCGGGCGGCGAGGACATCGATGCCTTCGTGTAGGTAGTCGTAGCCGGTGGAGAGGCTGATCGCGTTGTCTCGGGCGAGTTGCCGCATCCGGGTGCCGTCGAGGAACCAGCGCAGGATCAGTATCGCCTGGTCACGGCAGGTCAGAGACCGGGTTCCGGCACGGGTGCCGCGGCGGGCGCGTTCGGTGGTGAGCAGTCCGGCGAGTACGTCCACGGTGTGTTCGCGTACCGGCAGGACAGCGGTGTATGTGACACTCATCGTCGGCGCAGGACCTCTATGAAGTTGAGCTGTAGGAGGCCACCTTCTTATCGAGGTCCTGCGCCGTTCCTACGTAGCCGTGATCATCCGGCGCGTCTCCGACTTTCTACGCATCTCGCCAGCTACGGACAGCAACCGAGACGTTGCGCGGAATAGCTCATAGTACGTGTGAAGGTCATCGACGGTTATGTTGTGGACGGTTACTTGCGGGTTTACCCAGCGTTCAAGTGCCGTGATCTGGACCCGCGTGCCGGTACCGGTTCGGAGCCACTGGCCGGCCCGCAGATCGGTGGCGTCGACCCACTCGTTCAGACCGGAGACCCAGAAGGGATGCTTGTCGGTCGCGATGACCTCGGCGGTATCAGATCCTTCACCGCCGTCGATGGTGACCTTGACCAGGTTTTTGGAACCGCTGCCGACGATAAGCGCGGTGACCTCTTCCGCGCGGGTCTCGCCGGTTTCCGGATCGGTGGCGAGGACCAGGTCGCCGACGCGCACATCGGCGATCGCCTTGGTGCTGCCGTCCGCCATCAGGACCTCGGTGTCGGCGGTGAAACTGTTGCTTGTAGCACAGCTTGCACCTTTGGCCATCGCGGCGAGTTGCGCATTGCCGACCATTGTCGCTGATCGCGACGCTTTAAGGGCCCGCGCAGAGCCCGCACTCGAGACGATGCCCCCGACCGCCCAATCCATCAGCCCAATCAGCTTCTCGTGTCGCGCCATGCACGCTTCGGAACAGCCATTGTTGAACTTGACCCTGGATTGCAACGCTTTGCTGACCTCAGCGGCATAGATCGCCGAGCATACCGATCCCTCGGTATTGCAGGCGTGGTACATCACCAAGAGCAGCTTGGTATCGGCATCCTTAGTCGTCCACTCGTCACCCCAAACGTTGAGGTACGAGTAGTAGGCGATATTGACTTTCTTCTTGAACGCTTCGAAGTCGTAGACCTGATAATCGGTGACCGTGACGCCCCCGACGTCGATGGAGCCGTCGCCGTTGTCGGTGACGTCCACCCCACCGCCGCCGTCGCCGTCATCGGAACCGCCGTCATCGCCGTCGTAACCTCTGCCCGTGTCGGGGCTGCCATCACCGCGCGGTTCGTTGTTCTGGTCGTCCCAGGGTGTTCTGCCGAAGCCGCTGGGGTCGCTATAGGTAATGGGGCTGTTCTCGGGCCCACGCGCTCATGGCCTACGGCCACGCACGCACGCCCGAGAACACCAGCCGCAAATCGATGAACGGCAGACCCGCGCCATCCGGGAGCAAAGACACTTTCTCACCCCGCGCGAGCAAGAATAGAAGACCGTCAAAGTTTGACGTCTGTTGACGGCAGCCCCAGCGAACGACCGCAACGCTACCCAGCCATTGACTACGCACGGTTACTGCCACCGACCCGCCATCGGCCCGCATTTCGACAGCTACTCCAGGTATCTCAATCCAATCGTCGTTACCGAACCTGTCGTCAGATTCGATTTCCGCCACCTATTCTATCCATCGTTCACACCCGTCGGCAAAAGTGGATGATCGTCTTCAAATTCAAATGTTTCGATTGCCGCATCTTCTGGAAAACCGAGATGATCCCGCCAGATTTGAGCTACACCGACCAGAAGATTCCATGAGGCGGTTGCGTGCAATTCGGCCGTCGAGACTGCCTTTGGTGGAGCGGATCGATAATAGCGAATAGCCGCCACCTGCTTGTGTACGACCAATCGGAGAGCGCTGGCCGCACGGCGTTCGGCTTCACTTTCACGTGAATCAGTGTCGGAAATTCTGGCCTCGACAAAATCCACTAGCCGAGCGATCTGGCGCTCGGTGATACGCTCCATTGCAGGCACTCCTCAACGCGCTAGCACGGCTTGTATATTCTGACGTTATTATAGTTGTGGTCTTTGACCCAGGCGACGTCACCATATCGGTTCACCAAAATGCGGTACGAATTACTTCCATCGCCAAGGTCGTAGATCAGCGCAGCATCATCGGCGTCCGGCGCCGAAGGGCCCCATTTTCGTGCTTGAGCACCAGGGGTGTTCGGCCTCACCTCGAATCTGTCGGGGCCGGTACCTGCCCCATTCGGCCTAGGCTGCACCCCGCCGGCCTGAATCTGCTTGATTCGCTCAATGACCGCATTGGGAGGCTGAGGCGTGCTGCCGCCATCGTTATGAACAAGAACCGGGGCATCGCCGGCGAGCACATAGTACGTGTGGCATATTCACCGACGACACGGAGAGTGACCTATCGGCGCAGGGCTCTCACCTGGTCTTTCTCGGAACGGTCCGGCAGCGGATCGGGTTGTCGGGTGGCGTTGACGGCAACCGTGACGGCAACGTGGGCGGACAACCAGGGCCGTCGGCGGCCGTCAAGCGGCCCGGTGGGGCTATCCGAGGTACGGCGTGGCGCGGTGTTCGGCGTGGTGGCGGAGCCTGAGCCGGACGGTGTCGTGGATCGGGATGCGGTCGGAGTCGGCCGGGTCGACGAACCGGACGTCGGTCGATTCGTCGCTGACGGCGAGGGTGCCGCCGGTGACTCGGCCGTAGTAGGTGATGTTGAATTCTTGGCGGACTTCGCCGTCGGCGTACGCGATGACGTGCTGCGGGTCGGTGTAGATGCCGAGCAGGCCGGTGATCTCGATGTCGAGGCCAGTTTCCTCTTTGACCTCGCGCACGATGCAGTCGCCGAGGGTTTCGCCGATGTCCATGGTACCGCCGGGTAGCGCCCAGTTGCCGGAGTCGGCCCGGCGTTGCAGCAGCACCCGGCCGTGCTCGTCGACGACCAGGGCGGAACCACCGGGGACGAGGCTGTTGGCTCGCGGAGCGGCCGGGTCGTGGTAGTAGTCGCGCCGGCCGCTCACGATGCCGGCTCCGGCGGGTAAGCGGTGGTGGTCTGCCAGATCTGTTCGAACTGGTCGGCGAAGGAGGCGAAGATGCCGTACGGCGAGAGTTCGCGCAGGTGCAGGGCGGGATGTTGGTAGCCGCGGGCGCGGTACAGGTGCGGAGTGACGATCATCTGGTTGTCGAAGCGGAACACCGAGTTGTACAGGTGCACCGCGTGCAGTCCGATCGCGACACCGTCCACGTCGTGCAGGGGTTCGCAGAAGTTGAGGGCGTTGCGGATCCGGCCGGGCAGGGTGCCGCCGATTTGCTCCAGGGCGTCGCGTTCGAGGACGTGGGTGCTGTCCGGGTCGGCGAACGCCAGCCGGATGCGGGCACCGGCGGCGGCTTTGTCGGTCAGCCGTTGCATGGTGTCGGGCAGCAACTCCAGCACGAACGGGTAGGCGTAACCAAGCAAATCGATCCGGGAGGTCGCACCGGACAGCAGGGACGTCCACAAGGCTTGCGGGATGTCGGCACGATGCGCCCAGGCACCGACGACTTCGGCGGTGGCTTCCGCGCCGGGCGCGAGGTCGGGTCGGGTTTGCGGCCACAGGTCGGTCTCGGTCTCGCCGAGCACGTCGGCGACGGCCAGCCGGGTGCGCTGGCGCGGGATCCGGCCGGACAGCCACCGGGTCACAGTCTTGGCATCGACTCCGACAGCGGCGGCGAGTCCGGCCACGTCGAGATTCTTGCGGAGCAGAGCGCTGCGCAGTCGCTGACTCATACCGGCACGGTAGCGGACACAGACGGGACGTTTGAAGGTCATGGAAGTGTCCGCGCAGATGGTGTTGGGGACGTTCCTGTGCCCGCACGTGGTTCGTAGGTTGGTGGGTAGATGCCCTGCCGGTGGGTGCCACCGGGGGTGAGGGACACACTGGTGCAGGCCGCACCGGAGACGATCCGGCTGCATGGTTGGCTCGGGTGTCCCTCACCCTCACATCATCCGATGGCGGGTCGGTGGTCGGGGTCGGGCTGGTCGGGGTCGAGGGCGTGGTTGAGGGCTTCGATGGCGTTGCGGTGCAGCCGGGGCCTGACGTGGGCGTACACGTCGGCGGTGACGTGCAGCCGGGCGTGACCGAGCAGGTCTTTGATCGTCACGAGTTCGACGCCCTGTTCCAGCAGCAACGTCGCACACGAATGCCGCAGATCATGGAACCGGATGTAGCGGACTTCGGCCAGGTAGCAGACGGTCTCGTGTTGCCGGTGCACGTATGCCGGGTCGAGTGGCCGGCCGGTCGACGAGGCGAACACCACGTCGTGGTCGGTCCACCGGTCACCGGCTTCCCGACGGTCGAGATCTTGCCGTTGCCGATACCGCTTGAGCGCGGCGACGCAGGCGGCCGGGAGCACGATCTTGCGGCGGGATGCCTCGGTTTTGGGCGGCTGGAAGGTCATCCCGCCCTTGACCCGGGCGAGCGTTCGCCGCACGGACAGGTGCCCGCCGTCCAGGTCAATGTCCGCCCATTGCAGGCCGAGTAGTTCACCCCGGCGCAGCCCGGTGCGCAGAGCGAGTTCGAACAGTGGGCCGTGGCGGTGAAACGCGGCAGCGTACAAGTATTTGCGGGCTTCGACCGCCGTGAACGGCTGGTAGCCGGTCCGGCGTGGCGTCGGCAGCCGCACCGCCGAAGCCACGTTTCGGTGCAGCAGCTCCTCACGCACGGCGTGGGCGAGCGCGGCCGACAGCACCGCACGGATGTAGCGGACGGTGGCTGGTTGCACCCGATGCTGGCAGCATGCGCCGACCGCGCAGCAGCGGGGCCGCCGATCCTTGCGCCGGTGGTGGGGGTCGCGTCGGGCGTCCCACCCTTGGGCGCAGCACTGGCACACGGCAGCGGTACCGTCGAGGAACGTACGGACCTCGGCGACCGTGAGCGCGTGCAGCGGACGGTGGCCGAGGCCGGGGATGAGGAACCCGCGTACGTAGGTGTCGTAGTTGGTGTAGGTGGACGGCCGGACCCGATGCACGGCCACCGTGGTCAGCCAGGACAGCAGGTACTCACCCACGGTCGTGTTCGAGTTGACCGGGGCCGGCCGTCCGTGCTGGGAGTCGGCGAGTTTCTCGGTCAGTTTGTCGGCGGCCTGTTTACGGGTGGCACCGTAGACGCGGACCCGGCGGCTGGTGCCGTCGGCGGCCTGGACGTAGCCGGCGCCTTCCCACCGGCCGTCGGCGCGCTGGTAGACGGTGCCTTCGCCGTTGGCGCGTTTCTTACCGGCCATGACCGGTCACCTCCCGGTCAAGGTCGCGTAGGTAGGCGGTCAGGGCGGTGGCGGGGATGCGCCGGCACCGGCCGATCTGGACCGACCGCAGTCGGCGGGTACGGATGAGCTGGTAGACGGTGTGTTTGGAGACTTGCAGCCGGGCCATCACCTGCCCCACAGTCAGCAGGTCCGTGCTCAGAGGGCGGTTATGGAGATTACGTCCTTTTCGGGGCGAGAGTGAATATTCCGGCCTCACTCTCGGTGACGAGCTTGCGGTTGACCAGGCGTTTGAGCTTGGCGCGGGTGCCTTCGACGTTCTTGTGTAGTGGTTCGATGTCGAGGGCGAGGCAGATGTCCTTGGCGCGCATCCCGGCCGTTGCCGAGCTGAGGACGGTGAGGATCTGCTGGTAGGCGGAGCTGATGACGGTCGGGTCGTCGGCGGTGAACTCGGTCGTGGCCAGTTCGCGCAGCGTGGTGCGGGTGGTGGCCAGGTCGGCCAGTTCACGATCGATGCGGGTCAGTTCGGCGGTGAACAGGCTGATCTGCTCGCGCAGGCGTGCGGCGGTCGCGGCCGCGGTGGTCTCGCGTTCGCCGATCAGGCCGAGGAGGGTGTCGAGGTGCACCGGCCGGCCTTACGTGTTTCGCCAGGTCGGCGTGCTGGTGCCGGTCAGCCGGCGGACCATGTTCGCCGTCGATGCCCACAACGTGCGTGACACCGACGAGGCGGGCTTGCTCTCGTATTCGCGGACCAGGCGGCGGTGCAGCATCAGCGTGCCGTAGACCTGTTCCACGATCCACCTCTTCTTGACCGGCACGAACCCGGGCTTGGCGTCGGAGCGTTTGACGACCTGTACGTCGATGCCGGTCACGGCGCCGTGCACGCCGACTTCTTGCTTGAATCCGGCGTCGACCCAGGCCACCGTGACCGTCGGGGTGTGCTGGGCGACCTGGTCGAGCAGCCGGATCCCGATCGCGTTGTCGGTCACGGACGCGGCGGTGACCACGACCGCGATGATCAGGCCGAGGGCGTCCACGGCCAGGCCCCGTTTGCGGCCCGGCACCTTCTTACCCGCGTCTTTGCCCGTCGTGGCGGCCGGAACATGGTTCGCCGCCCGGATCGACTGGGTGTCGAGCGCGACCGCGGACGGATCCTCGGTCCGGCCGGCCTTCTGGCGGACCTGGCAGCGCAGCAGATCGTGGATCACCTGATCGGTGCCGTCGTCACGCCACACGGCGAGATAGTAGTAAGTCACCGGTTTCTGAGGCAGATCGTGCGGCAGGTACGCCCACTGACAGCCGGTCCGGTTCTGATACAGGATCGCGTTGACGATCTCCCGCAGATCCTGTTCGCCCTGGCGACCGGCCACCGAGATCCGAGTGGCTCTCCATGCGTCCAGAAACGGGCCGAGCAAGGCCCACTGCTCATCGGTCACGTCGCTGGGATACCGCTTACGCGCGCTCATGACCAGCCCAACCGCGCAGCCCACCGCCGTGACGTGACCGATGCTCATCTTTCACGCCATCGAGTGATCACTATCTACTACGAACCCGCAGAACGATCTCCAAACGGACCCAACGCATAGATCAACCTAAAAAGTCCGTGACCGCCCTCTCAGGACCGCGGTGTCGGCGGTGAAGCTGTTTCCGACACAGGCAATGTTTGCACCTTTGGCCATCGCGGCGAGTTGCGCATTGCCAGCCATTGTCGCTGATCGCGACGCCTTAAGATCCTGCGCAGAGCCCGCACCCGAGACGATGCTCTCGAGCCCCAAACTCGTTAACCCGATCATCTTCTCGTGTCGCGCCATACACTCGGCGGAACAGCCATTGTTGAACTTGACCCTGGATTGCAACCAGGGCGATTGCGTTGTCTGATGACGAGGCCGTGACCTGGTGATTCACGGGGATAGTGGCCTCTGTGGAGGCGAAGGCGGCGGGTGAGATCACATCGGTGAAGATGGAGTT
>NZ_JZKF01000180.1 GCF_000962825.1 Actinoplanes rectilineatus
GCGTCCAGCGCGCCTGTAATCAACACGCCCCTGCCGGTGTGGTGACTTTGGGCGTCCAGCGCGCCTGTAATCAACACGCCCCTGCCGGTGTGGTGACTTCGGGCGTCCAGCGCGCCTGTAATCAACACGCCCCTGCCGGTGTGGTGACTTTGGGCGTCCAGCGCGCCTGCAATCAACACGCCCCTGCCGGTGTGGTGACTTCGGGCGTCCAGCGCGCCATCCAGGAACTCCTCGCCCGCCGTACCCCGAGCCTTCGCTCATGGTCCTTGCGTCATTCCGGGCAGCCGTAGACGACGGCTCGACGCCCCCGGCCGTCGCTGACGGCTGATCCCCGTTCCCGAACGAGCCGTGAACGACGGCCCACCCCACTCAGCCGTCGACCACGGTGCCCCAGCAGCCACCAGACAGCCACCGACGACGGCTCGGCATGATCAGCCGTCGGTCACGGCACCGCGCAGGCCCCGCAACGCTACCGACGGCGGCCGGGCACGAACGGCGACAGCCGCACCGAGACATCGCTCCCTTCCAGCACTCTGATCAACTTTGGCTGAGTGGCACTGACACTGGGCCTGGCCTTGCCGGCGGTGTCCGGCTCCCGGCTCTGGTCCGGCCGTCGTCCCTGGCCCGGGCGACGATGGCGGTGCGGGTAACCTCGGCGGGTGCCCGACTTCGCCACCTCGATCGACCGGCTCATCAATCAGGTCCACCACTGGGACACGCCTCGCTGGGCTGTCCGGCCCGCCGCTGTGACCCCGGCTGGTCCTGGCGGCGACGGCTCGACTGCGTCCGACAGTTCGGTCGTTTCGGGCTCGGTTGTTTCGGGGCCGGTCGTTGCGGCCGCCAGCAAGGGTGCGCTGGTTCGAGGGCTGGCGCGGCAGCTGGCCGAACTCGGGGCCGAGGCTGAAGGCCGGGCGGGGCGTCCGCTGCCGGACGTTCACGACATGGTGCTGTCCGACCAGCTGCGGGTGCTGGCCGACGACATCCTCGCCGCTGAGCCTTCCGACGATCTGCTGTCCCGCGCTGCCGGAGCTGTCGAGGCGGTGCGGCCCCGGCTCTGAACGGGCGGTTCCAGCAAGCGCCTGCCCACCGGATAGCGCCTGCCCACCGGAAACTGCCTGCCCATCGGCGGGCGGTAACTGGACGCCTGTCTACTGAATCGCCGGCAACCGGACGCTTGCCACACCGGCGCGCCTGCAAGGGCACCGGCGCCTGCACCTGTTTGTGGGCGCGTGAAGTTCGCTGGTGCACCCACCAACGGGCGGTGCAGGCGCGTCCGCCCACGTGCCTGCAAACAGGTCCGTGCCTACGTGCAGACACCGTGCGGCAAAGCAGATGAGAGTCGCTGTGAGGGCTGAGTGCTCAGTAGGTGACGCGCTCGGTATCGACGCCGGGGAACGGGGCGGTCAGGGTGGCGACGGCTGTGCTGTCACCCTTGAGGGTGTAGCGGTAGAACGCCCGGAGGTAGTTCACCGCCAAGGCCTGGTGCTGCGCCGTGGTCGGGCGACCCGGCGTGTCCCGGCACTCGGAGTCGTCGCCGTCGGTGGGGCCGGGGCCCTTCGTCCACTCGGTGTTGTAGAAGTTGTGGTTGCCCTTCGTCACCCGGATGCGGAAGCCGTGGACGCCCGGCCCGAAGTGCCTCTCGTTGCCCAGCGACCAGCATCCGGCGGAGATGACAGCGATCGGCGCTGTGGTGACGCGCGTGTCCATGATCGGGATCGGGCCGGGTGAGGCGACGGCGGCGACGCCCCGGATGCGTACCCCGGCGGGAAGTTCGCTCTGGTGGGCGTCGGCCGCCTGGTACATGACGCCTTCGCCGGCGACCGAGTGGCCCATCGTGCCGACCCGGGTGAAGTCGAGCCGGTTCCGCAGGCTCTTGTGGTGTTGGAGCAGCTTCAGGTGCCGGTTGACGAGATGGGCCCGCTCCGGGGCGGTCCCGGTGTGGAAGTTCAGCCCGTTCGCGCTGATCGACACCACGGCGAACCCGTCCCGGGCCAGTTCGTGCGCCAGGTAGTCGTAACCCCGGTAGCTCGGGTACGGGTCGACGCCCCGCGGGCACGGCCAGTTCCAGTCCTTCTCGTGCGCCGAATGGCAGGCGACCTGCTGGCCGTGGAGCAGGACGACGACCGGCAGCTTCCCGGACGCCTGTCGCGGATAGTGCACGATCGCCCGCATCTCCGAGACGCCACCCCAATCGGGGCGGTCGGTGAAGGCCTCGTCACCCAGGTCGTATTCCAGTACGGCGATCGGACCGGGGCTCGCCCCGGCCGTGCTGCCCCCGAAGCCGCTGCCGCCGGAGCCGCTGCCGCCGGAGCCGCTGCCCCCGAGGCCGAAGCCGAAGCCGGTGCTGCTGCCGCCGCCGGTGCCGGCTCCGGCTGTGGTGGTGACGAGAGTGGCGAGCGCCAGCGCCACGGTGGCCAGGCGTCTCCGCATGTGAATCCGCATGGTGCGGACGCTAGGAGGCGATCATGTGGAAGTCGTCAGGCCGGTGAGCTGAGTTGTGGTCAGAGCGGGCCCTGCAGGGGGAGCGCCAGGGTGGTCAGGCCCTCCACCGGGCGGAACCCGGCTGCGGCGTAGAGGGTCCTGGCCGGAGTGTTGTCCGGCTCGGTCTGCAGGGAGATGCGCAGGGCTCCGGAGGCTCTGGCCTCGTCGGTGGCGTGGGCGAGCAGCGCCTGGGCCACGCCGGTGCGGCGGCGGGCGGGAGCCACGTAGAGGTCCCGGATCATGACCGTGTGGGACAGGCGTAACGACGCCGGGAGGCCGGCGCTGGTGAGCAGGCCGTGGACCCGGTCGTCCTCGACGGCCGCGATCAGGGTCAGGCGGCCGGCGGTCAGATGCTCCGTGAGCCAGGAGCGGGTGGCGGCCGGGGCGGCGGGCTCGCCGTAGTGGGTGCGGTATTCGTCGAACAGGCCGGCCGCCCGGGGGAATGCCGGATGGTGCGGGTTCAGCTTCGTCACGTGCATGTGGGCGGCCTCGTCTCGGCGGGGGGACTCGGGGTGGGGCGCAACCGCTCACGCAGGTCGCCCGGTGGCTCTCGCGGGTTGGACGCGTAGCGGCCAGCGGGAGTCGCCGGGCCCTCGGCGGGAGCGACGGTCCGCACCACCCACCCCGCTACGACATCGATCCTC
>NZ_JZKF01000181.1 GCF_000962825.1 Actinoplanes rectilineatus
GACCTGGTGGCCGGGGCGTCGGTGAACCCGTTGCAGCCGCTGCTGGAGTTCCTGCCGCAGGCCCGCGACATCGGCCTGCACCTGGTGATCACCCGGCGGGTCGGTGGTGCCGCACGGGCGATGTTCGACCCGATCGTCGGCCGGATCCGGGAACTCGCGTCACCCGGCATCCTGATGTCCGGCTCCCGGGAGGAGGGGCCGCTGTTCGGCTCGCTCCGGCCGCAGCCCCTGCCGCCGGGCCGGGCCTGGATGGTGACCCGGCGGCACGGTGCCCGCCTGGTGCAGCTGGCCTGGACCCCACCGACCTGATCCGAACCGGTCAGCGGCGCGACGCCCGCCCGATATTGAGCGCGCTGATCGGAACCGGTCAGCGGCGCGGCGGACCCAACTGCTGATGCTCGACGCCGGTCGGGCGTACCGTGACGAACCGGTCGTCGCAGTCCCCGATCACCGCGAGCATGTCGTCGGCCATGAACGGCAGGAACCGGGCGGTCTCCTGGTTCAGGCGCAACGCCGACGACGCCAGCACCGCCTCCTCACTGCCGAGCCGGTGCAGCAGGGCCAGGCCGGCCTCCTGCAGCGTGGACATCCCGGGCCGGTCCAGCTGCCGCAGCAGGGTCAGCCGGGTGTGCCAGGAGGCCGGCGGCGGGGCGGTCACCGGGCCGGTCACGCCGAGGTCGTACACGGTGAGCACCGGCGACTGCGCGGTCCCGGCGGCGACCGTGCCACTGTCCTCGGTGAGCACCACGAGACGGTCCGGGCGGCCGGTGGCGCGCTCCCCGAAACCCGACCAGGACCGCGGATCGGTGGTCACCACGATCACCCGGGCGCCGAGCGAGAACGCCCGGAACACCAGCAGCTGCGCCGCCCACACCCCGCCGACCAGGGCCGCCGGTGCCGGTTCCGGGCCGAACAGCCGCAACGGCACGGGCAGCTGCCGCCGGTCCTGCCCGAGGATCAGGCCGGCGTCGGGCGGTGGATCGACCCGCATCCGGCGCAGCCCGCTCCCGGGCAGGGTGTGCCAGCCGATCCGCAGCCTGCTGATCCGCCCTTCCGGACCGCCGAGCGCCGGGGCGGGCGTGCCGGGCCGCTCAGGCGGCCCGCCCGGGGGCACGACGGGCATCGAGGTGACCCGGCCGCGGGCGGCGCGCGGTGCGGGCACCGGGGCGGGTTCCGGCGCCCCCACGACCTCGGCGGTGGGTTGCGGTTCCGGGACGGCTTCGGCATCTCTGCGGTACGCGTGAGCACCGTCCCCGTTCATCCCCGCCATCGGTCACCGTCCCCGATCGTCTCGTCCATGACGCACCGTCCCCGTTCGTCTCGCCGGCAGGCACCGTGCCCGCTCGTCCCGGTCATCAGGGACCGTCCTCGTCCGTCCCGGTCGTCGGGCGCCGTCCCCCCGTTGATCCCGGTCATCCGGCGCCCCCACCGGTCGGCGCGGTCGCGTAGGTGGCCGGCCCCTGCTCACCGTCCAGCGGCAGCAGGTCGGCGCCGACCCGTCGCGCCCCGTCCACCAGCACCCGGTCCAGGTCGCCGAGGTCGGTGTCCGGCCGGGTGGCCAGCCGGACGAACGCGCGGACCGCGACGTCGGTACCGCCGGACGGGTCGATCACCAGGGTGACCGTGGTCTGTGCGGCCGGTGCGGTCGCCGCCCAGGCGAACAGCGAGCCCAGCCCGTCGGCGGGCGCCGGCCACGTCCGCAGCCAGTACGTCCGGTGGATCAGCCGGGCGGAGCGCCAATGTGTCCACTCCTCGGCCGGTGGGGCGCCGGCCGTGGCCAGCGGTCCCGGTTCGACGTCGCAGGACCGGGCCAGCAGTGCCACCAGCTGCCGCGCGTCGAGGGTCCGGCAGCCCACCCCGATCCGGCGCAGTCCGGTCGCCACCTTGCGGGCCAGGGACGCGACCAGGGCGGCTGCCTCCTCCGGGTCCGCGGTGTGGTCCTGCAACGCCTCGGCCAGTGCGTACGCGTCGATCCGCACACTGATCGCGGTCTCCCGGTGGGCCGGCACCGGCGCGTTGCCGAGCCCGGCCAGCACCTGCCGGTAGGACGTGCCGGCCGGCGACGACGGATGCACGTCCGGGCTGGGCGCCGGAACCGTCTGGGTGCCGAGTTGCATCAGCACCCCGGGCTGGTCGGCGCCGGCCAGCAGCCCGACCAGGGTGTCCAGCGGCACCGGCGGGGCGTCCGGGGCGAGGGCGACGGTGCTGAACCAGCCGGCCCCGTCACGGCCCACGCCGACCGTGCCGCCGTCCGCTGTGGACACGTCGGCGACGGCGAGCCCGGGTGCCAGGCCCCGCAGCGCGTCCAGCACCGGCCCGGATCCGGCCGCGCTACCGGATCGGTCATGCGCGCCGGTGGTGCGACCGGCGTCGGCCCGGCGGCGTCGATGGTCGGCGACCAGGGCGCGGTGTTCCAGCCACCACCGGTGCCCGCGCCGGGCGAAGAAGACCGTGAGCAGCACCGCCGCGACTCCGGACGCCACGGCCAGCGGGACCGGCCCGCGCAGGCCGGCCGCCACCACGGCCACCAGGCACAGTTCGGCGACCAGGATCTGGGTGGTGCTCAGCGGGCCGATCCGGCCCGGCCGGCGGACCGGACGGGCCGTGAACTCCGGTGGGGCGGTGAGCATGGGTCGCCTCCCTCGGGCGAACTACCTGGCGGATGGTCGGCGTCGGTGGCGGGGCGGGCTGTCCGGCGGTCGGTCGGTCGGGCGGTGAGCCTGGGCGGTACTGCCTAGCGGTCGGTCGGACGGTGAGCCTGGGCGTACCGCCTAGCGGACGGTGACTCGCAGGTCCTGCAGGGTGAGCGCACGTAACTCGTCGCGGCTCGGCATCCGGCCCAGCCCGCGCAGTCGGCCGGACTGCGCCTTGCGCATGCCCTCCAGGAGACGGCGGGCTTCGCGGGCGTTGCCGAAGTTGCGGTCGCGTTCGACCGTGGCGAAGTGTGCGCGCAGCGCCTCGTTCAGGCCCGGCGCGAAGGTGTAGTCGTCGGTGCGGGCGATGCGTCCGGCGATCATGACGAGTTCGTCGGGTCCGTAGTTCTCGAATTCGAGGGTCTTGGCGAAGCGGGAG
>NZ_JZKF01000182.1 GCF_000962825.1 Actinoplanes rectilineatus
CAGCGCTCCGAGCTGGTCAAGCACCACCTGTGGGTGCTGTGGACCGACTACTTCAAGGCCCCGCACTTCGAGAAGTACCCGAACCTGCACCAGCTCTTCGACGAGGCCACCAAGCTCGCCGGCGCGACCGGCGCCAAGGGCTCGGTCGACCCCGCCGTCGCCGAGCAGCTGCTCGGCAAGATCGAGGAGATCTCCACGATCTTCTGGGAGACCAAGAAGTAAGGAAACCGTCCTGAAGCGCCGCTCGCGATACCGTCGCAGGCGGCGCTTTCGCGTTACCGACTGATAATTTCCGCCTTATCAGATTCGGCCGGTTCGTGGGCAGAACATCGACAAGCGTTGCGCCTACGTAAAATCCCGGCCACTCTGTTGACCTCGCCGGGCCGAGCGAAGATCCTTGTCCGGCGGCCGTCACGGAATGAGATCCACTTCCGACGGTCCGCAGTCACGCGCCTCCCTCCATGAAGACCACCAGGTCGAGGAGCTGATCGCTTGTCCGTCCCCACCACGCCGGAAACCCGCAAGCCGGGCGGATCGATCCGCCGGCGCGTGGTCCGCACCCTCGCGTTGCCGGTCGTGACCACCCTGGTGCTGCTGACCATCGTCGCGATCGGCGAGGTCGAGAACTACCGCTCCGCCGCCTCCACCGCCCGTGCCGTCACCGTCGACCTGGCCGTCCGCGACCTGGTCCAGGAGCTGCAGAACGAGCGTGGCCTGACCGCCGGCCTGCTCGGCGGCAACGACGGCTTCCGGGCCGAACTCGCCCCGGCCCGGCAACGGGTGGACGGCAAACGGGCCGCCGTCGAGGACCTGATCGCCGGCGGCGGTGAGGTGGAGGACCGGGTCGCCACCGCCGTCCGCCAGCTGGACGGCCTCGCCGGGGTGCGGGCCGGCACCGACACCGGCGCCGGTGCCCGCGACGCCACCTTCGACTTCTACACCGGCCGGATCACCGACCTGAGCAGCGTGGACCTCAACCTGGACAGTGCCGCCGACACCGAGCTGCGCCGGGGTGTGTCCACCCTGCAGGCGCTCGGCGACGTCAAGGAGGCCACCGCCCAGGAGCGGGCGTTCCTCAACGGCGTCTTCTCCGCGAGCGGGTTCCGCAACGGCGAGTACCTGCGGTTCGTGACGATGCGCTCGGCGCGGGACGCCGCGCTCGCCGCGTTCGGGCGGACCGCGACGGCCACCGAGCGCACCGCCAAGGACTACCTGCTCGACACCGGCGCCGCCCGGGAGGCCGCCTACTTCGAGCAGGTCGCGCTCGGATCCGGCGACGGCGAATACCTCCAGGTCAACCCGCAGTCGTGGTGGTCGGCGCTGACCACGGTGCTGGACGACACGCTCACCCTGGAACAGCATGTCGGCTCGGTCATCCGGTCCCGGGCGGCGGCCCTCGAACAGCAGGCGACGCTGCGGATGGGGGTGCTGGCCGGCGGGGTGCTGCTCTGCCTGCTCGGCTCGGTCTATCTGGCCACCGTCGCGTCCCGGTCGGTGGCGCGACCGCTCGGTGCACTCGCCGACGAGGCGAACCGGCTGGCGAGCGAACAGCTGCCGGAGGCGGTCAGCCGGGCCACCGTCGGGGACAGCACCGACGCCCCGCCACCGGTCCGGGTGCCGCGCGGCGCCAGCGACGAGGTGCTGCTGGTGGCGGACGCGTTCGACCGGGTGCAGGCTACGGCGTACGCGCTCGCCACCGAACAGGCCGTGCTGCGGCGGACCACCGCGGAGTCGCTGGCCAACCTGGGCCGGCGCAACCAGAACCTGCTGCGCCGCCAGCTCGGCTTCATCACCAAGCTGGAACGGGAGGAGTCCAACCCGGCCGGCCTGGCGAACCTGTTCGAACTCGACCACCTGGCCACCCGGATGCGGCGCAACGCGGAGAGCCTGCTGGTCCTGGTCGGTGCGGCCAGCCCGCGACAGTTGTCCGAGCCGCTGCCGGTCTCCGACGTGGTCCGGGCCGCGGTGTCCGAGGTGGAGGAGTACCGCCGGGTCAGCCTGCGCCGGGTGGACGACGTGCTGGTGCTCGGCGCGATGGTCAGCGGCATCGCGCACATGCTCGCCGAACTGATCGAGAACGGTCTGGCGTTCTCCCCACCGGACATGGACGTGGAGATCCACGGGCGGATGAT
This sequence comes from Actinoplanes rectilineatus, assembly GCF_000962825.1. Lineage (GTDB taxonomy): Bacteria > Actinomycetota > Actinomycetes > Mycobacteriales > Micromonosporaceae > Actinoplanes > Actinoplanes rectilineatus. The sequence continues at coordinate 2,133 of NZ_JZKF01000182.1, forward strand.
CGGGGACGTCTACCTGATCGCCGTCAGCGACCAGGGCATCGGCATGTCGGCCGAGGACCTGGCGGTGGCGAACGCCCGGCTGCGCGGTGAGGGCGACTTCATCACGGCGCCGGCCCGGTTCCTGGGGCACTACGTGGTCGGCCGGCTGGCCCGGCAGATGGGCATCGCGGTGCAGCTGACGCCGTCGCCGGTGACCGGGGTGACCGCGCGGATCTCGCTGCCCGCGGAGATCCTGGCGGCGCCGCAGCCGGTGGCGACGGCGCCGCGGACCCGGGCGGAACGGATCAGTTCGCAACCGCTGCGGCTGCCCGCGGCCCCGGTGCAGATGCAGGATCTGCCGATCAAATCCACCACCATCGAGTACGTCGTGGTGCCCGACACCACCGAGCCGTTCGAGGCGGGTGAACGGACCGCCAACGGGCTCCGCAAACGCATCCCCCGCACCAGACGACCGGAAACCAACAAAACCGAAAAATACGAAATGTCGGAAAAGTTACCGCCGGTGGCCGACTCCCCCGAAGCCGTCCGTTCCCGCCTGACCGCCCTGCGCGACGGCATGAGCCGCGGCAGCGCCGTCGCCTCGGTAACAATCGCGAAGGAAGACCGATGAGCGTCGACACCACCGCAGACCGGCACCAGTTCAACTGGCTTCTCGGCAACTTCGTGCACCAGACCGACGGTGTCCGCGACGCCGTCGCGGTCTCCTCCGACGGCCTGCTGATCGCCGGGTCGGACGGCCTG
>NZ_JZKF01000183.1 GCF_000962825.1 Actinoplanes rectilineatus
CGAGCACACCGGCCCGAAGGTCATGCGCGACCTCACCGTCGCCGAGATCCACACGTACTACGTCATCGCCGGCGACGAACCGGTCCTCGTCCACAACAATTATTGTTTCGATAAAGAAGCTTTCCTGGCGGAATACGAATCGCTGGACCCCTATGTTTACGGGGGTGAGATTCAAGGCCGTGCAAAAATTGGTGACGGTGATTTCTTCGATATGACGAGCGGAACCAAGGGCCCGGAGAACCAGCTGCTCGAGGCTGAGGCGCAGCGTGTGCTAAATATAGAAGGGCTTTACCAGGGGATTTTCTACTAATCCGACGGCAAGGCATATCGAACCGAAACTTGCGATGATGCTGGGTAGAGGCAAGCGGGCGGAGGTAGTGATCAATCATCCGGGTGGTCCATGTCCTCAAAAATGGGGCTGTCGGGATGTATTGAACAAGATGCTGGACAGGGAACAGAGGCTGGTGGTCCATTGGAAGAGGGGGGATGACAAGCAAATGGATGCACTTTGCTACGGTGCCTGCTCTGGATGGGTGAATCCCTGGAGGGCCGGCCAATGACCGAAAAGCGGGTTCGTGCTGAAGCGCAGTTCCGGGAGGATCAGCGTTTTGGGAGGTTCGCGATACATGATGAGCACGAGGTTGACCAGTTGATCGATGCCCTCCTGGGTGAGCCTCATGACTCCTCCATGGCGCAGGTCCACTCTTTGGATCGAGAGGCACTCCCGTCTGGAGTCGACGATCACGAGTTACTGGTGGGAGTCAGTCAGGCTCGGGGTCGGGGCGTCATGTGGTTCACGGATGAGAAGGGAAGCTTTTCCTCGGTTGGCGAGTCTGGTCGCGAGAATGAAATCGTCTACCTCCTTGTCGGATACCCGTACGGGTTCCCGGGAAATGCAGAGGTTCCTCTCGACGTGATTCGCCAGTCATTGAAAGAATTCGTGCTATCAGGGGGTGTCAGGCCGTCGGTTATCAAGTGGGTGCCTCACGAGTTCCGATGAAATTCGGATGAGTGCCCTGGTGATTTAGGTCGTTGATTTCGAGTCTTTGCCGGCCTCGGCTGTGGCGCATGACTGCTTACCGCGGCGTCGTGCCGATAGTGATTCCTGCGGCTGAGACCTGGAGTCAAGGGCTTGCCGGAGGAACTTCCTCTTAACGGTCCGAAAACGAGGGTCAAAGCGCCGTTTGTGGCCAGGGTAATGAATTCTTGTGCTGGAATATAGGCAATTGAACGGGATTATTTTCAATGAAAATCTATGTTTCCACCTATTACCGTCATCGCCGAGATGGTGAGCTGTATCAGACGTATGCCGAGATCGACTCGGGGCGCCGCGAGATCCGGAAGGTCGGAACGTTTGCCGGTGGGCGCGGCGAGCGGGTCGGGGTCGACCTGCCGAACTCGGAATTCGCATTGAGGGCCGCGCCGATCCCCGATTTCGTCGGGTACTTCTCTGCTGGTGACGTTTTCCTGGAAGAGATCTCCGGAGACTGGTTCGAGGAGCTCTGGGGGGAAGCTAGCACTGGAGCGATGGGCTTCATCGACGATGAGGATGTGGCGTTCTGATCGAGATCATCCATGTCATTCCGCGCCCGGCATGCGGATGAGGAGTCTTGGGGCGTCTTTCGGTCACCGGGCTGGATCCCGTGGACTTCTGTGGAGCGCGACCCTGGGATCGGCCATAGGCAGGCCGCGATGCTCGTCATGACACGGTCGGCCGAGACCTGTCGCAAGCGGTGCCCCCGCCTCGCATGGTGACCGCCCGTGCTGTGTATGGCGTCGAGGATCGGCTGAGGTGCGCGGTTCATCTCGGGCTGGTGCGGGCGTTGCCGCTGTTCTACCTGTCGCCCTGCCCGGTCGCGGACGAAGTGGCGCGCATCGTGGCGTGTGGTCCGCTAAACCTCGCGGATGCGGGTGAGCGATCGGCTCATGTGATGGACGTCCGGAGACTGCTGGCCTTCGCGGAGGACTGCGCCGCGTGGGACGGGCTGAGGGCTGACTATCTGCACTCGCGGGTCGCAGAGCTGGCGGTGACGCTCGCGAGTGACATCGACGATGTGGAGCGTGCCTGGGACCACTCGGCCGACCGGATGCTGGAAATCTGGGGAAACGCCGACATGTTCGTCCACGAGGGGTGGGCCTGGCGGGAGCTGCCGTTCCGGACGATCAGGCCGCCGCTCGCGGAGATCGAGCAGGAATGGCAGCAACGAGACGTCGCGATGCTCGTCGAGGCAGAGGATGTCCCGGCCGCGCTGGCGGAGCGGCTGGCGGTGCTCCGCCAGCCGTCACGATGGGCGAGGCGGCAGGAGATAGCGACCGCGGTGAGAGGGCTAGCCCCCTGGTGAGCCGACCTGGCCTGGCGCGGTAACGACCCGGACACCTGCCACAGTTTCGATCCGGCGAACCCGGGCGCTGATGGCGGATAGCTCCACCTGGCCGACGAGATTGTGCGGACGGAGGGTGAGGGCGAAGGGGGACGTAGTACCCGCGGACCGACCGAGTCGGTTCTGGAGACCACGTCACACCATCCCTTCTGGGACGCGACCACCGGTGAATGGAGCGACGCCGCCGACCTGATCCCCGGCGAGTCG
>NZ_JZKF01000184.1 GCF_000962825.1 Actinoplanes rectilineatus
CCGTCCCCGGAACCGGCGGCAACGGATCAGGACTCAAAAACGAACGGGACGACGGGTCGTACACCCGGTGCCGCAGCCAGGTCAGCCCGGCGAACTCCAGCTCGCCGCGGAACCCGATACCCGGGTCGGTGAGCGCGGGCGCGCCCCACGCGTCCCGGCTGTCCCCGTCGGGGGTGCCCTGCCAGTCCGCGGACGGCGCTGTCCAGGATGGCGGGAGCGGGGCGTCGCCCAGCCAGCAGGGCGGGCCGGCCGGGCCGGGATCCCAGAGGACGGCCCGGTCGGCGACCGACGCCAGTTCGCCGGTGATGTCGACGCCGACCGGGATGCGGTGGCCGTCGACCACCACTGCGGCGAGACGGCCGAAGACGTCCCACTCGTACGAGCGGCGATCACCCTCGCGGATCCGGCGGCCGGAGCCGTCGTACTCGTAGACGACCCCGCCTCGCGACACCAGCTGCCCGGCCGCGTCGTAGACACACGCCACGTCGCCGTCCGCCACGAGACGGCCGCTTTCGTCGTACGCAAAACGGGTCTGACCCTCCGCGACCAACTGACCGGCCGCATCGTGCCGTGTCAGCCGGTCCCCCGCCTGCATGATCCGGCCGTCCGCGTCGTGTTCCCAGGTCACGCCGCTGTCGGTGCCGATCAGCCGGCCCAGTGCGTCGCGGCGCAGCGTGACCGTGCCGACCGCGCTGAGCAGGCCGCCGTCGTCGTAGCCGCGGGTGATCTCCGTGCCGTCCGGGAGGACCGTGGCCTGGCGTTCGCCGTCCGGGCCGTACCGGTGACGCAGGGTGAGGCCGTCGCGGTCCTTGGCGACCAGCCGCCCGGCCCGGTCCCACCGGAACCGGTGGCGGCGGCCGGGCTCGTCGATGACGACCGGCCGTCCGAGCGAGTCACGGCGGAAAGTGATCGTCGCGCCGTCGCCCGCGGTGATCGTGACGATCCGTCCGGACCCGTCGTGGGTCCAGCGGACCGTGCGGCCGGCGCCGTCGGTACGCCCGACCAGCCGCCCCGCCGCGTCGTGTACGAAGCGGGTGGACCGGCCGAGCGCGTCGGTCTCGACGACCAGGCGTCCGGCCTGGTCGTACTCGCGGGTGCAGGTGTTGCCGAGCGGATCGGTGATCGCGGTCAGGCGTCCGAGGGAGTCGTGCCGGTAGGTGGTGCGGCGGCCGAGCGGGTCGATCGCGGCGCTGACCCGGCCGGCCGGGTCGTACTCGAAACGGCGGGCGCCGATCGCGGTCAGCCGGCCGGCGTTGTCGTAGCCGAACCGCAGGTGTCCGCGACGGATCAGGTGCCCGGCGTCGTCGTAGTCGAGGGTGATCGTCCCGGCTGCGGTCAGGTTGCCGTCCGCGTCGTACCGGCAGACGGTGCGCCGCCCGGCCCCGTCGACGACCGCGGTGCGGCGGCCGGCGGCGTCGTACTCACAGGTGGTGACCCGGCCGCCCGGTGAGGTGGTGCGGCGGACCCGGCCGGCCGGGGTGTATTCGATCCGGGTGACGCCGCCGGACGGGTCCTCGATCGTGGTCCGGCGTCCGCACCGGTCGTATCCGGCACGGGCCGTGGTGCCGTCCGGGCGTCCGTGGGCGGTGGTCCGGCCCAGCGGGTCGTGCTCGAAGGTACTGCCGGTCAGGCCGTCGCCGATCCCGGTGACCCGGCCCTGCGTGTCGACGGTCGCGGTCCGCCGCACCCCGGCCGGGTCGACCGTGCCGGTGCGGTGGCCCTCGGGGTCGTACTCGTGCAGCCAGGTGGCGCCGGACGGGTCGGTGACGCCGGTGAGGCGGGACAGCACGTCGTACGTGAAGTCCCACGCCCCGCCGTCGCTGGTGGTCAGCCGGGCAAGGTTGCCGAACGGGTCGTACGCGCGGGTCGTCTCGTGGCCGAGCGGGTCGACGGTGGCCGTGACCGCGCCGTGCTCGCCGTACCGGGTCTCGCGGCGGGCGCCGGACGGGTCGACGACGGCGGTGAGGCGCCCGGCCGGGGTGTACTCGTAGTGCCGGCTGTGGCCGGCCGGGTCGGTGCGTTCGACGAGGTGGCCGCGGGCGTCGTGGCGGAAGGTGGTGCGGCGGCCGAGCGGGGTGGTGGTGGCGAGCACCCGGCCGTCCGGGTCGCGGTCGACGCGGGCGGTGTTGCCGAGCCCGTCGGTGACCGCGGTGAGCTGCCCGGACGCGTCGAGGGTGAACGTCAACGTCACGCCGTCCGGGTCGGTCACCCCGTGAACCAGACCGTCACGGACGTCCAGGCGGGTCAGACCGCCCTCCGCGTCCCGGATCTCCGACGGGATCCGTTCGGCGCCCTCGTAACGGTGGAGGACCTGCCCGCCGGTCGGGGCGACGACCGTCAGCACCCGCCCGAACTCGTCGTACGTGTACCGGAAACCGTCACGTTCGAGCAGCCGGCCGTGCTCGTCCCAGCGCATCGTCACCGTGTGGCCGTTGCGGTC
>NZ_JZKF01000185.1 GCF_000962825.1 Actinoplanes rectilineatus
GATCCACCGGGATCTGAAGCCGGGCAACGTGCTGATGGCCCGCGGCGGCATCAAGGTGATCGACTTCGGCATCGCGCGGGCGTTCGAGGCGACCAGCCACCACACGCGCACCGACCAGATGGTCGGCACGATCTCCTACATGGCGCCGGAACGCTTCGACCCGGTGGACGGCCGGCCGGTCACCGCGGCGGCGGACATCTTCGCGTGGGGTGCCGTGGTGACGTTCGCGGCGACCGGGCGCACCCCGTTCCAGGCCGAGTCCCCGCCGGCCACCGCGATGCGGATCCTCACCCAGGAGCCGGACCTGCGCGGCATCCCGGATCCGCTGCGCGGTGTGGTGGAGTCGGCGCTGGCGAAGGAGCCGCGGGACCGGCCGACCGCCCGGGAACTGCTCGACATGCTGCTGACCGGCGGTTCCCTCACGACCCGGGTCACGACGCCGCCGATCCCGGTGCCGCTGCCGGTCTCCGACGACACTCCCCCGCCGATGCCGGCATCCGCGCCGGTCCCGGCTCCGGTGTCGGCCTCGCCCGCGGTCCCGGTGGCCCCGGTTCCGCCGGTGCCCAAGAAGCGCCGCGGCCGGAAAGTCATGATCGCCGTCGCCGGGGCGGTGACGTTGTTCTGCGCCGCGCCCCTCGGCCTGCTCGTCCTGCACGACTCGGCGCCCAGCGCGTCCGACAGCTTCGACGCGGAGATCACCCAGACACCGGAGCCGCAGACACCGGAGGAGATCCAGGCCGCGATCCTGCGCGGCGAACGCAAGATCCTCATCCGGCTCGGCTCCGGTCCGGGCTCGGTCATGCGGGTGGACCTGGACGAGACCGACCTCGACCTCGGCCAGGACAACGGCGACGAGTCACTGTTCGTGCTCGAGCCGCAGGTCCTGGGCTACATGATCCGGGCCTGGACGGACCCGGTCCAGGACACCTGCGTCAGCGTGGGCGACGACGGCGACCCGCTCGAGGTGAGCGACTGCATCGCCGAACCGGAGAACGTCTTCCTCGTCACGCCGACCGGCAGCGCGGACGCCGGCGAACATCCCCTCTATCAGATCGTCCACCAGACGCTCGGCCCGATCAGGTGGGACCGGGAGGAGGACGTGCTGACGGCGAGCCGGGAGGGCGGCGGCATCGACGAGTTCGTCTTCGTCGACCAGGGGCCGGCCGACAGTTAGGGCCCGCATCGAGGTGCCGGGCCTCGCCTCGCTCCGCCCCCGCCTCGGTACAGGCCCTTACGAGGGCAGCTCGCCGCGGTCGACGAAGCTGATCGACGTCAGCGGCCAGCCGTCGCCGGTGTGCTCGACGTAGACCGTCTTCTTGGTCTCGTGGAACTGCACGAAGCCGTACGCGTCGTTGTAGATGTAGTACGTCGGCCGCCCGTTGTCGTCCGTCTCGCCGCTCGCGGAGAGGTGGAAGAGGGTCGCCTTGTTGACGTAGCAGTCGGTGCCGGTCAGCCCGGACTCGTTGTCCGTGGTGATCTTGACGCCGAGGCAGACCTCGCTGTCCGGGTCGGCCAGGGAGCGGATCATGTAGTCCACCCCGGTCGGCTGCAGGGCGAACTCGGACTTGGCGCCGGTGCCGTCACCCGCGCGGGCCAGCGGGAAGTCCTGCCGGAAGGCCAGGTCCCGGTCGATCTCGGCGAAGTGGATCAGGGTCTTCCGGGTGCCCCGCATGATCGCGGCCTGCCGTTCCTCGGGGGTCTCCGGTTCGCTCACGGGCGCGTCACTGCCCTCCGGGAGGTCGCCGGAGTTCTCCGGCACCGGCACCGACGCGCTGGACCGGACATCCGCACTCAGCTCGCCGGAATGGTCGGACCTGTCGCGGATGTAGAGGCCGGCCGCGCCCGCGATGAGCACGCCGACCGCCGCGACCAGTGCCGGCACGAGGACACCCCGGCGCTTGGCCGGTTCCCGCGGGCGGTCGTCGGCGGGGACGGTCGGCTCGTCGGCGGGGCGTACCGCCGGCTGCCCGGGCGACCGGACCAGCCCGGCCGGCGCACCGTGCAGCAGCATGTCCAGAAGCTCCCGGGCGGTCGGCCGCTCCTCGGGCTCCTTGGCGAGCGCCCGCTCCACCGGTTGCCGCAACGACGCCGGCAGACCCGTCAGGTCCGGCGACTGGGTGAGGATCCGCACCGCGGTCGCCGCCGTCGAGTCGGCCGCGAACGGGGTCCGCCCGGTCGCCGCATAGGCCACCACCGCACCCCACGCGAAGATGTCCGCCGCCGCGGTGACCGGCCGTCCGCCGACCGGATCGAAGCGTTCCGGCGCCATGTAGGACACCGTGCCCACCATCTGGTCGGTGCGCGTGTGCTGGCTGGTCGCCTCGAACGCCCGCGCGATGCCGAAGTCGATCACCTTGATGCCGCCGCGGGCCATCAGCACGTTGCCCGGCTTCAGATCCCGGTGGATC
>NZ_JZKF01000186.1 GCF_000962825.1 Actinoplanes rectilineatus
CCGTCCCCGGAACCGGCGGCAACGGATCAGGACTCAAAAACGAACGGGACGACGGGTCGTACACCCGGTGCCGCAGCCAGGTCAGCCCGGCGAACTCCAACTCGCCGCGGAACCCGACACCCGGGCCGGTGAGCGCGGGCGCACCCCACGCATCGCGCCCGGCCTCCTCCCGTGGCGGCACCGGCCGGTCGTCCAGCCAGCACACGTCGTGGTCCCAGAGCACCTGCTGCCCGGCCACTTCGGCGAGTTCCCCGAGGGGGTCGATCCGCAGGCCGGTCCGGCAGCCGTCGTCGTAGACAGCGGCGAGACGGCCGAAAGCGTCCCACTCGTACGAGCGCCGGTCGCCCTCCCGGATCCGGCGGCCGGAGCCGTCGTACTCGTAGACGACCCCGCCCCGCGACACCAACTGCCCGGCCGCATCGTAGACACACGCCACGTCGCCGTCCGCCACGAGACGGCCACTCTCGTCGTACACGAAACGGGTCTGGCCCTCGGCGACCAACTGCCCGGCCGCGTCGTAATGCAGCGGCAGCACCCGGGCAGGGGTCTCCGGCGGCGTCCGCTCCCACGTCGAGCCGTCCGGGAGGACCGTGGCGAGGGCTTCGCCGTCCGCGCCGAAGCGACGGCGCACGGTGCGGCCCCCGCGGCTCTTGGCGATCAGGCGTCCGGCGCGGTCCCAGGTGAGGCCGACCGCGCCGTGCCCGTCGGCGACGGCAACCGGACGGCCCACCCGGTCACGCCGGAACGTGAGGCGGGTGCCGTCACCCGCGGTGAGCTCGACGATCCGGCCCGAGCCGTCGAAACGACGGCGCAGACGCCGCCCGGCGCCGTCGGTGCTCTCGACCAGGCGGCCGGCCCGGTCATAGGCGTAACCCCTGACCCTGCCGAGGGGATCGGTGACCGCGGTCAGGCGCCCGGCGGCGTCGTACCGGTACGCGGTGACACCGCCCCGGGCATCCACGACGCGCGTGAGCCTGCCGCGTGGATCGTAGCCGTAGCGGGTGTGCCGGCCGAGCCCGTCGGTCGCGCTGGTCAGGCGGCCCGCCGGGTCATAGCCGAAGCGCCGCTCGCCGAGCGCCACCACCCGGCCCACGGCGTCGTAGCCGATCGTCACGCCGCCGCGCCGGGTCAGCCGGCCGTCACCGTCGTACCCGAACTTCAGCTCCCCAGCCGCGATCACCGCGCCGTCGGCGTCGTACCGCAGTCCGGTCCGCCGTCCGGCATGGTCGATCACCGCGGTACGCCGGCCGGCCACGTCGTATTCGAAGGTCGTCACCCGCCCGCCCGGTGAGGTGGTCCGCCGGATCCGGCCGCCCGGCGTGTACTCGATCCTGGTCACGCCGCCGAGCGGGTCCTCCACCGTGGTCCGGCGTCCGCACCGGTCGTAGCCCGCCCGGGCCGTGGTGCCGTCCGGCCGCAGGTGGGCGGTGGCCCTGCCGAGCGGGTCGTGCTCGAAGACGCTGCCGGTCATACCGTCGTGCAGAGCGACGACCCGGCCGCGGGCGTCAGTCGTCGCGGTCCGCCGGGTGCCCTCGGGGTCGACGGCGGCGGTCAGATTGCCCTCCGGGTCGTACTCCCGCAGCCAGGTGTACCCGGACGGATCCGTGGCGCCGGTCAGGCGGGACAGCACGTCGTACGTGAACTCCCAGCCGGATCCGTCCGCCGTGGTCAGCCGGGTCAGGTTGCCGGACGGGTCGTACGCGCGGGTCGTCTCGTGGCCGAGCGGGTCGACGGTGGCCGTGACCGCGCCGTGCTCGCCGTACCGGGTCTCGTGGCGGGCGCCGGACGGGTCGACGATCGCGGTGATCCGGCCGGCGGGCGTGTATTCGTAGGTCCAGCGGTTACCGGTGGGTGTCCGGCGCTCGACGAGACGACCGGACGCGTCGTACCCGTACCGGGTCTCCCTGCCGAGTGGGGTGCGGGTGGCGATCACCTGGCCGACGGCGTCCCGCTCGATCCGGGCCGTGCCGCCGAACGCGTCGGTGACCGCGGTGACCTGCCCGGACCCGTCGAGGGTGAACGTCAGCGTCACACCGTCCGGGTCGGTCACCCCGTGAACCAGACCGTCACGGACGTCCAGGCGGGTCAGGCCGCCCTCGGCATCGCGGATCTCCGACGGGATCCGCCCGGCACCCTCGTAACGGTGGAGGACCTGCCCGCCGGTCGGGGCGACGACCGTCACCACCCGCCCGAACTCGTCGTACGTGTACCGGAAACCGTCACGTTCGAGCAGCCGGCCGTGCTCGTCCCAGCGCATCGTCACCGTGTGGCCGTTGCGGTC
>NZ_JZKF01000187.1 GCF_000962825.1 Actinoplanes rectilineatus
ATGGGTGGACCGCAGTCGACGGCCGGGCCGCTCGAGCCGTCGACTACGGCTGTTCGGCAGGGTGCGAGTCAGCCGTGGGCGACGGCTCGGGGTCGCCCACGGTCGCTTTCGGCTCATGGGTGGACCGTGGCTGACGGCTGGGGGTGGCCGGAACGCCACCGAACTCATTCCGATCTCGGCTACGGCCCTGGTGAGGTCGTGAGTGGCAGAACGGCGCCGACGCGCGGGGCGACCGTCGACGACGCCCAGCAGACGTGATCGCAGCCGCAGCGAAGTCGATGGGCATACCAATGATCAACTCAAGCTGAGTGGCATCGCGTCGGTCACGGCCGTCGCGTTCGGGGAAACAGCGCCCCGAAACGCGACGGCCCGAGGTACGTGACGGCCAGGGAAATGACGGTCCCGACAACACCGACTCGATGACTCCGCCACTAATGGCCGGCGGAGGAAGCAGCCTTGGAACAACGGTCGAGTTCAAGGACGGCCCGCCGAGCGGACTGCGAGGGCGCTTGAGGTGACCGGCGAGAGAGCGAAGGCGTTCAAGGCCGAGTCGGCGAGAGTGCGACCAGCAAGAGGGCGGAGGCGTTCCGGGCCGATCGGCGAGAGGCTGCCCGTCGAAGGGCGCCCGTCGAAGGGCGCCCGTCGAAGGCGCGACTGGCCCCGGAGCAATCGCGCCCCGAGGCCGAATCTGCGTTACGGCAGCGGATCGTTCGGATAGGCCTCCGCCGCCAAGGGGCCGGCCGAGGCGGGAGTGTCGTTGTCGCGTACCCCAAAATCGCCCGGCGTTGCCGCGGCCGCCTCGACGTCGCCGAGCGTCGCCGGGCGTGCGCCGTCGTCCGGGTCTTCCCGCGGGATCGGCACGTTGATCGTGGCCGGCGACTCCCACTGGATGTGGGCGGGCTCCGCGTTGGCCTTGCCGCCGAAGTCCGCGAGCCACGCGGCGACCAGGGCCAGATTCTCCCGCCACTGGTGTTCCGGGATGACCGGAAGGATGTCGTCCCAGAGCGAGAGGAACGTGCCGCGCAGTTGCAGCCGTCCGTACGGCCGGGCGAGGAACCACATGTGCAGGTGCGCCGAGCCGTCACCCCAACGGTTGACGTGAACTCGGGCCACTCCGTCCAGGGAACGGATCGCGCGTTCCAGCCGGACGGTCATCACACCGAGCTCGGCGGCCAGAAGGTTGGGCAGGTCGCCCAGATCTAGGTGTGAACGGCACTCGAGGATGAGGACCATCGGCAGCCCGGTCGGGCGGTCCATGGCCCGCACCCGCCAGCGCTCACTGACCCAGATGTAGGCGTCGTCAGGCGTCCCACAGGCCACACAGTCGGAGGCGTCCTCGCCGCTGCGCGGAGGCTCGACTTCAACCGGTGGTGCGAGCCGCCTGACTCGCATGTCGCCCTCAAAGGGAAAGGATGGCCATCGCGTGAAGTCGGGCAGGGGGGCGGTGTTCTCAGACACGACGTGACCCTAGCCCAGGTCATGACCCCCTGTCCCGGGTCAATTTCGCAGGGCTTCGCACGACCGAGGGATGCCACCCGACTGGCCCTTACAGCGACACCGGTGAGCCCCACCGCCCTCACCGGCCCCTCCAAAAGTTATCCACAGAAGTTATCCACAGGCACCCCCGTTTCACGTGAAACACGACGTCGGAGCGTTGAGTGCCCTGTGGATAGTGGGGTGGACAACCCAAACTCCATCGGCGACGTTTCACGTGAAACCGGGCCCGCTTAGATTTCAACAGCCCCAATACACAGGGTGTGGATAGTGGCACCCACGCATGAGTTCCACCTGCCGACGGCGGTCGACCTCAGGCCAGTTCTCGTGGCTCGCCGGCCCGAAGCCCTCAACCCGAGGGACACAGATCCCCGACCTCGTCCGCCGGCTCCCGGCTCCCGGCTCCCGGCTCCCGGCTCCCGGCTCCCGGCTCCCGGCTCCCGGCTCCCGGCTCCCGGCTCCCGGCTCCCGGCTCCCGGCTCC
>NZ_JZKF01000188.1 GCF_000962825.1 Actinoplanes rectilineatus
GCCCGAGCCGAACACGTTCGTCCGGGTCGACAATTCCAGCCTGGAAACCGACATCACCTTCGGCGTGCGTAACGACCCGCAGGGCGACCTGAAGTACACCTCGAAGGAGGGCCGCGGCCTCGCCCAGTCGGTGGCTCAGCAGCGACTGTTCCAGGGCATGGATCCGCTGGCTTTCGGCGCTTTCGATCCGAGTGTCTCCATCGAGACGCAGGCCGACCGGTTGTTGCAGAACTACGATCCGGCGAATCCGGATGCCATCCCGCAGAGTCACGCGGACCGGGAGACCTGGAAGAAGCAGGTCCAGAACTACATCCAGACGTTCTACCCGGGTATCGACGCCAACAAGGCGAACGGTCTGACGCAGCTCGCGTTCAAGAGTGTCGAGCCGATCAGCCCGACCACGCAGAAGAACATCCTGAACGATTTCAAGGGTGATCTGGGGAACGGCGCGAAGACGCTGATCCAGGTGGCGGGTGCGACGCACAGCGCGTTGTCCAGCAATCCGCACACCACGTCGCAGGCCCCTCCGGACGCGACTCCGGTCGCGACGCCGATCGACACCCGGGTCGACGTTCCGACCGACAGCACGCCGGATCGCCCCCAGGGTCCGGACACGTCCAGCAAGGCCTGGCAGGACGCCTACGACAACGCCGAGCAGAAGCAGCTGCGGACCGAGCGGTACAACCCGTCGAAGGACACCATCGTTCCGGGTACGCACCTGCTCCGCGGCGAGATCACGACCATCGACTTCACCAGCCGCGATTTCACCGTCGACGGCAAGGACTACCGTTCCTTCGAGGTCAAGCTGGATCTGACGTCCCGCGACGACCAGATGACGCCGGAGCAGCTCCGGGACTTCGCGAACGACATCCAGAACACCATCGACCAGATGGTCAACGGGCAGCACACGCTCCCCGGCGGCCGGGAACTGCACGTGCAGCTCGACGTCGAGACCAAGCCCTGGTCCGAGAGCGCGACGACCGACGACTGGCAGGACACTCCCGGTAGCCGTCCGCCGGTCGAGATCACCTCGGCGCCGCTGCCCGACCCGGACAACCCGGACGACCACACCAACGACGGCAACACCACCAACCAGAGCCGGTGGAACACCAACAACAATCCGGCCGTCATGGTGCACGAGGTCATGCACTACCTCGGTGTCAACGAGGGCTACCGGGCGGACCATCACCTCTTCAACACCCAGGACCGCCCCGGTGTCATGGGCCCCGAGGTGCACAACCTGCCCGCCACCAGCGCGGACATCACCAACGACGTCCCGTCGCAGTACCTGCACGACAAGGACCTGCAGTTCATCCAGAACGTCTCCGACACCGCGGGACCGGTCCGGCAGACGGCGACCCCGACCGGGGACACCACCACCAGCACCACCGCCGACACCACTGGCACCACTGGCACCACCGACACCGACACCGACACCGACACCAGGAACGACGCGCACACCGACTCGGCCGCGCCCCGCACCCCGGCGCCGACGACCCAGTCGATGCAGGACGTCCTCACCGATCCCGATTCCGGCCGGCCCAAGGGCAGCCGCTCGTTCCAGAACGCGGTCCGCACCTATGACCTGAGGCAGGTCGGCACCCCGGTCACCGTCGGACAGCTCGGTCCGCGCAACCCGGAGACCGCCGACAAACCGGCCTACCTCGCCACGGTTCCGGTCACCCCCCACGACGACATCCAGAACCTCATCACCGCGTACGCCCAGGGCTTCCGCCCGGGAACGTCGGACGGCCGTTTCGGCCTGGTCATCGGCGTCAACGGCTTCGGCCGATCGTTCTCGGACACCACCATCCAGAACGCGGTCAACCAGGTCCGCAACGCCAACCCGCCGTTCCCGGTCACCGTGATCGGCTTCTCGTGGAACAACTCGCGGATCGGGCCGAACGATTCACCGGGCCAGGACACCATCCCGTACGCCGCG
>NZ_JZKF01000189.1 GCF_000962825.1 Actinoplanes rectilineatus
TATCGATGGCTCCACGCCTATATCCAGCACGTCCGATCCGCAGGCATTTGCCCGTGTCGTACAGAATCAGACGCCCCTTCTCGCTGAGATCACCTCACTTCCTTGGGCGCGCTCCCATGCTCGTCGGCCCGAAGGGTCGGAAAAGCACTGCAAAAGGGACCCGAAATGGGCGGACACCGTTTTGAACAGGGTCGGGGAATCGGTAGGGTCAGCGGCGCGCGAGCCTATTCCCCTCGGGTTCGCGCGGCATTTAAGAATTCCCTAATCAAAACTTAAAACAACGAGGTAAATGGACATGCGCGTAATGCGGCGAGCCGATGGGGCCGGCCGGGGACGACGGGTGATCGCAGCGGCGTTCGCGGTCGTCGCGGTGCTCGGGGCCGGGGCCTGCGGTTCCGGCGAGACCGATTCCGGCACGGCGGCGGGCGAGACCGCGGCCGTGACCGACCAGGTGGCGGCGAACGCGTCCCTGCCGGCCAGTGCGGCGGCTGCGGCCCCGTCCACGAGTGCGGCGCCGTCGGTGTCGGCCTCCGCGCCCGGAAAAGCCGAGGCGAAAGCCACCGAGAAGACCGGCGCCTGCGGGCGGACCGCATCGGCGGCTCCCAAAGCGAAGATCACCGAGGTGAAGCTGAGCGCGGCCGTGGTCGGGTACGGCGGCGAGGGCGACACCGAGAAACTGCCGATGGCGATCGCCGCCCGGCCCGACGGCGGGTCGTGGCTGGCGTGGCTCGGCACCGGCGGCAAGGTCTACCTGGGCAAGCTCGGCTGCGACGACAAGATCGTCGGGACGCCGACCAGTTTCACCGGCATCGACCTGCAGGACGTGCAGGCCGACGCGACCGGCGGCGTCATCCTGCTCACCCGCAAGGGCACGTGCGGGGACGGGCCGCTGTGCGGCGGCGAGTCGAGCCCGTGCAACACCATGCACATGATCCGGTTCAACACCTCCGGCAAGCTGGTCTGGGAACGACAGGTCACCAACCTGACCGGCGGGAAGACCGGCTACGACGACGGCGCCCGGTTCATCTGGTGGTACCAGCACCACGGTCGGCTGGCGACCGACGGCAAGAACTGGGCCGCCTACTTCGGCGTGGCGATCACCGTGAAGAACGGCGACTGCGTCGACATCCACCAGGGCGACCGCATCCAGGTGGTCAGCTCGGCCGGCAAGCTGGTCAGCGGGCACGCGGCCAACGCCGAGGTGGGATGCAGCCACGCCTGGACGTCCCGCATCGTCTGGGATCCGAAGGCGAAGAAGTTCGTCGCGGTCTGCGCCACCGACAACGACTGCCGGATCGCCCAGCCGAACCCGTACCGGACGGTGGCGGCGGGCACCTGTGACGGCACGCTGTTCGGCGGTGACCTGGTGCTGGCCAAGAGCAAGGGCTACTGGACGGCGTGGAGCCAGGGCGGCTCGGTGCGGCTGGAACACTTCACCACCGGCAGGTCGGACAGCACGATCAAGACCGGGGTGGCGTCGAAGCACCCGCACCTGGTGTCCTACGGGGCGGGCCGGATGCTGCTCGCCTACGGTTCCGGGTCGTCGACGGTGGTGCGGGCCTACGACTCGGCGACGGGCAAGGCGATCGGCAGCAAGGTCACGGTCGCGGTCAAGGACCACGACTACCAGGCCTTCAAGGGGTACGCGGACGGCAGCGCCGCCTACGCCGCGGCCGGGAGCAGCAGCACCACCATCAAGATCGCCCGGATCCTGCCCCTGACGTGATCCTCGCGGATCGGCAGGCCTCGGACCTCTCGGGCCGGGGCCTGCCCTCGCCACGCTCGGTAACCAGTGACTATCGACCCAACGTATCGGCAATGATGCCCGTTCACCCCACGGCCCCGATAGGCCAGCGGTCGTTGGAGCGGCATGACCAACGAAAC
>NZ_JZKF01000019.1 GCF_000962825.1 Actinoplanes rectilineatus
CCCGTCTCCACCTCGCAGTTTGAGGGCGATTGGCGCAGCGGGAGCGCGCTTCCTTGACACGGAAGAGGTCACTGGTTCGATCCCAGTATCGCCCACCATCAGCAACACCTGAACCGCCTGTCAGATCTGACAGGCGGTTCTTCTCTCTTCGGCTCGTCGCGGCCGCCGGTGACTGAACGTGCGGATCGTTCCCGTAGCGGACTTGACATCCACAGCCGCGGAAGAGGGCTGCCTGCCATCGCCGCCCAGAAGGTGTGCGAAGCCGAGTATCGGTCGGTGGCCCACCTCTACGACCGCGAAGGGGATAAGTGATGACGGTTCATCACGCCGAGAGGCCGACGCTACTGTCTTGGGGTTCGAGCCGGACTTTCTGATCTCGGACATCGGTCTGCTTCGTTGCGGTGAGTGACGAGGCGGATCCGTTGCGGGACTTGAAGTGCGGATGGAGCAATGGCATGCGCGGCGACGCCGAACCGAACCCTCCCGTGCTGGAGACTGTTCGTCGCTGGCGGGACGGGCTTGTCGACCTGTCGGAGCGGAACCCGCTTCTTCGGTTCCGGATGAGCAGGGCCGGCGCGGTCCGGATTCTGTCGCCGGGGGCCGCCCCGCTTCTGGACGGGATGCGGGCCGGCACCGCCGTCAGGATCTCGCCGTCGGATGTGGCTCGGGGGTTGCGGACCGACCGGACCGCTGAGGAACTCGTGCCGCTTCTGCGGGACCTGCAGCGCCGGTCGCACCGGGAGTTCCTGGAACGCGGGCGCCGGACGCTGCACCTCGCCGTCGGATCGTTGAGTTGGGCGGACGACGACGACATCAGGTACTCCAGTCCGCTGGTGCTCGTCCCGTTGCGCCCGGGGCCCGCCGGTGACCGGCTCGTGGCGGAGGAACCCGTCGTCAACCCGGTGCTGGCGGTGCGGCTGCGGCAGGTGGGGATCGTGCTGCCGGCGTCCGGTGATCTGGCCGCGATACGGGCCGCGGTGTCCGGGCGGGCCGGCTGGCGGGTGACCGAGCCGGTGATGCTCTCCTGTTTTTCGTACGGGGCGGAGGCGATGTATCAGGACCTGCTCGACAACGAGGCGGTCGTCGTCGCCCACCCGATCGTCCGGGCCCTTGCCGGAGAAGAGAGCGGAAGAGAGGACGAGCCCGGGACCGCGAACGACGTCGAGACCCGTGTCGAGGTCGACCCCGATCAGCGGGCGGCCGTCGCCGCCGCGCTGGCCGGGCGATCGTTCGTGCTGGACGGCCCGCCGGGCACCGGCAAGTCGCAGACCGTCGCCGCCATGATCGGGGCGCTGCGGCAGGCCGGCAGACGGGTTCTCTTCGTCGCGGAGAAGGCCGCCGCGCTGGACATGGTCCGGCGGCGGCTCGGTGTCGAACCGCATTCGCACCTGATGCCGGAGGCCACCCGGGAGGCGGTCGCGAAACTGGCCGGGGCGTGGCGTCCGGCCGCCGAGGGGCCGGACTACCTCTGGCGTGATGTCACCTTCCGCGGTTCGCTGGACGCGCGTCTCGCCGAGAGCGCGTCGGCGCTGCACACCCTGACCGGTATCGCCGCCGCCCACGCGCCGCTGGCCGCGGCGTTCGGCGTCGACCGGCTGTGCCGTGCACCCGATCTGGCGCGCCTGGTGGACCTCGGTGCGCGGCGCCCGTCCGGTGTGCCGGTGCAGTGGCTGACGGCGGAGCGGCTGGACCCGTTCCGGGAGGCGGCCGGCCGTCTCGCCGTGGAGTTGCGGGAGTTGGCCGGTCGCCGGGCCGCGGCGGACCGTGCCGCCGGGGTCCCCTGGTTTCAGATTCCGGTGCCGGACAGCCTGCCGGGCGTCGACACCACCGACGGCGGGGACCTGACGGCGGAGCAGGCCACGGCCCTCGCCGGGACGTTCGGTCGGGACGCCGCGACGCTACGGGAGGCCGGCGGTCGCCTGGCGGAACTGGCCGACATGCTGGGACTGCCGCCGGTCGTGTCGTTCGGCGACGCCGAGGCGACCCTGGTCGTGGCCGAACTGGGCCGCAGCGCCGACCGGCCGGAGCGCGTCTGGCTGTCGGCTGCCGGGCGGGCCGACGCGGATCGGGCGGTGCGGGAACTACGGCAGGCCGGCGAGGCCCTGGCGGCGGCGGAACGGGCGGCCACGCCGTACTTCACGGAGGATCTCCTCGGAACCGATGTGGACGGACTGGCGCGTCGGTTCGCGTACCCCCAACAGGTTCTGAAGAAGCTCGGTGGGACCTATCGGGCGGACAAGCGCGCCCTGGCGATCGTCACCCGCCCGGACGTGACCTGGCAGGACGCGCGTGACCACCTGTCGCTCGGGGTGGCCTGGAATCAGGCCGTGACCGATTTCGCCCAGGCGGAGAGCCGGCATGGTGTGGCGTTGGGCGCCTACTACACCGGGCGCGGCACCGACTATGCGCCGATCGCCCGCGCGCTGGCCACGGCGGACGTCGCGATCCGCCGGGCGCGCACCTCTGAACTGGGGAAACTCGCCGACCACATCGCTCGGGACGCCATCGCCGATCCCGGGGTGCTGGCCGCCGCCGAGGAGATCCGGCGGATGCTGCCCGGCCGCGACGATCGGGCCGCGATGCCGATCACCGAGGCGGCCGGGCGGCTGGACGGCCACCAGGCGCCCCTGCTGGCGGCCGCCGAGGTGGCCCGGTCGGTCAGCCGGGCCGTGCACCGGGAGGTGACCGTCAGGGGGGCCGTTCAGCTGCTCGAATTCCGGTCCGCGGTCGACGCCGGCTACGCCAGGATCGCGGCGAGCGGTGACGGGGAGGTCCTCGGGACGTTGTACGCCGGCGACCGCACCGACATGCGCGCCGTGACCTCCGCGCTGGACTGGGCGAAACGGATGCGCGCCTGCCTGACCGGCGACGACACCCCCCTGTCCGGCGCGCAGGCGGCGGCGCTCGACGGTGTCGTCCCGGCGCCGCGTCTGAGCGACGTCGTCCAGCGGTGGACCCGGGCCCGCGCCGACCTGCTGGCGGCGTTCACCCCTGCCCGGCAGGCCGGTCTGGCCGCCGAACTGGACGACTACGCCGGGGCGGAGGCGCTGGTCGCGGCCTTGCGGGCGGATCCGACCGGACCGCAGGAGTGGTTCGCCCACCAGGACGCCCGTGCCGAACTCGACGGTCTGGGCGACGACATCGACCCGAGTTGGCCGGCCGGCCGGGTCCGCGACACCCTGTCGATCAAGCCGTTCGTGATGACGTCACCGTCGGCGGTCAGCCGGAACATTCCCGCGGGTACGCGTTTCGACGTCGTCATCGTCGACGAGGCCGGCCGGCTCACCCCGGCCGACCTGCTCGGTTGCGTCTATCGGGGGGATGCCCTGATCGTCGCCGGCGATCCGGCGCAGTTGCCGCCGCCGGACGCCTCCGCGTCGGTCCTGGACCTGATGGCGGGCGGTTTCCGCTCGTTCCGTCTGCGCCGGCACTACCGGTCCCGGCACGCCTCGCTTGCCGCGTTCCCGAATGAGGCGTTCTACCGGGGTGAACTCGTTCCGGTGGGCACCGACGCCGACGCCGAGGAGGCGGGCCTCGAGGTGTTCCCGGTGGACGGCGTCTTCCGGCGTGGCGCGGTGCGCGACAACCCGGTCGAGGCGGCTGCGGTCGCCGAGCGGGTCCGCCACCATTTCACCGTCCGGCCGCACCTCACGCTCGGCGTCGTCGCCCTCTCCGAGGCGCAGGCCGCCGCCATCGAGCGGGCAGTGGACGACGCTCACCTGGACGAGTTCTTCACCGACGACCGGCTGGACGGTTTCTTCGTGAAGAGCGTCGAGGCGGCGCAGGGCGACGAACGCGACGTGGTGATCCTCTCGGTCGGTTACGGCCCGGACGAGACCGGCCGGACCACGCCGAACTTCGTGCCGCTGACCAGGGAGGGCGGCTGGCGTCGGCTGAACGTGGCGGTCACCCGGGCCCGCCGGCGTCTCGAGGTCGTGACCAGCCTGCGGCCCGCGGACATCAGCGCCACGACCGGCAGCGAGGGGTTGCGGTATCTGCGGCGTTTCCTGGACTACGCCGCGGCCGGGTGACCGGCCAGCATCTCCTCGGTCAGTTGCCAGACCCGCTGCGCCTCGGACTCGTCACACAGCCGGCTGTAGAGCGGCTGCTCGGCCGGGATGCCGGAGAGATGCTGGAAGCCGCTCGGCCCGTAGAAGCGACCGCCGTGCGTGTCCGGGGCGGTCGCGGCATACAGGGCCGCCTGGGCGGCCGACTCGGACGTACCGATGATCAGACCGAGACGGCCCATGGCACGGATCGCCAGTCCACCGGCGGTCGGCCGGGGGCGGCCCACCTCGGGCCGCGCCTGGAGCAGGTTGGTGGCGGCCACCCCGGGATGGGCCACGTTGCTGGTGATCCGCCAGCCGGCCGCCCGGCTTCGCCGGTCGAGTTCAAGAGCGAAGAGACCGATCAAGATCTTGGATTGCGAGTACGCGCGAAAGCCGTCATAAGACCGCTCCCAGTTCGGATCCGACCAGTTGATGCCGTGCTGGTCAGCGGCGACGCTGAGTTGCGTGGTGACCCGGGCCTGTCCCGCCCGCAGCACCGGCAGCAGCCGGCTGATCAGGGCGGCATGACCCAGATGGTTGGTGCCGAGCTGGAGCTCGAAGCCGTCGGCGGTGGTCTGCCGGTCCGGTGGCGTCATCACCCCGGCGTTGTTGATCAGGAGGTGGATCGGCCGGTCCTCGGCGAGCAGGGTGTCACCGAGTGCGGCGACCGAGGCCAGCGAGGAGAGGTCGAGGGTTCGCAGCGAGACTGCGGCGTCCGGCTGCCGGTGCCGGATCCGGGCGACGGCGGCCTCGCCTTTGGCCGGGTTGCGGACCGGCATGACGACCTCGGCGCCGGCCGCCGCCAGCCGGGTGGCGATGGTCAGGCCCATGCCGTCGCTGGCGCCGGTCACCACGGCCAGCTTGCCGCTCAGGTCCGGGATGGTGATGTCGGGGCGGGTACGTGTCATGGACATCAGATTCGCGCCGATCCGGGACGACATCCACGGCCTGACGATCCCCCCTTACGACGGGGACGGGTATCGGCTGCGGTGATAGAACGGACGACATGATTGATCGGGCGGGGATGGCCGACTTCCTGCGCCGCCGTCGCGAGTCGCTGCAACCGGAGGACGTCGGTCTGCCGCGCGGGCGGCGCCGCCGGACGGCCGGCCTGCGCCGCGAGGAGGTGGCGACGATCTGCCACCTCTCGGCCGACTACTACAGCCGGCTCGAACGCGAGCGCGGCCCGCACCCGTCCGAGCAGATGGTCGCGTCGATCGCCCAGGGCCTGCGGCTCTCCCTCGACGAACGTGACCACCTGTTCCGTCTGGCCGGCCACCGCCCGCCGCCGCGGGGCGGGACGGGCGAACACCTCAGCCCGGGTCTGTTGCGCATCCTGGACCGGCTGACCGACACCCCGGCCGAGGTGGTGACCGAGCTCGGCGAGACGCTGCGCCAGACGCCGACGGCGGTGGCGCTCACCGGCGACCTCACCCGGTTCACCGGGCCGGCCCGCAGCATCGGCTACCGCTGGTTCACCGACCCGGCTTGCCGGGCGCTCTACCACCCGGACGACCATCATCTGCATTCCCGGGTGTTCGCGGCGGGTCTGCGCCGGGCGGTCGCCCTGCGCGGCCCGGGTTCCCGGGCCGCGCACCTCCAGCGCCTGCTGCTGGAGTCCAACGAGGAGTTCCGGGCGGTCTGGGACGAGCACGAGGTCGGCGTGGAGTTCGACGACGGGAAACGGTTCCTCCACCCGGAGCTGGGTCTTCTCGAGCTGTCCTGCCAGCGGCTTCTCGACCCGGACCAGTCCCACGTGCTGTTGGTCTACACGGCCGCGCCGGGCAGCCCGGCGCAGGAGAAGCTGCGACGACTCGCGGTCAGCGCAGTCCGACGATGATGGAGGCGGTCAGCACGCTGGTCACGATGAAGAACGGGGCGTTGATCGCGCCGTAGAACAGCGGGCGCGGGAAGTTCGGGTTGATGGCGATCTGGAACGTCATCGCGGTCAGGTAACCGACGCCGACGATCAGCCCGAACACGACGGCGTCGCCGATGCCCGTGATGTCCAGCGCCTCGATCAGCACCGCGCTGGTGATCGTGGTGACGAGCACGCAGACGAGCGGCCCGAGGTTGGTGACCGGCGACGATGCGGGCGCGGGCGCGTTCTCCCGGCCCAGGGCGACCACGTACGCCTTCGCGATGATCTTGGTGAAATAGAGTCCCGCGACGGCGAACGAGGCGATCGCGGCCAGCAGGACCGAGAGCCAGTTGATGTCGGTGAGAACGGTGAACACGGGGACTCCTCAGCGGTCGGGGCGACTACGGAGGAATCCTGTCGGGTGAAGGTGCCAGGTTGTGTCCTGTACTCACAGGATCCCGCGTATGACCGAAACGGTATGAATACGCGGGCGGCACTGTCGCTCAGACTGAACCCTGTCTATACAGGCTGGTGAATGGAGTACTCCCATGGCCGGTTCCACGCGTCATCGACGTGTCCTTCTGGTCACGTTGCCCGGTCTCGTCGGGCTTCTCGGTCTGCTCTTCACGCTGGCCTCGGTGCCGGCGTCCGCGGCCGCCGCGCTCACCGTCGCGCAGGCGATCAGCAGCCAGAGCGGCAGCAGCGCCGCCGTCGTCGGCTACATCGTGGGGGAGCCCACGGCCACCGACACGGTGCGATTCAGCAGTTTCACCGGGGACACCGCGCTGGCCATCGCCGACAGCGCGAGCGAGACCGACACCGACGACATGCTGTACGTGCAGATCACCAGCTCGTACCGGTCGGCGTTCGGGCTGGCGAGCAATCCGAGCCTGATCGGCAAGGCTCTCACCGTGACGGGGACGCTGACCGCGTACTTCGCGCACGCCGGCCTCAAATCGCCGAGCGCGATGTCTCTCGGAACGAGTGCCACCACCAGCCCGACGTCGACGGCGACCGCGACGCCGACCGCGTCCAGCACCACCGACACCTACTACGCGAACGCGCTGGGCAAGACCGGTTCCAGCCTGAAGAGCGCGCTCCACACGATCATCTCCAGCAACGTGACCAAGCTGTCGTACGACGGGGTCTGGGACGCGCTGAAGGTGACCGACCAGGACCCGTCGAACTCGTCGAACGTGAAGCTGTTCTACTCCGGGATCAGCCGGTCGAAGTCGCTCAACGGCGGCGACAGCGGCGACTGGAACCGGGAGCACGTGTGGGCGCAGTCGCACGGTGACTTCGGCACCACCGCCGGGCCGGGCACCGACCTGCACCACCTGCGTCCCGAGGACGTCACGATCAACGCGCTGCGCGGCAACCTGGACTTCGACACCGGTGGCACCGCCGTCTCCGGCGCGTCCGGCAACTACAGCGACTCGAACTCGTGGGAGCCGCGGACCGCCGTCAAGGGCGACGTCGCCCGGATGATCTTCTACATGGCCGTGCGCTACGAGGGCGACGACGCCTTCGCCGACCTGGAGGTCAACGACACGGCCGGCAACGGCAGCGTCCCGTACATGGGCCGGCTGTCCACGCTGAAGGCCTGGAACACCGCCGACCCGCCGGACGCCGCGGAGAAGGCCCGCAACCAGACGATCTACAGCACCTACCAGCACAACCGGAACCCGTTCATCGATCACCCGGAGTGGGTCAGCTCGATCTTCTGATCGGCGTCCGCAACAGCGCGCTCGGCCGGTACCGGCCGGCCGAGATAGAAGCCCTGGCCGAGCGGCACGCCGCACGCGGCCAGGGCATCGCGTTGCCCGGACGACTCGATGCCTTCGGCGATCACCGTGCAGTCGTGTTCGCGGGCGAACTCGACCAGCGAGCGGATCGACGCCCGCCGGGCCTCCTCGGTCTCGACGCCGTCCAGGGCAGCGGAATTGACCTTGAGGTAGGCGGGCTTGAGGGACTCGACGCGGGCCAGCGAGTCGTATCCGGCGCCCGCGTCGTCCACCGCGATCCGGGTGCCGGCCGGCAGTTCGGCCAGGTCACCGGGCTCCGCACTGGTGATCTCCAGGATCACCGGCCGGTTGCACTCGGCGAGGAGTTGTCCCAGCTCACGACGGCGCAGCAGGTCGGTGGAGACGTTGATCGACAGCCAGGTGCCGTCCGGCAGCGAGGCCGCGGACGCCATCGCGGCCCGGACCAGGGCGGCGTCGAGGTCGATGTGCCGGCCCTGCGCCTGCGCCGCCTCCAACCCCACCTGCGGGCTGCTGCCGTCGGCGAACCGGGTGAGAGCCTCGTAGCCGACCACCTCGCCGGAGTCCAGCTCGAAGATCGGCTGGAAGACGGTGAAGAAGGTGAACTCCTCGAAGGCACCCGCGCCGCTGACCGCCGTCGACCGTCCCCGGCGGACCGTCTGCGGTGCCCGGACGGCGACCTGGCCCGGCCGCTCGTTGCCGTAGTGCAGCACCGACGCCCAGTCGCCGATCACCCGGGCCTCGGCGTGCCCGGCCGGCGCCGCGGCCTTCGGTTTGTCCGCGGACCGCGGCGCCTTCTTCGGCGTGACCGGGCGGTACAACCAGCCGCGCAGGTGCGTGAAGAAATCGACGAACGTGTTGCCGATCCCGACGAAGGCGATCATCGCGTAGGCGGAGAGCACCAGGTTGATGCCGGCGAACACCAGGTTGTCCCAGCGGTGCAGCTGGATGTCGCGGACCACGGTCCACGCGCAGAAAGCGATCAGGGCCAGCGGCGCCAGGAGGTAGGTGGTCGCGGCCGTCGTCCGGTCGCGCACTTTGGGCGTACGTTTGAAAGCGCTCTTCTCCCCGGTCAGAAGCTGAAGCAGGGACGCGAAGCTGCCGGAGAGGTTGACCGGCAACAGGATCAGGTTGAATCCGTAGACCCGCAGGACGTCGGCCCGCCGGTAACCGCAGTGCTTCAGGTCCGCGGCCATCATGAAGAAGTACGGCACCGACACCAGCAGCAGGATCGGGTTGAGCAGGTCCGCGTTGAACGGGTACACCAGCATCACGACCAGGCAGATCGAACTCCAGAAGATCGATGCCATGTAGTTGACCCGCAGGAACAGCTCGCCGAACCGGTTCTTCTGCCCGCGCGCCGACTTGGCCCGGAACTGGTCCTGCAGACGCGACAGGATCAGCAGGCCGCCGTTCGCCCAGCGCTGCCGCTGGATGCAGAGTGAGCCGAAGTCCGGCGGTGTCGCGCTGTACGCCATCCGCTCCGGGTAGTTGTAGAGCGTCCAGCCGTGCACGCCCAGGTCGATCGTCGACTCGGTGTCCTCGATGACGGTCCGGTCCTGGATGTAACGACGGATCTCCCAGTCACCCTCGTACGCGACCTCGCAGATCTCGTCGAGGGCCTTCTTGCGCAGCACCGCGTTGGCGCCGACCCAGAACGTCGCGCCGTAGTGCGTCATCCCCTGATGCACGATGTGCTGGATGTCGGTGGTGGCGCCGGAGATCCGCTCGATCCGGGTCGCCGACCCGGGAAACGCGCTGTACGGCGTCTGCGCCACCGCGTCCTGCGCGTGCGCGCCCTGCTCCAGCAGGTGGACCAGGCGCAGGGCGTACTCCGGAAGCAGCACACTGTCCGCGTCCAGGGTCAGTACATAGTCCGGGTTCGGGACGGTCAGGTCGGCGCGACCGGGCCCGGCGGAGATCAGCGCGATGCCGAGCGGCGTGCTGACCTCCTGGTAGGAGCCGCCCATCAGCCCGATGTAGCTGTTGAGGTTCATCGCCTTGTTCGGTTCGCCGGAGAGCGAGACGTAGCGTTTGCGCTCGAACCCGGTCACGGTCACGTCGAAGATGGCGAGAAGCCGCTGGTAGAGCTGGTTCATTCGGCCGGCCGGCAGGATCGCCTCCTCGTCGATGCCCTGCTCGAGGGCGCCGGCGATGGTGCCGAGGTCGTCGGCGAGCCGGTTCAGGATGTGGTCGACGAAGAAGCTGTCGGTGTGGTCCACCATCTCCTGGCGGTGCCCGAGGCCGTAGAGCCAGCCGACCGCGTACCGGTACTCCGCCGCCAGGTTCCGCATGTCGGCGAGGCCGGGCTTCTTGCGATCGAAGGCGTCGAAGGCCTTCTGCACGTGCTCGAACGGCACGGCGAGCTCCGCCTCGATCCGGCCGGGCAGGGCACGGGCGGACAGCAGCAGATCCCGCGCGGCCCGGGTCTTCGGCTTCTGCGGATCGTCGATGAGCAGCACCACCCGCAGGCCGGGATACTCCTGCAGCGCCGCCGAGAGCAGAGTGGTCCGGATGACCCGCTCGTCCTCCTGATACGACGGCACCAGCACGGTCACCGTGGGCGTCCCACCGGTCTTGTCACCGGCCAGGAACGGGTCCAGGGCGATCCGCGGGGCCCGGTGATGCGCCCGGCTGCGATAGAAGTAGCCGATCCGGGTGATCAGGTAGGCCATCGCCGACGCGGCCAGCGCCGTGATCACCAGCATGTACACGATCGCCTCGATCGCCAGCCGGGCGGTGGTCGCCGCACCCGCGACGAACTGCACGATCACCGTGTAGATGATGTAGCAGGCCCAGACCGTGATGGTCAGGATGATCGCCAGCCGTCCGCGCGCGATGCGGCCCTCGGAGATCGGGGGCGGGACCAGGGGATGCGGTTCCGTGCGCCGGTCGGAGCCCCACTGCCGGTTGCGCTGGTGCATCGAGGTCCCTCTTCTTCCGCGTACGGGGTTCCTGCCGTCCCCATCGGCTTGTTTGTGACGTTGGTTGAGGTTTCTCAACTTCGCGGCGAATGCGCCGATCCAAAGGTGGGTTCTCGTCCAGCCTTGGGAGGCGTCATGGAAGTCGTCGCGGATCCCGACTGGGACGAACCGGAAGAACCCGTCATGCGCCTGTCGTGGCTGCGGGTCGGTTTCCTGATCGTGATCGTGATCGCCCTCGGCGGCGCCGGAACCGCCGGAGTCATGCACCTGCAGGACACCGCCGGGCCGACCGCCAAATCGTGGGCCGTCCCGTACGTCGACGTCACCCTCACCCCCACCTTCGAATTCCAGGACCCCGAGGTGAACCCGGCCAACGACATCGCCCTCGCGTTCGTCGTCGCCGACCCGGAGGACTCCTGCGCACCCAGCTGGGGCGGCTACTACAGCCCCGACGAGGCGGGCGCGACCCTGGAACTCGACCGGCGGATCAGCCAGCTACGGGCCAACGGCGGCGACGTCATGCTCAGCGTCGGCGGGCTCACCAACGCCGAACTCGCCGTCGCCTGCACCGACCAGGGGCGGCTCACCGACGCATACCGGCAACTGGTCGACCGGTACGAACTGACCAGCCTCGACCTGGACATCGAAGGCACCGCCGTTGCCGACCAGCCGTCCCTGGAACGCCGGGCCCTGGCACTCAAGACGATCCAGGACGAACGCGAGGCCGCCGGGGCGGAACTCGAGATCTGGCTGACCCTGCCGGTCGCACCGACCGGGCTGACCGCCGAAGGACTCGGCGTGGTGCAGACGACCCTCGCGGGCGGCGTCGCACTGAGCGGCGTCAACATCATGACGATGGACTACGGGTCGGCGTCCGGCAGCACCACCCCGGACATGCTCGACCTCGCCGAACAAGCCCTCGAAGCGACCCACCGGCAGCTCACCGACCTGTACCTGCGCCTCGGCGTGCAGCTCACCTCCCGGGAGATCTGGTCACGGCTCGGCGCCACCCCGATGATCGGGCAGAACGACGTGGACGCCGAACGTTTCACTGTGGAGGACGCGAGCGGGCTGGCCACGTACGCGATCGACAAAGGCCTGGGCCGGGTGTCGATGTGGTCGCTGAACCGGGACGCGCCCTGCCGCGGAACGTTCACCAACGTGGTCGTGCACTCCAACACCTGCAGCGGCGTCGACCAGGAGACACTCGCCTTCACCTCGGTGTTCATGGGACTGCCCGGCGAGGCGGTCGGCACCTCGGGACGGGAAGCGGTGACCATCCCGACCCGGACCGCGGCCGAGGACGATCCGTCGACCAGCCCGTACCCGGTATGGCGATACACCGCGCAGTACGTACGCGGCTACAAGGTGGTCTGGCGGGGTGTCGTCTACGAGGCAAAATGGACCAACCAGGGCGTGGACCCGTCGACGGTGACCTCGTCCTCCGACTCGCCGACCCCGTGGTCCGTGGTCGGCCCGGTCGGGCCCAGCGAGAGCGCGCCCCAGCCCAGCTCCACGGTGACCGACGTGACCGAGACGTGGAACACGGAGAAGGTCTACGCCCGCAAGGACCGGGTCCTCTTCGAGAACCTGCCCTACGAGGCGCGATGGTCGAGCAAGGGCGAGGCGCCGTCCACCGAATACCCCATCGGCCCCGACGAGCCGTGGCAGCCCCTCTTCGTGATCCCCGGTGAACCGCTGACCGGTTGACGCCTCTCGCCTCTGGCCACTCGCCACTCGTCTCTCGTCGCTCGTATCTCGCCTATCGTCGGATTCATGACGACGCGCGTCGATCCGTCGGTGCCGACCAGGTTCGCCGCCGACCCGGCCTGGGGCGAACGGGCCGCCCGGCCGCTGCGCTGGGCGGCCGGCCCGGGCGCCCAGCCGACCGACGACGAACTGGAGGCCCTCCGCGCGGGCCTGCTGCGCCGCGACGAGCCGGCGGCAGCCCTGATCCGAGCGGTGACACCCCAGGCCCTGCACCGGGCGCTGGCCGCCGGACCGTTCGCAGACGACCTGCCCGGCAAGGTGCGAGAGTTCTACGACCTGGCGCTGAACCGCCCGGCCTGGGTCGACGACCGGCTGCTGGACCGCGGCGCCCAGGCCTGCCGCGCCTTCGGGAAGGACGCCACCCTGGTCCTGACCTACGGCTCCCTGCTCGGCGGCTACCGCACCGCGGCGGCCCTCGAACCGCTGGTGCGCACCGGGCGCCTGGCCGGCGGCGAAACCCGGCGCCGCCTGCAGGAGACGACCCTCTGGTGGCGGGCCGTAACAGCACCCGGCGGTCTGGCGCCGGGCGGCGAGGGGTTGCGCTCGACCCTTCACGTACGCGTGATGCACGCGCTCGTCAACGCCCGCCTGGAGGCCGCACCGGACTGGGACATGTCCCACCGCGGCGTGCCGATCAACCAGTACGACCAGGCGAGCACACTGGGCGTCTTCAGTACCAGCTTCCTCCTGCACCTGCGGCTGCTCGGCGTCCGGGTGTCCGGAGCGGACAGCCGGGCCGTGATGCACCTGTGGAGTTACGTGGGCTGGCTGATGGGCGTCGACGAGGAGTGGCTGCCGTTCACGGAACGCCGGGGCCGGCGCCTGCTCTACCACTTCCTGGCCAACGATCCGCCGCCGGACGACAACAGCGTGGCCCTGGCCCGCGCCCTGACCGGCCGGACCGGTGATCATCGGCTGCGCTTCTGGGAGCGGGAACGGGCGTTGTCGCTGGGCGCCTGGCTGCTGGGGCCGGCGGCGATGCGCGACCTGGGCCTGCCCTACCGCCTACCGTGGTACGCCCTGTCCCGGGTGGCCGCCAACATCGTCGTCAGCCAGGGAATCGGTCGTCTACCGGGTGGTCGCAGGTTCCTGCTGGCCCGAAGCGACCGGCAGGCGAGAAGTCAGCTCGACGAGTAACGTCCCGTGTCCCGTGTCCCGTGTCCCGTGTCCCGTGTCCCGTGTCCCGTGTCCCGTGTCCCGCGTGGTGCATCGCCCCCACGACCGGGCCAACGCACCTTGATCGACACGGGATGCGGGTGGTTCGCGTGGTTCGGTGCGTGCGGCGGGCGCCGGTGACGCTCACGCGAACGGGTATCGCCGAACAGCGCGGAACCGCTCAGGAACGGGACTCCCCTGACGCACACCACCGAAGGTAGGGGTCAGACGCCTGATGCAGTGCCGGTGTCGTGCCAGAGGTAGCCGGCCAGGACCAGGGCGGCGACAGCGATGGCGATGCGTAGTGGCCGTTCGGGAGTTCGCCGTACCAGGGCCGGGCCGAGCCAGCTGCCCAACAGGCAACCGGCGGCGAGCAGGGCGGCGGCAGTCCAGTGGACCGGGGCGACAGCGGCATACAGGGCGGCCGCTGCCAGATTGGATCCACCCAGGACGGCGGTCTTGACGGCGTTGGAGACGGCGAACGGCTCACTAGCAGCCAGTGACAGAGCGGCCAGCATCAGAACACCGGCGGCAGCCCCGAAGTAGCCCCCGTAGATCGCGATCACGAAGACGGCGAGCCCCACCGGCGGCCGCACCCCGGGGCGGGCATACCAGGACCGCAACTGATCCCGGAACAGCAGGGCAAACGCGCCTACCGCGATGAGCCACGGCACGACCCGCTCAAACGCGGACGACGGGGTGCTGAGCAGCAGCACAGCCCCACCGAGCCCACCAGCCGCAGAGAGCACACCAAGCCGCGCGATCCGGAGCCCTTGGCCCCGAAGTTCACGCCGCGACCCAGCCGCCGAACCCGCCACCGAGGCGAGCAGAGCCACATTGTTCGTCACGTTGGCGGCCACCGGCGGTATCCCGACAGCCAGCAGAACCGGATAGCTGACAAGCGAGGCCAGCCCGGCCATCGAGCCGGTCAGCCCCGAGCCGATGCCACCGACGAACAGCAGCACCACATGATCCAGATCCACGTGGCGTCAGCGTAGTGCCGCCCATCCCACCCCGGCACCGCCCATAGCCCCACCCGAACCCTCCGTCATCCCCATCCGCGATCCCACCGGCTCCCGGCTCCTGGCCCCGGCCCCGGCCCGGCCCCGGCCCGGAGAGGGTTGCCGGGTGGTGGGCTCGCGACCTATTCCTTGATCTCGGCGCGGTTGATGGTCCAGCGGCGTGCCTGCTCACTGAGCGTGATGCCGAGACCGGGACGGGTGGACAGGTGCAGGCGGCCGTCGCGGATTTCGAGACGTTCGTTGAAGAGCGGATGCAGCCAGTCGAAGTGCTCGACCCACGGCTCGTGCGGGTACGCCGCCGCGAGATGCACGTGGATCTCCATCGCGAAGTGCGGCGCCAGGGCGAGGTGCTGCTGCTCGGCGAGGGCGGCGAGCCGCAGGAACTGGGTGATGCCGCCGATGCGTGGCGCGTCGGGCTGGAGGACGTCCACCGCGTCCTGCCGGATCAGTTCCCGGTGTTCGGCGACGCTGGTCAGCATCTCGCCGGAAGCTATCGCGGTGTCCAGGCTGCGGGCCAGCGCCGCGTGGCCGGCCGCATCGTAGGCGTCGAGTGGTTCCTCGATCCAGACCAGCCCGAACTCCTCCAGCGCACGGCAGACCCGCTGGGCGGTCGGGCGGTCCCACTGCTGGTTGGCGTCGACCATGAGGGGGAAGTCGCCGCCCAGGTGTTCGCGGACCGTTCGGACCCGGGCGAGATCGACAGCGGGCGACGGGTGCCCCACCTTGATTTTGATGCCGCCGATGCCCGCGGCCCGGGAGACGCCGGCGTTCGCCACGATCTGTTCGACCGGTTCGTGCAGGAAACCGCCGGAGGTGTCGTAGCACCGGACCGCGTCACGGTGGGCGCCGAGCAGTTTGGCCAGCGGCAGGCCGGCGCGCTTGGCTTTGAGGTCCCACAGCGCGACGTCGAGCGCGGCGATCGCCTGGGTGGCGGCCCCGCTGCGACCGACCGAGGCGCCCGCCCAGGCCAGCTTGGTCCACAGGCGGGCGATGTCGTTCGGATCCTCACCGATCAGTTCAGGCGCGATCTCACGGGCGTGCGCGAACTGGGCCGGCCCGCCGGCCCGTTTGCTGTAGCCGAAACCGACACCCTCGTGCCCGTCCGCGGTGCGGATCTCGGCGAAGAGGAAGGCGACCTCGGTCATCGGCCGCTGCCGTCCGGTGAGCACCTTCGCGTCGCTGATCGCGGTCTTCAGCGGCAGGGTGACCGAGGAGAGCGTGACGTGGGTGATCCGGTCGATCATGTGATGCCTCCGGGCGTCAGCGGACCAGGCAGGGACGTTTCGGATCGAACCGCCAGCCGGGAACCAGGTATCGCATGGCCACGGTGTCGTCGCGGGAACCGAGGCCGTGTTCCAGGTAGAGCTCGTGGGCGGCGGCGAGGGCGTCGGGGTCGATTTCGACACCGAGTCCGGGGACGGTCGGCACGGTGATGTGTCCGTCGCGGATCGGCAGTGGTGAGCGGGTGAGCCGCTGACCGTCCTGCCAGATCCAGTGCGTGTCCAGGGCGGTGATCTCGCCGGGCGCGGCCGCGCCGACGTGCGTGAACATGGCCAGGGAGATGTCGAAGTGGTTGTTGGAGTGCGACCCCCAGGTGAGGCCGAAGTCGTGGCAGAGCTGGGCGACGCGTACCGAGCCGCGCATGGTCCAGAAATGCGGGTCGGCGAGCGGGATGTCGACGGCGTGGGCGCGGACGGCGTGTGCCATCTGCCGCCAGTCCGTGGCGATCATGTTGGTGGCGGTGCGTAGCCCGGTGGCCCGCCGGAACTCGGCCATCGCCTCCCGGCCGGACAGGTCTCCCTCGGCGCCGACCGGGTCCTCGGCGTAGGCGAGCACACCGCCCAGGTCCCGGCAGAGGGCGACGGCGTCGGCGAGCAGCCAGCCGCCGTTCGGGTCGAGGGTGATCCGGGCCTGCGGGAACCGGTGGGCGAGAGCCCGGACCGCGGCGACCTCCTCCGTACCGGGGAGGACGCCGCCCTTGAGCTTGAAATCGGTGAAGCCGTAGCGCTGCTGGGCGGCCTCAGCCTGGGCGACGATCGACTCCGGGGTGAGGGCCGGCATCCGGCGCAGGCGTTCCCAGTCGTCGGCCGGATCCTTCTCGCGGACGTATGCCAGATCGGTACGGCTGGGGTCGCCGACGTAGAAGAGATAGCCGAGCACCGGCACGCTGTCGCGGTGCACACCCTCGCCGAGGAGTTCGGCCACCGGCACCCCGAGGTGCTGTCCGAGCAGGTCCAGCAGGGCGGACTCCAGAGCCGTGACGGCGTGGACGGTGACACGGACGTCGTACGTCTGGCGGCCCCGTCCCTGAACGTCCTGGCCGGCGTGCCGGGTGGCGAAGCTGCGCAGCAGCGAGCCGAAGGTGGCCACCGGCTTGCCGAGCAGGATCTCCCGGGCGGCCTCGGCGGTGTGGCGGATGGCGTCGCCGCCGGGTGCTTCGCCGAGTCCGACTCGTCCGGCGCTGTCGGTGACGATCACGACGGTGCGGGTGAAGAACGGTCCGTGCGCGCCGCTGAGGTTGAGCAGCATGCTGTCGTGGCCCGCGACCGGGACGACGTCGATCCGGTCGATCGTCGGGCTGCTCCCCCTCACCGAGGCCACCCCACCTTCGCGGGCAGGGCCCGATCCGTCCCGCTGTCTGCCGTGGAGCCGGCGCCCATCGGGTATCGCCGGATCCGTCGTGTCCGGGCGGTTGTCAGGGCACTCCTCTCCACCGTCGGCACCCCCGCTTTCCTCAGCCGCGCCGTGCGGTTCCTCATTTGTGTGTACGCCGCAGAGTGTGTGTCCACGAATCTCACCGCACCTTGTCGATGAGTCCGGCGAGGTCGGCGCGTTCCTCGGCGGTGAGGTCGGTCAGCGGTGGGCGGACCCGGCCGCCGTCACGGCCGACGGCGGTCAGGCCGGCCTTGATGATGGAGACGGCATAGCCCCGGGACCGGTTGCGGATGTCGAGGTAGGGGATGACGAAGTCGTTGAGCATGCCGTAGACCGCGACCCTGTCCTGCAACCGGACCGCCGCGTAGAAGCGCAGGGCGAATTCGGGCAGGAAGTTGTAGAGCGCTGAGGAGTAGGTGCTGACGCCGAGCTGCAGCAGGGGTAGGGCGAACGTCTCCGCGGTGGGCAGACCGCCCACATAGACCAGACGGTCACCGACCCGGGCGTAGGTGCGGGTCATCCGCTCGATGTCGCCGACACCGTCCTTGAGACCGATCAGGTTGGGGTTGCGGTCGGCGAGTTCGGCGACGGTCACGTCCTCCAGCACCGCGTTGGCCCGGCTGTAGACGATGACGCCCAGCTCGGTGGCCCGGCAGACGGCGTCGACGTGGGCGATCAGACCGGCCTGGCTGGCCTCGGTCAGATAGGGCGGCAGGAGCAGGATCCCGGCGGCCCCGGCCTCCTGCGCGGACCGGGCCTGGGCGGACGCCAGCGCGGTGCCGCCGGTGGCCGGGGCGATGACCGGCACGCGATCGCCGACCTCGTCGACCGCGGCGCGCACCACGGCGTCGATCTCGGCGGGGGTGAGGGAGAAGCCCTCGCCGGTGCCGCCGGCGGCGAACAGGCCGGCGATGCCGAAATCGGCCTGCCAGGCGAGGTGGTTGCGGTAGCGGGACTCGTCGAAGTCCAGCCGGTCGTCGAAGTGGGTCACGGGAAAGGAGAGCAGGCCCGTCGCCAGCCTGGCGGCGAGGTCCAGCGGGGGGATTCGCGTCACCCGGTCACCGTAGGAAGCGGCAGTGATGCATGTCCAAGAGTGTTTCGGCATTGCTCGATACCGTCAGAGCATCATGTGTCCCAGGGCGGCAAGCACCCTCGGCAGCGCCGGATTGCCCGACTGCCGGGGCCAGAGCAGGTGCAACTCGACGGGTTCCGGGATCGGGGTGGCGATTGGGACGAGGACCACGCCGGGTACGCCGACGACGCCGGCCGATGCCGGTACGAAGGCCACGCCGCGGCCGGCGGAGACCAGCCAGAGCATGGTCATCACCTGGCTGACGGTGTGCACGACCCGTTCCTGCGACAGCGGGACCATGCTGACCACCAGGTCGTAGAAGTACCGTGCCTTCGCTTGCGAGTGGAAGATCAACGGCTCGGTGACCAGGTCGTCCGGCACCACCGGGCGATCGAGGTGAGCCAGGTCGTGATCCTCCTGGACGGCCAGGGACAGGGGCTCGCGATGCAGGATCCGGGACGAGAACCGCTCCGGGTCGAACGGCGGCCGGGCCAGCCCCAGGTCGATGTCCCCGGCGGCCAGCGCCGCGATCTGTTCCCGGGTGACCATCTCGAACAGTTCGATGTGCACCTCGGGCAGCTCCAGCTCCAGCTCGTTGAGCAGCCGGCCGAGGGTTCCGAAGGTGGACGCGGAGGTGAACGCGAGCCGGACCAGGCCGCGGGAACCGGAGGAGATCCGCTGGGCCAGCTCCGGCGCGGCCTCGGCGATCGCCAGGATGCGCCGGGCCTCGGCGAGGAACGCCTCGCCGGCGGGGGTCAGTGCCACCCGGCGGTTGTCGCGGTTCAGCAACTGGGCGCCGACCGCCGCCTCGAGTTTCTGAATCTGCCTGCTCAGCGGTGGTTGCGTCATCCGAAGGCGCGTCGCCGCCCGGCCGAAGTGCAGCTCCTCGGCGACCGCCACGAGACCACGCAACTGCTCGAGCGTGTACGTCATGCAGCGAAGGTATCAATCGATGCATCAAAGGGCTTGGACACGCATTCACGCAGGGTCATACGCTCGCCGGACGAAGTGACGCCCCTCACAACCGTCCGCGGAGACGCCCATGAACAGGAAGTTTCCCGCCCTCGGCCTGGCCGCCGTCCTCACGCTGGCCGGCTGTGGCGGCAACCTCGGCTCCGACGACAGCGGCTCCACCGCCGCCTACCCGGAACGGGCCATCACCCTGCTGATCGGGCAGGACGCCGGTGGCAGCACCGACCTCATCGGGCGGGCCCTCGCCGACCCGGCGAGCACCGACCTCGGACAGCCCCTGACCGTGCAGAACCGGCCGGGTGCGAACGGCGCGGTGGCGGCGAAGGAGCTGGCCGCGGCGAAGCCCGACGGATACACCCTAATGGTCTTCGTCGGCTCGCTCGCCTACATCACCCCGCTGGCGGTGCCGGCCGACCAGGCCGTCGACATCAACGGCTATGAGGTCGTCACCGGCATCTCGCAGGACGACTTCGTGCTCATCGCCAACCCGAAGACCGGCTTCACCACGGTCAAGGACATCGTGGACGCCAAGCGCCCGATCACCTTCGCCACCACCGGTGTCGGCACCGGCAGCCAGCTCACCCAGACCCTGCTCTTCGCCCAGGCCGGGGTGAACGCCACCGCCGTGCCGTTCAACGGTGGCGCGCCGGCGCTGACCGCCGTCCTCGGCGGCCAGGTCGACGTGGCCGCGGTGCAGCTCGGCGAGGCCAAGGAGCAGATCGAGGCGGGCAAGGCGACCCCGATCGTCACGTTCGCCACCGAGCGGCCCAGCTACATGCCGGACACCCCGACCGCTGCCGAGGCGGGCTACACCGTGCCGGTCCAGCAGTCCCGGGCCGTCGTGGCGCCGAAGGGCACCCCGAAGGAGGTCGTCGACCGGCTCCGGGCCTCGTTCCAGAAGGCGTTCGCGGCCCAGGCCTATCGCGACTTCAACGACCAGCGGCTGCTCACCGCCAACGAGGTGGACGGAACGGCCCTGCTGCAGCAGTGGAACGACGCGCTGAAGACGTATCGCGATCTCGTCGCCCAGCACGAGATCGACCTGGCGGGGAAGTGATGGCCGTCGTGCCCGTCGAGGACCTCCCGGCCAAACGAGGGCCCGGGACCGAACCCGAGGCTGCGCCGGGTGTCGAGCCTGCTGGTGCTGGTGCTGGTGCTGGTGCTGGTGCTGGTGCTGGTGCTGGTGCTGGTGCCGGTGCTGATACTGACGAAGATGTCACCGGGGAGGAGCGACCGGAGCCGGCCGGGCCGGTCAGCAACCTGATCGCCGCTGGGGTCGTGACCGTTCTCGGCGGTGCCGGGATCGCCGGATCGCTGAGTCTCGGGGCCGGCAGCCCGTCCGCGCCGGGACCGGGCACCTGGCCGTTGATCGTCAGCGGAGTGCTCGTCGTCCTCGGGCTCGCGCTGGCGGCCCGGGCCCGGCACACCGGCGAGGCCGAGCGGTTCACCCGCAACGGACTGCCGGTCGCCGCCGCGGTGGCCACGATGATCGTTTTCGTTGCGGTCGTCGCCACCATCGGCTTCGAGATCCCCACCGCGCTGCTGGCCCTGGTCTGGCTGCGGTTCCTCGGCGGGGAGAGCTGGCGCCTCTCGATCCTCACCAGCCTCGGCGTCGTGGCCGTCTTCTACGCGTTGTTCGTCGGCGCCCTCGACGTGACCATCCCGCACCTGTTCTGAACCACTGGGAGTCCCGTTGTCCTCGGTCCTCAGCGGGTTCGCCGTCGTCATCGAGCCGGAGAACCTGCTCTACTGCCTCATCGGCGTCGTCATCGGCATGCTCATCGGTGTGCTGCCGGGACTGGGGCCGGCCGCTACCATCGCCATCCTGCTTCCGCTCACCTTCGGCCTCGAACCGGTCACCGCCGTGATCATGCTGGCCGGCATCTTCTACGGCGCCCAGTACGGCGGGACCATCACCTCGGTCCTGCTCCGGCTGCCCGGCGAGGCCTCGTCGGTGGTCACCGTCTTCGACGGGCATGCGCTGGCCAGACAGGGCCGGGCCGGGGCCGCGCTGGGCGTGGCCGCCATCGGCTCGTTCGTCGGCGGCACCCTCTCCATCATCGTGCTCAGCCTCGTCGCCCCGCTGGTCGCCGGGTTCGCCCTCGACTTCGGGCCGCCGGAGTACACCGCGCTGGCACTGCTCGGCATCCTGCTCGTGGCCACCATCAGCGGCGGCGGACGGATCCGGGCCCTCACCGCGGCCGCGGTCGGGCTGCTGCTGGCCACGGTCGGGCGGGACGACTTCACCAGCGCGGAGCGCTTCACCCTCGGCAACCTGTCCCTCGCCGACGGACTGGACTTCGTGCCGATCGCGATGGGGCTCTTCGGTCTCGGCGAGATTCTCTACAACCTCGAGGACCGGCATCGCGCGATCAAGGTCCCGGCGCACGTGGCGAACGTCTGGCCCAGCCGCGCCGACCTGCGGCAGTCCAGCGGGGCGATCGGGCGCGGATCGGCGCTCGGCTTCGTCCTCGGCATCCTGCCCGGCGGCGGGGCCGTGCTGTCGTCGATGGCGGCGTACGCGCTGGAGAAGCGGCGCTCGAAACATCCGGAACGGTTCGGCAAGGGAGCCATCGAAGGGGTGGCGGCGCCGGAGAGCGCGAACAACGCGGCGGCGACCTCGTCGTACATCCCGCTGCTGTCGCTCGGCGTGCCGGCCAACGCGACCATGGCGGTGATCTTCGGGGCGCTGCTCATCCAGGGCGTCACGCCGGGCCCGCAACTCGTGACCGAGCACCCGGAGCTGTTCTGGGGCGTGGTCAACTCGATGTATCTGGGCAACGTCCTACTGCTGATCATGAGCATTCCGCTGGTCGGGCTCTTCGTGCGGATTCTGCGGGTCCGCGCCACCGTCCTCGCCCCGATCACGGTGCTGATCACGCTGGTGGGCGCCTACACGGTGAACAACAGCGTCTTCGACATCGGGCTGGTGATCGCGTTCGGGGTGCTCGGCTATCTGATGAAGAAGTTCGGGTTCGAGCCCGGCCCGCTGGTGCTGGCGTTCGTGCTCGGCTCGTTGCTGGAGACGTCGTTGCGCCGGTCGTTGCTGCTCTTCGGCGGCGACCCGACCGGCTTCCTCACCCGGCCGATCTCCGGGACGCTCCTGCTGTTCCTGCTACTCGTCGTCCTGGCCCCGGCGGCGCAGGCGCTGCTGCACCGCCGGGCGAACCGACAGAACCAGCTCGACTGGGCGAACCGACAGGACCAGGACAGCCGGATGAGTCGGTAGGGGCAGGTCAGCCGTGTGTGCCGACGAGGCCGAGCCGACTGGCCCAGCCGGCTCGGCCCCGTCGAGCGAGTGGATGGGTGCGGATCAGGGGACTCGGGACCAGTCCGTGTCCGAGGCCAGGTAGAAGCCCGGGTAGGACGGCTGGTTGTAGGTGGTCTGCTGGCGAGCCACCTCCACGCGGTACTGCGGGTCGTGCATCAGGGTGTCCAGTTTGTGGGTGGTCACCTCGGTGCTCAGGTACACCCGGATCGCCGAGCTGTCGGCCAGCCGCAGGAACAGTTCCTCGCGCCAGTCGCCGAAGACGTCGGCCACCAGGCTCGGGTTGCCCTTCGTGCCGTTGTTGGCCCGTGTGCCGGTGGCGGTGAGCAGAGTGCCGCGCTTCCAGTCGTCGATCGTCGGCGTGACGTCCTGCGCGCCGTTGACGATCTGTGTTGTCAGGTCCGCCGACCAGCGGATGCTCTGGTTCGTGCCGGGGATCGTGGTGGAGACGACCTCGCCGGTCGCCGTGTGTATGCCCAGGGCCTCGGTGCCACCCGGCATGCTCGCCCAGTTCTCCAGGCCACGGTGCTCCGGCAGGACGTCGCCGACCATGCCGCGCCCGGTGTCCCGCCCGCTGTACGTACCGAACAGCACCTCACCGGTCGCCGCGTCCCGCATCGCCATGCCGTACGGCGCGTAGGTCGCCCCCTCGTGCACGGTGAAGATCTCCAGGCCGGGGCGGTCCGGGTCGATGTCCGTCACGTGCATGGCGTCGCCGTGACCGAGACGGATCCGGGCGCCCGGATCAGCGCTGCCCTCCGGGAGCACGTCGAACGACGAGTAGAGCAGGCTGCCGTCGTCGTCGATGGTCGCCGAGCCGTACACGATCTCCTGGCGGCCGTCGCCGTCCACGTCCGCGGCACTGAGCGAGTGGAAACCCTGCGTGGTCAGGGTGGCGAACTCGGGGTCGGTGCCGTCCCGGCCGTGCGGCGAGTCGTTGAACGGGTTCGTCATCGGCGTCCAGCCGCTGTCGACGTACCACTGCTCGACCAGTCTGCGGCCGGTCCAACGGTAGGCGACCATCGTCGACCGGGTGTAGTAGCCGCGGGCGAACACCGCCGACGGGTGCCGTCCGTCCAGGTAGGCCACGCCGGAAAGGAACCGGTCCACCCGGTTGCCGGGTTCGATCCGGGCCATCGCGTAGTCGCCCCACATCAGGCCGTCGTCGTGTCGGCCCGGCTTGTAGTCGACGCTCTGGAGTTCGCGGCCGGTGGCGCCGTCGAAGACGGTCAGGTACTCCGGGCCGTCGACGACGAAACCTTCGAAGGCGCGCAGGTTGTTGCGGGTGCTGCGGGCCGGCGCGTACACATCCATGAAGTAATCGGCCAGGGCTGAGGCGTCCGACCTGGTCAGCGGGTACGTGTACCGCGGCTCGATCCCGAACGCCTCCTCCAGGGTGGCCGGCCAGTTCCCGGCGACCACTTCGGGATGCGACCGCCAGCCCTGGAACATGTCCACGACGTGCTCGTAGTAGTCCGCGGCGCTGAGACGGTAGTCCTCGGTGGGGGAGTGCCCGGGAGTGGTGATGTACCGCTCGGAGAGCACCTTGCCGGACGGGGCGTAACGGATCGTCTTCGTACCCGGGGCCGTCTTGAACATCATCTCGGAGCGGCCGTCGCCGTCGAAGTCGTACACCAGGAACTGGGTGTAATGAGCCCCGGCTCGGATGTTGACGCCCAGGTCGATGCGGTGCAGCAGGGTCCCGTCCAGCTCGTAGGTGTCGATGTAGACCGGGCCGGTCCAGCCGACCTGCGAGACGTCCTTGGAGTTCGACGGGTCCCATTTGACGACGTATTCGTACTGGCCGTCGCCGTCCACGTCGCCGACGCTCATGTCGTTGGCCGCGTAGGTGTACGTCTCGCCGGCCGGGGTCAGCCCGTCGGCCGGCTTACGCAGCGGCAGGTCGTAGTGGCCCTCCGCCCACGGCTGGATCACCGCGCTGAGGCTGCGTTCGACTCCGCCGACCAGTGTCGCCACCCGGTACCGCGAGGTGGTTCTGCCACCCTTGTCCAGGTAGTTCGTGCTGTCCGTGACGGTGGCGATCCGTTTGCCGTCGCGGTACACGCGGAAGTTCGCGCCGGTCAGACCGGTCGCGGACGCGCCGGTCACCTCCGGGCCGAGCAGCCGCCAGCTCAGGAAGACGCCGTCGGCGGTGGTCGCAGCGACCAGGCCACGATCCAGCTTCTCGAGTGCCGCGCCACGCGACGGGGCGGCCGCGACGGGCGCCGGCAGCGCGGCGGCCGCGAACAACGCGACCGCTACGCCGGCCGTACCATGGAAGCTCTTCATCAGGCCGCGTCGATCTCGGCCTGGAGTTCCTTGATGAAGGCCTCGGCGGAGGCCTGTGGGGTCTGCCGCTCGAACAGTACGTCCTCGGTGTGCCGCTTGAGGATCTTCTCGATGTCGCTGGCGCCGTTCGGGGTGACCCGCGGCGAGGCGCCGACCTTGAGCGTGTCGAGGAATTCCGCGGCCGCTTTGTCGGTCTCGGCGAGTTTCGGTGTGATGGCGGCCCGCACCGTGGCGTTGGTCGGCACGCCCCGGTCGGTCTGCAGCACGTCACCGGCTTCGGTGGTGTTGAGCAGGAAGCTCACGAACGCCGCGGCCTCCGCCGGGTGCTTCGACTTCGACGACACCGACCAGAACATCGACGGCTTGTAGTAGGAGCTCTCCGCCGCGCCGGGCAGCCGTAGCAGCTTGAGGTTCTGTCCGCTGGCCGCGCTCAGCGACGTGAGCTGGGTGTTCCACCAGGTGCCGAAGGCGGAGGTGTTGGTGGCCGTGCCGGACTGGTCGAGCGGTGCCCCGGCCCGCTCGATGGTGACCGACGGCGACGGAGCGATGCCCTGTTTGGCCAGGTCGAGAAGGTATTGCCAGTAGGCGGCCAGCACCGTCGGCGGGATGGCGACCTTGCCGGCGTCGTCGTAGAGCGAAGCACCCGCCTGCCGCGCCCAGATGTTGATGCCACCGGCATCGAACCCCCACGACTGTACGCCGGTGACCTTGCCCCCACTGGCCTTGGAGACCTCGGCCCCGATCGCCTTCAGGTCGTCCCAGGTCCACGTGGTGTCGTCCGGCACCGCGATCTTGTACTGGTTCAGCAGGTCGATGTTCGCGACGATCGAGTACGCGGCCAGGCCGGTGGGGATCGCGTACTGCTTGCCGTCGACCTTGCCGGTGTCCAGCGCCGCCGCGTCGATGTCCGTGGTGGTCAGGTGTTTCGACGCGGCACCCAGATCGAGGAGCGCGCCGCGTTCGGCGTAGGAGGCCAGGTACAGCTCGTCCATCTGGATGATGTCCGGGGCGTCGCCGGCCGCGACCGTGGTCGCCAGGCTGTCCCAGTAACCGTTCCACTCCTTGAACTCGCCCTTGATGGTGATGTTCGAGTGGGACTTGGTGAACAGGTCGATGACCTGCTGGGTGCGCTGGTGCCGGGCGTCCGAGCCCCACCAGGTGAACCGCAGCTCCACCGGGTCGGTGGAGAGGTCCGCGCCCGCGTCGCCGCCACCTCCGCCGCACGCGGCGAGGGCAGCGCCGGCGCTGAGGCCGATGCCGAGGGACAGCAGGGATCGTCTGCTCATCGCGTGGTGCACGGGAGTCCTCCGAATCATTTGATGCCGGTGGTGGCGATGCCCTTGATCAGGAATCGCTGTCCGACGAGGAAGGCGAGGAAGATCGGCAGCAGGGAGACCACGCTCATCGCGAACATGGAGCCCCAGCTGGTGGCGACGGTGGAGTCGACGAAGGAGCGCAGCGCGACCGGGACGGTGTACATCTCCGGGTCGGTCAGGTAGATCAGCTGGGAGAAGAAGTCGTTCCAGGTCCAGATGAACGTGAAGATCGTGGTGGTGGCCAGGGCGGGCAGCATCAGCGGCAGGATGACCTGCAGGAAGATGCGCGGGTGTCCGGCGCCGTCGATGCGGGCCGCCTCGTCCAGTTCCTTGGGGAGCCCGCGGATGAACTGGACCATGAGGAAGACGAAGAACGCGTCGGTGGCGAGCAGTTTCGGCACGATCAGCGGCAGGAACGT
This sequence comes from Actinoplanes rectilineatus, assembly GCF_000962825.1. Lineage (GTDB taxonomy): Bacteria > Actinomycetota > Actinomycetes > Mycobacteriales > Micromonosporaceae > Actinoplanes > Actinoplanes rectilineatus. Next base: position 26,536 of record NZ_JZKF01000019.1, read on the forward strand.
GTTGATCCAGCCGAGCTGGGAGAACACGATGTACTGCGGCACGATGATCACGTGGATCGGCAGCATGATCGTGCCGAGCATGAGGGCGAACCACAGTTTCTTGCCGGTGAAGTCGAGGCGGGCGAAGGCGTACGCGGCCATCGAGCAGGAGACCAGGTTGCCGATGATGCAGCCCAGCACCACGATCGCCGAGTTCGCCAGGTAGTGGCCGAACGGGGAGGCCAGCGCGTTCCAGCCCTCGCCGTAGTTGTGCAGTTCAAGATCGGAAAGCACGATTCCCGGCGACCGGAAGATCACGTTGTTCGGCCGCAGTGAGCTGACCACCATCCAGATCACCGGGTAGAGCATGATCAATGCGAGCGCGATCAGGCCGGTGTGCTTGAGGAATGCCAGGTTGCGCGGGGGCCGGGTCTTCTCCGCGGCCACGGTGACAGTGGTGCGTTCGGCAAGATCAGTCATCGTAGAAGACCCAATGTTTGGCAGCCCAGAAGTTGACCGCGGTGAACGCGGCGATGATCAGAAGAAGCAGCCAGGCGAGAGCGGACGCGTAACCCATGTCGAAGTTGTTGAACCCGCGCTGATAGAGGTAGAGCGTGTAGAACAACGTCGAGTCGGACGGCCCGCCGGTGCCACCGGAGACCACGAACGCCTGCGTGAACGACTGGAAGGCGTGGATGATCTGCAGCACCAGGTTGAAGAAGATGATCGGTGACAGCAGCGGGACGGTGATCCGTACGAACTGCCGCCACTTCGACGCGCCGTCCACGTCCGCGGCCTCGTAGTACATCACCGGGATCTGTCGCAGGCCGGCCAGGAAGATCACCATCGGCGCCCCGAACGTCCACACGTTCAGCACGATCAGTGTGGACAGCGCGGTGTCCGGATCCGAGATCCAGCCGCGCCCGCTCACCCCGACCATGGCCAGGACCTGGTTGAACAGGCCTTCCGCCCCGAAGATCTGCCGCCACAGCACGGCGATGGCCACACTGGAGCCGAGCAGCGAGGGCAGGTAGAACGCCGAGCGGTAGAACGCCAGCCCGCGCAGGCCCTTGTCCAGCAGCATGGCCAGGCCCAGGGCGGCCGCGAGCTGCAGCGGCACCGAGATCAGGACGTACTTGAAGGTGACGCCGAGGGCCTGGTGCAGACGTTCGTCGCCGATCATCCGCTCGACGTTGTCCAGCCCGTTGAACTCGGGCGGCTGCAGCAGGTTGTAGTCGGTGAAACCGAGCACGAACGAGGCCGCCACCGGGCCCGCCGTGATCAACAAAAGCCCTGCGAACCAGGGCAGCAGAAACAGGAAAGCGGCCTTGTTGTCCCGTGATCGGGGTGGGCCGGTCTTGGTGGATCCGAGTCGATGGAGCTCGCCGAGGGCACTCACACGCCCCTCCTTCCATGGCTCGATGGGAGAGGAAAGCGCTTTCCTGGAGTTTGCATCGACGCAACTCAGTGGTCAACGGTTTCAGAGAAGTAAATAACTGGATCGTTTCAGGGCCCAGGTAGTCGCGTTCCAGGCCTGTAAGACGAGATCGTCTTTGAACCATTCAACGCCGGTCCAGGGGTTCCCGGGGCCGCGCGTGCCGCCCCGGGGGAGCCTGAGGGGCGCAGCGGAGTTTCTGTCGTACCCGTCCGGTACAACTACCGCACTTGTTCGTGAGGAGGACTGGTTGTGACAAGCGATGGCGCCGCCTACGAGCGGCGCAGCGCAGCGCCCGTCATCGCGCCCGTGCGGCCGCGAAAGCTGGCGAAGGTGCCCTTCGTCGAGCTGGCCGAGGGCCGGCTGCAGGGTGTGGTGTCGAGCGGCTCGGACATCGAGCGGGTCTACGTCTCGTCGATCACGGCGGGCGACCACGGGCTGAGCTGCAACACCAACAACAACCGGCCGTGCGGGGGCCTGGGCGGCACCTACCCGTGCAACCACATCCGCGCGCTGGCCGAGGCCGCCGTCGCGCAGTACGGATTGTCCCGGGTCACCCGCTACCTGCGGGTCGAGCTGGCCGAGGGCGAGGAGAACCTCTGGGCCGGCCTGCACCCCACCACCGCACCGAACCGGGCGGCCGAGGTGTTCGCCAGCTTCCTGCGCCACCTGGCCTACCTGGAGCTGCCGCCGACCACCGATCCGCTGCCCGAGCTGCAGTGGTTCCCCGCCGCCGAGGTGGTGCGCTGATGCTCACCGACCTGTTGCGGGACACCCCGGCCGGCGTGGACGCCGCGTGGGCGCTGGTCGACGGCTTCGACGACGCGCTGGTGCACGGCCTGGGCCGGATCGACGAGGAGCGGGCCGCCGTCCTGGAGTCGCTGGCCGCCGCGTTCACCGGCTCGCCGCTCGCCGGCCGGGTCGCCGACTCGATCGGCAAGATCATCGCCGGCACGGTGACCGATGAGCATCTGATCGTGCTGGCCGGCGCCCGCAGCGCCCTGCTCGGCGCCGTCCACGACGCGCTGTTGTCCGCGGTGGACGGTGCGGCCGGCCGGACCCGCGAGGCGTGGCCGGCCGGCACCGCGGCCCCCGAGCCCGGCCTGCTGCTGGCCGGCACCCGGTCCTGGCTGCGGGAGCTGGCGATCGCCGGCTGGCACGGCGTCGACCACGAGCTGGCCGCCGGCGGGGCGCAGGCCGTGCAGGCGCTGCTCGCCGACCCGGCGGCCCGCCGTCTCGCGGTGCTGCTCGACGGCTTCGCGGCCGAGCTGCGGGCCGCCGCCCCGGTCGCCACCCTGGACCGCGTCCCGGTGCGCCGCTGGGCCGACCTGTGGACCCGGGCGCTGCTGCTCGCCCAGGACGGCCTGCCCCGCCCCGAGCCCACCCCGGTCAGCGGCCGCCTGCTGCTGCTCGGCGCCGACCTGCACGAGCACCCCACGGTGTTCCGGGCTCAGGCACACGGGCTGCTGGAGACCCCGGGTGGCGACGTGCGCCTGGTCCGGGTCAGCGTCGCGGGCGCCAAGGTGGACACCATCAGCGGCCCGTCCGCGTGGCGGATGCTCGCCGCGTTCCCGGTGTTCCGGTCCGCGCTCGCCGAACACCGCATCGTCGAGCTGTCCGGCATGCCGCTCACCCCGGGCGGCGACCTGATCTGGGACGAGTCGCTGGCCGTCCCGGGCGAGTCCGCCGACCCGTTCACCACGGCACGGGTCCGGCTCGGCGCGGCGATCGCCCCGCCGGTCCCGCCACTCGACCGGCATCCGGTGATGCTCGCCGAACCGATCCTGCTGGAGGGCTACACGGCCGGCGAGGAGGCGTTCGAGCTGGGTGGTGTCCGCCTCACCGTGGACCTGGCCCGGCTGCCCTCGGCCGGCCCGATCACCCCGGCGCTGGTCGCTGCCTCGACCGCCTGTCTGGGGCTGTTGCGCCGAGACGGCGACCACTGGTCGGTGCAGCCGCTCGCGGTGCAGGCCACGGTCCGTAAGAAGCCGGTGGTCGCGCACACCGCCGACTGGTCCCTCGGGCCCACCGACGCCAAGGCGGCCAAGGCCGAGGCCGCCGCCGGCACCGCGGTCGACGTGCTGCGCGAACGCGCGGGAAGGCTGCTGCGCAAATGAGCACCACCGAGGAGAACAGGCGGCAGGTCCTCTACTGGCGGCTGCTGGCCCGGATCTTCGACCCGGACGAGCAGGCCACCCTGGAACAGGGCAGCATGGCGATCGTCGGCGACCTCGGCCTGCCGGCCGCGCTGCTCGACCCGTCCGTGTCGGTGGACACCGTGGTCCAGCGGTTCCCGCAGCTCGAGGCGGAGTTCGACGGCCTGATGACGGACGCCACCGATGACCGCGACGGTGAGGTCCGCCGCGCGGCGCTGGTGTCCAAACTGCTGCTCAACGTCTTCGCCACCGGCAGCGGCAACGTCACCGCCGGTCAGCTCGCCCGGTGGCAGTCGGACGCCGGCTGGTTCGAGCGGGCGCTCGGCTGCAGACCCGGTGAGCTGCGCGGGCGCGCGGCGGCCGCGGGTGCGGGCGGTGGCGCGGGCAGCGGATCGGGCCGCGGACCGGGTGGCGGCGTCGGCACCGGGCCCGGCAACGGGTTCGACGTCGACCTCGGCCCGGTGCTCGCCGGCATCGAGGGCGAGCTGGTCAACCGGATGCAGCTGCGGGAGGTGCTCGCCGACAACCGGCTGGCCAAGCAGCTCACCCCGAGCATGTCGCTGATCGAGCAACTGCTGCGCGACAAGGACAACCTCGACGGCGTCGCCCTGGCCAACGCGAAAGCGCTGATCCGCCGGTTCGTCGACGAGGTCGCCGAGGTGCTGCGGACCCAGGTGGCGCAGGCCAGCGCCGGCACCATCGACCGGTCCATCCCGCCGAAACGCGTCTATCGCAACCTCGACATCGACCGGACGATCTGGAAGAACCTGCCGAACTGGAGCCCGGAGGACGAACGGCTCTACGTCGACCGGCTCTTCTACAAGCAGACCGCCAAGCGGGTCACCCCGGCCCGGCTGATCGTGGTGGTGGACCAGTCCGGCTCGATGGTCGACGCGATGGTCAACTGCACGATCCTCGCCTCGATCTTCACCGGTCTGCCCAAGGTGGACGTGCACCTGGTCGCGTATGACACCCGGGCGGTCGACCTCACGCCGTGGGTGCACGACCCGTTCGAGGTGCTGCTGCGGACCAACCTCGGCGGCGGCACCGACGGCACCGTCGCCCTCGACCTGGCCCGGCCGAAGATCGTCGACCCGCGCAACACCGTGGTCGTCTGGATCTCCGACTTCTACGAGTGGAACGAGCAGGGCGTCTTCGACGGGATGGCCGCCATCCACCGCTCGGGTGCCCGCTTCATCCCGGTCGGCTCGGTGAGCAGCGGCGGGCAGCAGAGCGTCAACCCGTGGTTCCGCCAGCGGTTCAAGGACCAGGGCACCCCGGTCCTCTCCGGCCGCATCAAGAAGCTCGTCGTCGAGCTGAAGAACTTCCTGGCGTTCTGAGCACATGAGACTTGAGGAGACAACAGAGATGTCGGACATGCTGCGCGCCCCCGCCGAGGCCAAGTACGCGGAGGAACTCGACTGGCTCGAGTCGATCGACGACGGCCCGAAGCCGTTCTCGTGGCGGCTGAGCCCCAAGATGGTGCGCCTGTTCATCCTCGGTTCGGAGCGGGCCGACGGCCTCGACCGCGAGATCGAGCAGAAGTGGTACGGCGATCGCAGTTTTGTCGAACGGTCCATCGTCACGCTCGCCTCGGACCGTGGACTGCTGCTCATCGGCGACCCCGGCACCGGCAAGAGCTGGCTGGCCGAGCTGCTCGCCGCCGCGATCAGCCGCAACTCCACCCTGGTCGTGCAGGGCACCGCCGGCACCACCGAGGACCACATCAAATACTCGTGGAACGTCTCGATGGTCATCGCCAAGGGGCAGTCCCGGGCGTCGATGATCCCGTCGCCGATCATGACCGCGATGGAGGGCGGGGTGATCGGCCGGTTCGAGGAGCTGACCCGCTCCACCAGTGACGTGCAGGACGCGCTGATCTCGATCCTCTCCGAGAAGTACGTGTCGATCCCCGAGCTCGACGACGACAACATCGTCTTCGCCAAGCCCGGCTTCTCGATCATCGCCACCGCCAACAGCCGGGACCGCGGGGTCAACGACCTGTCGTCCGCGCTCAAGCGGCGCTTCAACTTCGTCCGGATCCCGGTGGTCACCAACAAGAAGAGCGAGGCGGAGATCGTCCGCTTCCGCACCGAGGAGTTGCTGCGCCGGCACAACATCGAGCTCGAGGTGCCGCCCACCCTGCTCGACGTGCTGCTGCAGAGCTTCGCCGACCTGCGGGCCGCCTCCGCCGCGGCGTCCAGCGACGACGAACGGCTGGAATCGGCGCTCTCCACCGCCGAGCAGATCGGTGTTCTGGAGGACGCCATCCTGCACAGCAACTTCTTCGGCTCCGCCGCGCTGACCGCCGAGACGCTGGCCGGTTCACTCGTCGGTTCGCTCGCCCGGCGCAGCCCGGAGGACCTGGCCATCCTCAACAAGTACTGGCACGGCGTGATCGAGCCGCGGAGCAAGGACCAGGGCGGCGAGTGGAACGGTTTCCTGGAGGGTGGTCGCCAGGCGATCGCCACCCTGTCATGAGCGGGCACAGCCCTTTCGACGCGCTGCGCGGGCAGCTGCTCAGCGCGGCCGAGGACCTCGCCGGAGGCCCGGCCGCGCTGCCCGAGATCCTTGCCGGGATCGTCGACGACGTCGACCACGCGCTGCGCGAGCCCCTGGAGATCTTCCCGGTCTGCCACCACTCGCCGGCGTCCGCACTGGCCATGGTGCGCCGGCTGCGGGAGAAACAGCCGAAGGTCATCTACCTCGAGCTGTGCGAGGACCTCGGCCCGCTGCTGACCGAACTGCGCAACTGCCGCCTGCCGGTGGCGTTGCAGGCCTTCGCGTCCGAGGTGGACGGCTTCCCGCCGGAGTCGGCGCCGCTCAGCGTCATCGCGCCGATCACCGAGGCGTCCGCGGAATACCAGGCGATCGCGTACGCGCTGGAGACCCCCGACGTCGAACTCGTGCTCGTCGACCGGTCCACCGATCACGTCTTCCAGTGGCAGCCCACCGTCGAGGCGCACTCGTCCGAGGAACCCGAACAGGACCTGCACGGCGACGCGGTCGGCGTGGAGATCGGCGACCTGCGTCCCCGGTTCGCCGAACTGGAGGAGCACCTGCTGCACCACGGCAGGGTCCGGCACTGGTCCGAATGGTGGGACCAGTATGTGGAGCAGCCCCTGGCCGGGGCCGACCACGAGACGTACCGGCAGGTCATGGTGTTGATCGGCAGCCTGTTCCGACGGCTCGCCCCGCACGACACCCGGCGGTACGCGACCGACGAGGACCGCGAGCGCTACATGTGGACCCGGATCCGGGAGCACCTCGCCCGCAGCGGGGCCGACCGGTCCGACTGTCTCTACATCTGCGGCGCGTTCCACGCGGCGAGCCGGGTGCCGGAAGCCGGTTCGGAGCCGGGCACCCCGGACTTCCCGATCACCGCGCGGACCGCGACGACCTGGCTCTACGGCCTGATCCCGTCCAGCCACGCGGCCATCGAATCCCAGTTCGGCCTGGCACCCGGCTCGGTGTCGATCGCCGCCGCCACCTGGCAGAAACAGCTCGGGCGGGGACGGCTCACGCCGTTCCGGCTCGAGGGGCAGAAGGGCGGCAAGAAGCGGGTCAAGAAGGCGCTGCCCGCCCCCGCGGTGGACACCGACGTCACCGACCAGCTCACCGGCTACCTCTCCGGCCCGCCCGCACTCGACGGGCTGGACGAGGAGGAACTGCGCGGCTGGTGCGTCGACATCGTCCGGCTGGCCCGCCGCAACGGCTACCTCGCCAGCACCGCCGACGCCATCGCCGTCTACGAGACGTCGATCCTGCTGGCCGGGATGCGGGGCCGGGTCCGCCCCACGCCCTACGACTTCCAGGACGCGGCGGTCACCTGCATCGAGAAGGACACCGTCCCGGGCCGTCGCGACGTGCGCCGCCTCTGCGAGATCCTGCTCGGCGGCGACCGGATCGGCCAGGTCGGCTACGAGGCGCTGCCACCACTGGCCCGCGACGTCTACGACCGTCTCGAACCGCTCGGGCTCAACCTCGAACAGCGCACCATCCAGCGGGCGCTGCTCGACCTGGCCGCCCACCCCGAACTGGCGGCCTGCTCCCAACTGCTCTGGATGCTGCGCTACCTGCTGCCCGACCAGGCGGTCCGTCCGATCATGGGCTCCCGCAAACTGGGCGAGAGACACTTCCAGGAGAGCTGGGACCTCGACCTGGGCCGCCACCAGCGGACCATCATCGAACTGGGCTACGAGGGCGTCACCGTCGAACAGGTCCTCGAACAGCGTCTGCGGCGCGACGCGTGGGACCCGAAAGCGACGACGGCAACCGCCCTCACCGCGGTCGAGCACTCGCTGCTCTTCCTGCAGAGCCCACGACTCACCGACGAACTGGGCGCACGCGCGGTCGAACTGCTGGCGGGTGAGCGTACGGTCGACGACGCGCCCGCGGTGCTGCGCCGGATCCGCCGGTTGCTCGCCTACTACCGGTCCAGCACGCCCACCCTGCCGTCCTGGTGCGAGCGGTTCGTCACCGAGGGGTACGCGCACTACTGCACCCTGCTGCCGTCCGCGTTCGTCGACGACACGACCGGCGTCCGGCAGGTCGGTGCGATGCTCGGCTTCCTGTTCAGCATGGAGAGCCTGGCCCTCTCTCTCGGCTGCGACCGCACCCAGCTGGAGATCGCGGTGCGCCAGTCACACCCCGAGGAGCCAGCCAAGATCGCCTTGCTCTGGGCGGCGCACCACCAGCTGGGTGCGCTGTCCCTCACCGACCTTCGGGTACGCGTGGACGAACTGCTCGCCAACCCCCTGGTGGTGCCGGCCGTCCCGAAGTACGTCAGCGGCTTCGTCCAAGCCCTCGAATCGGTGCCGCGGCTGGCGCCGTTCGTGGTCGAAACCCTGTCGAAAGCGTTCGGCCGCCTACCCGACCCGGTGCTGCTGCCCTGGCTGCCGACCCTGATCACCACGTTGAAGTCGCAGGCGGCGGAGCTGGTCCCGGTGCTGACCCGGGAGGCCGGCCGGACCTTCCCGGGCAGCCTCACAGCCATCGACTCCTGGACCCCGCCGTGGGAGAAGACACGACCATCGGTGACCGCCCCCGGCAGCGCGACCGCCGGCGCCCCCGGCTCGGACCCCGGCTCGGACCCCGGGCCGGCCGGCCGTCTGCTGGCCGCGCATCCGGGGACGGCGGACGCGTTGGCGGCGCTGCTCGGTTGCGAGGGCGAGTGGACGCCGATCGCCGAGCCTGCGCCGGACCACACCGGCCCGGTGGTGGCGCTGCTGGCCGCCCACCCCGCCACCGCGGAGGAGGTGGCCGCCCTGGTCGGCGCCTGACCTCACCCGGCTCCGCACTCAGCCGCCGGTTCCGGGCTGGTCCGGCCCGCCTCGGTACTGGCACCGGTCCGGCTCTGGCCTGGCTCCGGCCCGCCCCTGTTCCGCTTCCGGCCCGACACGTCCTGGTCCTTGCCCGACCTCGGCCCTGGCCTCGGCTGCGACCCTGGCTCCGGCTCCGGCTCCGGTTCCGGTTCCGGCTCCGGTTCCGGCTCTGGCTCCGGCCCAGGCCCAGGCCCTCGATTGGTTCTCCGGGGTGGTTCGAGCGGTGGGCGGGGCGGCGGCGGTTGCGCAAGTGCGCAACCCGGGTGGGGTGGGGGTAGCCGTGACGTGGCGGGGCGTGTCCTAATCATGTCGTCGAGCCGGAAGGAGATCGATGCAGGCGGAGCAGACCGCGATCCCGTCGTTGGGGCGATGGGGTCTCTCTGCGCATGCCGATCTGACGTATCGAGCGCTCCTTCTGGCCGGCGTGCAGGGCAGCAACGGGTTGGCGCGTCATCTCGGGGTTCCGGTCTTCCGGATCGTTCAGGCATTGGAGGAGCTGGCGGCCTGTGGGGCGGCGGTACAGGTGAAACGGGGGAGCCGGAGGCTGTGGCAGGCCGCCGCCCCGGACCAGGTGATGGCCAGGTTGCGGCAGCGCCGTGACCCGGTCGTGGTCACCGAACTGGTCCGGCGGCACATCGCCACGGTTTCCGGGTTGCATCTGGATCGCGTGCTGCCGGGCGGTGTTCACCGGTTCCGTAACCGGTTCGCCGCCCGGCAGCGCATCGCCGAGCTGACCGCTGCGGAACGGCACGAACACCTGGCGATCAACACCGAGGACGTGTTCACGGCGGAGGCCACGGCCGCCGCCGCGCCGCTGGACGAGGACCTGATCGGCCGGGGGATCCGCCTGCGGGTGCTGGGGTTGCGCCCACGTGACGGCAGTGTCCGGCCGGGTCCGCCGCCTGGCGGGGAGTACCGGGAGACGTCCCGGCTGCCGCTGAAGTTGATGCTGTTCGACCGGTGTACGGCGCTGATCCCGGCGGATCCCACCGATTTCGAGGCGGGCGCCCTGGAGATCGTCGATCCGGACGCGGTCGCCCATTTGACCGAACTGTTCCACCGGATCTGGCGCACCGCCGAGGATCCCGGACGCCGAGAGGTGCCGGACATCGAATTGTCAGCCCGGGAGGAGGCCGTCGTGGGTCTCCTCGCTGCCGGAGCCACCGAGGATGCTGTGGCCGAACATCTCGGCATCAGCCGCCGGACCGTCGTCTACACGCTGCGCGCGTTGATGGACCGGCTCGGTGTGGACAACCGTTTCCAGTTGGCGCTGCTGTTGGGTGCCGCCCGGGCCGTGCCGTTGCCGCCGGTCGGGACGAAACGAACCGAGGAGAGCTGAATGTCCCTGGCCCGTCGAGCCCTGACCGTGGTCACCGCTCTGATCGCGAGTGTCCTGGCCGCACCCGTGGCCGCGTCCGCGGCGGCGGACACCTCGTGGACCGGTGCGCCCTGCGCGGACGGCCGATTCGAGTTGGTGGACGTCGACTACCTCGGAAAATGGGGTGTGGTCACGGGTACCGCCACGCAGTGCGGCCCGACGGTGGCGAACGGCGGCTTCCGCATCGCGTGGTACTGGCCGAGCCGTTCGTACGGCGAGTCGCCCAGTTACAACGCCCGGCGGTTCACCACCACGGACGCCGGGGAGCAGATGGGTTTCGGCGCGGCGATCTACGTGCCGAAGGACGGCGTCGTCCCGATCTGCTTGATCGCCGGTGACCGGACGCGGGTCGCCTGCGCGCTCACCGGCCCTCGGATCGGATACATCGAGCCGATCGACGTCGACGACGTGCGGGTCGCCAAGGAGTATGTCGGCGAGGGCTACGACCCGGACCACAATCCGGCCGACCTGTCGAACGATCCGCCGAACCCGGAGGATGTCGAGGGCTTCTGCGGAACCTGCTTCTGAGCGATGTGGATGTTCCGGAGTGTGATCGCGTACCGAAGAAAAGGGCGTTTGGTCCCTGATGCGGGATCTTGCGTTCCGGAAACCGTCAGAAGACTCACGGGGAATTCTTAGGAATCGCTTCTAGGGTCGATGGATGCAGAGTGTGGCGGTCGTGCCGTGATGACGGTGCTCCGTCCGGATGGGTCCGAGCCGCCGGAGCCCGTGACGGAGGAGCGCAAGCCCCGGTTCAACACCGCGTGGAACACTCCCGAGCTGCGCCGCAGGGTCCTGGTGGGCGCTGTCGTCGCCTGGGCCGTGGCGATCACCGTGCTCGTCGTCGTACGCGACGGGGGTGATGAGACGACCCCGGCCGCCACCGCCCCCGCTGCGTCTCCCTCCGCGTCGGAGGCGCCTCTGACCGTGCCGGAGGTCTATCAGGCGCTGGCGCCGTCGGTCGTGCTGATCCAGACCACCGGGCACGATTCGCAGAGCCGGGCCGAGGCCGGCACCGGCACCGGTGTCATCGCCAACGCGGACGGCACGGTGCTGACCGCCCTGCACGTGGTCGACGGCGCCGAGACGATCCGGGTGACCTATGCGGACGGGACGTCCGCGCCCGCTGAGATCGTGACCGAGGATCCGGCCCAGGACATCGCCACGCTCGTTCCCGGCAAGCTCCCCGAGACGCTGGTGCCCGCGGTGCTCGGCGGCGGCGTGCAGGTCGGCGAGGAGGTGGTGGCGATCGGCAACCCGCTCGGGCTGACCTGGAGCACCACCGACGGCGTCGTCTCCGGCATGGACCGGACCGCCGGAAAGATCGAGGGGCTCATCCAGTTCGACGCGGCGGTCAACCCCGGCAACTCCGGCGGACCGCTGATCAACACCCGTGGGCAGGTGGTCGGCATCGTCATCGCGCTCGCCAATCCGACCGACGCCGGCACTTTCATCGGCATCGGGTTCGCCGTGCCGATCGGCGCCGCACTCGGTGGTGGCGGAGAGGGCGACGGGCAGGCCCCACCGCTGTGACAGAAGCCGTAAGAAGACAAGGACGGATACATGAGCTGGACCGACGCCCCGCCCGCCTCCGCCGGCCCGATCGAGAAGGTGCTGTACGAGGTCAAGAAGACCATCGTCGGCCAGGACGTCCTGCTCGAGCGGCTGATCGTCGCGCTGCTCGCCCGCGGCCACATCCTGGTCGAGGGCGTGCCCGGCCTGGCCAAGACCCTGGCGGTGAAGTCGCTCGCCGAGGCGATCGGCGGTGACTTCCACCGGGTCCAGTTCACCCCGGACCTGGTGCCCGCGGACATCGTCGGCACCCGGGTCTACAACCAGCAGAGCGGTGAGTTCCAGGTTCAGCTCGGGCCGGTCTTCACCAACCTGCTGCTCGCCGACGAGATCAACCGGGCGCCGGCGAAGGTGCAGTCCGCGCTGCTCGAGACGATGCAGGAGCGTCAGGTCACCATCGGCCGGGAGACGCACAGGCTGCCGAACCCGTTCCTGGTGATGGCCACCCAGAACCCGATCGAGAACGAGGGCGTCTATCCGCTGCCGGAGGCGCAGGTCGACCGGTTCATGATGAAGGTGGTGGTCGGCTACCCGACGGCCACCGAGGAGTTCGTGGTGGTCGAGCGGGCTCTCGCGCCGAACCCGGTGATCCAGAAGATCATCGACCCGGAGACGCTGGTGCAGTTGCAGCAGCAGGCCGATCAGGTCTATGTCGACCCGTCGCTGATCGAGTTCGCGGTGCAGCTGGCGCACGCCACCCGCGACCCGGCCCGGATCGGCCTGACCGATCTGGCCCGCTACGTGACGTTCGGTGCGAGTCCCCGGTCGTCGATCAGTCTGGTGCTCGCCGCACGGGCGCTCGCCTTCATCCGCGGCCGTGAGTACGTCGTGCCCGAGGATCTCAGTGAGCTGGCCATGGACGTGCTGCGGCATCGCATGGTGCTGTCCTACGAGGCGTTGTCGGACGAGGTCACCGCCGATCTGATCATCTCGAAGATTCTGGCGAACCTGGCGTTCCCCGACCCGGCCGGCCGGGGCCGCTGACCGATGACGACCGCCCCCGACCGGCTGCTGCGGCGCCTGGAGTGGAGACTCGGGCGCCGTCTCGACGGGCGTCTGCAGGGCGCCTACCGCACGGTGTGGCACGGCGCCGGTCTCGACTTCACCGACCTGCGGGCGTACACACCTGAGGACGACGTCCGGCATATCGACTGGAACGTGACGGCCCGTCTCGACGAGCCGTTCGTTCGCCAGTACACCGAGGACCGGGAGATGACGGCCTGGCTTGTCGTCGACAGGTCAGCGTCGATGCGTTTCGGAAGACAGAACCCCTCATCGGGTACGCCTGACGTGAGCACCGCCGCCACCGGCAAGGAGTCGGTCGCCGCCGAACTGGCGATCAGCCTCGCGCGGCTCGTCGCCCAGGGCGGGAACCGGGTCGGCGCGATCCTCTTCGACAACCACTCCCATCAGGTCGTCCCGCCACGGGGCGGCCGTGATCAGATCCTGCGGATCGCGCGCGAGCTCACGCGTACCCCGGAGAAGGTCGTGAAGGACAGCGCGACCACCGACCTGGCCGCCATGTTCCGCCTGGCCGCGGCGACGACCGCGAAGCGGAGGAGCCTGGTCTTCGTGATGAGCGACTTCATCGCCGACCCGGGCTGGGACAGGTCGCTCGCCATGCTGACCCATCGCCACGAGGTGGTGGTGATCCGCGTGGTCGATCCGTCCGAACTGGAACTTCCCGACCTGGGCCTGATCCTCGTGGAGGACGCCGAGACCGGGGAGCAGCTGCTCGTCGACACCAGTGATCCCCTGCTGCGGGGGCGGCTCGCGGCCGAGGTCGACGCCCGCGAGGCCGGCCTGGCCGAGGGGATGCGCCGGGCCGGGGTGGACGAGCACCGGATCACCACTGATCAGGACATGCTCGCCGCGCTCGTCGACATGGTCCGCCGTTCCGGACGGAGACGCCGGTGACCTTCCTCCATCCGTCGGTGCTCGCCCTCGCCGCCCTGCTCACCGGGGCGGCGGTCTACGGGTACGTCGCGCTGCAGCGGCGCCGCCGTGCCGCCCTGGTCGCGGCCGGGTTCGGCACCCTGGCCGGCGGCGGCGTCCGCAGGCATCTGCCCTACGCCCTGCTGCTCGCCGCGCTGCCGGTGCTGCTCGTCGGTCTGGCCCGCCCGCAGGCCGAGGTCGCCGTGCCGCGGGTGTCCGGGACGGTGCTGCTGGCCTTCGACATCTCCAACAGCATGGCCGCCACCGACGTCACACCGAGCCGGCTCGGTGCGGCGCAGGCCGCAGCCACCACGTTCGTCCAGGAGCAGCCGGACACCGTGGACGTCGGTGTGCTGGTCTTCGGCGATCAGGCGTTGCTCACCCAGGCGCCGACCGCCGACCACGACGTCGCCGCGGCCGCGATCAACCGGGCCGCGGCCGGGGGTGGCACCTCGCTGGGGCAGGCGATCCTGGTCGGTCTCGGCACCATCACCGGCAAACCGGTCAGCCTGCCGGAGGACGGCGCCGCACCGGCCGATCTGGGTTACTGGCCGTCGGCCACCATGGTGATCTTCTCGGACGGCCAGGACACCGGTGGGCCGGACGCGCAGGCCGCCGCGGAACTCGCCGCGTCGGCCGGTGTGCGGATCCAGACCGTCGGCGTCGGCACCACGCAGGGAGCCACCGTCGAGGTCGACGGTTTCCAGCTCGGCACCGCTCTGGACGAGACGCTGTTGACCTCGGTCGCCCAGGTGACCGGTGGCAGCTATCTGGCGGCCGGTGACGCGGCCACGCTGACCGACACCACCACGTCGATCGACCTGCGCCTGACCACCGAGAAGGAGCCGCTCGAGCTGACCGCGCCGTTCGCCGCGGCCGCCCTGCTGCTCCTCACCATCGGGGGCCTGCTCGGCACCCGCTGGCACGGAAGGATCGTGTGATGTCGCTGAGCTGGCCGTGGGCACTGCTCGCGCTGCTGGTCGTGCCGCTGCTGCTCGCGGCCCGCTGGTGGCTGAACCGCAAACGCAAGCGCACCGCGGTCACCGTCTCCAGTGTCGCGCTGATCCGGGCCGCGCTGCCGGGCCGGACCGCGTGGCGGCGGCGTATCCCGGTCTACCTCTTCCTGGCCGGTCTGCTGTCGCTGGCCGCCGCGGTCACCCGTCCGCAGGCGTCGATCGCGGTGCCGTCGAACGACACCACGATCCTGCTGGCCATCGACGTCTCCGGTTCGATGTGCAACACCGACATCGCCCCGAACCGGCTGGCGGTGGCGGTCGACGCGGCCCGCGAGTTCGTCGAGTCCCAGGAGGGCGAGACCAAGATCGGGCTGGTGGCCTTCTCCGGCATCGCCGGCCTGCTGGTGCCGCCGACGACCGACAAGGCGCCGCTGCTCGAGGCGATCGAGGGGCTGAAGACGGCCCGGGGCACGGCCATCGGCCAGGCGATCCTCACCTCCATCGACGCGATCGCGGAGTCCAACCCGGATGTGGCGGCCACCGGTGTCGACCTGGGTGACCCGGTGCCCGGCGCTGTCACCGACTACGAGGCGGACACCATCGTCGTCCTCACCGACGGCTCGAACACCACCGGCGTCGACCCGATCACCGCTGCCGAGCAGGCCGCGGCCCGGCGTCTGCGGGTCTACACGATCGGGTTCGGCACCACCACGCCCGGCCAGATGGTCTGCACGGCCGACCAGGTGAGCGGCGACTCGCTCAGCGGCGGCCGCGGCTTCGGCGGCGGCGGGTTCGGCGGTGGCGGCAACCGGGGTGGCGGCAACCGGGAGATCGACGAGGAGGCGCTGACCGAGGTCGCCGACATGACCGGGGGACGGTACTTCAAGGCCGAGGACGCCGAGCAGCTGACCGATGTGCTCGGCGATCTGCCGAGCGAGTTCGGGCTGGTGAAGCAGGACGTCGAGGTGACGTTCTGGTTCGTGCTGGTGGGCGCGTTGCTGGCGTTCAGCGGTGTCGGGCTCTCGCTCTGGTGGAACCGTGGCCCGGCGGTTCCCCGCCGGGCGATCCCGAGTTGACACGGCTCTGGCAGGGCCGTTCAGAGGCTGCGGGCGGTGATGTCGCCGTGGGCCGTGGTGGCCCGGATGGCCAGCTCGGTGGTGGCCGCCTCCGGGTTGCGCAGCGCGTTGACGATGCGGCCCCGGCTGGTGTCCGCCTCCAGCGCGGCGGCGGTGCCGCGGGCGGCGCCGACGGTGATGTCGCCGTGCTGGGTGCTCAGGGTGACGGCGCCGCCGACCGCCTCGGTGACGCGCAGGTCGCCCTGCTGGGTGCTGATCCGGCCGGAGCCGCCGAGCCGGCCGACGGTGACGTCGCCGGACTGCAGGCTCAGGTGGGCGTTCGCGGTCTCGTCGAACGTGATCGAGCCTTGGGCGCCCTCGAACTCGACGTCGCCGAGGCGTCCGGCGCCGCGCACCTCGGCGCTGGCCGTCCTGCCGTCGATGCGTGAGCCGGCCGGCAGCTGGACCGTCAGGTCGACCGATCCGGACGAGCCGAGCAGCCGGTTGGCCTGCTTCGCGGCGATGATCCGCAGGACGCCGTCCCGGTAGTCGACGGTGACGCGTTCGGCGGCCTGCACGTCGCGGCGGTCGTCGGCGTTCGCGGGCCGGATCTCGACCCGGGTGTCGGTGCGGTCCGCGGCGATCAGCTGGATGCGGCCGGCCGGGATGTCGAGCTGCGCGGCGACGGGGGCGGGGGTGTCGAACCTCTGCATCGTTCTCTCCTTCGAGCGGTTGTTTCCGATGACTGAAACGCTACGTAGCTTTCAGGAATCGGGAAACGTCGAAGTCGCAAAGTGATGCAGTTTGAGCAGCTCAGAGACGTGAAATCATTGCAATGGCATGGAATTCAACGCAACGAATGCGACTCGTTCGTTGCAATGAATGAGAAGTGAACGCACCGGCGGCCGACTCATCGGTGGGTGAGGCGGCGGTGCCGGTGGGCGGCCATCCGGACCGGGGCGTTCGGCTCGCCGAACCGGTCGTACCCGCCGCGCCGCTCGACCAGCTCGAAGAAGACCCGGCCGCCCAGGACCGGCGTGTACAGGTGCAGCAACTCGCCACCGGCGGCATCCCGGTCGTAGAGGATGCCGTACCGGCTCAGGCGGGCCGCGAACTCCTCCGGCAGGCCCAGGCGGGCGATCAGGTCCGCGTAGTAGTTGTCCGGCACCGGCAGGGTGGGCACGGTCAGCGCCGCCGCCGTGGCGAAGATGTCGGCGGTGCCGAAGGCGACGTGCTGCGGGTCCGCCACGGCCGGCGCCCACTCGCCGCGGCGCAGCACCGAGACGGTCAGGGCCAGGCGTACGCCCCGATCGCCGGAAGCCACCGCCCGGGACCGCATCAGCCCGTAGGGCGCCGCGAACTCCTCGGTGGCCAGCGCGGTCAGCCCGAGCACCGACCGGTAGAACAGTCCCGCCTCGTCGAAGTGGTCGAACGGCTGCGTCAGCCCGAGATGGTCGGTGCCGGTGAGTCCCGCCGTGACCTGCGGGACCGCGCCGGTGGCCAGGAAGTCCGACCGCCAGTCGTCGTCGTCTCGGGTCACGAACACGCTGGTCCCGTCCGGCGCGGTGATCGCCGAGAGTGCCGCCTCCCCGGGCTCCCGCACATTCGGATGTGCCGGTGCCCGGAGCGCCGACGCCCGGGCCAGTGAACGCGCGGGGTCGTCCGACGTCACCGCGAAGGCGCTGAGCAGGGCCGCCTGCGGGCGGATCACCGCGCTGTTCAGCACGATCCGGCAGGCGTTCTGCTCCCACAGCTCCACCGGTTTGGTCCGGTGCTGACCGGTGTGCGCGAAGCCCAGCCCGCGCAGCGCCGTCCGCAACTCCGGCCCGGACTGCCCGTCGACGGTGAACTCGGTGAACGCGTGCCGGCCCAGCGTCGGCGCGGTGGGTAGCCCGGCCGGTTCGAGGGCGATCAGGGACCGCATCGCGTCGACTGCCGTCCGCGACGGATCGGACTGCCGGAACACGTCGTTGAAGACCTCCAGCGACAGCGGGCCGTCGTAGCCCGCCGCCCGGGTCAGCGCCACGAAGCCGGGCAGGTCGAAGTCGCCCTGGCCGGGGAAGAGCCGGTGGTGGCGGCTCCACTGCAGCACGTCCATCCGCAGCTCCGGCGCGTCGGCCAGCTGCACGAAGAAGATCTTGCCGGGGGTGATCGCGGCGATGCCGTCCGGTGGGACCGACCGGGACAGCACGTGGAACGAGTCCAGGCACAGTCCCAGGGCGGGGTGGCCGGCGCGCTGGACGATCCGCCACGAGTGGTCCCAGGTGGACACGTGCCGGCCCCAGGCCAGCGCCTCGTACGCGATCCGGATGCCGCGGGCGGCCGCGGCGTCGGCGAGCTCACCGAGTTGCGCAGCGGCCAGGGCGTCGTCGTCGACGGCGGCGGGCGAGACCGACGAGCAGACCAGGACGGTGTCCACGCCCAGTTCGGCCATCACGTCGAACTTGCGGGCGGCCCGTTCCAGGTTGGCCCGCAGCTGCTCGGCCGGGACCGCCTCGAAGTCGCGGAACGGCTGGTAGAGATCGATCGACAGGCCCAGGTCGGCGCAGCGGGCCCGGACCGCGGCCGGTGACAGCGGTGACACCACCAGGTCGTTCTCGAAGAGTTCGATGCCGTCGAAGCCGGCCGCCGCAGCCGCCGCCAGTTTGTCGTCGAGTGTCCCGGACATGCAGACCGTCGCGATCGAACGCCGCACAGATTCTCCTCTTGACAGTGTCGCCCGTCACAGTCGATAACTAACGTACCAGTTCGTACATTGATCGGCATCAAGGAGATCCAGTGACGCGGTGTGGCTTGATCGGGACCGGGATCGGCGCCTCACTGTCCCCGGCACTGCACGAGGCCGAGGGCCGCCACCAGGGACTCGACCTCAGCTACACGCTGCACGACGTGGACACCCCCGATGCCGCACTCGACGACGCCGAGCGGGCCGGATACGCCGGCCTCAACATCACCCACCCGTTCAAGCAGCAGGTGATCAAGCTGCTCGATCACCTGTCGCCCGAGGCGCGGGCCATCGGCGCCGTCAACACCGTGGTCTTCCGCGACGGACGGCGCCACGGCCACAACACCGACGCGTACGGCTTCACCGCATCGTTCCGCGCCAACCTGCCCGACGCGGCCAACGGGCACGTCGTACAACTGGGGGCCGGGGGAGCCGGGGCGGCCTGCGCGTACGCACAGCTCAGCATGGGCGTCGACCGGCTGACCGTGGTCGACCCGGACGCCCGGCGGCGGGAGTCGCTCGCCGCGCACCTCGACGACACCCGCATCATGACGGCCGCGCCGGAACGGCTGCCGTACCTGATCGCGGGCGCCGACGGCCTGGTCAACGCCAGTCCGGTCGGCATGAACGCCCACCCGGGGATCCCGCTGCCCGCAGAGCTGCTCCACCGTGGCCTGTGGGTCGTCGACATCGTCTACATGCCGGTCGAGACGGAGCTGCTGCGTGCCGCCCGTGCCGTCGGTGCGCGGGCGGTCGGCGGCACGGCGATGTGCGCCTACCAGGCGGCCGCCGCCTTCCAGTGGTTCACCGGGCGCATCCCCGACATCGCGCGGATGCTGCGCCACCTGGACGAACTACTCGTTTGACCGCCCTGGAGCCGACATGATCGCGGACGAAGACACCACCACCCGAGAACTCCCCGAACCCCTCTCCCTGCGCCGGATGGTCGGTCCCGGCATCGTCGCCGTCGGCATCGGCATGGCGGCCGGCGAGATCATCCTGTGGCCGTACCTGACCGCGCTCGGCGGTCTCGGCCTGCTCTGGCTGGCCTTCACCACCCTGGCCGTGCAATTCGTCATCAACATGGAGATCGAGCGGTACACGCTGGCCACCGGGCAGACCGTGGTCGCCGGATTCTCCCGCTGGTGGAAGGGCTGGGGCGTGATCATCTGCCTGGCCGGCGCGTTCCAGTACGTCTGGCCGGGCTGGGCGACCAGCGGCTCCACCGTCTTCACCTATCTGGTCGGCGGCGGCGATCCGGTCTGGATCACGGTCGGGGTACTGGCCGCGATCGGCGTCCTGCTGACCTTTTCCAAGGTCATCTACAAGACCGTCGAGCGGGTCGAGACGGTCAAGGTCGTGCTGACACTGTTCTTCCTGGTGGTCGTGGTGATCTTCGTGATCTCGCTGAGCACCTGGGGCGCCGGCGCGAAGGCGACGATCACCGAGTTCGGGCAGATCCCCGACGGCATCACGTTCACCATGCTGCTCAGTGCGATCGGTGCGGCCGGGGCGGGCGGCGTACACAATCTGGTCCTGAGCAACTGGATCCGGGACAAGCGCTACGGCATGGGGGCGCACGTGCCGCGGCTGATCTCACCGATCACCGGGCAGGAGGAGGCGGCCGGAGCCGGCCGCTACACGTTCCCCACCGACGAGGCGTCGCTGAGCCGCTGGACCATCTGGTGGAAACGGGCGAACGCCGAACACCTGGTCACCTTCGTCGCGGTCTGCTTCGTGACGATCGGCGTGATGAGCCTGCTCGCCTACGAGACGCTGTTCGGCCGCGACGACCTCAAGAGCGACCCGTCGTTCCTGCGCATCCAGGGCGACATCATGGCCGCCGAGGTCGGCGAGTGGCTGAAACTGCTCTTCCTCGCGGTCGCCGCGGTCTCCCTCTGGGCCGCCGCGATGGGCCTGCTCGACATCATCGGCCGCGTCGCCGCCGACTTCCTGCACCGCGCCTACCTGCAGAACTCGTCCCGCTGGACCGAACCGCGCCTCTACCTGGCCGTCGTCTGGGCCGAGATCGTCCTCGGCTCGGCGATCCTGCTTGCCGGTTTCACCCAGCCGCTCGGCCTGCTGATCATCTCCACCTGCGCCGCGTCGGTGGTCACCCTGCTCTATTCGATCCTGCTGGTCCGCCTGAACATCCGCGATCTCCCGGCGGCCATCCGCCTCCGCGGCTGGCGCCTGATCGGCCTGCTGGCGGCCATCGCCTTCTACGGCTTCTTCGCCGTCGCCATGGTGGTCACCCAACTGCAGCGCCTCTAGATCACCGGTTTTCTCAGGGGTACGGGCTACACCTCAGTCAACCGCACCAGCACGTCCCGGGCACTACCCGCGACATCGCGCTCCCAGTGATCGGAGAACCGCCTGGCACTGATCACCCCTTCGGTCGTCTATCGATGACCGAAGGGTGGTGCGAGCCGGCTCCCGTCATGATCGTTGCCCGGTATGGGGCGGCACTTACCCGATGACGCTCAGCTTAGGTTGATCAATGCCGTGACCAGTAGCTGTGCGGTTCCCTTCGCCGTGGCGATTCGTCGGCCGGTGGCGGTGGTGGCGGTCGTGTCGGCGCAGCTCAGCCGTTTGTCGCGGCGCGGGGCCGCGTCCAAGGTCGACTTTGGCTGGGTGGCATGGTGCGGCTGTCTGCTGTCTGCCGCCGACCGTCGTCCATTGCCACTCGGCTTAAGTTGATCATTAGTCTGCCCATCGACTTCGCCGCGGCTGCGATCACGCCTGCCGGGCGCCGCCTCCGGTCACCCCGCGCGTCGGCGCCGTTCAGCAACGCGCGGCCTCACCAGGGCCGTCGTCGAGATCGGAATGGGTTCGGTGGCGTTCCAGCCACCCCGGCCGTCGGCGACGGTCCGCCCATGAGCCGAAAAAAACCGTGGGCGACGGCCGGGTGCCCCCGAGCCGTCGCTGGTGGCTGGTTTCTGCTCTCCCGAATGGCCGTGGCTGACGGCTCGGTCGGCTCGGCCGTCGGCTGCGGTCCATTTGCGAGCCGAGAGCAACCGTGGGCGACGGCTCGGGGGTACCCGGCCGTCGCCTGTGGTCGCTTCGGCCGTTCCGGCCGTCGCGGCGGTCGTTTTCGGCTACCCCGACCGGCCCCCACGGTCGTTCCCGAACTTACGCAGGGGTATGTCTCAGGACCATGGGCTGTGACGGAGAGGGGCCGTTCCGCGAGCGCGGATCGGCCCCTCTCCGGAAAACGATCAGGCGACGCGGCGCCGGCGGGTCCAGGAGAAGCCGATCAGGCCGGTGACCGCGGCCAGAGCGCCACCGGCGACCGTCCACACCCAGCGGGACGAGAAGTCCGGGATCCAGTCGAAGGACCAGGAGGAGAAGAGGCCGTCCTCGTCGTCCTCGGTGCCGGGGGCGGCGGACGCGGCCGCCGCCGGGGTGGTGAGCACCTTGCCGGGCTTGTTGTTCGGCACCAGCGGCGCGGCCAGTTCGCCCTGGTCGGCGCCGGTGTCGCCGGTCGGCAGGGCGAGCGCCAGGGTCACGTCGACCGGCAGGCCCAGGTCCTCCTCGGGCAGTTCGGTGCTGGACAGCCGCACGTAGTAGGTGCCGGGCAGCGGGTCGCCGTCCCACGGTTCGGCCCAGGAGCGGACCTGCCGGAGCTGGCAGCCGAGCGTGATCGATGTGGCGTTCTCGGCGGCGACCGGGTTCTGCTCGCCGGCCACGCAGGCCTGTCGGCGGCGCAGGCCGTCGAAGACCTCCACGGTCCACGACTGGGAGCCGGTCCGGTCGGTGGACGGCGGCAGTGCGACCGTGATGTCCAGGTCGGGGCGCTGTCCGGCGACCGCGCCGAACGACCAGTACAGATAGTCGCCGGTGACCGCGCCGACCTGCACCTGCTGGTCGGCGTTGATCGCCACGGCGGTCAGGAACGAGGTTCCCGCGTTGCTGACACCCGGGGCCGGCGACGGGGCCGCGGCGGCGGGGGTGGCCACGGCGAGCGCGGCGAGCACGCCGACGGCACCGGCCAGTTGAGTGATCCGCATGTCAGTTCTCCCTCCAGGTGGCGACCCACCAGCGGGTCAGCCATCCGGCCAGCACACCGGCGACGAGGCCGGCGATGGCGAGCACGAAGAGCAGCAGGAAACCGCGGCCCAGGCCGGGCGCGTCCGGCGCCTGAGAGGCGTCGACGACGTCGATGCTCAGCTCGAGCGGCATGCCGGGCTCGCCGGCGGCGGTCGGTGAGGCGAACGAGTTGCTGACGATCAGGCAGACGTCGGTGGTCTCCTCGGCCGTCACGGTCGTGGTCTCCTCTTCGGAGGCGGAGTTGTTCTCCTCGGCCTCCGCGTTCTCCTTCTCCTCGGTGCCGGACCAGCGCAGGCCGGCCGAGAGCACGTCGGCGCGCCCGCTGCCCGCGTCGACCCCGCGGACCAGCTCACGGCCGTTCACGGTCGCTGCTTTCAGGAGTACGCCGTAATCACGGTTCAGTGGCCGGTCCAGCGAGATGCTGACCGACGCGCGCAGTTCCTGGCCGGGTTCCACGGTGACGCGGTAGAACCGGTGTTCGCTGATCAGTTCCCGGTCGGTGTAGACGCCGGCGGAGAGCAGCGGCGCCTCGACGCAGTCTTTCGCGCCGGTGACGACGGCCGGGGTGACCGGCGGCGGGGTGGCGGCCCGGTCGACGAGTTGCTTGATCCGGTCGGTCAGCTCCTCCTCGCTCTTCGCCGAGGCGTACGTGCCGCCGGTCGCGGTGGAGATGCAGACGAGCTGCTTGCGGGTCTTCTCGTCGGGGGTGAGGCCGAGGGTGTCCACCACCAGGCCGGCGCCCTGCGCGGCCAGTTCGCGGGCGACCGTGCACGGGTCCGGCGGGGTGCAGGTGTCCTCGCCGTCGGTGATCAGGACGATGCGCCGCACCGATCCGGTGTCGCCGAGGTCCTTGGCGGCTTCGCGCAGGGCCAGGCCGATCGGGGTGAACCCGGTCGGCTTCAGCGACGCGATGGCGTTCTTGGCGGCGACCCGGTTGACCGGTCCGACCTCGACGATCTGCTGCGTGTCCTTGCAGCCGGTCTTCTTGTTGTCGCCGCCGTAGGTGGCGCCGAGAACCCGGATGCCGAGCTGCGTGGTCTCCGGCAGCGCGTCGACGACGTCGTTGAACGCCTGCTTGGCGACCGAGATGCGGGTGGCGCCGTCGATGTCGGCGGCCTTCATCGAGCCGCTGACGTCGAGGACCAGTTCGACCCGGGGCGGTTCGGCCGTGGTGGTCTCGTCGGCGAGTGCGGGGGTGGCGCCCAGGAAGGCGGAGGCGGCGATCAATCCTATTGCTGCCACTAAGGACAGTTTCTTGTGGATCACGCGGCAAGATCATAAACGTACGTCACCGTGTCCGCCCCCGCGCCCCCGGGTGGCCGGTTCATCGATACGCGGCGTGACCAGTCAACTTCTGGCCGATCACCAGAGTGTGGATCTCCGACGTGCCCTCGTAGGTCAGCACCGACTCCAGGTTGTTGGCGTGCCGCAGAGGGGAGTAGTCGAGCGTGATGCCGCTGCCGCCGAGGATGGTCCGGCACTCGCGGGCGATGGCCAGTGCGGTGCGGACGTTGTTCAGCTTGCCGACGCTGATCTGGTGCGGCTGGACACGGCCGGCCTCCTTGAGCCGCCCGAGGTGGACCGCCAGCAGGGTCGCCGTGTTGAGGTCGACGGCCATGTCCGCCAGTTTCTCCTGGGTCAGCTGGAACGCGGCGATCGGCCGGCCGAACTGCTCACGGGTGTTCGCGTAGTCGAGGGCGGCCCGCAGGCTGTCCCGGGCGGCGCCTGCCGCACCGAAGACGATGCCGAAGCGCGCCTCACCCAGGCAGCTCAGCGGAGCGCCCAGCCCGCGTGCTCCGGGCAGGCGGGCGCTTGACGGCAGGCGTACCCCATCGAAGTGCAACTCACCCGTCACCGACGCACGCAGCGAGAGTTTCCGCTTGATGGTCCGGGAGGTGAAGCCGGGGGTGCCGCGCGGGACGAGGAAGCCGCGGATGCCGTTCTCGGTCTGCGCCCAGACCGTCGCGACGTCGGCGATGCTGCCGTTGGTGATCCACATCTTGGTGCCGGTGAGGATCCAGTCGTCGCCGTCGCGGACCGCCCGGGTGCGCATGTTCGCCGGGTCGCTGCCGACGTCCGGCTCGGTCAGGCCGAAGCAGCCGATCGCCTCACCGGCGGCCATCCGCGGCAGCCACTCCTGTCTCTGCTCCTCGGAGCCGTAGCGGTGGATCGAGAACATGGCCAGCGAACCCTGGACGGAGGCGAAGCTGCGCAGCCCCGAATCGCCGGCCTCCAGCTCCAGGCAGGCCAGTCCGTAGGCGACCGCTCCGGTCCCGGCACAGCCGTAGCCGTCCAGGTGCATCCCGAGCAGGCCCAGTCTGCCCAGCTCCGGGGCGAGGTCGCGGGGGAACGTGCCCTCCTCGAACCAGTCCGCGACGTGCGGCCGGACGTGATCGGCGACGAACCGCGCGACGGTCTCCTGGATCTGGCGCTCCTCGCCGGTGAGCAGGCCGTCGATGTCGAGCAGGTCGAGAGCATCCATGATGTTCATCCTGGTGGTTCGGGGCGGCTCAGTCGACCGGGTGACCCCACTCCGCTTCGACCAATTTAGGGTGATTTATCGGTAAGTGTGGTTGTGTGGCACATGAACGCACCCCCGGCCGTGTGGACGACGCACTGGCCTCCTCCCGGGCCGGGATGCGCGCCCTCTGGATCTCGCTCGCCGGTCTCGGCCTCACCGCGGCACTGCAGGGCGCCGTGGCCGCGATCTCCGGCTCGGTGGCCCTGGTCAGCGACACCGTGCACAACGTGGCCGGCGCGCTGACCGCGATCCCGCTCGGCATCGCGATCCGGCTCGGCCGGCGGGCCGCGACCCGCGCCTACACCTACGGGTTCGGCCGGGCCGAGGACCTGGCCGGCGTCGGCATCGTCGCGGTGATCGCGGTGTCCGCCGCGGCGACCGCCTGGCTGGCGATCGGCCGGCTGATCGATCCGCACACCGTGACGCACCTGCCGTGGGTGCTCGCCGCGGGCGTGGTGGGGTTCGCCGGCAACGAGGTGGTCGCCCGGTACCGGATCACCGTGGGCCGGCGGATCGGCTCGGCGGCCCTGATCGCGGACGGCGTACACGCCCGGACCGGTGGGTTCGCGTCGCTGGCCGTGGTGCTGGCCGCCTCCGGATCCGCGCTGGGCTGGCGACTGGCCGACCCGGTGGTGGCCCTGGGGGTCACCGCGGCGATCGTCTGGGTGCTCAAGGACGGCGCGCGGGCGATCTACCACCGGCTGATGGACCGGGTCGACCCGAGTCTGGTCGACGACGCCGAGGACGCGCTCCGGTCGGTACCCGGGGTGGCCGACGTCGACTGGCTGCGCCTGCGCTGGATCGGTCACCGCCTGTACGCGGAAGCCGCCATCGCGGTGGACGACCGGCTCAGTCTGCTGGCGGCGCACGAGATCGCCACCGACGCGGAGCAGGAGGTCACCCGGCATGTCCCGGGTTGTGCCGGTGCGGCGGTGCATGTCCACCCCGAGTTGGTGGGTGACCACGGTGACCACGGCCGGTCAGCGTTTTCCCAGGAGGATGATCTAGCCTCAAGATCATGAGTGCGTGGGCCCCGGGTGATCTCGTCGATACCGTCGACCCGGAGGTCCGGGACTCGGTCGCCGCCTTCCTGGCCACCGTCGAGACCGATCTCCGTGCCTCGGTGGTCAGCGACGACCCCCTGATCAGTGAGGTCGCGGCGCACCTCGTCGAAGCCGGCGGCAAACGGTTCCGGCCGATGGTGGTGGCCCTGGCCGCCCAGTTCGGTGACCCCGGACGGCCCGCGCTGGCCCCGTCCGCGGTGCTGATGGAACTGACCCACCTGGCGACGCTGTACCACGACGACGTGATGGACGAGGCGCCGATGCGCCGCGGCGCGGCCAGCGCGAACTCCCGCTGGACCAACTCGATCGCGGTCTGGGTCGGCGACTACCTGCTGGCCCGGGCCGCCCAGATCGCCGCCGGCCTCGGCGACGACGCCGTCCGGCTGCAGGCCCGGACCCTCGCCCAGCTCGTCCGCGGCCAGCTCGACGAGACGGTCGGACCGCGCGGCGGCGACCCGATCCGCCACCACCTGCGGGTCATCGAGGACAAGACGGCCTGCCTGATCTCCGCCTCGGCCCGCTTCGGCGGCATGTTCGCCGGCCTGCCCGGCGCGCACGTCGACGCGCTCGCCGCGTTCGGCACCTCGATCGGCATCGCGTTCCAGCTCTCCGACGACCTGCTCGACATCGCCTCGGACTCGGCACAGTCCGGCAAGACGCCCGGCACCGACCTGCGCGAGGGCGTGCCCACCCTGCCGGTGCTGTACGCGCTCGCCGCCGCGGACACCGGACCGGACTCCCGGCGGCTGCGTGAACTGCTCGCCGCCGGCCCGATCACCGACGACGCGCTGCACGCCGAAGCGCTGTTCCTGCTGCGCGAGTCGGCCGCCCTCAAACAGGCCCGGGAGACCGTGCACGGGTACGCGTCCGAAGCCCGCCACCACGTCGCGGCCCTTCCGGACGGCCCCGCCCGCCGAACGCTCGAGGCCCTCTGCCACTACATAGCCGACCGGACGGGCTAATCCGCGGGGGTGTCATGCCCCGATTCAGCGATACCGGTCCTCTTTGTGGTGACATACGGTGAGCACGACATCGACCGGCTGCTGCTTCGGCAAGGGGGCGTCATGGCCGAGGCGAGTCTGCTCGACCGGCTCTGTCCGGGTGACCACGCCTGCTTCGTCGTCGACGAGGAACCCGCCCGGATCCGGGACGTCGCCGCCTGGATCCGGTCCGGCCTGCGCGACCACCACCGGGTGGTCTACCACGCCCTCGACGGCGACCGGGCCGCGTCCGGGCTGGCGGACGAGGGCGTGGACGTCGCCGCCGCGACCCGGCAGGGCCGCCTGCGGATCGTCACACCGGACCCGGCGGACCTCGAGACGATCGTCCGCCGCTGGCGCGACGAGTCGGCCCGCGCCCGCGACGACGGCTACCACGGCCTGCGCGCGATCCGCGACATGTCCTGGGCCGGTGGCGACCCGCCCGGCACCGACCGGCTCGCCTGGTACGAGGCCCAGCTCAGCCGGGTCTTCGCGGACGGGTTCGCGGTCGGCGTCTGCCTCTACGACCGCAGCCTGTTCGGCGAGGAACAGCTGCATCAGATCACCCGCTCGCACCCGGCGACCATCGCCGGCGGCACCGAAGCGGGCGGGATCCCCCTGCTGCGCGTGACCCGGACCGCCGGATCGTTCGGCCTGCGGCTGGTGGGCGAGGCCGACCTGTCGAACCGGCGGGCCCTGCGCGCGATCCTCGACCACGTGGACGACGACGCGGCACCGGGCCAGGACCGGCGGACCCTGACGGTGGACGTGGGTGGTCTGCGGTTCGCCGACTCGGCGGCGGTCCGGATGCTGCTCACCGTGGCCGGGCCGCACCGGCTGCGGCTGGTCGGCTGTTCGGCGGCGCTGCGGCGGCTCCTGGCGCACCACGGTCCCGATCCGGCCGTCGAGTACGGCGGATAACCCTGTTCTGTTCCGCTCTCCTGCCGATCATCCCTATGCGGGGACGTGGAGGAGCGGTGGATGGCCAGGGCGGCGGACGAGGAGGGCTCGACCCTCGTCGAGTTGATCGTGTCGATGGTCGTGCTCACCGTCGCGATGGCCGGCTTCGCCTCGTTCTTCGTCAACAGCTACCGCGCGGTCTACCAGCAGCGGGACCAGCGTGAGGCGGCCCAGCTCGCCAACACGGCGATGGAGCAGATCCGGGCGCTCAAGGGCAGTTCCCTGATCGTCGGCCGGGGCGAGGACGCGAGCACCAACCAGTGGACGAACAATCTGCCCGCGGTGATGGAGCCGTACTACAAGACCATCACGCCGGTGTGGCAGACCGACCCGGTGATCGCCAAGACCGCGGGCGCGGATGCGGCCCTCTCCACCGCCACCCAGCAGATGACCGTCAACGGAACCCTCTACCAGCGTTCGACCTATCTCGGCGGCTGCGAGATCTACGTCGGCAAGGGCGAGGGGTGCGTCAAACCGGTCTCGCCGGCACCGGTCGACAGCACCAGCGTGCTGAAGTTCTTCCGGGTGGTCGTCCTGGTCACCTGGAAGGGCACGAACTGCGCCGACAACCTCTGCACGCACATCGCCAGCACGCTGGTGTCCCGGGCGCCGGAACCGATCTTCGACATCAAACGCCCGTCACCGGTGGTCAAAGCCACCAGCGCCACCTTCTACAAGGGGGTGGCCGGGCAGTCCTTCCAGCTCACCGCCACCGGTGGTCAGCTGCCGAACACGTGGACCGCGAGCACCCTGCCGGCCGGGCTGAGCATGACCACGGCCGGGGTGGTCAGCGGCACCCCGACGACGGTGGGGACCACGACCGGCACGGTGACGGTGACCGACAAACTGGGGCGTACCGACACGGCGTCGTTCACCTGGATCGTCATCCTGCCCCCCACGGTCACGGTCGCGGCCACGGTGAAGAACCACATCGGCGAGACGGTCAGCGTCAAACCGACGGTGTCGGGCGGGGCGAGCCCCTATGCGTGGGCGGTCACCGATCTGCCCGCCAACTGGACGTTCAACACGGACACCGGGGAGATCACCGGCACCGCCACCACGCTCGGAACCTGGACCCCCGGCATCACGGCCACCGACACCAACGCGATGGCGAGCGCCACCGTGCGGTACACCCACATCGTCTATCCGGTGGTGAGCGTGGCGGCGGTCGCCGACCGCAGCATCAACCTGACCTCGTCGATCACCGTCACCAACAGCGCGTCCGGTGGTGACGGCACCTACACCTGGAGCGCTACCGGAGTCCCGACCGGCACCTCCATGGCCGCGAGCACGGGGACGATCTCCGGTACGCCGGTGGTGCCCGGCCGGTACATCATCACGGTGACCGCGACGGACGCCACCGGTGGCACCGGGGGCACGGCGAGCACCAGTTTCGCCCTGACCGTGGCGACCAGCACCCAGCTGAACATCACCTCGCCGACCGGTGACCTCTCCACCCCGTCCGGGCAGTCGGTGTCCGTGCCGATCCAGAGCAACGCCGACCTGCTCGGGCTGGTCGGTCCCACGTACACGGTGACCGGTCTGCCGCCGGGCGTGAAGTACAACAGCGGCCAGGGCATCCTCACCGGCAAGCCGACCACACCCGGTACCTACCCGGTCACCATCGTCGCCAAGAACCTCACCCAGCAGTCGACGTACACCTTCATCTGGACGGTGACATGAGGATCCGGCACCGCGGCGACGACGAGGGCTTCACCCTGATCGAGATGGTCGTCACCACCACGATCATGACGTTCGTGACGCTCATGATCGTCAGTGCGACCACCGAGATGTACTCGATGTCGAACAAGACCGAACAGCAGTCGTACGCCCGTGAGCAGATCGACACCAGCTTCCGCCGGCTCGACAGCGATCTGCGGTACGCCATCTGGATCAACACTCCGGCGCAGGTCGGCACCCGCTGGTACATGGAGTACCAGCGGCCCACCCGGGACGCGACCGGCGCCCTGGTCCTGATCTGCCGTCAGCTCAAGCTGGAGAACGGGGTGCTGAGCCTGGCGACGTGGAGCCTGCCGTCCACCACCCCGGGCACGCCGTCGACGATCGCGAGCGAGATCACCGTGACGGCCGGGGTGGCCCCGTTCACCCTCTACGCGACCGGCAGTTTCCCGTACGCGTCGGCCAGCCCCAACACCGCCGGGGTGGGACGCAACTTCTCCCCGGAACGTCAGCAGGTGCGGTTCCGTTTCAGCGCGAAGGTCGGGACCGTCACCGTGCCGCTCGACGTGGTGTTCTCGGCGCTCAACAACACCCGGAACACCTCCTCGATCAACGACTGCAGCAAAGGACGGCCGACGGTATGAGGACGTTCCACGTGCCGGACGACGACCGGGGCTCGCTGCCGATGGTCATGCTGGTGATCACCATCGGGATGTCGCTGTCGGCGGCGCTGGTGCCGGTGGTGCTGCGGCAGATCACCTCGACCCGGCTCCTGTTGAACCGCAGCGTCGCCATCAGCGCCGCGCAGGTCGGCATGGACATGATGATGGCGCGGGTCCGGGCGGCGTCGGACTCCGAGCAGTACGGGCTGCTGGAGAACCTGCCGGCGTGCCGGATGACCGGCGACGCGGGTGTCACCAGCGCCGGCGACACCCTGCGCTACGACGTCTCGGTCGGGTACCTCGACCAGGACGGCAAGGCCCTGAGCTGCCCGACGAACGACGTGCCCACCACCGCGACGGTGACCTCGGTCGGCACCGCGGGCACGGTCAGCCGGGTGATGATCGCCACCTATGTCTTCTCCACCAGCAACTCCAACATCCCGGGCGGCGCGATGCGGATCGCCGCCTCCAGCCTCGGCAACGCCTGCCTGGACGCCGGGACGAGCAAGCCCGCCGTCGGCGCCGGGGTCACCCTGCAGGTCTGCAACGGCAGTAGCACCCAGCAGTTCGGTTACTCCAGCGACCTGTACCTGAAGTTGGTCAACTCGGAGTCGTCGACGGCGACGAACGGCATGTGCCTGACGTCCGGTTCCTCCCACTCCAACGGTGTGGTCGTGGTGTTCAAGAAGTGCGACACCAGTACCACCCGGGACACGACGCTGCAGTGGAGCCTGGACGACGCCAGCCAGTACCGCACCGCCAGCGCCAGCTCGGCGGTCGAGGGTTACTGCCTGACGGTGAAGACGGCCGGTCAGGCCGGCAGCCCGATCGTGCTGGGCAGCTGCAACAACAGCAGCACCTTGAGCATCTGGCGGGCGGACACCGGTGTCGGTGCCGGAATGGCCGGTGACGACACCAACCAGCTGGTGAACTATGCCCAGTTCAGTCGCTGTCTGGACGTCACCGGCCAGGACCCGGGGGCGTCGTACATGATCGCCTGGTTCTGCAAGCAGGCCCCGAACGGCGTCGTCACCTGGAACCAGCAGTTCATCCATCCGACGCCGAAGGCTCCGGTGATCTCGCTGACCGGCAACATCACCTTCATCAAGAGCAACGTCACCTACTGCCTGAAGTCGCCGCAGACCGTCGCCGTCGGCACCTGGGTGACGGCCGAGAAGTGCACCAACGGCAACAAGACCGACTACCTGCAGTGGACCGTCTACCACGACACCGGCGACTACGGCACCAGCTACCGGATCATCGACTCCAAGGGGTACTGCCTGGAGCCGACCGACCAGGCGCTGCGGGGCACCTACTCGGCCGGCTTCCACAGCGACGGCACCAGCAAGGTCAAGGTGGTCACCTGCAGCAGTTCCGAACTGCAGAAGTGGAACGCTCCCGCCAACATCAACAAGCCCAGCCCGATCGTCGACCTCCGCGACCCGGACTGCAACAAGCCGACGTCGGGCCCGGTGCCCACGCCGGACAGCAAGTTCTGTCCCAGCTGACGACGCTCAGAAGGTGACCACGACCTTCTCGGCGGCACCCGGGGTCGAGCCCAGCGTCAGCGCCCGCTGCGCCTCGTCGAACGGGATCCGGTCGCTGATCAGCAGCTCGTACCGCTGCCAGTGCTCGACGATGTCCTTGGTGACCTCGAAGATCTCGGTCGGGTAGCCCATCGACAGCACCACGGTGAGTTCGGTGGTCAGCAGGCTGCCGAAGTCGACCGGCACCGGCTTCTTGTGCACCGCCACGATGCCCAGCGTCGCGCCGTGCTTCACCGCGGACAGGGCCGTCTCCAGGACCACGGGCGCACCGGCCGCGTCCAGGTAGATGTCGGTGTCCGGGCGGGCGCCCCGGACGAAGCTGCGCGGCGCCTCGCCGTGGATCTCGATGAGCCGCTGGACGACGTCCTCCTCGGCCGAGTTGATCACGGCGTGGGCGCCGACCTTCAGCGCCTTCTCCAGGCGGTTCGGGACGATGTCCACGACGACCACGTGCGCGCCGCGCAACTCGTACCCGATGGCGGCGCCGAGACCCACCGGGCCGGCGCCGAACACCACCACCTTGTCGCCCGGCTTGGGGTTCGTCCGGTTGACCGCGTGGCCGGCCACCGCCATCGGCTCGTTGAGCGCGGCCACCTCGAACGGGATGTGCTTCGGCACGGTGACCAGGTGTGTGCCCAGCCGCGCGCCGCGGACCAGCACGAACTCGGCGAGTCCGCCCTGCGCGCCGCCGCTGCCGACGATCCCGTCGTCGAACGCCATCGGGTTGAGCACCACGTGGTCGCCGACCGTAACGCCCTCGACCTCGGCGCCGACCTCCACCACCTCACCGGCGGGCTCGTGGCCCAGCGGGGTGGCGCCCTGGCGCGGCGGGATGCCGCCGACCGAGATGTACAGCCCGTCCGACCCGCAGATGCCGCACGCCCGGATCCGCACCAGCACGTCCGCCGGGCCGGCCACCGGCTTGTCGATCTCCACCACGCCGGTCTGTCCGGGTCCGGTCACCTGTACCGATTTCATCGAGGCCTCCACTAATTCGATTAAGTTGAGAGGTAGAGTAGCTCGCGTGACGGGCCCACGGCGAGCGACGATGCGAGACGTCGCCCAGGCCAGCGGGGTCTCCGCGGCGACGGTCAGCTTCGTCCTCAACGACAAGGCCGGCCAGACCATCCCGGAGGCCACCCGCGAACGGGTCCGCCGGGCCGCCGCCGACCTCGGCTACGTCCCCCACTCCATCGCCCGCGCGCTCCGCGAGGGCAACTCCCGGATCGTCGTCCTCGAGGCCGGCGGTCTGCCCCGCGGCAACAGCCTGGACGGCTTCATCACCGGCCTCGACGACGAGCTCGCCGCGGCCGGCTTCGGGCTGCTCGTGTCCTACTCCGACGGCCCGTCGTCCCGGGCCGCCGTCGCCGCGGTCTCCCCACGCGCCGTCATCGATCTGCAGGGCGTCTACCGCAGCCCCGACCGCGAGGTCGCCGACGGCGGCTGGATCGACGGGATGGCGGCGCACACCACCACCCAGATCAGCCACCTGATCGAACGCGGACACTCGCGGGTCGCCATCGCGGTGCCGGCGTCACTCGACCCGTTCTTCGCGCTGATGGCCGGTCACATCCGCAACGCGGCCGTCGCCGCCGGGCTGCCGTCACCGCCGTTCCTGGTGGCCGACTCGCCCCTGGTCGGCGACCGTCTGCACGCGTTGCGGGAGGACGGTTTCACGGCGATCGCCGCCGTCTGGGACGACCTGGCGCTGGCCGTCCTGGCCGCGATGACCGACCTGGGCTGGCACGCCCCCGCCGACCTGGCAGTGATCGGTTTCGACGACACGGCCCACGGTGCGCTGTGGCGCCCGGCCCTCACCTCGGTCCGGATCGACGCCCGCTCCTACGGCCGCCGCATGGCGCGCACCGTCCTCGACCTGCCGGTCGGTGACGCCTCCCCCGCGCCGGCCGAGATCGTCCGGCGCGCTTCAACCTGAAACAGTTCATCCGGTACGCGGAAAAGTCACGCCAAGGCAAGTGTCACGATCGCGCCCGCGTTCGACAGTCGTGTCGCCAGCAGCGTCATCTCGGCCGATGTGCCGGTGACGCCCTCGCCGGTGAGCGCGTCGTAGGTGCCGAGCGCCTCGGGGATCGTGGCGCCCCTGTCTCCGGAGGACGGCCAGCAGGCGTACCTTCACCGGCCGGTTCCGCTCACGATCGGCGCGCAGCCGGGACCGGCCCTCCTCGGCGAGGAGCACCTCGCGCCAGGGGTCGGGCATCTCGTCCCAGCCGCACTGCTCCTCGACGGCGCCGCACCGGGGGCAGGAGGTCTCGATCGCCCACGCGATCCGGTCCGTGACCACGGTCTGGGCAGGTGTCACCACGGCGAGATCCCCGCACGCCGCGCACCTCTGCCGGACCACGCGCAGCTCAGAAGAAGTCGCCGGACACGTGCCGGGGTGAGCCGTCGGCGGTGGCGGTCGCCGCATAGGTGTCGCCACCCGCATCCCGCCCGCCCGATGCGTACGTGTATTTCGCGGTAAATGTGTATTCGCCAACCGGCAACGTGTCCGCCGACGACAGCGTGAACCGGTAGACCAAGGCGTCGGACTCCTCGATCACCGCCACCGTGACGCTGCCACCGGGCGCGTGCTTCGTGCCGCCCCGCGACACCAGACCCTCGGTCCGGGCCACCCGGATGTCCACCTGCAGGCCGGTCAGCGCGGCAGCCGTCTTGAGGGTCACGACGCTGGCGCCCTGCGTGTCACCGCTGTCCGGGTCGACCGAGCCGTCCGACCACAGCGGCCCGTCGCTCACCAGGGAGGCAGGAGGCGTGGGCGAGGCGGTGGCGGTCGGTTCCGGGGAGCGCGTCCCCGTCGGACGGGCAGACGAACGCGACGGCGACGGTGACGCCGACGGCGACCCGGTGGTCGCGGTCGGATCGGGTGACGCCGCCGGTGACGATGTGACAACCGGCGTCGCGTCCGGCCGGTCGTTGTTGCCGGCCAGGGCCCAGTTGGCGACGCCACCCCCGGCGAACAGAGCGGCCACCGCGGCACCCACGGCGGCGAGGCGCATCCGGGGACTGCGTCTCGGCGTGTGGCGGTGTGACGCGGTGGTGCGGGCCGGGTCGGTCATCGCGGCCGCGGTGATCCGCTGCAGCATGGCGGACCGGTCGGGCTGGTGGCCGTCGGCCTCGGCGCGCAGGGCCGCCCGCAGCTCGTCGTCGGAGAGCCTCACCGTGCCGCCTCCCATCCGTCGAACCGGGCACTGTCACCGAGTATGTCGGCCAACTGTTTCGCGCCGCGCGAGGTGGCGCTCTTGACCGCGCCGACCGAGATGCCGAGGATCCCGGCGACCTCGCGTTCCGGCATGTCGAAGGCGTAGCGCAGGACGACACAGGCGCGGCGGCGTTCCGGCAGCCGGCGGAGGGCGCCCCGGACGTCCAGCACCGCGGGCACGTCGGTGTCCCGGCCCCGGCGGAACGCCTCCAGGGTGAGCAGGCGTTCCCGGCTGCGGCGGCGTACCCAGTTGCGGGCCAGGTTCATCACCACACCGTGCCCGTACGCGGCCGGGTCGGCGGCGGCGGTGACCCGGTCCCAGTGCCGCCAGATCTCGGTGAGGGCGTCGGCGGCCAGGTCGTCGGCGACGTCCGATTCGCCGGTCATCAGGTACGCCAGGCGGGACAGGGAGGCGTGATGCCGCTCGAAGTACGCGTGGAACGCATCGTCACGCACGATGTCACCCCCTCAGCGAACGACCGAACCGGGCGACGCGAACGACCGGACCGGACGACGGTAGAGATACCGGCGGTTCCGCGGCAAGAGGCGTGAGACGTGAATCCCAGATCCGCCCGGAGCAGCGGTGACCGTGCTCCGGGCGTACCCCGGAGAGATCAGGTCAGCGGCGGGACCGGGACCGCGGAGACCCGCCAGATCCGGGCGGCGTAGTCGGCGACGGTCCGGTCGGAGGAGAAGAAGCCGCTGCGGGCGCAGTTCAGGACCGACATGCGGGTCCACCGGTCCTGGTCACGCCAGGCCTTCTCCACCTCGTCCTGGCAGTCGACGTACGCCCGGTAGTCCGCGAACGTCAGGTACTCGTCGTGGCCGAGCAGCGAGCTGGCCACCTCGTGCCCGACCCCGCCGAACGTCCCGGAGTTGATGGCGTCGACCGCCGCCTTCAACTCGGGGTCCCGCTCGTAGTACGACCACGGCCGGTACCCGGCCCGCTGCCTGTCGGTCGCCTGGAACGCGTCCAGGCCGAAGAGGAAGAAGTTGTCCGCGCCGACCCGGGCCCGGATCTCGATGTTGGCGCCGTCGAGGGTGCCGATGGTGAGCGCGCCGTTGAGGGCCAGCTTCATGTTGCCGGTGCCGGACGCCTCCTTGCCGGCCAGCGAGATCTGCTCGCTGAGGTCGGCGGCCGGGATGATCCGTTCGGCGAGGGTGACGTTGTAGTTCTCCGCGAAGACCACCGTGAGGTACGGGGAGACGACCGGGTCCGCCGCGATGGTGGCGCCGACCGCGTTGATCAGCCGGATGATGTTCTTGGCGGCGTGGTAGGCGGGTGCCGCCTTGCCCGCGAAGAGCACCGTGCGCGGCACCCAGTCGCCGGCCGGGTTCTCCCGGATCCGCTGGTACTGGGTGATCACGTGCAGCAGTTTGAGCTGCTGCCGCTTGTACTCGTGGAACCGCTTGATCATCACGTCGGTGAGCGAGTCCGGGTCGCCGGCGCCCAGGGCCACCTTGTTGGCCCGCTTGATCGCCCGCCAGCGCCGCAGGAACGACGCGTCGTCGGCGAACGACTCCAGTTCGGCGAGGCGTTCCAGGTCGTGCAGCCAGCCGTCGTCGCCGAGGCTCTCGGTGATCAGGTCGGACAGGCCCGGGTTCGCGATCTTGATGAAGCGGCGGGGCGAGACGCCGTTGGTGACGTTCTGGAACTTCACCGGCCACAGGTCGGCGAAGTCCTGCAGCACGGTCTCGCGCAGCAGCTTGGAGTGCAGTTCGGCGACGCCGTTGACGGCCTCGGTGCCGACCACCGCCAGGTGTGCCATCCGGACCCGGCGCTCGCCGCCCTCCTGGATGATCGACATCCGGCGGAGGCGGTCGGTGTCGCCGGGGAACCGCTGCTCGACCTCGCGCAGGAAGTGCATGTTGATCAAATAGATGATCTCCAGGTGGCGGGGGAGCAGACGCTGGAACAGGTCCACCGGCCAGGTCTCCAGCGCCTCCGGCAGCAGGGTGTGGCAGGTGTACGCGAACGTCCGCCGCGTGATCGACCAGGCCTTCTCCCACTCCACGTCGTACTCGTCGACGAGCAGCCGCATCAGCTCGGGGATGGCGACCGTCGGGTGCGTGTCGTTCAACTGGATGACGGTCTTGTCGGCGAACTCGTCCCAGTCCGAGTTGCGCAGCCGGAACCGGCGCACGATGTCCCGCAGCGAGCAGGAGACCAGGAAGTACTGCTGCTTGAGCCGCAGTTCCCGGCCCAGTTCGGTGCTGTCGTCCGGGTAGAGCACCTTGCTGATGTTCTCGGCGCGGACCATCTCCTGGACCGCCTCGGCGTACTGGCCGGCGGAGAAGCGGCTCAGGTCGAAGGAGGCCTCGCTGCCCCGGGCCCGCCACAGCCGGACGATGTTGACCGTCTCGGTGCCGTGGCCGGGGACCAGCATGTGGCTGGGCTCGCCGAGGACCACCTCACCGGGCACCCAGCGCTTGCGGGTGGCCGAACCGGGCACCGGCTCGGTGTGGCCGTAGAACCCGACGGTCTGCCGGTCGTCGGGGGCCGGGAACTCCCACGGGTTGCCCTGGAAGGCCCAGTCGTCCGGCCGCTCGTGCTGGCTGCCGTCCGCGAGGGACTGTTTGAAGATGCCGAAGTCGTAGCGGATGCCGTAGCCCACCGCCGGGATGTCCCGGGTGGCCATCGAGTCCACCAGGCAGGCCGCCAGACGGCCCAGGCCGCCGTTGCCCAGGCCCGGCTCGATGTCCAGATCCTCCAGCTCCTCAAGGGTGTAGCCGAGGGCCTTGAGCGCCTCGGCGGCGATCTCGCCGGTGCCGGAGTAGAGCAGGTTCTGTTCCAGCTGGCCGCCGAACAGGTATTCGGCGGAGAGGTAGTAGACCCATCTCGGGTTGCTGGCGTAGTGGGCGGCGGCGGTTCGGGCCCGGCGTTCGGCCAGCCGGTCACGAACGGTCAGGGACAGGACCTCGTACGCGTCCCGGGCGCTCGCCGACTCGACGGTGGTGCCCCGCCGGTAGAAGAGATTGTTGGCGAGATCCTGTTGGAAGTCCTCAACAGTCGTTCCCAGTCGGCGAGGGCTGATGCCACGAAGATCCATGTGGCCCATTCTGCCGCGATCACGTTACCGGTGGCTGACGTTCGCGGTTCCGCGTGGCAGACTCTCTCACCGTGCTCGCCTCGTTACTGCCGCCCCAGGTGTCCATCGCCGAGGCGTACGTGGACGACGAGTCCGAGCCCTGTTTCCCGGGCGAGGAGGATCTCGTCGAGAAGGCCGCTCCGGGACGCCGCCGGGAGTTCGTGACGGCCCGCCGCTGCGCCCGTGAAGCGATGGGCATTCTCGGACATCCGCCGGTCGCGATCCGGCCCGGCCCGAAGCGTGAGCCGCTCTGGCCGGAGGGCCTGGCCGGCAGCATCACGCACTGCACCGGATACCGGGCCGCAGCGGTCGCGCGGATCGCCGACGTGGCCGGCCTGGGCATCGACGCCGAGCCGCACGGCCCGCTGCCGCACCGGGTGGTCGACGTGGTGACCGCGCCCGGCGATCTCGAGCACCTGGCCGAGCTGGCGAAGGCCGAGCCCGGTGTGCACTGGGACCGTCTGCTGTTCAGTGCCAAGGAGTCGGTCTACAAGGCGTGGTACCCGCTGGCCCGCACCTGGCTGGGCTTCCAGGACGCCACCCTGGTGATCGACCCGGTGGAGCGGACCTTCACGGCCCGCATCCTGATCGAGGCGCCGATCGCGGAGTTCCACGGCAGATACGTGATCGGCAACGGCCTGGTGGTGACCGCGGTCAGCCGTAGTGCCTAGTCCGGGGCCAGATGCTCGCCCACGATTCGGTCGTCTCGCACACGTACACCCGGGTGCCGGTCTCCTCGTTCTCGACGCCGAACGCGTTGCTCAGCTGGAAGGCGACCCGGCAGCTCTGGAACAGCTCGATCGCGCGGGCCGGGGGCGCCTGCAAGACCGCGATCACCACGTTCCTGCCCTCCGGGGGCGGTCCGAGCCGCCACAACTCGTTGTGTCCGCTGTAGACCGGTGGCAACCGCAGCCGCGGCCCGTACCGGTCGAGCGCGCCGGCCTCGCCGTAGTTCCCGGCGTACAGAATCGTTCTCCTCCGGTAGGCCGGTGGCAGCGCGGTGTAGACCGCGGCGACCTGCCAGACGTACTCCCGCCAGCCGATCTGGTCGGCGACCGTCTGGTTGAGCGCGGGCACCGGCGTGGCACTCAGCCGGTCGGCCGGGATCACCGGCAGGGCGCCCGCGACGCCGATCGCGATCGAGAGGCCGGTGCCGGCGGCGAGCACGGCCTGGCGTCCGATGTGCCCGGTGATCCACCGTTCGGTGGGCACCGTGCCGATCGCGAACAGGGCATGGAGCAGACCCATCGAGTAATAGGGCGCTCCGGCCGTCACCAGCAACAGGATCAACATCAGCGGGTACGCCACCGCGAGCGCCCGGATCTGCCGGAGCCGGGGGTCGCGTACCAGGGCGACGATGCCGGCGATCCAGACCGGCGGCAGGATCATCAGCGCGAACTGCAGCGGCAGCATCAGCGCGCGGTTGTCGCCGCCCCGCTCGTCGGCGAGCGCGGCGGCCATCGTCACCTGCGGGAAGCCCTCGACGATCTGGTAGATCAGGTTCGGCAGGCCGACGAGCACGGCCAGTCCCGCCCCGGCCCACAGCCATCGTGAGGTGAGCACCCGGCGCGGTCCGGCGATCAGGATGCCGCCGGCCAGACAGAGGAGCAGCAGCACCACCAGGTGCTTGTTGTAGAGCCCCAGCCCGGCCGCCAGACCGGCGCCCAGCCAGGCCCGTTCCCGTCCCCACAGCAGCGCGCGGATCGCGCACAGCAGCACGCCGAGCCAGACCAGCAGGTCGGTGACGGCGGTCGAGGTGACGTGCGCGGCGGAGAGCGGGAAGACGCCGAAGACGCCGGCCGCGGCGAGGGACTGGGCGACCGCACCGCCGTTGAGTTCGCGGGCCACCGCGGCGGCGAGCACGGCGACGAGTCCGAGCAGGATCGCGGGCGGTACCCGGATCGCCCAGTCGGTGTCGCCGAACGCCTCGATGCCGAGGCGGGCGAGCATCGGGGTGAAGGGCGGCTGGTCGAGGTAGCCCCACTGCGGGTCGCGGGCGAGCATCCGGAAGTAGAGCTCGTCGCGGTGGTAGTCGTACCGGTGGGCGGTGGCCAGCAGGAGCAGCGTCGAGGCCGCGGCGATCAGGCCGACGGGCCACCAGACGATCGGCCGGCGACCGATTTCCATACGTTGTGTATCCGCTACCTCACTCAGCGCATCGACCACGGCCACAGCGTACGAGCTGCGTGCCGCCTTGTCTCGGGGGGCTCCACGGATGGACGACGAGTGTCATCATGAGACCCCGAAGCGTATCGATGTCCACGAAGGACGGCTGCCGTGCGCGAACCGGAGAACGATCCCGCGGCCGAACGAGCCCGCGACGGCGTGCGCGCCTGGATTCGCGCGGCCGGCCGGCGCACCACGTCCGGGCTGCGCAGCGCCAGCCCCTAC
The DNA here is from genome assembly GCF_000962825.1 of Actinoplanes rectilineatus. Classification (GTDB taxonomy): domain Bacteria; phylum Actinomycetota; class Actinomycetes; order Mycobacteriales; family Micromonosporaceae; genus Actinoplanes; species Actinoplanes rectilineatus. Next base: position 67,215 of record NZ_JZKF01000019.1, read on the forward strand.
GCGATCCTCGCCCTGCTCACCGCGTCCGCGGTCGCTCCCGTCGCCGGGGCCGCGCTCGGCACCGGCGACACCGTCGCGGCCGGCCTCGATCAACTGGGTGGGGTGGGCAGCAACTTCCTCGCCGACACGGTCGCCGGAGCCGCGAAACGACTCCGCGACGAACGCGACGACGGTGTGCCGCCGAGTGACGAACGTCTCCGTGAGGCGATCGCCGCCGACTTGCTGCCGCGGCTCGCCGCCGCCGACGAACAGGGCCGCGCGTTGCACGAGGAGATCTCCCGGGTGCTGCGCGAGGTGGACGCGATCGGCACCGCCATCGCCGAGGCCGCACTCACCGACGAGGACCTGCGCGCGGTCCTCGAGGCCGCCTTCCGCGAACTGGGCCTCGGTGTCGACGAGCTGCGCTGGATGCTCGCCGACGTGCGGCAGGGCGTCGACGGCCTCCGCCAGCAGCTCGCGGTCCAGAGCCTGCGCCTGCACGAACAGCTCGACGACGTCCGGCGGCACCTGGTCGCGGTCACCCGGGAACAACTCCCGGCGGACACCGGGACACCGGCCGAGGTGCCGGGTGGGACGATCCCGCCGTACCCCGGCCTGGTCGCCTTCCAGCCGGAGGACTCACCCTGGTTCCGCGGCCGGGAGGCGCAGGTCGCCGAACTGCTGGGCCGCCTCGCCGAACAGGCGGTCGGCGGTCCGCCGCTGGTCCTCACCGGGGTCTCCGGGGCGGGTAAGTCGTCGCTGCTGCAGGCGGGTCTGCTGCCCGGCCTCGCGGGGGGAGCGCTGGGCGAGGGGGCGTCGGCCTGGGCGTGGATCCCGACCACCCCGGGGGTACGCCCGCTGAGCAGTCTCGTGACCCGCCTGCGGGCGCTCGCCTCCTCCGACGCGTCCTCGGTCGGTGAGCTGGCCGCGGCGGCGACCGCGGCGGGCCACCGGCCGGTGATCATCGCGGACCAGTTCGAGGAACTCTTCACCCAGTGCCCCGACCCGCAGGAACGTCTCGCGTACGCCACGGCGCTCGCCGACGCCGCCCCGGCCCTGGTGGTGATCGCGGTCCGGTCGGACTTCTACCCCGCCTGCGTCGAACTGCCGCCCCTGGCCCGGATCCTGGCCGCCGGTCACGTGGTGCTCGGCCCACTCGACGCCGAGGCGGTCCGCCGTGCCGTCGTCGAACCCGCGGAACAGGCCGGCCTCGCCGTCGAACCCGGACTGCCCGACCTGCTGTTGCGCGACCTCGGGGTCGACGGCCGTGACGGGTACGAGCCGGGCGCGCTGCCGCTGCTCGCCCACGCCCTGCGCGCCACCTGGGACCGCCGGGAGGGCCTGCGCCTGACGGTCGGGGCGTACCGATCCACCGGCGGGATCCGGTACGCCGTCGCGGAGAGCGCCGAACACATCTACCTGGAGATGCCGGCCGACGACCGGGACCGTCTGCGGGACGCCCTGCTCGCCCTGGTCACCGTCTCCGCCGACGGCACCGTGGTACGCCGTCGCGGCGAGCGGGCCGCCACCGACTCCCGGGTGCTGCGCCGGCTGGTCAAGGCCCGCCTGGTGACGGTCGGCGCGGACACCGTGGAGATCAGCCACGAGGCGCTGCTGACCAGCTGGCCCCGGCTGGCCGGGTGGCTCGCCGACGCCCGCGAGGACCTGGTGCTGCGCCGTCAGGTGGTGGAGGCGGCCCGGGACTGGGACGCCTCCGGCCGCGACCCGGACCTGCTGCCCCGCGGCTCCCGCCTGCTGGCGGCCCGCGAGCGGGTGCCGGCCGGCGACGGCGTACCCCCGGTGGTGGGGGAGTATCTCGAGGCCGGGTGGGCGGCCGCGGAGAAGGCCGAGCTGGCGCGCCGGCAGGCGACCCGGCGGCTGTGGCGGCTGGTGGCCGGTCTTGCGGTGGCGCTGCTGCTCGCCGTCGGTGGCGGCCTGATCGCCCTGGACCAGCGGCGCGGCGCCGAGGAGACCACCCGCTGGACGGCGTCCCGGCTGCACGGCACCGAGTCGCTCGCCGCGCTGTACGAGGACGACGCGGCGGCGATCCGCAGCGCGCTGGAGGCCTGGAGCGAGGGACACACCGTGGAGGCCCGCAGCGCCGTGCTGTCCGCGCAGATGCTCCCGTTGGTCGGCCGTCTGGGCACCGGTCCCGGCGGCGGGGCGGTGGCGATCAGCGCGGACGGCGCCCGGATCGCCGTCGGCCACGTCGACGGCACCGTCCAGCTGTGGGACACCGCGACGCTGAGCCCGGCCGGACCGCCGTTGCGGCTCGAGTCCGGCAAGCCGGTCCACACGCTGGCGTTCTCGTCCGACGGCCGCTACCTGGCGTCCGGCACGCTGGCGATCCCGGGCGGCGGGCAGATCTGGGACGTCGCCACCGGCCGGGCCCACCGCACCCTGGAGGGCATCGGCCCGTTCGCCTGGGTCCCGGGCACCAGCCGGGTGGTCGGCGACCTGGCCGAGCCGGCCGGCGGGCGTTACCGGGTGGGTGTCTGGGACGCCGTGACCGGTAGGTTGACCCGCTCGCTGGCGATCGGCACGAACCCGGCGATGTTCCTGGCGGTCAGCCCGGACGGCAGGTATCTCGCCGAGTCCGACACCGTGTACGGCGTCCGGGTGTGGCGCATCGGCGACGGCGCCCGGGTCGCCGAGCTGCCCGATGCCGGGCTCTACCTGAGCTTCGCGCCGGACGGCACGCTGGTCACCAACAGCACGAACGGGCAGATCCAGCAGTGGTCCGTCCCGGCCGGCAAGCGGCTGCGCAGCGTCACCCCGGACGACGGGAAGATCCACCAGCCCGGGCCGGTCGCGGTCACCCGCAGCGAGCTGGTGGTGGCGCCGGCGGGCGAGCGGACCTCGGCGCTGTGGTCGCTGACCAGCGAGGCGACCGGTTCGCTGAACACTGGGCTGACCAACTACCGGGCGGCCGCGGCGTCGGCGTCCGCGCCGTACGTGGTGATCACCGGTCCCGAGGAACCGACGGTGGTCTTCCGCCTCTCGTCCAACTGGATGCCCGCCGACGAGGCGGTGTACGACGTCGCGTTCTCACCGGACGGCACCCTGGTGGCCGGAGGGGGCGAGGACCGGAAGCTGCGGATCTGGGACGCCCGGAGCCGGGAGGAGACCGTCCGGGTTCCGCTCGCCGGGGTGCCGCAGGGCATCGGGTTCGGCGCGGACGCGACGGTGGTGGTGGCCACCCGCCCCGACAAGGCTCTGACCTTCTTCGGCCCGGACGGGCGGCGCCGCGCCACGGTCCGCCTCGACGGCGATCCGAAGGACCTGGTGGTCTCCCCGGACCGGACGCTGGTGGCGGTGTCGACCGGTGGCGGCCTGGCGGAGGTGGACGACAAGGTGCCGGGGGTGGTCGCCGTCTACGACTTCACCGGTGAACTCCGGGGACGGATCGTTCTCGGCGACCATCTGCACACCGCGTACGCGATCGGGTTCTCCGTGGACGGCACCCGCCTGCGGGTCCTGGACACCGTCGTCGACGCGGCGGACAGCGGATCCGGGGGGACCAAGGAGATGGTGCTGCGTACGCTGCGCACACCCGACCTGGCCGAGGAGGGCGAACCGCAGGGGATCGGCGACTACCAGGCTCTCGACATGGCGACGGCGCCGGACGGGCGGACGTACGCGGCGGCCGGCACCGGCCGGGTCGTCGAGGTCCGGGCCACCGCCGACAACCGGGTGGTGTGGCGTTCGAAGGAGCAACTGGACCAGATCGACCGGGTCGCGTTCTCGCCGGACGGCCGGACCCTCGCGTCGACCGACGTCAACGGGGTGATCCGGCTCTGGGACACCGGCACGTGGCAGATCCGGGCAGTCCTGACCGGGCATCAGGCGTCGGTGGTCAGTTTCGACTTCTCGCCGGACGGTTCGATGCTGGCGAGCGCCGGTGCGGACGCGACGGTGGGCATGTGGCCGCTGGACGAGGCGGTGGCGGTCCGCCGTCTCTGCGCCGTCGAGATCCCGTTGAGCCGCAACGAGTCCCGCGACCCGGCAGCCCCGTGCCGCTGATCCGATTCGGTCGTGTCCTGCGTAGCCGGTGTCGTGCTGCTGATCCCGTTCGGCTGTGTCCCGCGTAGCCGGCGTCGTGCTGTGTCCCGCGTAGCCGGCGTCGTGCTGCTGAGCCGGTTGGGCCGCGTCCCGCGTGTCCGGCGCGGGCCCGCCGTGCCGACCCTCTGAGATCCGCCGTTGATCTCCGCTAGGTGTTAGGTTAGCCTAACCTTGCTCGGCGGGAGTCTTCGAGGCGATGGTCCTCCTGCTGGATGGGACGCTACCCGGTGCGCAGGCACTTCCTCGGTCTCGGCGCACCGGGTCGCACCCCCACTGACTTCGCGCCCCGGTCGCTCCCCCGGCCGGGGCGCTTTCCCGTCTCCGCACACTCCGCCCGCGCTCTCGGGATCGTCGCTCCCACAGGTGCCCAGCCGTCGCCCACGGCTGTTCCCGGCCGCTCTCGCAGCCGTGGGCGACGGCTAGGTTGGTTCGGCCGTGCGTGAAGGCTGTGGTCGGCCTGTTGGGGAGCCGTGGGCGACGGCTGGGGTCGGTCGGCCGTGCGTGAGGGCTGTTTTGGGCCGCCCTCGCAGCCGTGGGCGACGGCTGGGTTGGTTCGGCCGTGCGTCAGGGCTGTGGTCGGCCTGTTGGGGAGCCGTGGACGACGGCTGAGGGGGTCGGCCGTCGACGGTGGCGGCGGCAGCCGGCCGTCGACGGTGGCGGTGGGGGCGGGCGGATCAGATCTGGCGGTCGCGGCCGGCCACCATGCCGGCGATGATCTGCGGAACCATCAGGAGGGCCATCAGGCCGAGCGGCACCCGCCACCCGTCGGTGGCGTCGTGCAGGGCGCCGATCACCAGCGGTCCCGGGATCGCGAACAGATAGCCCACACCCTGGGCGAAGGCGGACAGTCGCACGACCGTTCCCGGGTTCTTGCCGCGCAGCGCGATCATCGTCAGGACCAGCGGGAACGCGGTGTTGACCACGCCCAGCATGACCGCCCAGACCCACGGCGCGGCGGTCGGCGAGATCATCAGGCCGAGCCAGCCGGCGATGCCGAACAGGCCGAGGACGAGGGCGATCAGGCTCTGCGAACGGAACCGGCTGATCAGCGCGGAGAGCACGAACGACAGCGGCACGCCGAGGAACGAGGTCGTCGCGAAGAGGATGCCGGCCATCTCGGCGGAGATGCCCGCGTCCCGGTAGATCTGCGGAAGCCAGCCGATGATCACGTAGGCGGAGGTGGACTGCATGCCGAAGTACACGCCGAGGGCCCACGCGACCGGGTGCCGGCTGACGCGTACCGGGTCCGGCGCGGTGGCGGGCGTGGCCTGCGCGGCGGCCCGGTGGTCGCGTGCCATCAGCGCCCACGGCGGCAGTGCCACCAGCGCGGCCAGCGCCCAGCAGGCCAGCCCGAGCCGCCAGTCGTCGCCGAACGCGCCGGTCAGCGGCACGGTCGCGGCGGCCGCCGTGGTGGCGCCGATGTTCAGCGCCACCGAGTAGAGGCCGGTGATCGTGCCGATCCGGTCGGGGAAACGGTCCTTGACGATCGACGGCAGCAGCACGTTGGCCAGCGCGATGCCGGCCATCGCGATGGCGCTGAACAGCAGGAACAGGATCGGTCCGCCGGTGAAGGGGCGGATCGCCAGGCCGCCGGCGAGCAGTGCCATGCCCCCGAGGATCACCGGCGCGGCGCCGAAGCGCTGGGCCAGGCGGGGCGCGGCCAGGCCGATCGAGGCGAAACACAGCACGGGTACGGACGTGAGCAGCCCCGCCATCGTCGTGCTCATGCCGAGGCCGTCGCGGATCTCGGTGAGCACCGGTCCGACGCTGGTGACCGCGAGTCGCAGGTTGAGCGCTGCCAGCAGGAGTGCGATCAGCGCGAAGAGCGGCCCCGACCGTCGTCCCGTCCTCGGTTGCACCGTCTGTTCACTCTGCGTCGCCACGGCCTCATCATGGACCCGCCGTGAGTTCCGATGCGCGCCCGGGTGTGTACGGTCACACGGCCCGGGCGCCACTTACCGATGGGGTCAGACGGGCGCGGGAGTCTCCTGCTCACGCTCGGTCTGCTCGTTGAAGTCGCGCTTGCTGGACTGCCAGCCGTCCTCGTTCATGCCGCGCCGCCAGTAGCCGGAGATGGACAGCTGGTCCATCGTCAGGCCACGTTCCCGGCGCAGGTGGCGGCGCAGGTCGCGGACGGCGTTGGCCTCGCCGTGTACGAACGCGAGGACGCGGCCGGCCGGGAACTCGTAGCCGCGGACGGCGTCGCAGAGCAGCTCGCCGACCGGGCGGGTGCCACGGTGCAGCCAGGTGATCTCCGCGTCGGCGAGGGTCTCGAGTTTCTGCTCCTCGTCCGGCCCGTCGATCTCGATGAAGGCCCGGATCTTGGCGCCCTCCGGCGCGCCCTCGAGGGACGCGGCGATGGCCGGCAGCGCGCTCTCGTCGCCGGCCAGCAGGTGCCAGTCGGCGTCGGGCTCGGGCCGGTAGGCGCCGCCGGGGCCGAGGAACCGCATCTTGTCGCCGGGTTTCGCGTTGGCGGCCCACGGTCCGGCGATGCCGGAGTCGCCGTGCACCACGAAGTCGACCCAGAGTTCCTGGACCTCGGGCAGCCACTTGCGCACCGTGTAGGTCCGGGTGACGGGCCACTGCTCGCGCGGCAGGCTCTCCCGGATCAGGCCCATGTCGAAGGGTTCCGGATATGCCACGCCGTCCTGCGGGAAGAACACTTTGATGTAATGATCGGTGAACTCGCCGGCTGGGAAGCCGGCCAGGGCGTCACCGCCGACCACCACACGCACCATGTGCGGGGTCAGCTGCTCGACTCGGGTGACCACGCCCTCGATGGCCGGTCGCGCCGGTCTGTTCGCCATGACTGCACCTCACTGCCGGTGGAGAGATCTCAGTAGGTGAGGCTACCCTTATTTTCTGTGAGTGACCGCCCCGCCTCTGCGTTCAGGGAAAGTTGTCCCCGATAGGCGCCCTGATCGGGTGAACGCGGTAACTCAAGGTAGTGGATCGTGAACGCGAAAAGGCGGGCAGGACCTCGTGAGAGGTTCTGCCCGCCTCGACGATCGGCGCCGCGGGGGGTCAGCGCCAGTTGTTGCGGGGACGGTTGTTCCGCATGAAGGCCAGTGAGATCAGGGCGATCAGCAGGAGCACCGCACCGCCACCGAACCAGGCGATGTTGTTGCTGATCAGGCTGAGCGGGCCGGTCTCGGCGCTGGTGGCCGGCGGCTCGGCGATCGTGTCGGTGTTCGGCTGGTCCGCGTCCGGGGCGCCGTCGTAGTCGCTGCCCGAGTCGAGAGTGCCCGCCTCGTCCGTGCTGTCCGGGGTGGGGTCCTCGGTCGGCGCGGTGGTCTTCTTCGGGGTGCTCTTCGTCGTGGTCTCGCTCTCCTCGTTCGAGGAGTCGGACGAGTCGGAGTCCGAGTCGGAGTCCGAGTCGGACTCGGAGTCGGACGGCTTGGTGGTCGCCTTGGTGGTCGACTTGGTCGACCCCGAGGTGGTCTCCTCGTCGTCGGCGTTCGAACCGGAGGCGTCGGCCTCCTTGGTCTTGGTGACCGTGGTCTTCGGGGTGGCCTCGAACGTGGTCTTCGGGGTGATGGTCGCGGCCGGGGTGGTCGGCTTCACGCCGCCGGTGTTGGTGTTGTTCCCCCCGTTGTTGCCACCGCCGTTGTTGTTGCCACCGCCCCCGTTGTTGTTGCCGCCGTTGTTGTTGCCACCGCCGTTGTTGCCGCCCCCGTTGTTGTTCCCGCCCCCGTTGTTGCCACCGCCGTTGTTGTTCCCGCCACCACCGTTGTCGCCGCCGTTGCCGCCGACGGTGATGCGCACCGAGTCGAGGGCGGGCGTCTGGTTGGCGCGTTCCATCATCGGGATGCGGTGCGAGCCGTCACCGGCCCAGGAGGAGCACTGCGCCTCGCCGTCGGTGGGCAGGCCCGGCACCTGGATGGTGACCGTGTCCGGGGTGGCCGAGCCGCCGTTGTCCTCGGTCGCGACGAAGAACGCCGGGACCGGCTCGGGGGCGGGCGCGGCGTCGGTGCTGTCCAGCATCCGGCACGCGGTGTGGAAGTGGCCGCGAACGAGACCGTTCTGCAGGACCGAGCTCTCCACGTAGTACCCACCCTGGCCGGCCGCGAGGAAGCGATCCCGGATCAGGTTGCGGGTGCTGATCTTCAGCGTGAAGGCGGTGTTGGCCTGGACCTGGGTCGGCGCTTCGGTGATCAGCAGCGTGGGGTTGTTCGCCGCCGCGCCGACCTCACCGAACTCGGTGGAGACGCACCGGTTGCCCTTCTGGAAGCCGTCGTGCGGCTCGAGCTGGCTGTCGACGCAGGTGTCGGTGAGGATCTGCAGGTTGTTACCCACGATCTTGCCGGCCCCGCTGGTGCCGTCCTGTGTGTCAGCGGAGGCGATCTGGGTGAATCCGATGACACCACCGGCCGCGGCGACCACTGCGCCGACGGCGAGCAGCCGGGTACGTCGCTGACCCGAGCTTCGCATGACGTGACCTTCTTTTCGCCGATTACCGGACTGCCGGCGGCCGATCCGGCGCCGACGACCAGACGTTAGGAGCCCTGCTCACAGAAAGCAATTCCGGGACGTGATTTGATGGTTTCCTACGGCGGACTTAAAGAAAAAATATGGTTCTGCCATCGAACCCCCGGCATCATCCGAACGGATGATGTCCAGGGTTCACCGCGAGCAGCATGCATCGGGCTGAGCAGGACGGCCGCAAGACCACCCCCGGAGGGTGCCGGACTCCCGGCCGGAGCGGGAACGGCGCGTCACATTGACGTCACGAAGAACGTCTATCGCACTGCCGGACGCCCGGAAGAATGTTCCCCCGGAAAGGTGAAAAATCTCATTCCGATCGTCGGTGGTCCATGCCTTGATCGGAGCCTGAGGGGGATGTCGGCGCCGGAATCCGCTCACTGCGGGAGGCGCCGATGTGACTCTCTGTGATGAGGGGTCGCGGCCGGTGTGGTATGCCGGGGTTGTTGCGAAGAGGTAAAAGAAACTCAGGGCCATTGACCCCTACCACTGAGCTGAAGATCCTGTTCCCACAGCGCGGCCACGGCCTCCCGATGGAAGGTGGCGCAAACTGGAAACGATCGAGTTCGATGTGGTGGTGGTCGGTGGTGGCACCGCCGGATCGGTGGTCGCCGCGCGCCTCTCCGCCGATCCCGGGGTACGGGTCTGCCTGGTCGAGGGTGGACCGTCCGACGTCGGCGACGACAACGTGCTGCTACTGCGGAACTGGTTGAACCTGCTGGAGTCGCCGTACGACTACGACTATCCGACCGTCGAACAACCGCGCGGGAATTCGCATATCAGACACTCCCGCGCGCGAGTCCTGGGTGGTTGTTCGTCGCACAACACCATGATCAGTTTCTTGCCGCCGGCGGAGGACTTCGCCGACTGGGTGGCGGCCGGCGCGACCGGCTGGTCGTACGACGCGATGCTGCCCTACTGGGAGCGGCTGGCGGTCGCGATCACCCCGGTCGGGGAGAAGGACCGCAACCCGCTGACCGAGGACTTCGTGGCGGCGTGCCACACCGCGCTGGGCGTACCGGTGATCGAGGACTTCAACGCCGCGCCGTTCGTGGACGGCGCCGGATTCTTCGCGGTCGGCTACGACCCGGACACCGGTGTCCGCTCGTCCGCGTCGGTGTCGTACCTGCATCCGCACCTGGACCGGCCCAACCTGACGATCCTCACCGAGACGTGGGCGTACCACCTCGACCCGGATCGCGGCGTGACCGTCCGGGACGCCGACGGCACGAGACTGATCCGGGCCCGTCACGAGTACGTCCTGAGCGCCGGCGCGATCGACACCCCGCGCCTGCTGCTGCTCTCCGGCATCGGTCCCGCCGCCGACCTGGAGGAACTCGGCATCGAGGTGCGGGCGGACCTGCCCGGCGTCGGCGATCACCTGCTGGACCACCCGGAGTCGTTGATCCTCTGGGAGGCGAACCGGCCGATCCCGCCGATGTCCGCGATGGACTCGGACGCCGGCCTGTTCGTCCGGCGGGAGCCCGGTGCCACCCGGCCCGACCTGATGTTCCACCTCTACCAGATCCCGTTCACGGTCAACACCGCGCGTCTCGGCTACGACGTGCCGGAATGGGGCTTCGGCATGACCCCGAACATCCCACGGCCGCGCAGTTCCGGGCGGCTCCGGCTGGCGGACGCCGATCCGGGCACCAAACCGCTGCTCGACTTCGGGTACTTCACCGATCCGGAGGGCTACGACGAGCGGACCATCGTGGACGGGTTGCGCCTGGCCCGCGAGGTGGCCGCCACCGAGCCGTTCGCCTCCTGGATCAAGCGGGAGATCGCGCCGGGGCCGCATCTGCGTACCGACGAGGAACTCTCCGCGTACGGCCGGGCCGCCCACCACACCGTCTATCACCCGGCCGGCACCTGCCGGATGGGCGCGGCCGGCGACCCCGGTGCCGTGGTCGACCCGGAGCTGCGGCTGAAGGGCTTCGACAACGTCCGGATCGCGGACGCCTCGGTCTTCCCGGTGATGCCCACGGTGAACCCGATGGTCACCGTCTTCATGATCGGTGAGAAGGCCGCCGACCTGGTCGCTGCGTCCCTGGCGGGCGACCGATGATCGAGGTCGAGCGGCTCTGGAAGGTGTTCGGCCCGCGGGCCGAACGGGTGCCCGGTTCGCCGTTGGCCGCGTTGCCCCGCGCCGAGCTGCGCGACCGGCTCGGCTGCCTGGTCGCGGTCCGGGACGTGAGTTTCCAGGTGGCGGCCAACGAGGTCTTCGTCGTGATGGGGCTCTCCGGCAGCGGCAAGTCCACGCTGGTGCGCTGCCTGACCCGGCTGATCGAGCCGACCGCCGGCGAGGTGCGCATCGACGGCGAGGCGGTGCGGGCGATGTCCGCCAAGCGTCTGCGGGAGCTGCGCCGGCACCGGGTGGCGATGGTCTTCCAGCATTTCGGCCTGCTGCCGCACCGCCAGGTCCTGGACAACGTCGCCTACGGGCTGGAGATCCAGGGCGCCGGCCGGGCGCAACGGCACGCGCGGGCCGCGGAGGTGCTGGAGCTGGTCGGGCTCACCGGGCACGAGCGCCAGTTGCCGGAGCAACTGTCCGGCGGCATGCAGCAGCGGGTCGGCCTGGCCCGCGCCCTGGCGACCGATCCCGAGGTGCTGCTCTTCGACGAGCCGTTCAGCGCGCTCGACCCGCTGATCCGCCGGGACATGCAGGCCGAGGTGCGGCGGCTGCACGCCGAGGTCGGCAAGACGATGGTCTTCATCACCCACGACCTGGCCGAGGCACTGACCCTGGGCGACCGGATCGCGGTGCTGCGCGACGGCGAGCTGGTGCAGGTCGGCACGCCGGAGGAGCTGGTCGGGGCGCCGGCCGACGACTACGTGGCCGACTTCGTGCGGGACGTGCCGCGCGCCGACGTGCTGACCCTGCGCTGGATCACCCGGGACGCGGCCGAGGGTGAGGAGCTCGAGGACACCCCGCTGCCGCAGGACACCGTGATCCGTGACGCGGTGGCCCGGGTGCTGCGCGCGGATCGCCCGGTGCCGGTGGTCGACGGGGACGTGCGGGTCGGTGTGGTGGATGCGGAACAGTTGCTGCCGGCCCTGCTCGGGCATCGCCGGCAGGTTCCGGCGTGACGGTGACGACCGCCGGCCGGGAGACCGGCGCGGCGGAGGACGGGGCGGGACACCCAGGTCGCTGGGGCGCGGCGGGACTGCGCTCCGGGCGTACCCGTATCGCGGTCCTGGTGGTCGTGAGCGTGGTCGCCCTCCTCAGCTTCCGCACGACGGCGGCCGCGGATTCCTCGGACGCCGCGGCTTTCCGCTTCTTCGACGGGGTCCGGGACTGGGTCGACGCGAACCGGGACGTCAACCCCCTCTTCCTGTACGGCGTGAACTACATCCGCCTCGGCGTGCGCCTGCTCGTCGACGCGGTGAGCGCGGGGTTGACCGGTCTCGGGTTCGCCGGCCTGGTCGCCGTGGCCGGGGCGCTGGCGCTGGTGGTCGCCGGGTGGCGGGCCGGGCTGCTGGCGGTGACCGGTTTTGTGGCCTTCGCCGTGCTCGGCCTCTGGGCCGAGAGCGTGGAGACGCTGGCGCTGACCCTGTCCGCGGTGCTGATCGCGGTGGTGCTCGGCGTGCCGCTCGGTGTGCTGGCGGCCCGGGTCCGCTGGGTCGGCGCGGCGCTGCGACCGGTGCTCGACGTGATGCAGATCCTGCCGACCTTCGCCTATCTGGCGCCGATGACGCTGCTGTTCCTGATCGGCTCGCCGGCCGCCGTGATCGCCACTCTGATCTACGCGGTGCCGGTGACCATCCGGATCACCGAACTCGGCATCGCCGGTGTCGCGCCGACCGCGGTGGAGGCGGCGACCGCGCAGGGCGCCACCCGGCTGCAGCTGCTGACCGGGGTGCGGCTGCCGATGGCCCGGCCGACGCTGGTCCTCGCGGTCAACCAGACGGTCATGATGGCGCTCTCGATGGCCGTGGTGACCGCGCTGATCGACGCGCCGGGACTGGGCCAGAACATCATCCGGGCGCTGGAGCGGGTGAACGTCGGCGCGGCCTTCGACGCCGGCCTGGCCATCGTGATCATGGCGGTGGTGCTGGACCGGGTGACCACCGCGGCGTCCCGGCGCCGGCCGCACTCCTGGCGGGTGGCGGTCCCGGTGCTCGGCGCGGCGGCCGTGGTCGCCGCGCTGCCGATCGGCGACGCCGTGCCGCGGTTCTCCTTCGCGGCGCCGGTCAACGCGCTCACCGGATGGGTCGAGCTGCACTGGTACGACGTGACCGAGTGGCTCAAGAACACGGTCAGCGCGATTCTGCTCAACCCGCTCGAGACCACCCTGACCACCACGCCCTGGTGGCTGTTCACGGTGCTCGTGCTGGTCGCCGGGCTGCTGATGGCGGACTGGCGGTCGGCGCTGATCGCGGCCGCCTCCGCCGCCGGGGTGAACGGTCTCGGCCTCTGGCAGCACGCCATGCAGACGCTGGCCACCGTCCTGGTCGCCACCGTGCTGACCATGCTGATCGGGGTCTGGGCCGGGGTGCTCTGCGCCCGGCACGACCGGCTGGCCGTGCTGACCCGTCCGCTGCTGGACGCCGCGCAGACCATGCCCTCCTTCGTCTATCTGCTGCCGGCGGTCGCGCTGTTCGGCGCGAGCCGGTTCACCGCGATCGTCGCGGCGGTCATCTTCGCGGTCCCGCCGGTGGTCCGGCTGGTCGAACGCGGGGTCCGCGACGTGCCCGCCACGGTGGTGGAGGCCGCGCTCTCGGCCGGCTCCACCCCGCGCCAGTTGCTCTGGAAGGTGCAGCTGCCGATGGCCCGCGGCGGTCTGCTGCTCGCCGCCAATCAGGGGATCGTCATGGTCCTCGCGATGGTCGTGGTCGGCGGCCTGGTCGGCGCGGGTGCGCTCGGATACGACGTGGTCGCCGGGTTCTCCCAGCGTGAGGACTTCGGCCGGGGCCTGGCCGCGGGCTTCGCGATCGTGCTGCTCGGTGTCCTGCTGGACCGCCTCACCCAAGGGTTTCATCGTTCGACGAAGGGCTCTCGACAATGAAGTTGCGGATAATCCCGATGACCGCCGTACTCGGCCTGGTCCTGTCCGGCTGCGGCGGTGCCACCTCCGACGCCGGGTCGGCGCCGAGCGGGGAGAGCAAGGGCACGGTCAACCTGGCGATCAACCCGTGGGTGGGGTACGAGGCGAACGCCGCGGTGATCGAGTACCTCCTGGAGAAGGAGCTCGGCTACACCGTCGAGACGAAGAACCTCAAGGAGGAGATCGCCTGGCAGGGCTTCGAGACCGGCGAGGTCGACGCGATCGTGGAGAACTGGGGCCACCCGGATCTGAAGAAGACGTACATCGAGGACAAGAAGGTCGCCGTCGACGCCGGGCCGACCGGCAACACCGGCGTGATCGGCTGGTACGTCCCGCAGTGGATGGTCGAGCAGTACCCGGACATCACCGACGGAGCCAACCTCAACAAGTACGCCGACCTGTTCAAGACCTCCGAGTCCGGCGCCCAGGGGCAGCTCCTCGACGGTGATCCGTCGTTCGTCACCAACGACGCCGCCCTGGTGGAGAACCTGAAGCTGAACTACAAGGTGGTCTACTCCGGCAGCGAGGCCGCGCTGATCAAGGCAGCCCAGCAGGCGACCGCGCAGAAGAAGCCGCTGCTCTTCTACTTCTACGAGCCGCAGTGGCTGTTCGCCAAGGAGAAGTACGCGCGGGTGAAGCTCCCGGCGTACACCGAGGGTTGTGACGCGGACCCGAAGAAGGTGGCCTGCGACTACCCGGACTACGTGCTGGACAAGGTGGTCAGCAAGAAGTTCGCCGACACCGGTGGTGCCGCCTACGAGTTCGTCAAGAACTTCACCTGGACCAACGACGACCAGAACCTGGTCTCCGACTACCTCACCAACCAGGGCATGAGCGCCGAGCAGGCCGCCGAGAAGTGGGCGTCCGAGCACGAGGCCACCTGGAAGTCCTGGATCCCGGCCGGGAGCTGAGCGATGCCCGGACCGAAGGTCGTGATCATCGGCGCCGGCATCGTGGGCTGTGCGCTCGCCGACGAGCTGACGGGACGTGGCTGGACCGACGTCACCGTGCTCGAACAGGGGCCCCTCTTCGTCACCGGTGGTTCCAGCTCGCATGCGCCGGGGCTGGTCTTCCAGACCAACCCGTCACGGACTCTGGCCCGGATGGCCCGTTACACCGTGGAGAAGTACTCCTCGCTGGGGTGCTTCTCCACGGTGGGCAGCCTGGAGGTGGCGACGACGCCCGAGCGTCTGGCCGAGTTGCACCGGCGTTTCGGATATGGCCAGTCATGGGAGATCTCGTCCTCGTTGGTGGATCCGGCGGAATGTGCCGCAATGTTCCCACTGCTGGATAAATCACGTCTTCTGGGTGGATTGCACGTGCCGACCGACGGCTTGGCGCTGGCGATCAAGGCGTGCGAAGTGCAGGCTTCGCGGGCCGGCGAGCGCGGTGCCCGATTCATCGGAAACAGTCGAGTGATTGAGATCGTCTCGCGAAAGGGCCGCGTCAGCGGCGTCCGGACTGATGATCAACTTTATGACGCCGACATCGTGGTGAGCTGTGCCGGCTTCTGGGGACCGGCGATCGGCGCACTGGCCGGAGTGCCGGTGCCGCTGCTGCCGATGGCCCACCAGTACGTCCGGACCACCGGCGTCGCCGGCGTCGCCGACGGACTCCCGATCGTCCGCCACCAAGACCGCGACCTCTACTTCCGGGCACACGGCGACCGCCTCGGCATCGGCTCCTACCTGCACGAACCCATGCCGGTCAGCCTCGACGAGCTGCCCGGCGACGCGCACCCGTCGAAGCTGCCGTACACCCCGGAGACCTTCAAACAGTCCTGGTCGGCGGCGATCGAGCTGATCCCGGCGCTGCGCGGCAAGACCCTCGAGGAGGCGTTCAACGGCGTCTTCTCGTTCACCGCCGACGGCTTTCCGCTGATCGGCGAATCCCGGGACCTCCGCGGGTTCTGGACCGCCGAGGCGATCTGGGTGACCCACTCGGCCGGCGCCGCGATGGCCCTGGCCGAGTGGATGGTCGACGGCCGCTCCTCGCTCGACCTGCACGAATGCGACCTCAACCGGTTCGATGCGGCGCAACTGGCCCCGGGATACGTCCGCAAACGGGCGATCCGCAACTTCGCCGAGGTCTACGACATCGTGCACCCGCTGGACCCGCCGGCGGTGCGCAACCTGCGGGTCAGCCCGTTCCACCCCCGGCAGGCCGAGCTGGGCGCGGTCTTCGGCGAGGCCGCCGGGTGGGAACGACCCCTCTGGTACGCGTCCAACCCGCCTTCCGACGAGGCCCGGCCCCGCGACGAGTGGTCCGGCCGGCACTGGTCGCCGATCGCCGAGACCGAGGCCCGGCTGACCCGTCGCCGGGTGGCGCTCTACGACATGAGCCCGCTGACCCGGCTCGAGGTGATCGGCCCGGTCGGCTTCCTCAACGCGCTGACCAGCAGCAACGTCGACCGCCCGGTGGGTTCGGTGGTCTACACCCTGCTGCTCGACCCGGCCGGCGGCGTGGCCAGTGACGTCACCGTGGCCCGGCTCGCCGAGGACCGTTTCCAGGTCGGCGTCAACGGCCCGCTCGACCTGGACCGCCTGCTGCGGGCCGCGCCGCCCGGCGTGGTGGTCCGCGACGTCACCGGCGGCACCTGTGGACTCGGCCTCTGGGGTCCGGCGGCCCGGGAACTGGTCGCCCCGCTGACCGACATCGACGTCTCCCCGGACGCCTTCAAGTACTTCCAGGTGCGCCGCGGCTATCTGGGCATGGTGCCGGTCACCATGCTGCGGCTCTCCTACGTCGGCGAGCTGGGCTGGGAGATCTACACCGAGGCGGAGTACGGCCTGCGGCTCTGGGACACGCTCTGGGCGGCCGGCCAGGAGTACGGCCTGATCGCCGCGGGCCGGGCGGCGTTCACCAGTCTGCGGCTGGAGAAGGGCTACCGGGCCTGGGGCGTCGACATGACGACCGAGGACGACCCGTTCCAGGCCGGCCTCGGGTTCGCGGTCAGCCCCGACAAGCGGCCGGCCACCGCGCCGGACCGTCGACTGACCTGCCTGCTGGTGGCGGACACCGGGGACGTGCCGATGGGGTCCGAGCCGGTCTACGCGGGCGGCTTCGCCGTCGGTCACGTGACCAGTGCGGCGTACGGGCACACGGTCGAGTCGGTGATCGCGTACGCGTGGCTCCCGTCGGCACTCGCCGTCCCCGGGACACAGGTGGAGATCGGATACTTCGATCGGCGGCTGCTCGCCACGGTGGCGGCCGAGCCGCTGTTCGACCCGAAACACGAACGCCTCCGGCGTTAGCCTGGACAGGAGCCTGTTGTGCCTGCTTACGATGTGATCGTTGTCGGACTCGGGGGCATGGGCAGTGCCGCCGTGCACCACCTCGCCGCCCGGGGGCACCGGGTTCTGGGGCTGGAACGGTTCGGGCCGGGGCACTCGCGGGGGGCGAGCCACGGCGGCTCCCGGATCACCCGGCAGTCCTACTTCGAGGGCTCCGAGTATGTTCCGCTGCTGCTCCGGTCGTACGAACTGTTCGACGCGCTGGCGGCGGAGTCCGGCCGCGACGTGATCACCCTGACCGGCGGCGTGATGGTGGGCCGGCCGGAGTCGAGGACCGTCTCCGGTGCCCTGGAGAGCGCCCGGCGGTGGGGCCTGGAGCACGAGATGCTCGACGCCGCCGAGCTGCGGCGCCGCTTCCCGACGATGGCGCCGCACGACGACGAGGTGGCGCTCTACGAGGCCAAGGCCGGTTTCGTCCGTCCGGAGCGGACCGTGGTGGCGCAGCTCGACCTGGCCGCGAAGCACGGCGCCGAGCTGCACTTCGACGAGCCGATGGAGTCCTGGGAGCCGACCACCGGCGGCGGTGTCCGGGTGCGGACCGCGGCGGGGGAGTACACGGCCGGCCAGCTGGTGATCAGTCCCGGACCGTGGGCGCCGGGCCTGCTGGCCGACCTGGGTGTGCCGATCCGGATCGAACGGCAGGTGCAGCACTGGTTCCAGCCGCGCGGCGGGGTGGACGCGTTCCGGCCGGAGTCGCACCCGATCTACATCTGGGAGCCGGCCGAGGGTAGCCAGATGTACGGGTTCCCGGCGATCGACGGCCCGGACGGCGGTGCCAAGATCGCGTTCTTCCGGCGGGGCTCCGACACCACGCCGGAGGGGCTGGACACCGAGGTGCACCCGGAGGAGATCGCCGAGATGGCGGCCGGCGCCGGCCGGATCCTGCCCGATCTGCCCGGTTCCTGGCTGCGCGGCGAGCCCTGTATGTACAGCACCACCCCCGACGAGCACTTCGTGATCAGCCGGCACCCGGCCCACGAGGCCGTCACCGTGGCCTGCGGTTTCTCCGGGCACGGTTTCAAATTCGTCCCGGTCGTCGGGGAGATCCTGGCCGATCTCGCCACCACCGGAGCGACGTCCCACCCGATCGACCTGTTCCATCCCCGCCGGCTCATGGAGTAGCCATGGTCAGTTCGCTCGTCCCGACTCTTCCCGGTCACTTCTACACCGATCCCGCTCTCTTCGCCCGAGAGCAGGAGCAGATCTTCGAGCAGATGTGGTTCTGCGTGATCCGGGGGGCGGACATCGCCGCCCCGGGTCAGTTCCGCACCACGACAGTGGGGCGGGAGAGCGTACTGGTCACCAGGAATCGGGACGGCGACGCGCGGGCCTTCCTGAACGTGTGCCGGCATCGGGGCGCGCAGCTGTGTGCCGACGATGCCGGCGCGGTCAAGCGGACGTTCCGCTGCATGTACCACGCGTGGTCGTACGACCTGGACGGCAAGTTGGTGGCCGCGCCGAACCTGGTGAAGATGCCGGACATCGACCGGGTCGAGTACGGCCTGCGCCCGGTGCACGTCCGGGAGTGGCTCGGTTACGTCTGGGTCTGTCTGGCCGCCGAGCCGCCGTCCTTCGAGGAGGACGTGGTGGGCGCCTGCGTCGAGCGTCTCGGCGACGTGGCGTCGATCGAGCGGTACGGCGTGGACGACCTGGTCGTCGGCCGGCGGATCCGCTACGACGTCCGGGCCAACTGGAAGCTGATCATCGAGAACTTCATGGAGTGCTACCACTGCTCGACGATCCATCCCGAGCTGGTGCACGTCCTCCCGGAGTTCGCCGGTGGGTACGCCGCGCAGTACTACGTCGGCCACGGCGCCGAGTTCGGGCCGGGTGTCACCGGTTTCACGGTGGACGGTAGTGGCGGCCTGGCCGGCATCGACACGATCAGCGCGGAGCAGGACCGGCGCTACTACGCGATCACCGTCAAGCCGCAGGTCTTCATCAACCTGGTGCCCGACCACGTGATCCTGCACCGGATGTTCCCGATGGCGGTCGACCGGACGGTCGTCGAGTGCGACTGGCTGTTCCGGCCGGACGTGGTCGCCTCCGGTGTGGATCTGGGGCCGTCGGTCGAGCTCTTCGACCGGGTCAACCGTCAGGACTTCGACGCGTGCGAGCGCTGCCAGCCGGGGATGTCGTCCCGGGCGTACGCGGACGGCGGGGTGCTGGTGCCCAGCGAGCATCACATCGGCGCGTTCCACCAGTGGGCGCGGGATAGAACCCTCGGGGGTAATTAGGAAATCTCGCCCACACGGCTCCGTGGTCTGCCCTACCTTAAGCCAGGTCTAGTCGGGCAAAACGACCGAAACGGAGCATGTAGTGCGATCTCTTCGCAAAACCAGAGTGGTGCGGGGCGGCTTCCTGGCCGCCGCCCTGCTCGCCCTGGCGGCCGTGGCGCCCCCGGCGCTCGCCGCCCCCGGCCAGGACCGCACCGTCACCCCGCTCAGCGGCGGACACCTGGACGACCTCTCGCTCAACGGCACCGCACAGGTCGTCGCGGACCGAGACGGCCGGAACCGGTTCCTGCGACTGACCAGCGGCAGCTTCCGGCAGGCCGGCTCCGCCTGGTCGACCCGGCAGATCGACCTCACGCGGTCCTTCACCACGACCTTCGTGGTCAACATGCACCGGCACGGCAAGCCCGGCGCCGACGGCATCGCGTTCGTCGTGCAGGGCACCGGCCCGCGGGCGCTCGGCGGCTGGGGCGGCGGACTCGGATACCGCGGCATCCGCCAGAGCGTGGCGATCGAGTTCGACACCTACCGCAACGGGCAGAACGACCCGGCCGGTGAACACCTGGCCGTCACCCGGGCCGGCAACCCCGACCGGCACCTGGCGACCGTGCCCGCGCCGATCCCGCTGTACGGCCGGCCGTTCCAGGTCCGCCTGAGCTACGACGCGGCCACCACCCACCTGACGGTGCACGTCCGTGCCCGCAGCAAGGGCGCGACCGAGCGGGTGGCCTTCGACCGGCCCCTCGACCTGGCCAAGGAGTCCGGCGTGACCAGCGCCTGGATCGGTTTCACCGGCAGCACCGGTGACATCACCTCGAGCCAGGACGTCTACGGCTGGACGATCGACGTCCCGTCCGCCTGAGCGAGCGCCGGCGCCGCCACGGTGGCGCCGGCCGCCTCACCGCACCACCCGAAGCCTCTCGCACCTGTTCGCCTCCGGCCCGGCCCGGGCCGACCCCACCCTGCCCGATCGGAGACAGACATGCCCACGGTCGACCGTGTGCTTCCCGGCGAGACCGGCGCCGGGCGGACCCTCGCCGGGCCACCGGCCCAGTCCCGCAAAGAACCCAAGGTCAGCGTCGTCGTACCGGCGCTGAACGAGGCCCGCAACCTGCCGCACGTGTTCGCACGGCTGCCCCGAGTGGACGAGATCCTGCTCGTCGACGGGGGTTCCACCGACGAGACGGTGGCGGTCGCCCGGCGGCTGCGCCCGGACATCGTCGTGGTCCAGCAGAACCGCCGTGGCAAGGGCAACGCCCTGGCCTGCGGATTCGCCGCCGCGACCGGCGACATCATCGTCATGATCGACGCGGACGGGTCGACCGACCCCCGCGAGATCCCGCGCTTCGTGCACGCCCTGCGCACCGGCGCCGACTTCGCCAAGGGGTCCCGCTTCCGCCCGCGCGGCGGCAGCGCCGACATCACCCGCCTGCGCCGGGCCGGCAACAAGTGCCTCAGCATGCTGGTCAACCTGCTGTACGGCACCCGCTACAGCGACCTCTGCTACGGATACAACGCCTTCTGGTCCCGGCACCTGGAGGCGTTCGACCTGGACAGCACCTCCCCGGCGCCGGACACCGCGGACGGGCGGCTCTGGGGTGACGGCTTCGAGATCGAGACCCTGCTCAACCTGCGTGCCGCCCACGCCCGGCTGACCATCGTCGAGGTGCCCAGCTTCGAGCACTCCCGGATCCACGGGGTCAGCAACCTCAACGCGTTCACCGACGGCCTGCGGGTGCTGCGCACCATCGCCCGGGAATGGCGTCCCCGCCTGGCGCTGCGCCGGCGTGCCGCCGTGGAGACCGAGCCGCTGGCTGTGGAACGGCAGGTCTCATGAGGGTCGGGATCGTCGCGAACGCCTACCACCCGGACATCGGCGGGGTGGAGACCCACGTGCGGCGCCTGGTCACCGGCCTGACCGCGGCCGGCGACGAGGTCGAGGTGATCACCCAGGCCGCCGGGCGGTCGGTCGAGACGATCGACGGGGTACGCGTCCGGCGCTTCCCGCTGACCGTCCCGGCCGGCGCCTACCGCTTCTCGGTCCCGCTCTGGCGCTGGCTGCGCGCCCACGCCGAGGAGTACGACGTCCTGCACGCGCACAGCTACCACTCGCTCGTGTCGCTCTGCGCCGCGGGCGGTGGCCGGGTGCCACTGGTCTTCACGCCGCACTACCACGGCACCGGTCACACCCGGTTCCGGGCCGCGCTGCACCCGCTCTACCGCCCGTTCGGACGGGCCGTGATGGACCGGTCCGCGGCGGTCGTCTGCGTCACCGCGGCCGAACGTGACCTGGTGCTGCGGGACTTCCCGGGCGCCGCCGGCCGGACCGTGGTCATCCCGAACGGCACCGACGCGCGGCCGCCCGCCCCGCCGGTGACCGGGCGGACCCGGCGGATCCTCTGCGCCGGCCGCCTCGAGCACTACAAGCGGGTCGACCGGGTGATCCGGGCGATGCTGCACCTCGGGCCGGAGTACTGCCTCGACGTGGTGGGCGCCGGGCCGGCCGGCGACGCGTGGAACACCCTGACCGCCCGGCTCGGGCTGTCCGGCCGGGTGGTGTTCCACGGGCGCCTGGACGACGACGCGTACGCGTCCCGCGTGGACGGTGCGTCCGCGGTGGTCTCCGCCTCGGCGCACGAGGCGTTCGGGATGACCGTGGCCGAGGCGCTGGCGGCGGGCATCCCCACGGTGGCCTCGCCGATCCCGGCCCACCGCGAGGTGGCCCGGCTGGCCGGGACCGCGGTGTCGCTGCGGTTCGCCGACCCGGACGACGCGGTGCTCCTGGCGGACGCGCTCGCCGCCGCGGCCGGGACACCGCGCACCGGCACGGCCGAACTGCCCACCTGGGACGACGTGGTCGCCGCGACCCGGGACGTGTACGCCGCGGTGACCGGCCGCCCGGCGCCGCCGGCCCGGACGGCGGAAGCGGGGGCCGTCGGCCGATGAGCGCCACGACGGCCGGGATCCTCACCGGCCGGCAGAACGACGGGCCCGCCGCCTCCCCGCGGCGGGCCCGCGCCGAGGCGGTGGCCTGCGCGGTCACGCTCACTGTGGCGGGATCGGCGGGGGCGGCCGCGCTCGTCGTCGCGTACCGGCTGGCGGAGTGGGGCAGCGGCGGCGAATTCGCCTGGTTCTGGACGGGCATGCTGGTGTTCACGCTGCCGGCGGTCTTCTGGGCGGTGCGCCGCTCGTCCGGCGCCCGGCTGCGACTGGCCGTCCTGATCGGCTACGCCTGCTTCACCTACCTGCCCAAACTGCTGCGCAACCCGGCCGGCCCGCTCTTCCACGACGAGTACGCCCACTGGGGACAGAGCCACGACATCCTGCTCGACGGCCGGCTCTTCGAGCAGAACCCGATCGTCCGGGTGATCGGCGACTATCCCGGCCTGCACGCGACCGTCGCCTCGCTCGCCTCGCTCACCGGGCTCGGGGTCTGGCACGCCGCCCTGCTGGTGCTGCTGGTCGCCCACGTGCTGCTGGTGCTCGGCGTCGCCGCGCTCACCGCTCAGCTCTGGCCGGACCCGAGAGTCGCCGCGGCGGCCGCATGCGCGTACAGCCTGAACAGCTCTTTCCTCTTCTTCGACACCCAGCTGGGGTACGAGTCGCTGGCGATCACGATCCTGGTCTGGGCGCTGACCGCCGCGGTCCGGGCGGTCCGCGCCGGTGACATCCCGTCGCGTCTCGGCTGGTCCGGGCTGACCCTGCTGCTGGCCGTCACGGTCACCGCCACCCACCACCTCACCGCGATCTGGCTCACCGGTGTCCTCGGCCTGCTGGCGCTCTCACTGAGTCTGCACTGTCTCGCCGACCGCTCCCTGATCGCCGCGACCCGGACCGGCTGGGCGCTGACCTCCGTGACGGCGTCGGTGGTGGCGGTCTGGATGAGTGCCGTGTCGCCGCGTACCGACGACTACCTCGATCCCTACCTGGGACGGGCGCTGACCCAGTTCGGCGGGGTGGCCGGCGGCGGGCAGAGCGGCCGGACCCTGTTCAGCCAGTCGGTCGCGCCCTGGTGGGAGCAGGACGCCGCGTTCGCCGCCCCCGGTTTCGCCCTGCTCGCGCTGGCCGGCGCGGCGGTGCTCTGGTGGCGGTCCCGGCACGGCGCCGAGCCGCTGACCCGGGCCGCGGTGGCGGCGATGCTGCTGCTCGGCCTGCTGTACTTCCCGGCGACGCTGCTGATCCTCACCCCGTCCGGGGCGGAGGGCGCCCGCCGGTCCTGGGCGTTCAGCTACCTGGGGCTGGCGGTCGCGGCGGCCCCGCTGATCGTGGCGCTGGTGGACCGCTTCCACCGGACGGCCGGCCCCGCGCTGCTGGCGTCCTGCGCCGTGGTCCTGGTCGGCAACACCGCGGCCGGGATGAACCCGTCCTACCGGTTCCCCGGACCGCCGGTCTTCGGCTCGGACACCCGGGCCAGCACCCCGGAGGTGCTCGCCGCCGCGAACTGGCTGCGCACCACGCAGGGCCGCGGTGCCCGGCTGGTCGCGGACCGCTACACCGGGCTGATCTTCGGCTCGTACGGCGAGCAGGAACCGGCCACCGGCTCGGTCACCTTCCCGGCCTACGACCTGTACCGCACCCCGCCCGGGCGCCCGGTGCCGGCCGCCGTGCTGGAGCAGTTGCGCAGCTGGAGGTTCGAGTACCTGGTCGTGGACCGGCGGATGGCCGAGCAGGTGCCGGACATCAAGATCTACTTCGAGACGAACGAGCCGATCCCGCACGACGGGAAGCCCGGATTCACCCGGGCCCAGCTCGCCAAGTTCGACACCCTGCCCTGGCTGATCAAGGTCTACGACGGCCCGCACGTCGCCATCTACCGGTTCGACTTCGCCCGCCTCGGCAAGCGGGCACACGGGGGCATCCGATGACCACTCTCCGTCTGCTGCTGCTCGGCGGCACCGCGCTCGCCGCCCTGATCCCGGCCACCGGGCGGCCCTGGGCGGCGCTCCCGCTGACCGCCGTCGCTCTCGGCGCCCTCGGCGAACTGTGGCTGCGCGCCCTGCCCGGGGCGCCCGGCCCGAGCCCGTTCCCGGCCGTCCGCGCCGGGCTCGCCGCCCTGACCGGCCTGGTCACCGTGCCGCTGATCGCCCTGCTGCTGCACGCGTCCGGTCTCCCGGTCCGCGCGGTTGCGCTGGTGCTCGGTGCGGCCGTGCTGACCGTCCTGCTCGGCGTCTTCGTCCTGGTCCGCGAGCGGGTGACGGTCCTGCCGCTGCCGGGCGCGCCGGTCGGGCTCCCGGCACAGCGGCGCCCGCATCCCGTCGACCGCCCGGCGTCGACGGCTCCGGACCGGCGGATCCTGCCCGGGCCGGTCCGGACCGGCCTGGCCGTCACCCTGCCGGTGGTCCTCGCCCTGGGTGTCGCGGTCGTGGCCCTGCGGGCCCTGCGGACCGGACCCCGGCCCGCCGAACCGGGCTACCTGAGCGTGGCGCTGAAGGGCTGGGCGTCGCGGGTCGGGCACCCGCTCATCGTCCCGGCCGGTGGCCTGCGCGTACCGGTCCTGGTGACCAGCGCCGGCCTGCCGGTGACCACCGCGATGGTGCGCCTGCGGGTGGGCGGAGTGGTGGTGGCCGCCCAGCCGGTGACCTTCGGCGCCGACACGGTCCGCACCCTCGACATCCGGGTGCCGGAACTGCCCGCGGACGGCTGCCTGCGCCCGGTCAGCGTCAGCGTGGGCACCTCGAGCGCCGGCTTCTACGCCGCGACCCGGCCCGGCGTCCGGGTCCAGCGGCGGATCGCATGCTGACCGCGGCGGCCGGCCGTCTCCGCGACGACTCGCTGGCCCGCAACAGCCTGCTGATCATGGCGACCACGGTGGTCAACGGCGCGCTGGGCTACGGGTACTGGATGCTCGCCGCCCGCGGCGTCACCCCCGCCCACATCGGCACCGCCACCGCGCTGATCTCGGCCGCCACCGCGGTCGGCATGCTGGCGAACCTGGGCGCCGGTCACATGTTCATCCAGCGGCTGCCGGGCGCCGGCCCGGACGCCTGGTCCCGGATCGTCGGCAGCGGCCTGCTGGTGGCCGCGTCCGCCACGGCGGCGCTGGCCACCGCGACCGTGCTGGTGCTCCCCGGCCTGACGGCGTCCTTCGGGTTCCTGCGCGGCGCGGGGGAGGGCACGTCGCTGGTCGCGGCCGCGGTGGCGGTCACCCTCACCACCCTGCTCGACAACGTGTACGTGGCACACCGCTCCGGCCTCGGCATGCTGACCCGCAATCTGGCCCTGGCGGCCGGCAAACTCACCGCGCTGGCCGCCGTGCTGGCCACCGGGGCCGCCTCGTCCGGGGCGGTGCTGTTCTCCTGGGTCCTGCCGACCCTGCTGGTGAGCGCGGTGACCATCGCGGTGGGCCCCGGCCGGCTGTGTCCCGGCGCCCGGATCCGGATCGCCGGAACCCGGTCGGAGCTGCCGCACCTGCGAACCGCGCTGCTCGGCCACCACCTCGTCAACCTGGCCCAGGCCGGCCCGGCGGTCCTGCTCCCGGTCCTGGTCACCGCCCGTCTCGGCGCGGGCGCAACCGGCCACTTCTACCTGGCCTGGATGACCGCGTCGATGCTGTTCATGGTCTCGCCGGCGGTGGCTTCCGCCCTCTACGCCGAGCGGGCCAACGCCTCCCGGGTGCCGCTCTCCCGGGCCGCGCTGGTGGTCCTGGCCGTGGTCGGGGTCCCGGCCACCGTCCTGCTGGCCGCCGGTGACCGGCTGCTCGCCCTGTTCAGCCCCTCCTACGCGGCGACCGGCGGACCGCTGCTGACCGTGCTGGTGCTGGCGGCGATCCCGGACGCGGTGGTCAACCTGGCCGTCGCGCACTGGCGCTCGGAGTCCGACTTCCGCCGCTGCCGTCGGCTCAACGCCGTCCGGGCCGTCTCGTGCCTCGCCCTGGCGTGGCTGCTGCTCCCGGTTCACGGCGTGACCGGCGCCGGTTACGCCTGGCTCGCGGGGCAGTCCGCGGCGGCGGTCCTGGTGGCCGCCGTCGTCCTGCACGGCGGACACGAAGTGCGCGCTCACGCGTACCCGACAGGGAAGAGCGACAAGCGATGAAGATCTTGCATCTCGCGAACCTGTACACCCCCGTGATCGGAGGGCTGGAACGCAGCATCGCCACCAGCGGCGAGGCCATGGTCCGGCGCGGACACGAGATCACCGTGCTCACCCTGGCCACCCCCGCGGCCGAGGACGACGAGGAGATCAACGGGGTACGCGTGCTGCGCGTCCCCAGCGTCGCCGGACGTCTGCTGCCCGGCCTGAACGCCGACCGTGCCAAACCGTTCCACCCGACCGCACCGGATCCGCTGACCACCGCCGCCATCGCCCGGGTGCTGCGCGCCGAACGGTTCGACCTGGTGCACAGCCACGACTGGTTGATGTACAGCTATCTGCCGCTGCATCGCCGGTTCGGTCTGCCGCACGTGCACACCGCGCACGACTTCAGCCTGACCTGCGTCCGCAAGACGTTCTCCTACGACGGCGCCCGGTGCGCCGGACCGGGGTTGTCCCGCTGCCTGACGTGCGCCGCCCAGCAGTACGGCCGCCCCCGGTCGCTGCTGCTCACCACCGCCCTGCACGCCCAGCGACACCGGGGCATCACCGCGCTGACCGCGATCTCCTCCGCGGTCGCCGACGGTGTCCGGCAGGCCCGGCTGCCGGCGGGGATGCCGGTCCGGGTGATCTCCAGTCTGGTGCCGGACGGCCTGGACGCCCTGGCCCGGGACACACCCCGGCCGCTCTGGCTGCCGGACGGCCGCTACCTGCTGTTCGTCGGGCAGCTCGGCCCGCACAAGGGCATCGACGTGCTGTTCGAGGCCTACCGCCGGCTCGGCGCCACGATGGCCGACCCGCCGCGGCTGGTCTGCCTGGGCGCCCGGCGCCCGGACACCCCGCCGGAACCGCCCGGCGTGCTGATCCGCAGCGACGTGCCGCACGCGGAGGTGATGGCGGCCTGGCGCGGCGCGGCAGCGGGTGTGGTGCCCTCCCTGCTGGAGGGGATGGGCCAGGTCGCGGTGGAGGCGATGCTGGCCGGCACGCCGCTGGTCGCGTCCGCCTCCGGTGGCCTGCTCGACGTGGTCCGCGACGAGGTCGACGGCCTGCTGGCACCGCCCGGTGACGCCGGCGCCCTGCACGACGCACTGCTGCGGGTGCTCACCGATCACGACCTCGCCGGACGGCTGCGCGCCGCCGGTCACCGGCGCGGGCTGGAGTTCACCGCGGCCCGCGTCGTCCCCCAGATCGAGGAGGTCTACCGTGCCTGCATCGCAACCCGCTGAGCGGACCCGCATCCTGGTGGTCGGGTCGGGCTGGCGGTTCCTCTCCGGGATCAGCTACTACACCTGCCGGCTGAGCAACGCCCTCGCCGAACGGCACGAGGTGGGCGCGATCCTGATGCGCCGGCTGCTCCCGGCGCGGCTCTACCCGGGGCGCGGCCGGGTCGGCCACGCCCTCGCCGACCTGCGGTACGCGTCCGGCGTCCGCGTCTTCGACGGCATCGACTGGTGGGCGGCGCCCAGCCTGGCCCGCGCCGTGCGGTTCCTCCGCGAGTTCCGGCCGGACGTGCTGGTGCTGCAGTGGTGGACGGGGGCGGTGCTGCACTCGTACCTGGTGCTGGTCCTGGCGGCGCGACGGCTGGGCATCCCGGTGATCGTGGAGTTCCACGAGGTGCAGGACACCGGCGAGGCCCGGCTCGGATGGGCGGCCCGTTACGTCCGGTCCGCGATCCGGCCGCTGCTGGAGCGTACCGACGGGGTGATCGTGCACTCCGAGTTCGACCGGGAGCAGCTGAGCGTCGCGTACGACCTGGGCGCGACCCCGGCCGAGGTGGCGCTGCACGGACCGTTCGACCACCACGTCACACCCGCCGCCGGCCGGACGCCGGACGGGACGCGCCGTCTGCTGTTCTTCGGGACGATCCGGCCGTACAAGGGCCTCGAGGACCTGATCGAGGCGTTCGGGCGGCTCGGACCGGACCATCACCTGACCGTCGTCGGCGAGACCTGGGAGGGCTGGACCCTGCCCGTCGAGATGATCGCGGCCTCGCCGGCCCGGGACCGGATCCGCCTGGTCAACCGCTACGTGCCGGACGCCGAGGTGCAGGAGCACTTCGCCGCGGCGGACATCGTGGTGCTGCCGTACCGGCGGAGTTCGGCGAGCGGGCCGCTGCACATCGCGATGAGCCACGGGCTGCCGGTGGTGGTGACCCCGGTCGGCGGGCTGACCGAGGCGGCCGGACGGTACAGCGGGACGGTGTTCGTGCCGCCCGGGCAGCCCGCGGAGATCGCCGACGGGATCGGCCGGGCCGCCGGACTGATCGGCCGGCGGCACGTGGATCCGTCGTCGTGGGGGCAGACCGTCGACGCCTACACCCGGCTCCTGGCACGTATCGGCGTCGGTCAGGAGATGGCGACGTCGTCGTACCAGACCGAACCGTCGTTGTCGCCCGACTTGAGGTGAAGCTGCACGCTGGTGGCGCCGGCCGGGGCCACCGCGTCCACGGTCAGCCGCGTCCAGCCGCTGGTGCCCTTGGCGACCTGCTTCGACGAGTTCTGGCCGAGCCACTTGTCGTTGATGTCGAACCAGCTCAGCGCCATCTCGTTGGAGCCGGTGACGTTCTGGCCGCGGGCCCACGCCTCGGCGTGCCAGGACTGGCCGGCCTGCACCGGGGTGATCGGCGAGACGCGTACCGACGGGATGGTGGTGGCGGTCCGTTCGGTACGCGTGAAGCGCACCGACGACGTGCCGGTCCGCGCCGCCCCCTTGACCCGGATCGCGGCGCCCTCGTCGGCCAGGTACGGCCGCCACGGCGAGTTGCCCGGGGCGGCCTCGAAGCCCAGGTCCAGGATGCTGTTGTCGATCGTCCGGCCGGCCCACGCGTTCTGCACCACGGCGGCGGCCGGCTTCGCGGTGTCGTCCGGTCGGTACAGGCCGAACCTGTACTGTGCGGGCATCTTCGACACCGCCGAGTTGCCCGGGATCGCGCCGTCGTTGAAGTCGTACAGGGTCCACGGTGCGACCGAGCGGACCCCGGCCACCTGGGCGGCCCGGAACACCCGGGCCAGGTAGACGGCCTGGTCGCCCTCGCTCGACGTCTCGGTGCTCAGGCCGGTCTCGCCGATCACGATCGGGGACGGGCTGACCGCGGCCTGCGCCCGCCGGATCTCCGCCAGGGAACGCTCGGAGCTGCCGTAGAAGTGGAAGTCGTAGAAGTCGAGCGGGGCGGCGGCCAGCAGGGACTTGATCTTCCCCAGTCCGGCCGCGCCGGTCTGCCCGTCGGTCGACATCGACAGCGGCATGGTGGGGGCGGCGGCCCGGACCGACGGGATCAGCTTCTTCACCCAGGACACCCCGGCGGTGTCGTTCGGGGCGAACTCGTTCTTCAGCTCGACCGAGAGGACCCGCGGGTCGGTCGCGTACGGCGCGATGACGGCCTTCGCCCAGGCGGCGCTGCCGGTCGCGTCCGCATAACCGGACCACCAGTCGAACAGGGTGAACTTGACGGTCAGCCCGGCCGCGCCGGCGATGCTGACGAACTTGCGCAGGCGTTCCGTGTACTCGGCCTTCGGGGCCGGATATCCGAACGCCTGCGGGAAGATGATCACCCGGACGTTGTCGGCGCCCAGCGTGGCGGCCTTGGTCAGGTCCGCCTCGATCCGGACCGCGTCGAACCGGGTCCACATCGCGGACCAGCCGGCGTCCGACGGGTAGTAGTTGATCGTCTTGGCGACCAGTGAGGCGTTCAGCCGCCCGGTCAGCGTCGGTCCGACGGTTTTGGTCACCACCGGTTTTGTTGCGGCCGGCTTGGTTACGGCCGGCTTGGTTACGGCCGGTTTCGTCGCCGGCTTCGTGGTTTTCGACGGTGTCGGCTTCGGGGTGGGGGCGGCGTACGCCGCGGACGGCATCAGGCCGATACCGGCGGCGAGGGCGGAAGCCAGGACCGCGGCGAAGTGGCGAGCGTTCTTCACGGTGTGAGGAGGTCCTTTCGTCCGGGGCCGTTCGCGGTCGTTACCTGAACGATCGGTCGCCGCGCCCCTGACGAAAGGATCCCTTCGATGCGGATCGGTTGCGCACGGTTGCGCAAAGTGCTCCCGGAATTCAGCCTGGGTAGTGCCTCGGGGTGTACACCGCGGTCGTGCCGTCGCCCCTGGTCATCGCCTTGGTCTGCGACGATCCGACGATCAGCAGGCACCGCATGTCGACGGTCTCCGGGTCGAGTGCGCCCAACGTGGTGATCCGCACTGATTCGTCCGGTCCGCCGACGTCCCGGCCGACCACCACCGGCGTCTGCGGCGCCCGGTGCGCCAGCAGCAACTGCCGGGCCTGGACCAGCTGCTCCCGGCGGGTCTTCGACGCCGGGTTGTAGATCGCGATGACCAGGTCGGCGGAGGCCGCCGCGTCCAGGCGCGCCTCGATCGCCGACCACGGCTTGAGCCGGTCGGAGAGCGACAGGATGCAGAAGTCGTGCCCGAGCGGGGCGCCGGCCCGGCTCGCCACGGCCTGTGCCGCGGTCAGCCCCGGAACCACCCGGATCGGCACGTCCTTCCACTGCTCGTCCTCGGCCACCTCGAGCACCGCGGCGGCCATCGCGAAGACCCCCGGGTCACCGGACGAGACGACCGCCACCCGGCGGCCCCGCTTCGCCAGATCCAGGGCGAACGCGGCGCGCTCGGCCTCCACCCGGTTGTCCGAGGCGTGCCGGCGCTGCCGCGGGTTCGGCGGCACCCGGTCGATGTAGGTGGTGTAGCCGACCAGGTCGTCGGCGGCGGCCAGCGCCTGCTGCGCCTCCGGGGTCAGCCAGCTCCGGTCGCCGGGACCGAGACCGACCACGGTCACGCCGCCCTCGCCGGGTGCGCGCTCGACGACCGCGTCCTCCAGGCTGACCATGCTGCCCGAGGCCGCCGGGCTGGGCAGCAACGCCAGCGAGAAGTACGGCACGGTGGCCGGGTCCACGTCGCGCAGCGGAGCGGTCCGCTCCTGGGCGGTGGTGGCGCGTTCGACGTACCAGGCGTCGTCGAGCCGGCCGGCCCGTTCCAGGGCGTCCCGGACACCGGGGAAGGTACGGCCCAGCTTCATCACGGCGGCCGAGTCGGTGCCGGCCAGCCGGGCGGCCAACTCGTCGGGGGAGAGCGTGCCGGGCAGCACGGTCAGCACCTCGTCGCGTTCCATCAGCGGACGCCCGAGGACGGCCGACGCGGCGCTGACCGACGTGATGCCGGGGACGACCGTGGTGTCGTAGCGGTCGGCCAGACGCTTGTGCATGTGCATGTAGGACCCGTAGAAGAACGGGTCGCCCTCGGCCAGCACCACCACGGTCCGGCCGGCGTCCAGGTGCGCGGCGAGCCGGGCCGCCGACGCGGCGTAGAACTCGTCGATCGCGCCCTGATAACCACCCGGGTGATCGGTGGTCTCGGTGGTCACCGGATAGATCAGGGGCTCCTCGATCTGGCCCTCGCGCAGGTAACCGGCGGCGATCGCGCGGGCGTTGCTGCGCCCGTGCCGGGCCGCGTGGTAGACCACCACGTCGGCCTCGCCGATCAGCCGGGCCGCCTTGACGGTGACCAGGTCGGGGTCGCCGGGGCCGAGCCCGACGCCGTACAGCTTTCCAGGGGTAGGGGTGTCCACCATCAACCTATTCCGCTTCCGAGGCGAGAGCGTTCACCGCGGCCGCGGTCATCGCGCTGCCACCCCGCCGTCCCCGCACGATCAGATATTCCAGACCCGACGCCGCCAGAGCCTCTTTGGACTCGGCCGCGCCGATGAAACCGACCGGGATGCCGAGCACCGCGGCCGGCCGGGGCGCACCCGCGTCGATCATCTCCAGCAGCCGGAACAGGGCGGTCGGCGCGTTGCCGATCGCCACCACCGCACCGCCCAGCCGGTCGCCCCACAGATCCATCGCGGCCGCGCTGCGGGTGTTGCCGATCCGCTCGGCGATGCCGGGCACCGACGGGTCGCGCAGCGTGCACACCACCGCGTTGCCGGCCGGCAGGCGCTTGCGGGTCACCCCGGACGCCACCATCTCCGCGTCGCACAGGATCGGGGCACCGTCGAGCAGCGCCTTGCGGGCGGCCACCGCCAGCCCCGGGCTGTAGTCCACGTCGTCGACCAGGTCGACCATGCCGCAGGCGTGGATCATCCGGACCACCACGCGGGCCACGTCCTGCGGGAACCGGGCGAGGTCGGCCTCGGCCCGGATGGTCGCGAACGACCGCCGGTAGATCTCCGCGCCGTCGTGTTCGTACTCCATCACGCTGTCCTCGCCGCCGCCACCAAGTCTCCCAGCTCCTGCTCTTCTCGCACGGGTGCGTCATCCACCCGGTAACCGTCAGTCGTCGCCTCGACGCGGACATGCCGTCCCATCGGGCTGCCGCAACCCCGTTCGCAACCCACCCAGTGCACCGGCAGGCCGTCCACGAACCGGCTCGCGGTCGCGGCGTCGGCGCGCACGTCGGCCCGCGACCTCGCACAGCCCGGCAGCCCGGCACAGGCGGTCACCCCGACCCAGCGTGAGTCTGCCGCGGTGGCCAGGCCGGCCGCGATCAGGCGTTCGGTCCAGGCGGCCGCCGCGCTCC
This sequence comes from Actinoplanes rectilineatus, assembly GCF_000962825.1. Lineage (GTDB taxonomy): Bacteria > Actinomycetota > Actinomycetes > Mycobacteriales > Micromonosporaceae > Actinoplanes > Actinoplanes rectilineatus. Next base: position 99,863 of record NZ_JZKF01000019.1, read on the forward strand.
GGCTCAGATCGGCCACGATCACCCCACGCCAGGGGGTCACCACCAGCTGATCGGCCGCTTCCAGGACCTCCATGGGTACGGGCGTGAGCCGGCCCAGTGGCACCAGCGCCCCGGCCGCGTATCCGCCGTCCGGCTGCTCCAGCACGCCGAGAAGCCCGCCGGGCTCGACGGCCGGGACCGGCGTCGCCACCGCCACCGGCTCGGTGACCAGGCCGAGTCGCCCGGTGACCCGGGCCGGCCCGTCGTCGAGTTCCCGCAGGCGCCACACGGCCGGGCCGTCACCCCGCTGGGCCTCCCGTTCGGCCAGGAAGGCGTGCGCGGCGGCGACCATCGTGGACACCACCCGGTCCGCGGCGACCCGCAGCCCGGTGTCGTGGCCGGCGAACCGGATCGCGAACCGGTCACCCGCCGGAACCGCTGCCACGTCCGAGGCGATCGGGACGACGCCGATCGCGAAAAGGAACTTCCCGGGAAGGCGGGGCAGGCCCGGATCCGCCAGGATCGCGTCGTCCAGCCGTGCCACCAGAGCGCGGAGCCCCGGTCCGGCCAGCGGCGGCGCCGCGATGTTGCGTACCGGATCGTGGGTGAGGGAGGGGAGGAGCCCGGCATCGCGCAAGCGGGCCGCCAGGATCTCCGCGCCCTCCGCTTGCAGGCCTCTGATCTGCAGGTTCGCCCGTGAGGTCAGCTCCAGGCAGCCGTCGCCGAGCTCCTGCGCCAGCACGCGCAGTGCGCGCAGCCGGCCGCCGGTGAGCATGCCGCCGACCAGCCGGACGCGCGCCACCAGGCCGTCGGCCGCGGGATGCAGCCGCAGCGCTCCGGGGCAGGCGTCGGTGTCGGACGTTCTCAGCAGGCGGGCCACGGCCCGGATCCTACGTGCGAGCGCCGATCATGAGGCATCCTCGGGTCGGCAGGGTCGCGAAGCGCACCCCGCCTTGACGCCGGGTGTCGCGGTTCGGAAAGGTGGAGGGTCACGAGCGGCGATGCCGCGGAGGAAGCCGGTGCGAGTCCGGCGCGGTCCCGCCACTGTCACCGGGTGTCCACGCCCGGGAGCCAGGAACTCCGGTCGCCGTGATCCGACTACCACGGGGCGCGGACCCCGAGGGGGAGCGCGCGTGTTTCTGCTGCTGTCGACATCCGACACCGACCTGCTCAGTGCCCGGGCCAGCGGCTCGGCCTGGCGGCTGGCCAACCCGGCCCGGACCTCGGTCGACGACCTGCCCGCCCTGCTCGACGGTGTCGACCTGGTCGTGGTCCGCATCCTCGGCGGCCGTCGCGCCTGGGAGGAGGGCCTGGACGAGCTGCTCGGCGGTTCGCTGCCGGTCGTCGTCCTCGGTGGCGAGATGGCGCCGGACGCCGACCTGATGAAACTCTCCTCGGTCCCGGCCGGTGTCGCCGCCGACGCGCACCTCTACCTCGCCGAGGGCGGCCGGGACAACCTGGCGGCGCTGCACGACTTCCTCTCCGACACGGTGCTGCTGACCGGCAACGGGTTCGCCTCGCCGGTCTCCGCGCCGCAGTGGGGGATCCTCGAGCGGCCGTCGTCCTCCGCTCCGGCAGAGGCCACCGTCGCTGTTCTGTACTACCGCGCCCACCACATGGCCGGGAACACCGCGTTCGTCGAGGCGCTCTGCCAGGCGATCGAGGCGAAGGGCGCGCGGGCGCTGCCGATCTACACGGCGTCGCTGCGGACCGCGTCCGAGGACCTGCTGGTCGAGCTGCGCAAGGCGGACGCCCTGGTGGTGACGGTGCTGGCGGCCGGCGGCACCAAGCCGGCGACGGTGAGCGCCGGCGGTGACGACGAGGCGTGGGACGTCGGTGTGCTCGCCGACCTGGACGTGCCGATCCTGCAGGGGCTGTGCCTGACCAGCTCGCGGGCGGCGTGGGAGGCCAGCGACGACGGCCTGTCGCCGCTGGACGCGGCCACCCAGGTGGCGATCCCGGAGTTCGACGGCCGGATCATCACGGTGCCGTTCTCGTTCAAGGAGATCGACCCGGACGGCCTGTCGGTCTACGTCGCCGACCCGGAGCGGTCCGCGCGGGTGGCGGGCATCGCCGTGGCACACGCCCGGCTGCGGCACATCCCGCCGGCTTCTCGCAAGATCGTCCTGATGCTCTCGGCCTACCCGACCAAGCACTCGCGGATCGGCAACGCCGTCGGCCTCGACACCCCGGCGTCGACCGTCGCGCTGCTGGCGGCCATGCGTGACCGTGGCTACCGGGTCGGGGACTTCACGTCCTACGACGGCGACGGGCTCATCCACGCGCTGATCGCGGCCGGTGGGCAGGATCCGGACTGGCTGACTGAAGATCATCTTGCCGAGAACAAGGTTCGCATCTCCGGCGATTCCTATGCCTCGTTCTTCTCCTCCCTCCCGGACGATCTCCGGGAGAGCATGATCCAGCACTGGGGGCCGCCGCCCGGTGAGCTCTACACCGACAACGGCGACATCGTGCTCGCCGCTCTCCAGGACGAGAACATCGTCGTCATGGTGCAGCCGCCCCGCGGATTCGGCGCCAACCCGGTCGCGATCTACCACGACCCGGACCTGCCGCCGTCGCACCACTACCTGGCGGCGTACCGCTGGGTGGCCGACTCGTTCGGCGCGCACGCGGTGGTGCACGTGGGCAAGCACGGCAACCTGGAGTGGCTGCCGGGCAAGAACGTCGGCATGTCCGCCTCCGACGGCACCGACGCGGCGCTCGGCGACCTGCCGCTGATCTACCCGTTCCTGGTGAACGACCCGGGCGAGGGTACCCAGGCCAAGCGCCGGGCGCACGCGACGCTCGTCGACCACCTGATCCCGCCGATGGCCCGCGCCGAGTCGTACGGCGACATCGCCCGTCTGGAGCAGCTGCTCGACGAGCACGCGAACATCGCCGCGCTGGACCCGGCCAAGCTGCCGGCCATCCGGGCACAGATCTGGACGCTGATCCAGGCCGCCAAGATGGACCACGATCTGGGGCTGTCCAACCGTCCCGACGATGAGGAGTTCGACGACTTCATCATGCACATCGACGGTTGGCTGTGCGAGGTGAAGGACGTCCAGATCCGCGACGGCCTGCACATCCTCGGTGCGGCGCCGTCCGGTGAGGCGCGGATCAACCTGGTCCTGGCGATGCTGCGGGCCCGGCAGATGTGGGCGGGGAAGGTCGCGGCGCTGCCCGGTCTGCGGGAGGCTCTCGGTCTGGCCGAGGACGCCTCGACGGCCGAGACCGACGCGGTCGAGGAGCAGGCCCGGGCGCTGGTGACCGCGATGGAGGACCGCGGTTGGCCCACTTCCGGCATTGCGGATTTGTCGGATAATGCGGATGTAATCCGAGTTTTGGAGTTTGCCGCGTCCGAGGTGGTGCCGCGGCTGGCCCGGACCACCGACGAACTGACCCACGTCCTGCACGCCCTCGACGGCGGTTACGTCCCGGCCGGCCCCAGCGGCTCCCCGCTCCGCGGCCTGATCAACGTGCTGCCGACCGGCCGCAACTTCTACTCCGTCGACCCGAAGGCCATCCCGAGCAGCCTCGCCTGGGAGACCGGCCAGGCGATGGCCGAATCCCTGCTCAAGCGGTACCGCGACGACTACGGCGACTGGCCCCGCTCGGTCGGCCTCTCCGCCTGGGGCACCAGCGCCATGCGGACCGCCGGCGACGACATCGCCGAGATCCTGGCCCTGATCGGTGTCCGGCCGGTCTGGGACCCGGCATCGCGCCGCGTCACCGGACTCGAACCGATCCCCCGCGAGGAGCTCGGCCGCCCCCGGATCGACGTCACGGTCCGCATCTCGGGCTTCTTCCGGGACGCGTTCCCGCACGTCGTGGCGATGCTCGACGACGGCTTCCAGATGGTCGCCACCCTGGACGAGCCGGACAACTTCGTCCGCGACCACGCCCTGCGCGACCAGGACACCCACGGCGACTGGCGGCGCGCCACGACCCGCATCTTCGGGTCGCGTCCGGGCGCGTACGGTGCGGGCATCCTCCCCCTGATCGACAGCCGGAACTGGCGCGACGACGCCGACCTGGCCGAGGTGTACGCGGTGTGGGGCGGCTTCGCGTACGGGCGCGGACTGGACGGGGTTCCGGCGCGCGACGACATGGAGAACGCGTACCGGCGCATCGACATCGCGGCGAAGAACATCGACACCCGCGAACACGACATCGCCGACTCGGACGACTACTTCCAGTACCACGGCGGCATGATCGCCACGGTTCGTGCGCTGACCGGGAAGGCGCCGGCGGCGTACATCGGCGACTCCACCAACCCGGACCAGGCGCGGACCCGCAGCCTGACCGAGGAGACCGCGCGGATCTTCCGGGCCCGGGTGGTGAACCCGCGCTGGATCGCCGCCATGCGCCGGCACGGTTACAAGGGCGCCTTCGAGCTGGCCGCGACCGTCGACTACCTCTTCGGGTACGACGCGACGGCCGGCGTGGTCACCGACTGGATGTACGAGCAGCTCGCCGCGAACTACGTCCTGGACGCCGAGAACCAGGCGTTCATGAAGCAGTCGAACCCGTGGGCGCTGCACGGCATCAGCGAGCGGCTGCTGGAGGCGGCCGAACGCAAGCTGTGGGACTCGCCGGAGCCTGCGACGCTGGCCGCGCTGCAGGAGATCTACCTGGAGACCGAGGGCGACCTGGAGGACGGCACCGCGTAAATCGTTTGCCCGGAGGGGCGTCGGGCGCGAGGCTGGCCCGATGCTCATCCGGCGCGAGATCCCCGCTGACATCCCGGCCGTTCACGACGTGACGGCCGCGGCCTTCCGCAAGGCGGACGCGGCGGGTGTGCCGGTCGAGGCGACCCTGGTCACCGAGCTGCGGGCGTCCGACGGCTGGATTCCCGCGCTCTCCCTGGTCGCCGAGATCGACGCGGCGGTGGCGGGTCACGTGGTCTGCACCCGGGCATCGCTGGGCGGCCGTCCGGCGCTCGGGCTCGGCCCGCTCAGCGTCCACCCGGACCATCAGCGCCGCGGCGTCGGCAAGGCGCTGGTGCACGCGGTGCTCGGCGCGGCGGACGCGTTGGGCGAGCCCGCCGTGATCCTGCTCGGCGATCCGGCCTACTACGGCCGGTTCGGGTTCCGCCCGGCCGCCGATGTCGCGGTGACGCCGCCGGTCGCCGAGTGGGCGCCGTATTTCCAGATCCGGACCTTGGCGGCCTGGTCACCCTCGATGCGGGGACCTTTCGCGTACGCGGAGCCGTTCAGCCGCGTGTAACGGTTCGATCCGTGCCGATCCCACCCGTGACGCCGTATACGATCTGGCCGACTACAGCTTCTACACCAAGGCGGTCAGCCTCGACCTGGACGGCGCCAACTGCGAGAACTTCTACCCCGCTTCCTGAGCGGGTTCCGGTTCTCCCGGCGACCTATCGCCTTTCGTCTGCTGACGAGCAGTTCGCCGATGTGAGCGGACTGCTCGTCAGCTGTGTGGGGTGGTGTGCGGTGCGGAGATCGCCCGGGTGGTGACACGTCTCGCCGGAACTCACCGGCCGGTTTCGCCTACGCGGAGCCGTTCGACCGGGTCTGCGACGCGGTGTAAGCGGCCGTGTTCTCGGTGATCTGCCGCAGGGTGTCCCGCAGCACGGCGGTCGCCTCCGGGGTCAGCCCCATCGCCTGCGTGATCTCGATCGGCACGTCCCGGGCCTGCTCCCGCAGCGCCTCGCCCTCGGCGGTCAGGGTGACGATGACGCTGCGCTCGTCGTCCGGCCGTCGTTCGCGCCGCACGTAACCGAGCGTCTCCAGCCGTTTGAGCAGCGGCGTCAGCGTGCCGTAGTCGAGTTGCAGCGCCCCGCTGATCTCTTTGATCGGGCTGGCGCCGCGCTGCCACAGCACCGTCATCACCAGGTATTGCGGGTACGTCAGGTGGAGCCGTTCCAGCAGGGGCCGGTACACCGCGGTCACCGAACGTGAGGCCGCGTACAGCGCGAAGCAGATCAGGTCCTCCATGACCGCACCATACCACTTGGTCGATTAACTTGTGCACGATCTAATCGTGAGCTAGTTTTATCCGGGTAAGTCGTCTGACCAGGAGGTTCGTCATGAGCACTACCCCGCGAGTGGTACTGGAAACCGCGGCCGCCGAGTTCGCCGCCGCCACCGCCAACCCGCCCTACCTGTTCGACCTGGGCCCGGCCGAGGGCCGCAAGACGGTCGACGAGGTGCAGTCCGGCGAGATCGACAAGCCGGCTGTCGACGAAGAGTGGATCACCGTGGAGGGCGGACCGACCGGCTCGGTGAAGGCGCGCATCGTCAAGCCCGCCGGTGCGACCGGCACGCTGCCCGTGATCGTCTACATCCATGGCGCCGGCTGGGTGTTCGGCAACGCCCACACCCACGACCGCCTGGTCCGCGAACTGGCCGTCGGCGCGAACGCCGCGGTGGTCTTCCCCGAGTACGACCTGTCACCCGAGCACCGCTACCCGGTCGCGATCGAACAGAACTACGCGGTCGCCCGCTGGGTGGTCACCGACGGCGCGTCGAAAGGCCTCGACGCCACCCGCCTGGCCGTGGCCGGCGACTCGGTCGGCGGCAACATGGCCGCGGCCCTCACCCTGATGGCGAAGGAACGAGGCGACGTCCCGGTCACGTTCCAGCTGCTGTTCTACCCGGTCACCGACGCCGCGTTCGACACCCCGAGCTACCACGAGTTCGCGGAGGGATACTTCCTGCGCCGCGACGGCATGCAGTGGTTCTGGGACCAGTACACGACCGACCCGGCCGAACGCGCCCAGATCACCGCATCCCCGCTGCGTGCCACCACCGCCCAGCTGGAGAACCTGCCGCCCGCCCTGATCATCACGGGCGAGGCCGACGTGCTCCGCGACGAGGGCGAGGCCTACGCCGCGAACCTGCGCGAGGCCGGTGTCCCGGTGACCGCCACCCGTTACCAGGGCATCATCCACGACTTCGTGATGCTCAACGCCCTGCGGGGCACCAACGCCGCCGAGGCCGCGATCACCCAGGCGGTCACGGCCCTGCGCAAGGCCCTGCAGAGCTGACGCCTCGTTCCGAGGGGTCTTCTCCGAGCTTGACCGCTGGGGGTCAGGGTCCGAGCTGAGCGCTGGGGGTCAGGGCAGGCGCGCTTCCCGCGCTCCTGCCGGGTGTACGCCCGGAGCACTCGGACCGCACCCCCGTCCACCGTGGGAGCCCGCGCAGGCCGCCTGTCTCCCGTCCCGCCAGTCCCAGCACACCCAGGGCGCCCACAGGTCCTGTCCTGGCACGCGCCGCTGTTCTCCGTTGGCGGTTTCCGGCCCGGCAGACATCGTCTACCGGGTCGGACGCCGACGGAGCAGGTAGGTATCCATGATCCAACCGTGCTCCTCGCGGGCCGCCGTACGCCGTTCGACGATCTCGTCCGCGACGTCGCCGACCCGGCCCGACGCCAGCAGTTCGTCGGAGGTGCCCACGTAGGCGCCCCAGTAGATGTCGGCCTCCGGATGCCCGGTGAACGCATGCTGCGCGTCCAGCATCACGACGACGTCGTCCACCCCTTCGGGCCAGCCCTCGGCGAGACGCCGCCCGGTGGTCACCTGGAACGGCTGCCCCACCCGGTTCAGCCCGATCCGGTGCTTGGCGGCGAGCGCGGACACACTGCTGATGCCGGGAATCACCTCGAACTCGAACACGGTCTCGCCGCGCTCCAGAATCTCCTCGAGGATCGCGATCGTGGAGTCGAACAGCGAAGGATCGCCCCACACCAGGATCGACCCGGTCTCGCCGTCCTTCAGGTGCGCGGCGATGAGATCCTCGAGCACCAGCGACCGCCGATGCCGCCAGTCGGCAACCGTGCCGGTGTAGTCGGCGGGCGTCCGATCCCGATCCGGATCGCGTCCCTCGACGATCCGCTTCCGCGGCTGCGAATACCCCTTGATCAGGCGCTCGCGCAGCTCCACCAGGCTCGCCTTGGCCTCTCCCTTGTCGAGCAGGAAGAACACATCGGTCCGCCCGATCGCCTTCGCCGCCTGCAGGGTCAGATGGTCCGGGTCGCCCGCGCCGATGCCGACTACATAGATCTTCCGCACGCCTAGCAGTCTGCCTCACGTCTTCCCCCTGCCCCGACCCAGCCTGTCAACCCCCACTGCCTCTTGCTCCGGACCCGGCAGGCAGCCGCCCCACCTCGCTGTCTCTCCCCGGAGTCCCTCGCGTTCGCGGCAGTGCCGCCGAGGGGAAGGTCAGTGGTCGAACCGGATCCAGTTGACGTTGAGGAATTCGCTGTCGTCGGGGGCGGTGAAGGTGATGAAGACGGTGTGGGTGCCGGTCACGTCGGTGAGGGCGGCGGTGTCGGTTCGCCAGTTCTGCCAGCCGCCGGTGTTGCTGACCGAGATCTCGCCGACCGGGGCGTTGTCGCGGCTGTCGAGGCGGATCTCGATGCGGCCGCTGATGCCGGTGTCGGAGGCGACCCGGATGCGGGCCTTCGTGGCGGGGACCTCGCCGAAGGCGAAGTCGTCGAACCGCATGAAGTCGTTGCGGGTGATCCAGCCGACGTTCCGGCCACCGCCCTCGTCCTGGGTGTCCTCGGTCTCGATGCCGTTGAGTTCGGTGGCCGACTCTGCCTGGAGCAGCGGATATTCGACCGCGACGGGTGACGGGGACGCTGAGGGGGAGACGGTGGGTGAGGGGTCGGGGGCCGGAGACGATGCGGTGGGAGCTGGGGGAAGGACCGCCGCCGCCGGCTCGGCCGCGCTGTCCTGCCAGCGGCCGATCAGGTATCCGAGCAGCAGGACAACGGCGACGCCGAGCACGATGAGTGCCCGGCGCCGGGTCCGCCACGACTGGGTGCGGTAGACGGTCGGAGTACGAGGGTCCACCCGCCAAGGGTAATCAGGCCGGCTGGGCGACCACCGGCGCGACCGGCGGCGCGGCGAAATGACAGGCCGTGAGCTGTCCCGACATCGCTGCCGCGGGCTCCGGAACGGAAGCGGAGACCGCATCAGGCGTGACCGCGGTCGCCGGGGACTCCGGAACGGCAGGGGGCCGTACCAGTGCGGGGATGGCGAGTTCGGGCTCTGCGGTGGCGCAGATGTCCTGCACCTTCCAGCAGCGGGTCCGGAAGCGGCACCCCGACGGCGGGTTCACCGGGCTCGGCACGTCGCCCACCAGGCGGATCCGTTCACGCGGCGGTACGCCCCGGACCACGCCGATGTCCGGGACCGCCGAGAGGAGTGCCTGCGTGTACGGGTGGTGCGGCTGCTCGTACAGCGCGTCGCGGGGGCCTTCCTCCACGACGCGACCGAGGTACATCACTGCCACCCGGTCGCAGAAGTGCCGGACCACACCCAGGTCGTGGGCGATGAACACGAAGGCGATGCCCAGTTCCGAGCGCAGGTTCTCCAGCAGGTTCATCACCTGGGCCTGGATCGACACGTCCAGGGCGGACACCGGCTCGTCCGCCACGATCACCTTCGGCCGGGCCGCCAGGGCGCGGGCGATGCCGATGCGCTGGCGCTGGCCGCCGGAGAACTCGTGCGGATACCTGTTGTAGTGCTCCGGGTTCAACCCCACCATCTCGAGGAGTTCCTGGACCCGTTTGAGTTCGCCGCTCTTCGGGACCATGTCGTGGGTGCGCAGGGCGGTGCCCACGATCGTGCCCACCGTGTGCCGCGGGTTCAGCGACGAGTACGGATCCTGGAAGATCAGCTGGATCTGGCGGCGGAACGGGCGGAGCTGCCGTTCGGACAGGTGAGCGATGTCCGTACCGTCGAAATTGATCTTCCCGGAGGTGGGTTCGAGGAGCCGGGTGATCAGGCGGGCGGTGGTGGATTTGCCGCAGCCGGACTCGCCGACCAGGCCCAGCGTCTCGCCCGGCTGGAGGGTCAGGCTGACCCCGTCGACGGCCCGCACCTTGTTGGTGCCCCGGGAGAACAGCCCGTCGCCCTTGATCCGGAAGTGCATCGTGACGTCGTCGAGTTCAAGCAGCGGTGTACTCATGGCACTGGTCCTAAGGGAGCCGGGGCAGGATGTCGGTTTCGAAGATCCGGTCGGGTCCGGTGAGGTGGCAGCGGGACAGCCGGTCCGGGTCCGCGGTCCGCGCGACCAGGTCGGGCAGCTTCTCCCCGCACAGGCCGTCGGCCACCCGGTCCCGGAATTCGCATCTCGGGTGGAAGGCGCATCCGTTCGGCACCGCGAGCAGGCTCGGCGGCGATCCGGGGATCGGGTGCAGCGGCCCCGGTGTGCCGGACACCGCCGGGATGCTTTCGAGCAGCCCCCAGGTGTACGGGTGCAGCGGCGTCCCCAGGATCTGTTTGACCGGTCCGTGTTCGACCGCGTTGCCCGCGTACATGACCAGCACGTCGTCGGCGATCTCGGCGACCACCCCGAGGTCGTGGGTGATGAAGACGACCGCCGATCCGAAGTCGCGTTGCAGGTCGGCGATCAGGTCCAGGATCTGCGCCTGCACGGTCACGTCCAGGGCGGTGGTCGGCTCGTCCGCGATCAGCAGTTTCGGGTCGTTCACCAGGGCCATCGCGATCATCGCGCGTTGCCGCATGCCGCCGGAGAACTCGTGCGGGTACTGATCGACGCGGCGCCCCGGGTTGGGAATGCCGACCCGGTCGAGCATCTCGATCGCCCGCGCCTTGGCGGTCTTGCGGGAGACGCGGTGGTGCGCCCGGTACGACTCCATGATCTGGTCGCCGATGGTGAAGTACGGGTGCAGCGACGACTGCGGGTCCTGGAAGATCATCGAGGCGTCGGCGCCGCGGAACGCCATCAGGTTCCGCTCGGACATGCCGACGATCTCCTTGCCGCCGACCTTGATCGAGCCGGTGATCCGGGTCGACCGCGGGTCGTGCAGGCCCATCACGGCCATGCTGGAGACGCTCTTGCCGGAGCCGGATTCGCCGACGATCGCCAGGGTGCGGCCCAGCGGCAGGGCGTAGCTGAGTCCCTGGACGGCGCGGACCGTGCCGTCCTGGGTGGGGAACTCCACCTGCAGGTCGGTGATCTCGAGATAGGGCGTCATGATCGTGCCGCTTTCCTGAGCGAAGGGAAGGTCATCCGAGCCGGACCCGCGGGTCGAGGAACGTGTAGACGACGTCCACCACGAGGTTCATCAGGACCAGCACGACCGAGCCGAGCAGCACGCCGCCCATCAGGACCGGCAGGTCGTACTGGGCGAAGGCCCGCAGGGTGAGCAGCCCGATGCCGGGCAGCCCGAAGATGCTCTCGGTGAACAGGGCGTTGGTCAGCTGGAACGCGATGTCCAGGCCGAGGATGGTGATCACCGGGGTGAGGGCGGCGCGGACGCCGTGCCGGTAGACGATCCGGCGCTCGCTGATGCCTTTGGAGCGGGCGGTCCGGATGTAGTCCTGCCCGAGGGTCTCGATCATCGAGGCTCGCGAGTACCGGGTGTAGCTGGCGGCGTTGGTGAGCCCGAGGGTGAGCCAGGCGGCGAGGAGTCCGCTCGCCCAGAGCACCGGGTTGTCCAGGAACGGGTGGTAGGCCGAGGTCGGCAGCACGGTCGCGTAGAGGGCGACGAGCAGCGCCACCACGAAGTACGGCACCGAGTTGATCAGCAGGCTGCCGCCGACGGTGATCTTGTCGAGAGGGCTGCCGCGGTGTTTGGCGGCCAGCGTCCCGGTGATCACGCCGACGAAGAAGTAGACGATCGCACCGCCGAAGACGATCGACATGGTCACCGGCAGGGCCTGGGCCAGCATCTTGGTGACCGGCTGGCCGAGCGTGTACGAGTAGCCGAGGCACGGCGCCGAACATTCGGTGACCACGCCGCCGGCGGTGACGTAGTCCCGTCCGACGACGATGCCCTTCATGTAGAGGCCGATCTGGGTGAGCGCGGGCTGGTCCAGATCGAGGCTTTCGTTGATCGCTTCCAGGCGTTCCGCGGTGCAGCGGTTGCCGCAGATCACACCGGCCGGGTCGGTCGGCGCGAGGAAGAAGAGCGCGAAGCTGGCGACGAGGGTCACGATCACGACCGAGATCGCACTGGCCAGCCGGCGCAGGATGTAGAGCAGCACCGCAGATCCTCCGAGGATGAAATCAAGAGCGGCGGCCCGGCCCGGGGCAGGGCCGGGCCGCCGTGGATCAGAGCGTCAGCCCTTGAGGAACATGTCGGTGAAGAGCGGCATGCCCATGGTGGGGTCGGCCTGGGTGCCGCCGACGTTGGTGCCGATCACGATGCCGAACTTGGTGTAGTAGAACGGGATCGCGACGTACTGCTTCATGATCTCCTCGTCGAGGGCGGCCCACTTCGACGTGGACTCCTCGACGGCCAGGTTGGCGACCGCGTCGATCTTCGCGTCCAGCGCCGGGTCCTTCAGCTCGCCCATGCTGGTGCCGTCGGCGACGGCGCTGGACTTGAAGAGCACGGGGATCCAGCTGCCGCCGGACGGCCAGTCGGAGCACCAGCCGCGCGGGCCCTGGGCGATGTTGACCGGGGCGTCGTAGTCGGAGATCTTGGTGCGCAGCTCGGCGGTGGGGACGCCGATCGCCTTGACGGTGAAGCCGGCCGCGGTCAGCGCGTCCGCGCGGACCTGGGAGACCTGCTGCGGGATCGGCTTGGTGTTGTCGTAGTACCAGCTGACCTCGAAACCGAGCTTGCCGGCCGCCTCGAGCAGCTTCTTGGCCGCGGCCGGGTCGCCGTTGCCGAGACCGGTCAGGTCCTCGACCGGGGTGTACTTCTGGTAGCCGGGGACGCTCGGCGGCATGAAGGTGCTGGCCGCCTCACCGATGTAGTCGTTGACGCCGGCCGCCTTCCAGGTCTGGTCGTACGGCCAGGCCTTGGCGATGGCCTTGCGGACCTCGAGCGGGATCTGGGTGGAGTCCAGCTGCCAGGTGTACGTGCAGGGCGACTCACCCTGGACGAACTGGCTGCTCTTCTCGCCGGTGAGCTGCGGGATCAGCGACGCGTCCACGTCGGCGTAGTTGATCGCGTTGGCGTCCGGCCCGTTGCTGTTGAGGACCTGCTGCTGGGTCTTGACGTCGTCGCCGGCCCACTTGAAGTCCCAGCCGTCGACGTACTGGTGGCGCACCGGGTCGGTGGCGGCGTCCCAGTTCTCGTTCTTGACCAGCTTGAGCTGGGTGCCCGGGGTGTACGACTCGATCTTGTACGGACCGGTGGAGATGGGCTTGTTCTTGTAGTCGGCCTTGGTGTCCTTCGCCTTGGGGATCGGCGTGAACATCGGGAACGACATGTAGAACGGCAGGTCGGGGAACGCCTTGGCCAGGTGGATGACCAGGGTGTCGGCGCCCTGGGTCTCGACGCCGGCGTAGGTGTCACCACCGGCGTACGGTCCCTTGTAGGTGTCGCCGTCCTTGAAGTAGGCGAGCTGGTACGCCGGGCCGTTGGCGTAGAGGTCCTTCGCGAACGAGCGCTTGATCGCGTACGAGAGATCCTCGATCTTGATCTCGGAGCCGTCCTCGTACTTCTGCCCGGTGACGAACTTGAAGGTCCAGGTCAGCTTGTCGGCGGAGACCGTGCCGACGTCGGTCAGGTCCGGGACCAGCACCGGCTTGCCGTCGCGGATCGCGAACTGGGTCGCGGTGCGGAACAGCAGCTTGCTGATCTCGTTCGAGTCGGTGTAGTAGATGTCGGTCGGGTCGATCGTGTTCGGCGTCGACTGGGAGTAGACCGTCAGCACACCGCCCTTCTTGGCACCGGCCACCTCGGGCGCCGGGCCCTTGGCGGTGGCGTCGATCGCCGCGGTCTGCGTGCTGATCGTGCCGGTGTCCTCGTTCTTGTCGGCGCTGTTGTTGGACGACGGGCTGCCGCAGCCCGCGACCCCCAGCGTCAGGGCAGCGGCCACCGCCGCGGCCATTGTCAAACGGCTCGCCATTTCTCCTCTTTCTGTGCTTTCTGAAAAGCGGTTCAGCGCCTGGTTCGGGGGTCGAACGCGTCCCGGATGGCATCGCCGAGCAGGCTGAGGGCCAGGACCAGGACGGTGATGCCGATGACCGGGACCCACAGGAAGATGGGGTGGGCCCGGTAGAACGTCACGGCGGTGGAGATGGTGTAACCCCACGACGGTGTGGGTTCGACCAGGCCGACGCCGAGGAAGGTCAGACCGGCCTCGGTGACGATGTAGCTGGGCAGGGCGATCGACGCCGAGACGATGATCGGGCCGACCAGGTTGGGCAGCAGCTCCTTGAAGAGCACCTGACGGGTCGGCACGCCGAGCACCCGGGCGGCCTGGATGAACTCGCGTTCCCGCAGCGAGAGCACCTCGCCGCGGATCAGGCGGGCCAGGCCGGCCCAGCCGAAGAAGGAGAGCACCAGGATCAGCGAGACGAACCGGATCTCGGCGACCTGGGTGGCGTCGGCGCCCTCGGCGTTGCCGACGAAGACGGTCAGCAGCACGGCCGGCACCGCGATGGCGAACAGCAGGTAGGGCAGGCTGAGCACGAAGTCGATGACCCAGGACAGGATCCGGTCGGTCCAGCCGCCGACGAACCCGGCGATCAGGCCGATGGTGACGCCGATGATCGTGGTGAGCAGGGTGACCAGGCCGGCCACGATCAGCGAGGGCCGGGCGCCGTAGACCCAGCGGGCGAACAGGTCACGGCCGAGCCGTGGCTCGATGCCGAACCAGTGGTCACCGGTGACGCCGATGATCGGGTACCCGTTCCGGTCGATCAGGTCGATGTGCAGCTCGGTGGGGGACTGGCCCTCCAGCTTGGCGAGCAGTGGCGCGAAGATCGCGATCAGCACGAAGAACAGGAAGATCCCGAGGCTGACCATCGCCACCCGGTCGCGGCGCAGCCGGGCGAAGGCGATCGCGGTCGGCGACTTGCCCCGCTGCCCGGCCGGTTTCGGGGCGCCCGGCGCGACGGCCACGGCGTTCGATGCCGGTGGGGCCGGTGGGGCCAGCCCCTCAGTTGAAGTGTCCACGCGCCAAGTACCTCCGTCACGACATACCTCGCACGCGCCGTGGCTGTGAGGCTTTTCGATCTCGCGATTCGGAAAGGTAGTCGCGAACCGAGTCGCGGGAAATGACTTGACGCATCGAATTAATAACGGAGACTGCCTGCGGGCATACCGTTCGGGTCATAGCTCTCCCGGAAAAATCTTGCGCAAAGGGCATGAAATTCCGGCAAAACGCCCATCTAGGTGTAGCTTATGTAAGCATCTGTCCGGTAAGTCGCTCTAGGCATCGCAGGCTACCGCGACGTAACAACATTCTTTCAAAATTGTGTCGGAATGGTCGGCAGGCAATTTTTAACTGGACGATTCGAGTTTGTTAACAGTTGAGTCGGGTTTCCCGGACGCCAAAACCGACCCCTTTTCCGGGTACGCGGAAAGCACACGAACCGCCCTGCCCCGGCGGTCGCGGGGCGGGACGGTTCGTGATCGGTACCGGACCGGAAGGGTCAGGCGGTCTGCGTGATGTCCGCACCCTCCAGGAAGAGCCGGCCGGCCTCGGTCGCCGGCACCGGCCGGGAGAAGTAGTACCCCTGCGCGAACCCGCAGCCCATCTGCCGCAGCGCCGCCAGCTGGCCGAACTCCTCGATGCCCTCGGCCACGGTCGCCATTCCGAGACTCTTGCCCAGCCGGACGATCGTGTCGGTCAGCGCGGTGTCGTCGGCGATCACGCCGAGCCGCTCCACGAACGACCGGTCGATCTTCAACGTGTCCACCGGGAAGCGCCGCAGGTACGCCAGCGACGAGTACCCGGTGCCGAAGTCGTCGATCGCCAGCGTCAGCCCCAGCGCCTTCAGCTGGACCAGGGTCTCCAGGTTCGCCTCGGTGTCGCTCATCAGCACGCTCTCGGTCATCTCCAGGCAGAGCAGCGCGGCGGGCATCCCCGTCTCCGCCAGCACCGCGGCGACGCTCTCCGCGTAGTCCGGCTGGTCGAACTGACGGACCGACACGTTCACCGACATCTTCAGCGGACGGCCGCCGGCCGCGTCGCTCCACTCGACGGCCTGCCGGCACGCCTCACGCAACACCCAGTTTCCGAGCGGCACGATCAGGCCGGTCGCCTCCGCGATCGGGATGAAGTCCAGCGGGTTGATCATGCCGCGGACCGGGTGCGGCCAGCGGACCAGCGCCTCGAAGCCGATCACCTCGTTGGTGTCCAGGTCGATGGTGGGCTGGTAGTGCAGCTTCAGCTCACTGCGCTCCAGCGCACCCCGCAGATCGTTCTCCAGCTCCAGACGCTCGACCAGGCCCTCCCGCATCTGCGAGCGGTAACTCGAGAACAGTCCGCCGCCGCTCGCCTTGGAGGCGTGCATCGCCAGGTCGGCGTTGCGCATCAGCTGCTCGGCCCGCTCGGCTGGCACGGTCCCGTCGTGCTCCTCCAGCAGGTGCGCGGCGGCCAGCCCGATGCTCGCCCGGACGTGGATCTGCCGGTCACCGACCGCCACCGGGGCGTCCAGGTCGTCCAGGATGCGCCGGGCCACCAGCTCCGCGCTCTGCTCGTCGGCACCGGTGTCGATCAGCACGCCGAACTCGTCCGCGCCGAACCGGGCGAGCATGTCGTCGCCCCGGACACAGTTGCGGATCCGGTCCGCGACCTGCACCAGCAGCTGGTCGCCGGCCAGGTGGCCGAGGCTGTCGTTGACCCGCTTGAAACCGTCCAGGTCCAGGTGCAGCACCGTCACCGCGTCGCCGGAACGCTCCAGCGCGGCGGCCGTCCGGTCCCGGAACAGCGCGCGGTTGGCCAGCTGGGTCAGCGAGTCGTGGTACGCCTCGTGCACCAGCTGTTCCTGCAGCTCCATCCGCTCGCTGATGTCCCGGGTGTTCAGCACCAGACCACTCACGTGCGGGTCGTCGAGCAGGTTCGTGATGGTCATCTCGGCCTGCCGGGCACGCCCGTCCCGGTGCGGAACGGTCAGCTCCAGCACGGTGGTGGCGTGCGGCCGGCCGGCCACCTGCCGCAGAGCCTGGGCCAGCCGCAGCGCCGACTCCGGCTCGAGCAGCTGGGTCAGACGGCGGTTGGTGAGCGTGCGGGGCGCGTACCCGAAGACCCGCTGCACCGAATCGCTCTGATAGATCACGTCCGCTTCCGGGGTGACCACCGTGACCACGTCCGAACTCTGCTGCACCAGGGCGTGGAAGTGCTGCTCCCGGGCGTACAGCTCGGCGGTACGGTCGGCGACCCGGTTCTCCAGGTTGCGGGTGAGCGCCCGGTTCTCCAACTGGGTCAGCAGCTGCCGGCCGACGATCAGCAGGATCAGGAACGACCGGCTGTACGTCACGAACGGGTGGCTGTGCCCGTTCTGCATGTGGTACATCACGCTCGCCGCCAGTGCGGTCAGCACCGCCAGGTAGGGCACCAGCACGACGCCGGTGAGCACCCGCTGCGGGACCTCGATCGGGGCGATCCGGCCGGTGAACGGGCGGGCGGCACCCATCAGCACCAGGGCGAACCCGGCGACCCACCCCATGTCCAGCAGCGTGCTGCCGGTCCGCGGGTCACCGATCAGGTCGAGGAAGACGTACCCGGCGTCGGAGATCGCGAAGGCCAGCATGCCCGCACCGACGAAGGCCAGGTCGCTGCCGCAGCCGTGGTGCCGGCGCTGCTGCGGGAGCATGTAGACGATCATCGTGGCGATGACCACCTCGGTGATCGGCAGGAACGCCTTCACATAGAAGGCCAGGCCGGTGGTGGCGCCCGCCTCGATCCGCGGGTCCAGCAGGAACACCCAGGCGACCAGGAACAGCGAGGTGGCGATCAGCAGACCGTCCAGCACGCTGCGCACCCGGTTGACCAGCGGCTGCGAGGAGCTGGGCAGGATCAGCAGACCGGCCGGGACCAGCGCGGCCATCGCCAGCACGCTCAGGTGCGGGGTGCCCAGCAGCGCGACCGGGGTGCCGTTCGGCAGGAACGTGGTCAGCCAGGAGAACTGGCCGTACCCCCAGACCGCCATGCCCAGGCCCAGCATCGACCAGCCCCAGCGCGCCCGGCCGGTGAACCGGCGGGACCGCCAGGCGCACGCGACCGCCGCGGCGCCCGCGGCGAACAGCAGGGTCCACGCGGTGAGAAGATGGTCCCCGCGAGGCCCACCGACACCGGCGCCGATCAGAATCGCCATGACGGCGACGACCGAGCCGACCGCGACGCAGAGACGGACCCAGCGACGTGCCACGTCGGGGTCGTGCGCTGCCCTGTTGACTGCCATCAGGCGCCTCCGGTCCACCACCCGCGGTGGGTGGTCAACCCGGGTCATCGGGATCCGGGGCCGTGGCCTGAGGAGATCCTGCGGATTTCAGATCCGGCCGGTTCCCCGACGAGGGACGGATCTCGATATCTTCCGCCGTTGTGCATAGGCTGTCCGGGTGACCGCAGCGGAACTGCTCGCCGCCTCCGGCCGTGTCCCGATCGCGCCGGGCCTGTCCGGTGACGAAATCACCGGGATCGAGTCCGAGTTCGGTTTCACGTTCGCCCCCGACCACCGCGAGTTCCTCGCCGCGGGCCTGCCCACCGGTGTCGGCTGGCCCGACTGGCGCTCACCGGACCGCACCGCCCTGCGCCTCGCCCTGACCGCGCCGGTCGAGGGCGTCCTCTTCGACGTGGCCGAGAACGACTTCTGGTACGACGGCTGGGGCGCACCCTTCGGCGACCGCGTCGGCACCGCCCGCGCCGCCCTGATGATCGCCCCCCGGATGATCCCGCTCTACGCCCACCGTTACCTGCCGGCCGTCATCCCCGGCCACCCGGTCCTCTCCATCTACCAGACCGACGTGATCGGGTACGGCGCCGACCTGCCCGACTGGCTGCACCGCGAGTTCGGCATCGGCTCCCCGGCCGCCCACCGCTCCCGCCCCACCGTCCCCTTCTGGAGCGCCCTCGTCACCTGAAGGTCTCCCCGCGCGCTCAGCCCGGCGCGGGCGGCACGGGGGTGACCAGGGTCGGAGCGGGCGATCAGCCAGGGTACGGAGGTAGGTCGTACCCCCTCATGGGTTTGCTTTCCGGCGTGCCGCGGCGCGGCGCTTGCCCTCGTGCATGGCGGCGACGCGGGCGACCGGGATGGTGTGGCCCTCCGCGACCAGGTCGGACGGGAGCGGGCGGGGCGGCGGCATGGTGTCCGCCCACGGGTCCCGGCCGTCGAGCAGGGCAGGCGCGGTGTGCAGGGTGAAATCGGCCGGCCCGACGTCGTCGAGGGCAGCCCAGTCGAGCGGGAACGAGACCGGGACGCCGGGACGGGCCCGAGGGCTGTACGCGGCCGCCACCGTCGCACCGCCCGCCCGGGTGGCGTCCAGGAAGACCTTGCCGTGCCGGTCGTCGCGGATGAACGCGGTGGTGGCCAGCGCCGGGTCGAGGCGTTCGGCGCGGGCGGCGACCGCCCGCTGGGCCGCGGCCACGTCGTCGGCGGCCACGTCGTCGGGCAGCGGGACGAACACGTGGACGCCCTTCGCGCCGCTGGTCTTCACCGCGCCGTCCAGGCCGGCGTCGGCCAGCACCTGGCGGACCAGCCGGGCCGCCGCCGCGGCCAGCGGGAACGTGCCGCCCTCCGGCGGGTCCAAGTCCATGATCAGGTGGGTGGGGTGCTGCGGCGTCGCAGCCCGGGCCAGGGCCGGGTGGAACTCGACGGCCCGCTGGTTGCCGAACCAGAGCAGGGTGCGCCGGTCGTTGCCGAGGGCGTAGGTGACGTCGCGGTGCGAGGCCTCCGCCCAGACGGAGGCCCGCGGCACCCACTCCGGCGTGTATTTCGGCAGGTTCTTCTGGACGAAACGGTCCTGGCCGCGCAGCACCCGGATCACCGTGAGCGGCCGGTCGCGCAGCACCGGCACCAGCCGCCCCGCCATCGCGTCCAGGTAGTCGATCAGGTCGCGCTTGGTCGCGCCGGCCTCCGGGAACAGTTCCTGGTCGAGGTTGGTCAGCGCCACCCCGTCACGGTCGTCCGCCATGCTCCCATCCTGCCGGTCGGTCAGGGTTTTCTCACGAATCGGCCGGCGGCGGTCGCCAGGGAGTTCTGCAGTGCCGTCAGGTCGCCGTCGGCGGAGAAGCCGCTCAGCGCCGTGTTGATCACGTTCTGCCAGGCCTGCGGACAGGCCGAGCCGTGCGCACACGACGGCACCGGCGTCGCCGTCCGCCAATCCTTCATCGCCGCCTTCTGGTACGCGGTGAACCCCTTGCCCGGCACATCGGTCCGCGCCGGGATCGACCCCTTGCGCGCGTTGAACGCCCGCTGACCCTCGACCGAGCCGACAGTGCGCAGCCAGCAGTCGGTGCCCTCCGGGTTCGGGGCGCCGGTGGCGAGCACGAACGAGTCGGCCAGCCACTGGAACACCGTGCCGTTGCCCGGGAAGGTGAACCAGGAGTACGTGTCCGCGGTGAGGTCGGCCGCCTCCCAGTCGCCCATCACCTGGTACGCCGCCGTCCCGTCGATCAGCAGCTGCTCGGCCTGCGGCCAGTCCCGGGTGTCCCGGTCCCGGTTGCTGTAGTCGAGCAGGCCGGCGTACTCGCGCAGCGCCGCCCGCACGCCGGCGCCGTCCCAGGCGGTGGCACCGGTGAAGAGGCCGTCGAAGCCGTCCGGCCCGAGTTCGCTGATCAGCACCGATTCGAGCAGCATCAGCTGGGTCCAGTCCCGGCCGAGGGCGAGCGGTGCCTCGACGCCGGCCTTGCGCAGCGTGGCCAGGTCGGCGCGGAACTCGTCGACGGTCTTCGGCGTGCGGGTGATCCCGGCCGCGGCCAGGACCTCGGTGTTGGCCCAGACCACGTTGGCGCGGTGCACGTTCACCGGCACCGAGTAGATCTTGCCGTTGACGGTCAGGTCGTCGACCAGCCCGGCCGGCAGTGCGTCGCGGAGCCCCCAGGTGTCGTACTCGGTGGTGAGGTCCCGGACCTGGCCCGCGTCGATGTGGTCGAGCAGCTCGGCGCCGGCGTGCACCTGGAAGGTGTCCGGCGGGTCCTTGCGCTGGATGCGGGAGGTGAGTTCCTGTTTGGCGTTGACGCCCGCGCCGCCGGCCACCGCGCCGTTGACGAACCGCTCACCGGGGCAGCGCTCGGTGAACTCGTCGACCAGGGCGTCCAGCCCGGCCTTCTCGCCACCGTCGGCCCACCAGGAGAAGATCTCCACCTCGGGGACGCTCTCGTCCTCGGAACCGCAGGCCGCGGCGGTGGTCAGGGTCAGGATTAAGGCGAGAAGAACCCGCCAGGTGTGGCTCATCGATGGACCCCTATCAACTGTCTGCGACCACGGTGCCGGAAACACGCAAATGTGTCAACAGCGCCGTTTCAGGTGCATCTTGGTTGAACCTTCGAGCTAATTCCTTCGTGGTCCGTCAAACGGGCCATAGCTCGTGGTCTATCGAATTCGCCAGAATCGTGACATGACCGCTCCGGGCGACATCGTGATCCTCGCCGGCCTGGCCGCCGCACTCACCGCCTGCGCCGGATATGCGGCCGGTCGTCTGCACCAGCGACGGAAGAACACGTCGACGGACGACACGGGCACACGCAGCACCTTCAGTATGGCGGTCCGGGCCTCACTGGAGCAGCCACCGGCGCCGGTCGCACCCAGGATCGCGCCGATCACACCCGAGATGCACCTGAGCTTCCCGCTGCCCCGGCCGCACGTCGGGCCGGGCATGCCGGATCCGGCCGCGGTCGGCGGCGTGGTCTACACGTCCCTGCCCGACCCCACCTGGCCGCCGGTCACCGAGAGCGGGCCTCCTCCAGTCCCCGCGCCGCGAGGCGGTCGGCACGCTCGTTCTCCGGATGCCCGGCATGTCCCTTCACCCAGTGCCAGCGCACCTCGTGACGGCGGACCGCGGCGTCCAGCCGCTGCCACAGGTCGACGTTCTTGACCGGCTGACGGGCCGCGGTCTGCCAGCCGTTCTTCCGCCACCGCTCCATGTACTGGGTGATGCCGTTGCGGACGTAGACACTGTCGGTGTAGACGTCGACGACCAGCGGAGCCCGGTTCAACGTCTCCAGCGCGCGGATCGGAGCCATCAACTCCATCCGGTTGTTCGTGGTCGTGGTGGCCTCACTGCCGTACAGGTCCTTCTCGGCCGTGCCGTACCGCAACACCGCGCCCCAACCGCCCGGCCCGGGGTTGGGCGCGCACGAACCGTCGGTGTAGATCTCCACGACGCCACTCATGGGCCGCACCCTATCGGGTTTGATCAGGTGACTGATCCCATCCCGCGTACCGCCGAGCCGAGGGCCCCAACACACCGCCGTAAGGTGGCCTTGGCGGACTGACAGCGATGGGGCGGGACTCATGGTGAGTGGCGACGTGGCCGCGGTCGAGGTGAAGGACGCCGTCGTGCGCTGGGGCGACACGACGGCGGTCGACGGGGTCTCCCTGTCACTGGGGCGCGGGCGGGTGCTCGCACTGCTCGGCCACAACGGGGCCGGCAAGACCAGCCTGCTGCAGGTCTGCGAAGGCTTCCGGCGCCCCGACGACGGCACCGCCCGGGTCCTCGGCCTGGACCCGGTCGGCGACCACGACGAGCTGATGCCCCGGCTCGGCATCATGCTGCAGTCCGGCGGCGTCTACCCCTGGGCGGCGGCCGGCGAGATCCTGCGGCTGTTCGCCGGCTTCGCCGCGAACCCGCTCGACCCGGACATGCTGCTGGACCGTCTCGGCCTGCGCAAAGTCGAACGCACCCGGTTCCGCCGGCTCTCCGGCGGCGAACAGCAGCGGTTGAGCCTCGCGGTGGCCCTGGTCGGCCGCCCCGAACTGGTGTTCCTGGACGAACCGACCGCCGGGATGGACACCGAGGCCCGGCACACCACCTGGCAGCTCATCGAGGAACTCCGGGCCGACGGCGTCTCGGTGCTGCTCACCACCCACCTGCTGGACGAGGCCGAACGCCTCGCCGACGACGTGGTCATCATGCGCAACGGCCGGGTCGCCGCCACCGGAACCCCGGCCGAACTGACCGCCGCGGCCGGCATCGACCTGCTCGAGGTCCGCGCCGACCCGGGACTCGACCTGACCGGGCTGCGCGCCCACCACACCGTCACCGAGACCTCCCCGGGGGAGTACACGATCTCCGGCGCGCTCGACACCACCGGCCTGGCCGGCGTGCTCACCTGGTTCGCCGCCGCCGACGCACAGGTCACCGCGGTCAACAGCCGCCGGCGCACCCTCGAGGACGTCTACCTCTCCCTGACCGCCGCACACGCCACCGTAGGAGCCGGCAAGTGAGCAGCATCGGAACGTTCACCCCGGCGCCCGGCCGCGCCCCGATGCGCGCCATCATCGGCCGGCAGATCCGGATGGAACTCCTGCTGACCGCCCGCCGCGGCGAGGCGGTGGTGCTGGCGATGGGCGTGCCACTGCTGGTCATGCTCGGCGCCGGCCTGTTCGACGTCACGAAACTTCCCACCGACGACCGTCTGGGCTACGTCGTCCCCGGAGTCCTCGCCCTCACCGTGATGTCGACCGCCTTCACCGGACAGGCCATCACCACGGGGTACGAGCGGAGCTACGGTGTCCTGAAGCGCCTCGGCGCCTCGCCGCTGACCCGGCCCGGCCTGCTGCTCGCCAAGGTCGCCGCGATCCTGGTGCAGGTCGTGGTGCAGGTGCTGGTCCTGTCCGCGGTGGCGGTCGCGGTCGGCTGGCGCCCCGAGCTGAGCGACCTGCTGCCGGCCGCCGGCGTGACGGTGCTGGCCGCCGCCGGCTACACCGGTCTGGCCCTGCTGCTGGCCAGCATCCTCAAACCGGAGACCACCACCGGCGCCGCCACCCTGATCTACGTGGTGATGCTGTCCGTCGGCGGCATCATGTTCGAGGCCCCTGACCTGGGCACCGCCGGCTGGTTCCTGCTGCCCCTGGCGGCGCACGCCCACGCGCTGCGCGAGACCCTGATGAACGGCGCGTCCGTCCCGTTCACCATCTGGCTGAGCCTGGCCCTGTGGGCCGTCGTCTGGCTGACCGCCGCCGCCCGCAACTTCCGCTGGGAGTGACGGGTGCCGTCCACCGAACGGTGGACAGGGGATGACAGTCGCGCGGTCGTCCCGTGTGGAGGCGTTCGGGCGGCAGCATCAACGGCATGGAAGCCATCGAGGTAACCGGACTTCGTAAGACATACGGCGGGCGGGACGCGGTTGCGGGAGTGGACCTCGTCGTCGCCCGGGGGGAGATCTTCAGCCTGCTCGGGCCGAACGGCGCGGGCAAGACCACCACTGTGGAGATCCTGGAGGGGCACCGGCGCCGGGACGGCGGGGACGTCCGGGTGCTGGGGGAAGACCCCGGCACGGCGGGCGGCGCGTGGCGGTCCCGGATCGGGATCGTGCTGCAGGACGCCGAGGACGCCGCCGACCTGACGGTGCACGAGATGGTGCGGCACGTCGCCGGGTTCTATCCGGACGCGCGGAAGCCCGACGAGGTGATCGAGCTGGTCGGGCTCACCGCCAAGCGCACCAGCAAGATCCGTACGCTCTCCGGCGGCCAGCGCCGTCGCGTCGACGTGGCGCTCGGCATCGTCGGCCGTCCGGAGCTGCTGTTCCTGGACGAGCCGACCACCGGGTTCGACCCGGAGGCGCGCCGCCGGTTCTGGGATCTGATCCGCACGCTGGCCGGTGACGGCACCACGATCCTGCTGACCACGCACTACCTCGACGAGGCGGAGGCGCTCGCCGACCGGCTCGCCGTGGTGGCCGCCGGGAAGATCGTCGCCACCGGCACCCCGGCGACGCTCGGTGGGCGGGCCTCGGCTCAGGCCGTGGTCAGCTGGCGGGACACCGGCGGGACGCCGCGTACGGAGCGCGTCGACGACCCGGCGGAACTGCTCGGGCGGCTGCTCGCGGACGGCACCGATCTCACCACGTTGACGGTCACCCGGCCGACCCTCGAGGACACCTATCTGAGCCTGATCGGAGCCACCCGATGAGCACCCTCACCGTCAGCCTGAGCCGCGGTCACGTCGAGATCCTGCAGTTCCTGCGGGACCGGGCGGCGGTCGTCTTCACCTTCCTGTTCCCGGCGATGCTCCTGCTGCTCTTCGGGACGATCTTCGGCAGTGACGGGGAGGACGGCGGCGCCGCCGCGAGCCGGATCTTCACCGCCAGCATGATCGCGTACGGGATCCTGACCACCGCGTTCGTCACGATGGGTTCCGGGCTGGCACTGGACCGGGAGGACGGGACGCTCAAGCGCCTCCGCGGGACGCCGATGCCGATGGTCGCGTACATGATCGGAAAAGCCCTTCTGGTGTTGCTCCTGAGCGTCGCCGAGACGGTGCTTCTGCTGCTGGTGGGTGTCCTGGTGTTCGACATGCCGCTGCCGCCGGCCGCGCACTGGCTCACCTTCGCCTGGGTGTTCGTGTTGTCGGTGGTGGTGTGTTCGCTGCTGGGTGTGGCGGTGAGTGCCATCGTGAAGAACGCCCGCAGCGCCGGGGCGATTTTGAACGTGCCGGTGGTGGCGCTGCAGTTCATCTCCGGTGTCTTCATCTACCCGGTGATCCAGCTGCCGGAGTGGCTGCAGAACGTCGCGTCGATCTTCCCGGTCCGTTGGGTGGCGCAGGCCTTCCGGTCGGTCTTCCTGCCGGATGCCGCCAAGGCGCAGGAGATCGGTGGCGCATGGCACCTCGGCCAGGTGGCGATGGTGCTCGGTGTCTGGTGTGTGGTCGGATTGGCGCTGTGCCTGCTGACCTTCCGGTGGAGCTCCCGGTCGAAGTGACGGACCGGGCCGGGTCCTCGATTCCGGCTCCCTGGCTGTGGGACGTGTTCTTCGTGATGGTCGCGACGTCGATGGTCGCCGCGATCCTGCTGGACGAGGGTTCCACGCCGGGGCGCCGCTATGTCGCCCTCGGTGCGCTGGCCGCCATGGTCGTGCTGCACCTGGTGGTGGGGCACCAGTTGATCACGCGGGAGCGGGAGAGCACCGCCTCGTTGGTGGTGTCGCTCGTCCAGATGGCCTTCTTCGCGGTGACGGTGGCCGCCGTGCCGGTCGCCGCCTGGCTGCTGTTCGCGATGATCCCGCTGCTGTTCCAGATGGTGTCGCTGCGCCGGGCGATCGTGCTGGTGGTGCTGGTCAACCTGATCCCGGTGGCGACCGAGCAGGTCAACGACCCGGGCGGCATCGGGATGGACCTGGTGGTCGCGGCCATCTCCACCGGTGCCGGCATCTGCATGGGTCTGTGGATCATGCGGATGGTGGAGCAGAGCAAGGAACGGGCCTCGCTGATCGCCGAGCTGGAGGCCAGCCGCGCCGAACTCGCCCGCCTCTCCCACGAGGCGGGCGTCGCCGCCGAGCGGACCCGGCTGGCCGGCGAGATCCACGACACCCTCGCGCAGGGCTTCACCAGCATCATCACGCTGATCCAGGCGGCCGACCCGGCGCTGCGCGACGAACGGCTGGCGCTCGCGGTGCGTACCGCGAAGGAGAATCTGGCCGAGTCGCGGGAGATCATTGCGGCTTTCTCACCCGCTGCGCTGGCTTCAGGCCTTCTTGATTCGGTACGCCGTCAAGCCTCGCGATTCGCGGAAGAGGCTTCGGTGCCGGCCACTTTCCGGACCACCGGCGAACCCCGTGACCTGCCGACCGCGGTCGAGGTGGTACTTCTGCGTGCCGCCCAGGAGGCTCTGACGAACGTGCGACGGCATGCCGGGGCCAACGAGGTGGCGGTGCTGCTGGCGTACGCGCCGGACACGGTACGCCTGGTGGTCCGTGACGACGGCCGTGGTTTCGACCCGCGGGCGGCCGGCGGATACGGTCTGCCCGGCATGCGGTCCCGTGTCGAGCAGGTCGGCGGGGTGCTGACGATCCGCAGCGACGCGGACACCGGGACGACGATCGAGGTGGAGGTGCCGGCATGATCCGGGTGCTGCTGGTGGACGATCATCCGGTCGTACGCATGGGCCTGCGGGGCATGCTCGACGCCGAGCCGGACCTGACGGTGATCGGTGAGGCCTCGTCCGGTGCCGAGGGCGCCGCGATGGCGCTCGCCGAACGCCCCGACATCGTGCTGATGGACCTGCGCATGCCCGGTGGTGACGGGGTGGAGGCCACCGGCCGGATCCTGGCCGCGGACGGGAACATCCGGGTGATGGTGCTGACCACCTACGAGTCGGACCGTGACATCCTGCGGGCGATCGAGGCCGGCGCCAGCGG
Source organism: Actinoplanes rectilineatus (assembly GCF_000962825.1). Classification (GTDB taxonomy): domain Bacteria; phylum Actinomycetota; class Actinomycetes; order Mycobacteriales; family Micromonosporaceae; genus Actinoplanes; species Actinoplanes rectilineatus. The sequence continues at coordinate 126,823 of NZ_JZKF01000019.1, forward strand.
CTACCTGCTGAAGGACGCCTCCCCGTCGGAGCTGGCCGACGCGGTCCGGGCGGCGGCCCGCGGCGAGACGGTGCTGGCCCCGAGTGTCGCCTCGACCCTGATCCGCCAGGTGCGCAGCCCGGCCCCGCCGGCGTTGTCGGCGCGCGAGACCGAGGTGTTGCGGCTGGTCGCCGCGGGTTCGACGAACGCCGACATCGGCCGGCAGCTGTTCATCAGTGAGGCCACCGTGAAGACCCACCTGCTGCGGGTCTTCAACAAGCTGGACGTCGCCGACCGTACCGCCGCGGTGACCACCGCGATGCGCCACGGCCTGCTCTGACTCATCGACGCGCATCTGCTTTGGGAGGGTTTACGAGAAATATTCTAATCCTTCGGTAAGGGTGCTTTACGCCGGTTACATTACGGAAGGCGCGACCTCACGCTTGATCGCCGATCCTGCGTTTGCGCTGCTCAAGCCGGTTTTCCGGCGCCTGGGGCGCCGTGTACCCGACAAGGCAAACCCGTCGCGAGACGGGGACGCAAAGCCAGGGGCCTCCCGGTTCGGAGGTAGCCCAGCCGCCGAAGGAGAAAGAAAGACATGCGCTATCCACAAGCCCATGCGGCCAAGAGCGGCTCGGTTCCGTTCGCGCTGCGTGGCAAGAAGTCCCTGCGAACGGCCATGTCCGTGGCAGTAGCGGCAGCCGTCGGCCTGGTCCCGACGGTAGCGTTCGTCAGTCCTGCCTATGCCCTCGCGGACCCCGTCGACATCACCGTCGCGGCCGCTTCGACGGTCGAGGGCGGCGACCTCAGCTTCGTCATCACCCAGCCGGCCGGTGTCACCACTGCCAACGCCGTATACACGGTGACCGTCGAGGCCAAAGCGAACGAATCGGGTGTCAGCTGGGCGCCGAAGGCCGGATCCGACTTCGTCGCGTCGACCACGACCGTGACATTCCCGTCCGGCACCACGACGGCGGACGTGAAGAAGACGGTCAACATCCGAACCATCGACGATGCGCTCTACGAGGGCCCTCTTCCGGAGATCGTCACCTTCAAGGTCACTCCGGTCGCGCCGACGACGGGTGGTCCGTTCAGCGCCGAAGGCAAGATCCTCGACAACGACGACGCGCCCGCGTACTCGCTGTCGTCGAACGGCCCGGTGACCGAGGCGACCGGTGCCAAAGCGGTGATCACCGCCAAGCTGGACGTCCCCTCCGGCCGGGACACGACCGTCAAGCTGAGCTCCGTCGACGGCACGGCCATCGCGACCACGGTGGACTCGCCGAACGGTGACTACACGACGATCACCGACGACGTCGCCACGACCACGGTCGCGGAGGACTCCATCGTCATCCCCGAGGGGAAGACGAGCGGGGCCCTCGAGGTGCCGATCACCAAGGACAACCTCCGGGACACCGCCGAGGTCGAGACCTTCACCGTGAACGCGTCCGCCATGGCCGTGGCGGCGCCGGCCAACAAGTCGCTCCAGGTGGGCATCACCGATGTCGACCCGATGCCCAAGGTCAGCCTCGGCGACATCCTGCCGACCGCCGACGAGGGCACCGACCTGAACGTGCCGCTGGTCGCCGACATCGCCTCCGACAAGCCGATCACGGTCCGCTGGGACGCCGGCCCGCCGATGACCAAGGTCGAGGACCACGAGGTCGCCACGCCGGGCACCGACTTCACCTATCCGGCCGCCTCGCAGCGCGTCCTCACGATCAAGGCCAAGGAGAAGACGGCGACCGGCAAGGTGCCGATCACCGCCGACCCGCTGAACGAGGCCCCGGAGGACTTCAACCTCCAGCTGGCGAACCCCACCAACGCGGTGCTCGGTTCCAAGTCGGCCGCCGATGTCACGATCATCGACAAGGACAGCACGCCGCCGGTGATCAGCATCGCCACCACCGACGTGCAGGAGGGCGACAGCGGCAAGACGGCCCGGACCATCACCGCGAAGCTGGACACCCCGTCCGGTCGTACCGTGAAGGTGAACTGGTCCGCCGAGGCGAAGAGCCCGGTCGACGCCTCGCCGGTGAAGGACTTCATCGCGAAGACCGGCACCCTGGTGTTCCCGGCCGGCGCCCAGACCGCGACCTTCACCGTCGACATCGTGGGCGACATGATCTACGAGGGCGCGGGTGAGAAGTTCGCCATCAAGCTGAGCAGCCCGGTCGGCGCCACGCTCGGCGCGTCCAGCTACGACATCAACATCAAGGACGACGACAACAAGCCGAAGATCACCTTCGACGACTACAAGATGAAGGAGGGCAACATGACCACCGCCCTCCTGCTGCAGGTCAAGCTGAGCAACCCGAGCAACAAGCCGATCAGCATCGATGTCACCGACGCCATGACCGGCACGGCGACCACCGATCCGAGCGTCGTGGGCGGCAACGACTACCTGCTCACCACCACCAGCATCCTGATCCCGGCGGAGAGCACGACCGGGTACGGCGTGGTGCTGGTCAACGGTGACCTGATCAACGAGCGGGACGAGACGGTCAACCTCAAGGTGGCACCGGCCTCGGCCAACTCCAGCGACGTGGAGACGGCCGGACCGTTCGCCGCGACGCTGATGCTGGAGAACGACGACAAGGCCCCGGATTTCGAGGTCAACAGTGTGGTCGGCCACGAGGGCGAGACCGTCGTCGTGAACGGCACCGTCACCGGCATCTCGGACCAGGCGCTCACCGCGAGCATCCAGTTCGGCGGTGCGGCGATCGACGGCCACAAGGCCGCCGACCCGAGTGACTTCGTCAACCCGGGCACCCAGACGGTGACGATCGACCCGGGCACCGAGTCGGGCAGCATCCTGCACATCGCCGACGTCAAGATCATTGACGACGAGCAGGAGGAGCCGGACGAGACGATCCGGGTCTGGGGCACCCCGCTGGGTGGCTTCGGCACCGTGACCGAGGGCGTCATCAAGATCGCGGCGAACGACGGCGGCAAGCCGACCGACCCGACCGACCCGACCGACCCCACGGACCCGACGGACCCGACCGACCCGACGGACCCGACGGACCCGACCGACCCGGGCACCGGCGACAAGCCGACCATCACCACCCCGAACCCGGTCGTGACCGGCGCCATCGCGGTGCCGATCGCGGGCAAGGTGCACGAGCCCAAGGCGTGGGTCGAGCTGTGGGGCGCCCCGATGAGCGAGGAGCCGGAGGAGTTCGTGAAGCTCCGGTCGGTGGAAGCCGACGGCAGCGGGATGTACTCCTTCTCGCGGTGGATCGGACAGGGCTACCGGTTCAAGGTGAAGTCCGGCGAGATGACCTCCGACGAGCTGGTCGTCCGCGTCAAGCAGAACCCGGCGCTGGTCGTCACCTCGCCCGGCAAGGGCTGGCTGAAGGTGGCCGTCACCGGCAACCCGAAGGACGCCGGCCAGGACGTCATCGTCCAGAGCTGGGTCAGCGGCGCCTGGAAGACCGTCTACAAGGGCAAGACCGGCGACAACGGCTCGTACTGGAAGCAGGTGAAGATCGCCAGCGGTAAGAAGCTGACGTTCCGCGCCTACATCGCGGGCTACACCCCCGAGGGCATCCTCGGCGAGTGGAGCGGCTCGAAGGCCGTGACCATCAAGTAGCCGGCAAGCGGTAGACAACGGGGGCGGCCGGATGGCCGCCCCCGTTCTCGCGATCCGGGAAGGTCAGTCGACCTCGGTGACGGCCTGGGCGAACTGGGCCGAGTAGAGCCGGGCGTACGCGCCGTCCGCCGCGATCAACGCGTCGTGGGTGCCCTGCTCGACGATCGTGCCGTTCTCCATCACCAGGATCACGTCCGCGTCGCGGATGGTGGAGAGGCGGTGGGCGATGACGAAACTGGTGCGCCCGGTCCGCAGGGTCGCCATGGCCCGCTGGATCAGGACCTCGGTACGGGTGTCGACCGAGCTGGTCGCCTCGTCCAGGATCAGGATGCTCGGCTCGGCGAGGAACGCCCGGGCGATCGTGATCAGCTGTTTCTGGCCGGCGCTGACGTTGGAACCCTCCTCGTCGATCACCGTCGCGTACCCGTCCGGCAGGGTCCTGGCGAACCCGTCCACGTGGGCGGCTTCGGCGGCGACGCGTACCGAAGCGGGGTCCGGCTCGTCGGCGCCGTACCCGATGTTGTCCTCGATGCTGCCGCCGAACAACCAGGTGTCCTGCAGCACCATGCCGATCTGCTCCCGCAGCTGCGCCCGCGGCATGGTGGCGATGTCCACCCCGTCCAGGGTGATCCGGCCGCCGGTCACGTCGTAGAAGCGCATCAGCAGGTTGACCAGGGTGGTCTTGCCGGCGCCGGTGGGGCCGACGATCGCCACGGTCTGGCCGGGCTCGACGGTCAGGGACAGGTCCTCGATCAGCGGCTTGTCCGGCAGGTAGCGGAACGACACGTTCTCGAAGGTGATCCGGCCCTGCACCCGGGGCATGTCGGCCGGCGCCGGGTCGGGGCTCTGCTCCTCGGCGTCGAGCAGGGCGAACACCCGCTCGGCCGAGGCCACCCCGGACTGCACCAGGTTGGCCATGCTGGCCACCTGGGTCAGCGGCTGGCTGAACTGCCGCGAGTACTGGATGAACGCCTGCACCTCGCCGAGCGTCAGGGTGCCGGACGCCACCCGCAGACCGCCGACCACCGCCACCAGCACGTAGTTGACGTTCGAGATGAACATCATCGCGGGCTGGATCAGGCCGGAGATGAACTGGGCGCGGAACGATGACGCGTACAGCCGGTCGTTGTGTTCCCGGAACGTCTCGGCGGCCTCGTGCTGCCGACCGAAGACCTTGACCAGGGAGTGCCCGGTGAACATCTCCTCGATGTGGCCGTTGAGCCTGCCGGTGGTCTTCCACTGTGCGACGAACTGCGGCTGCGACCGCTTGCCGATCACGGTGGTCAGCCAGATCGACAACGGCACCGTGATCAGCGCGATCAACGCCAGCAGGGGCGAGATCCAGAACATCATGCCGAGTACGCCGACGATCATCAGAATCGCGGTGACCATCTGTGCGAACGTCTGCTGGAGGGTCTGGGCGATGTTGTCGGTGTCGTTGGTGGCCCGGCTCAGCACCTCGCCGCGCGCCTGCTTGTCGAAGTAGGACAGCGGCAGCCGGGCCAGTTTCTCCTCGACCTGGTTACGCAGGTCGAACACGGCGGTCTGCACCACCCGTGCGGTGATCCGGCCCTGGAACACGCCGAACACCCATGCGAACACGTAGATGAGCGCCACCCAGGCGAGGATCCGCATCAGCCGGTCGAAGTCGATGCCCTGTCCGGGGACGGCCTCGACGGAGGAGAGCAGGTCGGCCAGGGTGTCGTTGCCCTCGGCGCGCAGACCGGCGACGGCGTCCGCCTTGCTGACGCCGGCCGGCAGCATCCGGCCGACCACGCCTGCGAAGATCACGTCGGTGGCCTTGCCGAGGATGTACGGCCCGAGCACCGACAGCGTGACGCCGGCGACGCCGAACAGCAGCACCAGCCCGACCAGGGCACGTTGCGGGCGCAGCAGGCCGAGCAGCCGTTTCGTGGAGCCCTTGAAGTCCTCGAGTTTCTCCGGCGGTCCGCCCGCCATCATCATCCGGGCGGCCGGCGGCCCACCCACCGGCCGAGGCTGAGGTCGCTCGGTCATGCTGTGCCTCCAGGAAAGCCGTGAAGAGCACGGACATGACACTCGCTTCGCTCGGTCATGCCGTGGCCTCCTGCTCCGTGAGCTGGGAAAGAACGATCTCGCGGTACGTGGGTACGGACTGCATCAGCTCGTCGTGGGTGCCGGTGCCGACCACCTTGCCGTCGTCGAGGACCACGATCCGGTCGGCGTCGCGGATGGTGCTGACCCGCTGCGCGACGATCACCACGGTGGCGTCGGCGATGTAACCGGTCAGCGCGGCCCGCAGCGCGGCGTCGGTGGCGTAGTCGAGCGCCGAGAACGAGTCGTCGAACAGGTAGATCTCCGGCCGGTGCACCAGTGCCCGGGCGATGGCCAGCCGTTGCCGCTGCCCGCCGGAGACGTTCGTGCCGCCCTGCGCGATCGGGGCGTCCAACTGTCCGTCCATCCGTTCGACGAAGTCCCGAGCCTGGGCGATCTCCAGCGCCGCCCAGAGGTCCTCGTCGGTGGCGTCCGGGTTGCCGTAGCGCAGGTTGGACGCGACCGTCCCGCTGAACAGGTAGGGCCGCTGCGGAACCATGCCGACGGTGCGGGCCAGCAGGTCCGGATCGAGTTCGCGCACGTCCACGCCGCCGACCAGGACCGTGCCGCCGGTGGCGTCGAACAGTCGCGGGACCAGGTTGAGCAGGGTGGTCTTGCCGCTGCCGGTGCTGCCGATGATCGCGGTGATCTCCCGGGGACGCGCGGTCAGGCGTACCCCGGAGACGACCGAGGCCTCGGCACCCGGATAGCGGAAGTCGACGTCGCGGAGCTCGAGTTCGCCGTGTCTCGCCAGCTCGGTGACCGCTGCGGTGGGCGGCACCACGCTCGACTCGGTGTCGAGCACCTCCTTGATCCGCTCGGCGCAGACCTCGGCACGCGGCACCATCATGAACATGAAGGTGGCCATCATGATCGACATGAGGATCTGCATCAGGTACGCGATGAACGCGGTCAACGCGCCGACCTGCATGCCGGCGTCCTCGATCCGGTGACCGCCGAACCACATCACGGCGACACTGGAGATGTTCACGATCAGCATGACGGTCGGGAACATCAGCGCCATCACCCGGCCGACCTGCAACGAGACGTGGCTCAGGTCGGCGTTGGCGGCGCTGTAACGCTCCCGCTCGTGATCGTCGCGGACGAACGCCCGGATCACCCGGATGCCGGTGATCTGCTCGCGCATCACCTTGTTGACCCGGTCCAGACGGGTCTGCATGGACCGGAACAGCGGCCGCATCCGGACGATGAGCAGGCCGATCACGGTGACCAGGATCGGCAGGATCACCAGCAGCAGGCCGGAGAGCGCGACGTCCTCGCGCATGGCCAGCACGATGCCGCCGACGCACATGATCGGCGCCGACACCATCAGGGTGAAGGTGAGCAGCACCAGCATCTGGATCTGCTGGACGTCGTTGGTGGTCCGCGTGATCAGTGACGGGGCGCCGAACTGTCCGACCTCGCGGGCCGAGAAGTCCTGCACCTTGTCGAAGATCGAGGCGCGCAGGTCACGGCCGACCGCCATCGCGGTCCGTGCCCCGAAGTAGACCGCGACGATCTGCGCGGCGATCTGCAGCACGGTGATGCCGAGCATGCCGCCGCCGACCCGGATCACATAGCCGGTGTCGCCCTTGACCACGCCGTTGTCGATGATGTCGGCGTTGAGCGCCGGCAGATAGAGCGTCGCGAGCGTCTGCAGGAACTGGAAGAGGACCACCAGGGTGATCTCCTTCCGGTACGGCCGCAGATGCACACGAAGCAGTTTGATCAGCACAGTTACCGATCCCCCCGAGTGAATTCCGGTTTGGTCAGTCCGTCGAGCAGCAGGGATGCCGCGTCGTCGCCGTGGAACGAGGCCGGCTCGCCGTAGGGCCCGAAGACCTCCGCGCCGCAGAAGAGCAGGAGCAGGCGGGCCGCCCGTGCGGGGGAGACCCGCAGCCGTCCGGCGTCCGGCGCGATGACGTCGGCGATGGCGGCCTGCAACTGCTCACGGGACGCGGCCATCCGCGCCTGTGTATCGGTGTCGCCCTCGCCGGCCAGGATCAGCCGGCGGGCGGAGTGCATCAGGTGAGCCTGTTCGGTGAACCGGGCGTTCACCAGCTCGGCGGCCCGGGCGACCCGGGCGTGCAGCCCGAGCCCGCGGTCGATGGCGGCCAGGCCGTCCAGGGTCGCCTGCGGGTCGAGCGCCTTGATCACGGAGCAGGTCACCAGTTGGCTCTTGCTCTCGAAGACGCCGAAGATCGTGCCCTCGGCCACTCCGGCGGCCTGGGCGATCTGGCGGGTGCTCACCTCGAGCCCGTGCCGGTGCAGCAGTGGGATGGTGGCGGCTATCAATGCGGCCCGTCGTTCCTCCGGCGCCAGGGCCGGGACACGACGGCGTCGTGGTTCCATGCCGCACACTGTAATGAGCGAGTGCTCACTCAGCCACTGACTTTTGTCACGGGTGACCGGTCGAACCGGGAACAGCCGGTTGGCGTATGAAAGGAACGTGAGCCCAACCAAGCCGTACCGCCGCGTCCTCCGGCACGTGACCACGGGATTCGCCCTGCTTCTGGTCTTCCTGGCGTTGATCGTCCCGGACCAGATCACCCGGCTCCCGCCCGGAAACTCGGTGTGGACGGCGCTGGTTCGCATTCCGGTCGAAGCCTTGGTAGCCGGGATGCTTCTGCTGTCGCTACCGCAGAAGGGACGGTTCCGCCGGGTGTTCACGATCACCATCGGCGTGATCCTCGGCCTGCTGACCGTGGTCAAACTGGTGGACGTCGGCTTCTTCGCGGTGCTGGCCCGCCGGTTCGACCCGGTGCTCGACTGGGCGCTCTTCGACGACGGCTTCAACTTCCTCGTCGACTCGCTCGGCCGGCCCTCCGCCATCGGCGTCGCCGTCGGCGTCGTCCTCCTCGCCGTGGGCCTGGTCGCCGGGATGACCTGGGCGATCCAGCGGCTCGGCGGCATCCTGACCGCCCACCGTGCCCGGGCCTGGCGGGGCCTCGGCACGGTGGGTGTCGCCTGGGTCGCGCTCGCCGCCCTCGGCGTACAGCTGATCGGCGGCATCCCGGTGGCGTCCTACACCGCCTCGGAACTGGCGGCGCACACCGCGCTGGCACTGCCGAACGATCTGAGGGACCGGGAGAGGTTCGCCGCCGAGGTGAAGATCGACGCCTACCGTGACCAGCCCGGCGACCAGCTGCTCACCGCCCTGCGCGACAAGGACGTGATGCTGGCGTTCATCGAGAGCTACGGCCGGGACGCGGTGGAGAACCCGGAATTCAACGGCGCGGTCCTGAACAGCCTCGCGGCCAACACCGAGCGGCTTGCCAAGGCCGGTTTCTCCGCCCGCAGCGGCTGGCTCACCTCACCCACCTCGGGCGGCGGCAGCTGGCTGGCCCACTCCACCTTCCTGTCCGGCATGTGGGTGGAGAACGAGGCACGGTACCGCAGCCTGGTCGCCTCGGACCGGCTCACGCTGACCCGGGCGTTCAAGAACTCCGGGCACCGGTCGGTCGGCGTCGAACCGGGCATCTCCTTCGCCTGGCCGGAAGGACAGTTCTACGGATACGACCACATCTACGACTCGCACACCCTGGGCTACAACGGCCCGGCGTTCAGCTGGTCGTCGATGCCCGACCAGTTCGTGATGAAGGCGTACCACGACCTGGAGCACAGCAAGACCGACCGGCCGAAGCTGGCCGCCGAGATCACACTGACGTCCAGCCACACCCCGTGGGCGCCGGTGCCGGGCATGCTCGACTGGGACGCGATGGGTGACGGCAGCGTCTACGGCCCGGTCGTCGCCGACGCCGAGACCCCGCAAAGTCTCTACAAGGACAATCATCGGGTACGCACGGAGTACGCCCGCTCGATCGCCTACTCGGTCGACTCGCTGATGCAGTACCTGGAGAAGTACGGCGACGAGAACACCGTGATGGTGTTCCTCGGCGACCACCAGCCCAACTCGATCGTGGTCGGCCTGAACGCCTCGCACGACGTGCCGATCACGGTGGTGGCCAAGGACCCGAAGGTCCTCGACCGGATCGCCTCCTGGGGCTGGACCGACGGCATCAAGCCGGACACCGCGGCCCCGGTCTGGCGGATGGACACCTTCCGGGACCGCTTCCTCGCCGCCTACGGGCCCGAGAACGACCCGCACTAGACACGTTTCGTGGTCAGGGTGCGAAGCCCATCCGTGTGGTGATTTCGGGCGTGCTGGACGCCTCAATTCACCACACCCCTGGTGGTGTGGTGAATACGGGCGCGCTGGACGCCCGAAATCACCACGCTGTTGTGGGTGTGGTGAATTCGGGCGCGCTGGACGCCCCAAATCACCACGCTGTTGTGGGTGTGGTGAATTCGGGCGTGCTGAGCGCCCGAAATCACCACAGAGGCAGACCCTGACTGC